>JAEZXR010000073.1 GCA_023419605.1 Bacillota bacterium | reverse complement strand
CAATGTCATTTAGTTAAGCAATTAATAGGATAAAGATACTTCATAGTAAAGAGTATCTTTATCTTATTTTTTTACAAACACATATAAAAAGTATTGACAAATTGTCAAAAATTTGCGGGCTTCGCCCCTTAAAGTATAAATTTTTAAGGAGGCAGCCTATGAACCCTGACGTTTTAAAACTAAATCTCAATGATGTAATCGAAGAAGTTGAGAAACATCTGTCAGACTATCTTATTGATCCAACAAAGAACTTTACTAGAAAAAGAAAACTGGATTTTTCAACCATTATGTCCCTGCTGATCGGAATGGGTGGAAATACTATAAGTAAGGAATTGTGGAATTACTTTGGTTACTCAACTAATACAGTATCTGCATCAGCATTTGTTCAGCAACGGAGCAAAATCAAATATCAGGCAATAGAAGACGTCTTTCATTCCTTTGTGAATAAGTGTGATAGGCAATCATTATATAAAGGCTATCGATTGTTGGCTGTAGACGGATCAGATGTTAGATTACCTACAGATAAAAGAGAAGTTTTTACATATCTAGCAAACGATGATACAAGTGAAGGCTACAACTTACTGCATCTGGATGCTATGTATGATATTTTGCAGCACATTTATGTTGATGCATCCCTTCAATCAAAAATCGGCATGAATGAACACAGTGCACTTGTTTCGATGATTGACAGATCTAGGTTACAGGATAAATCTATCATTATTGCTGACCGGGGATATGCATCATTTAACAATATCGCTCACTGTCAGGAAAAGAACTGGTCTTATATAATCCGCTCCAAAGAGACATACGGAATAAATTATACAGCGCCACATACAGAGGAATATGATATTGATGTTATGATAACCTTGACACGTCGACAAACAAAAGAGACACGTAAACTTATAAAAGAAAATTCTGAGAGATACCGTTGGATTCAGCCTCATACAACATTTGACTATATTCAGCCAAAAAGTGATACAATGTATGATCTACCTATTAGAATAGTACGATTTAAGTTGTCGGATACATCATATGAAACTATTTTTACCAATCTTCCAAGAGAAGAATTTTCAGCTGATGTTTTGAAAGAGTTGTATCACTTGCGCTGGGGAATAGAAACATCTTTTAAGGAATTAAAATATAATGTTGGTTTGATAAATTTTCATAGTAAAAAAATAGAATTTATATTTCAAGAAATATATGCAAAGCTAATCATGTATAATTTTTCTGCTTCCATCGTCTATGATCAACCAACTGAACAGAATAAAAGAATTAACTTTTCAAAATCAATAACGCTATGCTATGAATTTTTTAAGGAAAAGCTTTCAAGCAATACACTATTAGAAATGTTAATAAAACTTGTTTCATCAATTCGATCTAATCGAACGTTTGAGAGAAAAAAGAAACCGAAAAGTGCAATAAGTTTTGCCTACAGAGTATCTTAATTTTTAGAATTTCCCATAAAGTAATCAGAACAGGTCCAAGACACTTGGCACCTGCTTTTGTGTTGCTTAAAAAGTAAAACGGCAGCTGCTTATGATAGCATCTACCGTTTTTTATTACCATTATATAATGTTTTTCTGATGAAATACAGCTTAACTAAATGACATTGACATAAAGGAGGACATCTGTAGGTACTTGTCCCAATCGGCAAATTTCCCTTTATGGTAGTTTAGTACCCGCTCCTCCTTATTGCCCTTGATAATCCACCCTTTAACTGCTCGCAGTGCATAAAACACTTCCATGGGCTGTGGCGCATCATGAAAATGATCACCCGCAACAATCACGCCATCTACCTTGCAGGCTTCTAGAGCTTTCAAAACCGCCTCTAAGGCCATATAGTTTCCATGTATATCTGATAATACGGCTATCTTCATAGGTACCTCTCATTATTTTAGTTACTTGTCAACGGATGGACTTTGTTATTGGGACAAAACATGTTATGCCTCCAGAAATTGATTGAAATAAAAAAAGATTATACCAAAGCTGGTTAGAAGCACTTTATTAAATGCTACCATAATATTACATACTATTCAACCAGCCCTCTCACAATCCATAAAAAAACAGAGGGGGTTCCCTCTGTTTAGAATAAACTTAATTGATTTGTCTCCGGTACACCCTCCAGACAGCCATGCTGCTGGAGTATTTCGATAACGGCTTTTGTCACTTTGGCTCTGATTCTAAGATCATCCAGGGATAAAAACTCCCCCTCCTTCCTGGCCTCTACGATGTTCTGCGCCGCAGACCGGCCCAGACCCTGCAGAGCCAGAAGCGGAGGCCTTATCCCCTCTTCCGTCACCTGGAATTTGACCGCATCCGAATTATATAAATCCACCTTATGGAGTTTGATCCCCCTGGCGAACATTTCATTGGCAACTTCCAAAATAGTGATCAAGTCTTTGTCCTTCTGGGTGACATCATTTTTAGGTTTCTGTTCCAATTCCTTGATCTTCACTTGTATCCTTTCGCTGCCCTTGACAATGAAATCTGCATCAAAATCATCGACTGCCACCGAGAAGTAGGTCGCATAAAAGGCTTTGGGATAGTGCACCTTAAACCATGCGATTCTTAGAGCCATCATAACATAGGCCGCAGCATGAGCCTTCGGAAACATGTACTTGATTTTCTGGCAGGACTCGATATACCAGCCCGGCACATTGTTTTTCACCATCTCCTCAATGTATTCATCCTTTAATCCCTTGCCTTTTCGAACATCCTCCATGATCTTGAAAGCCATTTTCGGAGGCAGTCCTTTGTGCATCAGGTAAATCATAATATCGTCACGGCAACAAATGGTTTGTGACAGGGGTGCAATTCCCTGGCGAATCAGTTCCTGAGCATTTCCAGTCCATACATCGGTCCCGTGGGATAAACCGGAAATCCGTATCAGCTCTGAAACTGTTTTCGGCATCGTTTCCAGCAGCATCGGCTTTACGAACTTGGTACCGAATTCCGGTATCGCATACGTCCCTACTTCACTGCCGATGTCTTCGGGCTTCACTCCCAAGGCCTCCGTACTGTTAAAAAGGCTGAGGGTCAGGGGATCATTGATGGGTATGGTTTGTGCATTCACCCCCGTCAAATCCTCCAGCATTCTAATAATGGTAGGCACTGTATGCCCCAATATGTCCAATTTCAGTATACTACCATGGAGAAAGTTGTAATCAAAGTGTGTGGTTATGGTCTCGGATTCAGTGTCATCCGCAGGATGCTGGACCGGAGAAAAATCATAAATCTCCTTGTCACTGGGCACAATCATGATTCCTCCCGGATGCTGGCCCGTAGTTCGCTTCACTCCGGTGCAGCCCTTTACCAGCCGGTTCATTTCCGCATTGCTGGTGACGATTCCTCTTTCCTCCATATAATTCTTCACATAACCGAAGGCTGTCTTTTCGGCCACCGAAGCAATGGTTCCCGCCCGGAATACGTGACCTTCACCAAACAATTCCTCCGTGTATTTATGGATCACCGGCTGATACTCACCGGAGAAGTTCAAGTCAATATCCGGCTCTTTATCTCCATCAAAGCCCAGGAAGGTTTCGAAAGGAATGTCATAGCCATCTTTTTTCAAAGGAGTTCCACATTGGGGACAATTCTTATCTGGAAGATCAAAGCCGCAATCGTAGCTTCCATCGGTAATGAATTCCGAGTATTTGCAGCTTTCACACCGGTAATGGGGCTGCAGGGAGTTAACCTCCGTAATTCCTGCCATGTTGGCTACAAAAGAGGAACCGACGGAACCTCTGGAACCCACCAAATACCCATCGGTCAAGGATTTGTGCACCAGCTTCTGGGCGATCAGGTACATTACCGAAAACCCATTTTTGATGATGGAGTTCAATTCCTTGTCCAGTCTTTGCTGCACAATCTCCGGCAGCGGATCTCCGTAGAGTTCCCTGGCTGTGTTTTCTGCCAGCATCTTTATTTCTTCCTCCGCACCTTCCATCTTCGGAGGATGTGTTCCCGGAAGAACCGGAGGAACTTCCTCAATCATGTCGGCGATGAGATTTGTATTGGTGACTACCACCTCATACGCCTTTTCGTCTCCCAGATAGCGGAACTCATCCAGCATTTCTCCTGTTGTTCTAAAATACAACGGTGCCTGGTTATCCGCATCACTGAAGCCTTTTCCTGCCATCAGAATACGACGGAATACCTCATCCCTGGCATCCATAAAGTGCACATCGCAGGTTGCCACTACAGGCTTATCATATTTTTCACCCAAGCGGAGAATTTTCCTGTTGATTTCCTTCAAATCCTCCTGTCCCTGAACAGTACCATTGGCGATCATAAACTGGTTGTTGCCCAGAGGCTGAATCTCCAGGTAATCATAGAAACGTGCAATCTTTTTGATTTCCTCATCACTTTTCTTCTCTACAATAGCACTGTACAGCTCCCCGGCTTCACAGGCACTTCCAAGGATTAGTCCTTCCCGGTGGGCCATCAGCAGCTTTTTAGGCACCCTTGGCCTTTTATGGTAATATTTCAGGTGCGACTCGGATATGATCTTATACAGATTTTTTAACCCTACCGAGTTTTTCACCAGAATAATGGCATGGTAGGTATCTGCCTTTTTATAATCTACCTCTCCACCGAAGACCTTGTCAATGTCATCGACAGTGGAGGCACCTTTATCCTTCAGTATTTCTACACATTTAATGAAAATCTCTGCCGTCGCCATGGAATCATCTACAGCTCTGTGGTGGTTTTCCAGCTTCACTCCCAGGTGTTCAGCCACTACATTCAGCTTGTGCCGTTTGAGCTGCGGAAACATTTTACGGCTCAACTGCAGAGTATCCAATACCGGATTTTCCACCTTTATATCCAGCCGCCGCGCATTGTGCCTGATAAAGCCCACGTCAAAGGAGGCATTGTGCGCCACCAGCGCACACCCTTTTGAAAATTCCATAAAATCCTTCAGCGCGATATCGATTTTCGGCGCATCCTGCACCATTTCGTCCGTAATTCCCGTTAGTTTGGTTATGTTGTCAGGTATGGGGATTTCCGGATTTACAAAAGTGCTGAAGGTGTCAATCACCTTTCCGCCGCTGACCTTCACCGCCCCGATTTCAGTGATTTTATCCCGATCCGAATGGAGGCCGGTGGTTTCAATATCAAAAACTACAAAATCCCCGTCCAAGGATTGGTTGTTGGAGTTAAGGACGAAAGGCACATTGTCATTCAGGATATAGCACTCAACGCCATAGATAATTTTAATCTTGTGCTTCTTTCCTGCGTCAAAGGCGTCGGGGTAGGCCTGTACCACGCCGTGATCCGTGATGGCAATCGCCTTATGCCCCCATTGTGCGGCTCTTTTCACCAGTTCTTTGGTCGGTGTAATCCCGTCCATAGTACTCATCTGCGTGTGCAGGTGCAGTTCCACCCTCTTCACCTCCGCAGTATCCATTTTCATGGTCTTCTGCATCTGGATGATGTCGGAGGCCATGATGGTCAGTTCCCGGGTAAACTTGTCATACTGGGCTTCTCCCCGCACCTTCGCATAGAGGCCTTCCTTAACATTCTCCTGAATGTATTCGATATCATCCTTTTCTACAAAGAATTTAACCGATACCGAACTGCTGTAATCGGTGATATCAAACATATAAATAAATTTGCCGCTGCGCAGTTCCTTGGCTTCCACTCTGAATATATCTCCACAGATGGCCACCTTTCCCGAATCCTGCGTCACATCTGACATTTTCATAATACTGTCGGTAAAGTTCTTACCCAAAATAATTCCACCAGGATCTGCTGCTTTTTGTTCTTTAGGTTTTGCCTCTCCTTCCGGGAAAGAAGGCACAGAATACCCGGCCATGGCATCGCTTACTACCTTTGCTTCTTCGTCCTCTTTCTTGCTGAGGTATTTGACGATGCTTTCCTCATCCAGGGTAAAGTCAACAAATTCGACCTTGGCACTGACCCCAAAGCTCTCTTCCAAAATGCTTTCGATCATCTGGTCGCAGTTTCGAATCCGCAAAATGGCGGTTCCGTTTGTTTTAAGGTGAATGCGAAGCTTTTTGTCTTGAAGCTCACAGGTGCACCCTGCCATAATGCCACGGCTCAGCGCTACCCGCGAATTTATCATAAACAATATACTCTCCCAATACTGATCCAGTACCTCCTGTAAAGAAAGCTCCACACTAAACTTGGGCTTCACAATCACCGAATCAAGACCAAAAGAGTCCCTCAGCTTTTTTTCCAGTTCACAGACCGCCTTGGAGGGTATGAGGGTATCACAGGCCACATGTATTTCAAGGCGTCTTGTCTTTTTATATACATTAATTCCAATAATCTTTGTTTCTCCAAAGATTTCAGCCAGCTTTCCCGACTGTGCAACCTCGGGAAACAGCTGCAATATATTTTTGTCCTGTATTGCCACATTTTGCATTAGTATATGACCCCTTTAATGTGTTCGATGCAATCTAAGTCCTCTGTAAATCTGCCAGTACATCTTCATTCGATGCCCCAATCCACGGACTACACCCAGCTTTTCTTCCTTCATGATATGAGTAAGCTCGTCCAGTTCCACTTCAAGGGCCTTGATTTTTTCCTTCTCTATGTATTTGGTTAAAGCAATTTCAATTCCGTATCCTGCCATATCCATATTTTTCATATTATCGAGAACAGCCTTACGTACAGCCCTTTGCCCGGATAAATAAGGACATATTTTTTGCGCCCAATCGGTCCGAACTCTGCCACTCCGAAAAACTCCAATGGTCATATCGGCGCTGTTGCTCAATACGGGAGCCATCAGCTTCCGTATATGATTTTCCGTAAGTCCTACAAGGTCGGCATCCAGGAATAAAACATATTCTGAACAGCATTTGTCCAGTCCAGCCTTCAATGCTGCACCTTTTCCCATATTTCTGGGAAGATTTATCAGCCTTACACCAAACTGATCTACCGTACGGGCAGTATTATCCCTGGACCCGTCATTTACAACAATAATTTCGTCAATCTCCCAGACATTTTTTAATACTGCCAGAACATTACCCACGTTTTTCTCTTCGTTATAAGCAGGTATAATTGCACTCACAGGCATCGAAATTCACATCCTTGGTAAAACGAAGTATTTCTAACTCATCCCCTAGCCCCTTCTCTTTCAAAAAAGAAGGGGAATAGTGCTTTTCTTCCCTCTCTTTTGTAAAGAGAGGGGCCGGGGGTGAGTTAGTTTGCATCTACTTTTAGTATGCAATTATTTATCCTGCCTCATTCATCTTTATAGCTTGTCAATTTCCCTGAGAAGTTCCTCTACAATCCTATCCTGGGATACCTTACGAATAATTTCGCCTTTTTTAAACAGCAGAGCTTCGCCCTTTCCACCGGCAATCCCGATATCTGCTTCACGTGCTTCTCCAGGTCCGTTTACAGCACAGCCCATCACAGCCACCTTTATGTCTTTGTCCAGTGCCTGGATTCTCTCCTCTACTTTGTTGGCAATATCAATAAGGTCGATTTGTGTCCTTCCACAGGTGGGACAGGATACAAATTCCACACCTCCCCTTCGAAGACCCAGTGCTTTGAGAATTTCAATTCCTACCTTCACTTCTTCCACCGGATCCCCTGTCAGTGAAACCCTTAACGTATCTCCGATTCCCTCTGCCAGCATACAGCCCAAACCAATGGAAGACTTTATAGTTCCCCGGTATACCGTACCTGCTTCAGTTACACCGATATGAAGGGGATAATCCGATTTCTCGGACATCAGCCGATAGGCGGCAATGGTCATGGGAACGCTGGAAGCCTTAATGGAAAATGCAATCTTGTCATAGTCCAGATCTTCCAGTATTTTTGCATGCCTCAGGGCACTTTCAACCATTCCCTCCGGTGTTACACCTCCGTATTTTTCGAGGATATGCTTTTCAACAGAGCCGGAGTTAACCCCGATTCGTATGGGAATATCCCGCTCTTTTGCCATTTCCACTACCATGCGGACCCGATCCCGGTCGCCGATATTCCCCGGATTCAGTCGGATCTTATCTACTCCGTTTTCCATACTGGCCAAAGCCAGCCGATAATCAAAATGAATATCTGCTACCAGTGGAATCCTTATGGCCTTCTTGATCTCTTTTATGGCAGCTGCCGCTTCCTGGTCAGGTACGGCAACCCTTATGATCTCACAGCCTGCCTCTTCCAGTCTCTTAATTTGTTCAACGGTCGAAGGGACATCCCGCGTATCGGTATTGGTCATAGACTGCACCGAGAGCGGAGCATCTCCACCGATGAATAAATCCCCTACACGTATCTTTCTAGTCTTTTTTCTGGTTATGTAAGATTCCATACATTTCCTCCCTTTTCCCGGTTGAGGTTCCATCGACTTGCATTTATATAATTATAACACACGATTGGCCTCAGCCAATCGTGTGTTATGAACTGTTCTCTATCAACTTGCAACTTGCATTTAGGCCTACCCCTTTTGGAAAATCCTGAGAATATCATTGGAGGTAGTAAAAATCATAAGCATAATCAGCAGCACAAATCCAACCATGGTGATAGCTGCTTCCTTTTCCGGCGGAATCGGTCTTCTTCGGATGCCTTCCACAGCCAACAGCAGCAATTTACTGCCATCCAGCGCAGGAAAAGGTATAAGGTTAAATACACCCAGATTGATACTGATTAATGCAGTGAACTTAAGCAAATTCAGGATTGCATAGGATATACCCGGACTCTGCTGCACGACTTCCCCGATGGAACTGACGATGCCTACAGGCCCCATCATATTTTTAGCCGAAACTTTTCCCTGTATCAGCCACAGCAGCGAATAATACATCTGGCGTGTTGTGGAGTAAGATGAAACAAAGGCTTGCTTCACCACGTCTCCAACGCCTCCACGGGCACTTTGGAAGTCAACGCCTAAAATATACTGCTCCGGTATCTTCTGTGAAACAGGTGTTGCCGTTCCCAGGGTTATTTCCTTGCCATCCCGCACTACAGTCACTACCACGGGATTACTCTGGTTGGTATTCAAATACTCATTGATCTCCAAACGAGTAGAAATGGCTTTATTATTAATACGCACAATTCGATCGTTTTCCTTCAGCCCAATTCCGGCAGCAGGCGATTTGGCCGTAACACTGGCAACGACATTTGAATCCTGCCCTTCTGACGCTTTGGGCGTAAATCCGAGAAGGTACCTTGTCTGCTCCTCATAGATATCTGGAACGATGGCAGTTTTAATTGTTTGTCCAGCTCTGACAACTTCAATGTCTGCCGGTTTCCCCTTCGATGCATATAGGAACAATGTGAGGTCCATGATGTCATAAACTTTTTTACCATCATAGCTGAGCAGCTTGTCATTGGGTCGAAGCCCCGCTGCTGACGCCGGAGATTTATCTTCCACAGTTCCTAAAATATTTGTATTATAACCGTTTGCAAAAAATACAATTGCAAATAAAAGCACGGCAATGATCAGGTTCATAATAGGTCCGGCAGCAATTACGGCAGCTCTTGTAAGGATCGGTTTCCTATTAAAGGCTCTTGCATCATCCGAAGCCTGTTCTTCCCCTTCCATCCTTACAAACCCGCCCAAAGGCACAAGGCGCACAGAGTACATGGTTTCCCCTCTTTGCACACTAAAAAGCTTCGGGCCCATAAACAGTGAGAACTCCAATACTTTGATTCCGGAAAGTTTTGCCACAATAAAATGTCCAAATTCATGCACAATAATCAAAAAGCTTAAAGCTAGTATAGCGATAAGAATTTCCATAAGCAACCTCCAATCATTAATTGAGAATTGAAAATGGAAAATTGAGAATTCAAAGTCTCTAACGATAGTTTAAAAGCCTAAGTACAATTGAAGTAATGCAAAGTGTAGAAAATTTCTGGGCCTTTACATCATTTTCAATTTTTAATTCTCAATTTTCAATTGTTTTTTCATTTCTTCCCTTGCCCAGTTGTCTACTTCTATTATATCATCAAGGCTTGGCATAATATTCACGGTATGTCTACCCATCACTGCCTCAATGATGCGCGGTATGTCCGAAAAACCGATTTTCCTGCCCAGGAACAGACTTACGGCGATTTCATTTGCCCCATTCAGAACCACCGGCATGGTACCGCCAATTTCTAATGCCTCAAAAGCCAATCTAAGGCAGGGAAATGCCTCATAGTCCGGCTTCTCGAAGGTAAGATTCGGAGTCTTGAAAAGGTCCAGTTTTGAGAAACTGCTAGTGCTTCTTTCCGGATAGGTAAGGGCAAACTGTATGGGAATACGCATATCCGGGGAGCCCAGCTGAGCGATTACCGAACCGTCAATATATTCAACTGCGGAGTGTATAATGCTTTGTGGGTGCACCAATACCTCAATCTGCTCTGCTTCCATCCCAAAGAGCCATTTTGCCTCAATTACCTCCAGCCCTTTATTCATCATGGTAGCAGAATCGATGGTGATTTTGCTTCCCATGCTCCAGTTCGGATGCTTTAGGGCCTGTTCCAGTGTAACCGACTTCAATTCCTCTTTTTTCATCCCTCGGAAGGGTCCGCCGGAAGCCGTTAACAAAATCTTAGAAACATTTTTCTTATTATTACCCATTAAAGACTGAAAGATAGCAGAATGTTCACTATCTACAGGTAAAATTTCTACACCCTGCTTTTGGGCTTCTGCCATTACAATCTGTCCACCGGCAACCAGTGTTTCCTTGTTGGCCAGCGCAATGTTTTTTCCTTTCCCTATAGCCTTCATGGTAGGAATGAGACCTGCAACGCCTACCACCGATGTAACCACGGTATCGACTTCTTCCATGGAAGCAATCTTGTTTAGCCCTTCCAGACCATAGTATATATCTACATCCATTCCATGGATTCTTTTTGTCAAATTCTGTGCCAATTCTTCGCTTCCGACAGACACCGCCCGGGGTTGAAACTCCCGTATCTGTTTTTCCAGCAATTCTATACTGGAGTTTGCAGAGAGTCCTAGCACTTCAGTTCCTAGATTTCTGGCAACATCCAGCGTTTGCGTTCCTATAGACCCCGTAGAGCCAAGAATTGATATCCTTCTCTTGTTCTTCATTTGCTTCATCCCCTGTATCTTATAGTACCAGCAAGCTGAAATAGAAATATACCACCGGAGCAGTAAACAGTATGCTGTCAAACCGGTCCAACACTCCACCATGGCCCGGCATAAGGTTTCCATAGTCCTTTATTTTTACATAGCGCTTGATAGCCGAGGCGGCCCAGTCCCCGATTTGGGAAATTACTCCATTGAAAAGCCCCAGTAGAATCAGGTGATAAACAGGGATAATACCAATAATTTCACGGGAATTTAATAACAATCCATACAAAACCGTAATGGCGATACAGCCTAAAACCCCACCGATAGAACCCTCCAGGGACTTCTTCGGACTCACTACCGGCAGTATCTTTCTTTTACCGAAGAACACTCCCGCAAAATAGGCGGCGGTATCCGTAACAAAAGCTCCGATAAATATGAACCAAATCAGCCATAATCCCTGCGGCAGGGCTCTTGTCACAGTCACAAGAGTGAAGGGAAAAACAACATAGACAACACCGAAGAAAGTCAATGCAATGCCTATAACATGGTACTTCTCATGCTGAAATATGATAAAAGACAGCAAAAGCACCACCAACAGGAAAATCCCCAAAGACAACCCTTGGAATACCTTCGCTGCATCAATATGTAAAAGAGTTCCGTTCAATCCGGCGAGTAAAACCGCAATACATGCCAGATACCCTATGATTCTCACCGTTTTATAGCCTGTTTGTTCAACAGCTTTAAAAAACTCACGCATACCGATCACCGCAAGGATAAACAGTACCACTGCAAACACAGCCTGACCTGACAGCACAACCGCGATTAATAATAGAAACGCAATAATGCCGCTGACTACTCTCGTCTTCAATTAAACTCCCCCAAATCGTCTGTTCCTTTTTTGAAAGTCCCTGATAGCCTGCAATATGTGTTCTTCCCCGAAATCGGGCCAGTAAGCGTCGGTGTACCAAAATTCCGAGTAAGCTACCTGCCATAAAAGAAAATTACTGATCCTCTTTTCACCACTGGTTCTTATGACCAGGTCCGGGTCTGGAATACCGGCAGTGTAAAGCCGCATGGAAAGAGTCTGCTCGTCAATATTTTCTATATCGAGCTTACCGGCCTTCACATCCCGGGCAACCTCCTGTACTGCAGAAATAATATCACATCTTCCGCCATAATTCAGAGCGATATTTAGGGTTAGCCCAGTATTCTTTTGTGTTATTTTTGTTACCCTGGCTGCTTCCTTCCTAATCTCTTCCGGCAGCCCATTCATGTCCCCTATTACTTTTATGCGTATATTTTCGCCGCCAAGCTCTTTTTCTGCATTTCTCAGATATTCTAACAGCAGGGACATAAGGCCGTCTACCTCGCTTTTAGGCCTGTTCCAATTTTCTGTGGAAAAGGCATACACCGTTAGATGCTTTATACCGATCTTGCTGCAGAAGGCAACGATTTTCTTGAGGTTCCGCGAACCTTCCTTATGCCCTATATTTCTCGGTAGCCCTCTCTTCTTAGCCCATCTCCCATTACCATCCATTATAATGGCGATGTGCCGTGGAAGAGAATTCATATCCACTTCCGTTTTCTTTTTTCTTAGCCATTTCCCTATCAGAAACATCAATACCTCCAAAACAATTATACTATATCGAGCACTGGTACCACATTTTCTTCGATTATTGACGCGCCTGTGCAGCGAGATCCATACTCCGTACCTTTTACATTTATCGCTTACAGAGTATATAATACATGATTCCATGCCAAAGTTTAACAAATCTATTATAATACTTTCAGCAATAACAAACAACCCCTCCTGTTCAGAGGGGCTTGCATATTTGTAGTTCAAGGTTGTCATTTCCCATGCTAATAACTCGTATCACTCTGTAAGTTCCATCGTATTCCGAAGCCTTTTCTCTGGGCGGTGTCAGGACTGTAAGCCTTTCAACAACCATTCCGGATTTCTGAATCCGATCCTTTGCCTCATCCAGAGTGAACCCTATTATATCAGGCAGTATCATAATTAAACCTCGAGGATTTCCTTTTCCTTCGCTTCTACCAGCTTATCGATTTCGGCTATGTATTTGTCTGTGAGGTTCTGGACATCCTTTTCTGCAGTCTTAAGGTCATCTTCTGTGATTTCCCCGTTTTTCTTCTGCACTTTGAACTGATCGATACCATCTCTACGAATGGATCTTACAGCCACCTTGGCATCTTCCCCATACTTTTTGATTACCTTTGTCAGGTCGCGTCTTCTCTCCTCTGTCAAAGGCGGAAATATGAGCCGTAAACCTTTACCGTCATTATTCGGGTTAATCCCTATATCTGACTTCTGGATTGCCTTTTCAATTTCCTTCAGCATTTTAGTTTCCCATGGCTGTATCATGATGATTCTTGCTTCCGGTACTGTAATATTTCCCAACTGAGTGATGGGTGTAGGAGTCCCATAATAATCTACAGTCACTTTGTCAAGTATCGCAGGATTTGCTCTTCCTGCCCGGATGCCTGCAAATTCATCCTTCATTACATTTATGGTTTTTTTCATTTTCTCTTCTATCGGTTTGTAATCTCCCTTTGCCATGTTACGCCTCCTCCTATGGTTCCTAATTCTATTCAAATTTATATATAAATTTTATCCGTTTATTCTAATTTATTCAATACGTAGATTGGATATTATTTTCTATTTATTCAATAATTGTTCCGATTTCTTCTCCAAGCACAACCTTTATGATATTTTCAGGCTGGTCTAACCCAAATACGATGATGGGTATTTTATTATCTCTGCAAAGTGATGCCGCTGTAGAATCCATGACGCCAAGCTCCCTGCTCAGGATTTCCGTATGGGTCAGCCTGTCGAATTTCTTCGCATCGGGGTTTTCGTTCGGATCACTATCATAAACGCCATCCACTTTCTTTGCAAAAAGAATCACTTCTGCATCGATTTCTGCAGATCGAAGGGCTGCTGTAGTATCTGTAGAGAAATATGGATTTCCTGTTCCACATGCAAATATGACAACCCTTTTCTTTTCAAGGTGCCTTACAGCTCTTCTTCGGATGTACGGCTCAGCAATCTGCCGCATTTCAATGGCAGTTTGTACTCGTGTAGGTACGTCTCTTGATTCAAGGGAATCCTGCAGCGCGAGAGAATTTATTACCGTAGCCAGCATGCCCATGTGATCTGCCGTTGTACGGTCCATACCTTCGCTGCTTCTGCCTCTCCAGAAGTTCCCGCCGCCAACAACGATGGCAATTTCTACGCCCATTTCATACAGCCCTTTGATTTTCTCCGAAATTCCACCAAGGATTTCAGAATCAATTCCTGTTCTTTTGTCACCCGCCAGCGCTTCTCCGCTCAGCTTAAGCATGATTCGCTTATATTTCGGTGTTTGCATGGAAAACTTACCCCCGCTCCTTTTTACTTAGTCCTGCTCAAAAACAGTATTTTGACCGGCAGGTGGATAACCTGCTGATACCCCCAAAAAAGGGAACATAAAGTTATGTTCCCTCTAATAATTATCCTTTAATTTGCTTAGCTACTTCCTCAGCGAAGTTTTCTTCCTTCTTCTCAATGCCTTCGCCTCTTTCAAATCTTACAAACCTTCTGATATTGATGTTTTCGCCGATAGTAGCGATCTTTTCCGTCAGCATCTGCTGAATTGTTTTGTCCGGATCTTTAACAAAAGGTTGCTCCAGCAGGCAAACTTCCTTGTAGAACTTTTCAATTCTACCTTCAACCATTTTCTCGATGATTTTTTCAGGCTTACCCTCGTTCAGAGCTTGTGCCTTAAGGATTTCCTTTTCTTTTTCAACAACTTCCGCAGGAACTTCCTCTCTTCTTATGTATTCAGGCTTTGCAGCAGCGATCTGCATTAAAATATCTTTTACAAAAGATTTGAATTCTTCATTCTTTGCTGCGAAGTCAGTTTCAATGTTAACTTCTACAAGAACACCAATTCTGCCATTTCCATGGATATAAGAATCAACAATACCCTCAGCAGCAACTCTTCCTGCCTTCTTTGCAGCGGCAGCAAGTCCCTTTTCCCTGAGGAATTCTATAGCCTTACTCATATCTCCGTTTGTTTCAGTAAGAGCCTTTTTGCAGTCCATCATACCTGCTCCGGTTCTTTCGCGGAGCTCTTTTACCATTTCAGCCGTAATCATATTAACTCCTCCACACTAAATTATTCAATATTATTCACTTTTTATATGCTTTTATACTTATCTTCACCTGGCTATGTACATCAAAAAATCCGGCCTCAGTCCTCCGACTGAAGACCGGATTCTATTGTTATATTATTCTGCTGCAACAGCCTCGTCTTCTTCTACAACAACATTTTCTTCAGATGAAGTATCTGTCAGCTGTTCGCCCTGTCTTGCTTCGATGATAGCATCAGCCATTTTTCCTGCAATCAGCTTAACAGCTCTGATTGCATCATCGTTACCTGGAATTACATAATCTGCATCATCCGGGTCACAGTTTGTGTCAACGATGGCTACAACAGGTATACCGAGCTTTCTTGCTTCAAGAATTGCATTTCTTTCTTTCCTTGGGTCTACAACGAAGAGTGCTTCCGGCTGTCTCTTCATGTTCTTGATACCGCCAAGGTATTTTTCAAGCTTTTCCATTTCGCCCTTCAGTTTGATAACTTCCTTCTTCGGCAGAACTTCGAACGTTCCGTCCTGCTCCATCTGGTGCAGTTGGTTCAATCTTTCGATTCTTCTCTTGATGGTTTTGAAGTTGGTGAGCATACCACCCAGCCATCTTGCATTTACAAAGTACTGTCCGCATCTTTCCGCTTCTTCCTTAATGGAATCCTGCGCCTGTTTCTTTGTACCAACGAAGAGAACGTCTCCGCCATTCATTGCTATTTCCCTGATGAAGAAATAAGCTTCATCAACCTTCTTTACTGTTTTCTGAAGGTCAATGATATAGATACCGTTTCTTTCTGTGAAGATGTATTCCGCCATTTTAGGGTTCCATCTTCTGGTTTGATGTCCAAAGTGGACACCTGCTTCAAGCAATTGCTTCATTGAAATTACTGCCATTTTTAAATACCTCCTATTGTTTAATACCTCCGCAGCCTTCGCTTTCATGAAAAACCCTGTTATGGGCAACTGTTCACAAATCAAGCTGCGTGTGTATTTTTTCCGAGTAGTAGTATACCATATGGTTTTGTTTTTAGCAACAATTTTATGCAAATATTTTATTCATTGGGTTAAAATATGGTTGACGTTTACCTTTTGTTACTTTAGACTAAAGAGGAAAGGCCCTATTTTATTTGTAAAGGTGTATATTATATGGATCAACAGACTAGCAAGAGTATTCTAAAAGTTGTTAAAATGACCCTTTTTATTGCCGGAATATTGCTTTTTTGCGTGCTGGCAGTCAAAGCCAGCGTATATCTGATTCCCTTTATTCTGGCATTTGCAATTTCCACCTTGATTGAACCCATCATCCGCTTTCTAATGAAAAAGGTAAGGATGCCGAGGAAATTTGCTTCGGCGGTGACCATCCTCTTTGTTCTGTCCACCTTTGGATTGATTATATCCCTCATTATATCCAAGCTTATAACCGAGCTTACCAGCATATCCCGGGTATTTCCCCGGTATGTTTCGGATTTTTATGACAACATCAATCGATTGCTGGAAAAAGGAAACAGCGTGTTTTCAGCACTTCCTGTTGAAATTACCGCCAATATACAAGCCATTATACAGGATTTGTTGAAAAGCCTCTCCAACAGCATCGGTACCTTTGCCAAAGCCCTTGTAAATACGGCAGTTTCGATTCCCGAGGCCCTTATCTTTACTCTTGTTACCATTCTTTCGACCTATTTCTTTGCCAGTGACAGGGATCGTATTTATGAGTATTTTAAGTCCCATCTGCCTGACAGTTGGACCAACAGACTTCTCAGTATCAAGGACGACCTTTTTTCTGCTTTGTTCGGATACCTTCGGGCTCAGCTTATACTCATGACCCTCACATTTACAGAGCTTTTCATCGGTTTTTCCATCATGGGCGTGAAGTATGCCCTTGTGCTTGCTGTTACCATCAGCATTATTGACGCCCTTCCTATACTGGGTACGGGAGGAGTATTGATTCCCTGGTCTATTTATCAACTGCTGTTGGGAGATTTCAGACTGGGAATATCACTCTTTATTCTATATGCCATTGTTCTTGTAGTGCGGCAAATGACAGAGCCCAAGGTTCTGAGCCAGCAAATCGGCCTCCATCCCCTCGTGACATTGACAGCCATGTATACAGGACTGAAGCTCTTCGGTGTTTTGGGGTTGATTTTAGGACCTATCACTGTGCTGATACTGAAGAATATACTTTCCGGTGTCTTTAAAAGCGGTATGATAAAAGAGCTTCTCAACAAAATAAAACCTCCGGTGGATCGTTAAGGATACTTATCTATGTTTGTAAAAAAACAGCTCCCAGCCTTTCACATTCCAGTGCACATATGGAGCCCTGTTATTCCAGCTCTGATAATTGTTGCTATTACGCCCGGAAAGGCTCTTTCCCTTCTTGTCATATAAAAAGTTATACAAAGGTATTGACAAACGGTAAATACCCTTGTACAATATGGAATTGTGCTGATGCATGCAAACAGTATGCGCCATTAGCTCAGTTGGTAGAGCAACTGACTCTTAATCAGTGGGCCCTGGGTTCGAGTCCCCGATGGCGCACCAAAAGACAAAGGGTTTCAAGATTGAAAAGTCTTGGAACCCTTTGTCTTTTCTGTAATCCGCAAGTTTTATGCCACTCTCTGTTAATCACAGCCGCAGCTTCCTCCGCTATCGCATCCGCCGCCGCAGTCACAACTTCCTCCCGAATCTCCGCCAAATCCGCTGTCACTACACCCACAGTCTCCACCTCCAAAGTCTGAATTCCCATCGGGTCCAACATTCGGCTCGCTACTTCCATTGAAAACTCCATTGTGTGTAAACATATACATGGGGTCCATAGACATTGGATCCGTCGAGGTAGGATTCTGTGAATTTCTGCTCTCCATGTTCCTGTTACCTGTGCCCGGGCTCCCTGCCCCGGAAAAAAGAGCAATTAGAACAAAGGCAATCACAATACAAACAATAAAAAAAACCATACAAGTTACCTCCTATCAATCCGAGTCTGAGTCTGAATCGCAGCAGTCTTCACTGTCATATCCTTCATCACTTTCGTATCCCTCGCTGCAGTCACAGTGGTCTCCTGAATCTCCCTCGAATTCATTGTCACCGCACCCGCAATCACAGTTTTCACCACTACCCTCTTCACAGCAAGCATCCCCGTCCGGTGCGGCACTGGAGCTGCTGCCCCCATAAAGAATACTACTAGAATACAGACAATAAAAAAGCCCATATATATTACCTCCTACCACTCTACTTTATTATATTCTGTAAAAGATTTACTTCTCCTGCTTAAATTATAATTTTTTTGTAAACTAATGTAGCAAGAGGTAAATTTTTGATAGAGTAACCGATGGTTCCATTCCTGCATAGTATACATAACATAGAAGATAGTAAAGGATGGAGAGGCATGTTTGTGTATGTGGACCCCTACACAGTCAAATCCGGTGACACTTTGGACAAAATCGCCAAGAACTCAGGCTATTTCACCCTGCGCCAAATTCTGCTGGTAAACCCGCAGATAAGGAATCCGAATTTGATTTATCCCGGGCAGGTAATTAATATTCCCAGAGTAGTTCCTCTGATTACGTATACTGTTAAACCCGGTGATACATTGGTATCGATCGTTACTAATTACAATCGGCGGTTACTGTATTTCTACGGCTATCAAATCACTCTGAATGAGGTACTGGCTTATAATCCGGGAATCCTTAACCCTGACCTTCTCTATCCTGGCATGACCGTGGCCCTGCCGGAAATTCTTTAACAAGCGGACAAAAAAGAAAGCCGCTAATTGCAGCTTTCCGGTTTTAGCTCACGACTTAACTTCTTAATTGCTTTTTTCTCTATTCTGGAAACATAGGATCTGGAAATTCCCAGCATCTTCGCGATTTCCCTCTGGGTTTTACTGCTTCCGTTGGCTAAGCCATAGCGTAGTTCCAAAACAGTTTTTTCTCTGTTCTTCAGAACGGCCTTCATCTTATTATACAGCTTTCTAACCTGCATTTTCAGTTCAACTTCCTCTACTACCGACTCACCCTCGTTGCCAATCACGTCAATGAGAGTAATTTCGTTACCCTCCCGATCCACTCCGATTGGATCCTGCAAAGAAACCTCACTCTGTATTTTCTTTGTCGACCGTATCTGCATCAAAATCTCCGGTTTCATTACAGAATATGGGTTGTTCACGTGTCATTAGACAATCCGTGCTCTTCATACTTTATAGTGTATACATCCGTTTGGGAGTGTGACTGACGTGAAAACAACCTTCATCCCAGGAGAACACTGGGCAAAAGCACTGCAGATGTGCTGCAATTATCTGAAGGAAAAATACGTAAAGGAGAAGCTGATGCAGAATGATAGCGATTTATGCCAGGGTGAGTACGGAGGAGCAGGCCCGGAAGGGATACAGCCTGCAGGACCAGATCAGGGAATGCAGGAAACTGGCAGGTTGTGAGGATATCATCGAATACGTCGATGAGGGAATTTCAGGAGAAATCCTTGACAGACCCCAACTATCCCGCCTGAGAAAGGATGTTGCCCAGGGTAAGTTTTCAAAGGTCCTGTGTTTGGACCCGGACCGGCTATCCCGTAAGTTGATGAACCAACTGATTCTATCGGAGGAAATTGAAAAAAAGTCGGCCTTGGTCTTTGTAAATGGTGAGTATGGTCAGAGTCCCGAGGGAAAGCTGTTTTACCAGCTGCGAGGCGCCATATCGGAGTTTGAGAAAGCCAAGATCAATGAACGCACATCCCGGGGACGGCGCGAAAAGGCCCGCCAGGGCCATGTAGTTCGTGATTATGGTGTTTATGGCTATGACTATGATATAAATACTCAGCAGATGGTGGTGAATCCCCTTGAAGCAGAGATGGTAAAAACAATATTCCGCCTCTTTGCCGGCAAGCCTGACAGCGCAGCAGGTATCAATGGAATCGCCAAATACCTGACAGAGCAAGGGGTTCCCACAAAACGCGGCGCAAAGGGATGGCACCGGCAGGTAGTCCGGCAGCTCCTTATGAATCGGGCTTATATCGGGGAATTTTATCAAAACCGCTGGAACTGTGAAGGTATGCTTGCAAATCGGTTCCTTGCTGCGGATGACCGTGTTCCGCTTCGCCAGCGGCCTTCCGAAGAGTGGATACAGGTTCCCTGTCCTCCCATTATAGACCGTGAAATATTTTTCTATGTTCAAAAACTATTGGAAGAATCCCGGCGTAGGTGGTCAGGTAAAAATAAACACTCTTATTTGCTCAGCGGCCTGGTTCGATGCGGAACTTGCGGGAATACCCTGACAGGCAGGAAATCAAAAAACTGGGGTGTCTATGTTCTGGAATACAGTGATATCAAAGGAACTGCAGGAGCAAAAAACAGAGGCTGTGGGAACCGGGTAAAAGCCGAGCTTCTGGATCGCCTGGTATGGGATATGGTAGTGAAGCAGCTAAAGTCTCTTACTGCAGCGGAATTACCGGTACACGACACTGCACCCTTGCAAGGTACGAATGTAATGGATATAAGCCATCGCCTGTCAGAAATCCAAAAGGCCCGAAGCAACCTTATCCAAATGATGTCCGTATTAGGAGAGGAATTGGGTGAAGCAGGCCTGGAGGATATACGCCGGAGGCTTCGACAGATCAATGCGGAAGAAGCCAGTATTGTAAAAACGAGGGATCTACTTCTTGCAAAGCAGGAACCGGAAGGAGCTGCCGCTTCCTTCCGAAACACAACAGAAGCCGCATGGGATTATTATATCCTCAAAGACAGCGGTAATCTGACCTTTGAGGATAAACAATACCTAATCCGCTCCCTGGTAAAGGAAATCATCGTTTACAAGAATGAAATCCGGATTACGGGCTTTTAAGGCGTCGTTAAAGGGGTGTCACTATTGCCTGGCGGCACTTGTTATATATATGAGGCCCTTCTCCAAAACACCCGGCAGTTTTTCAAAACGAAGGTCCTTGTTGAAATGTCTGGCCGCGATAGCCAGATGGCTCAGGGAAATGCCGATGTCGATCCGATTCATCAGACTCAGGTGTTTTGACATAAGCCCTCCCCTTTTAACGACAAAAGCATGAATATATTCATTTGAAAAGCTAAAGCGCCAGGGCTGCAAATTGACCGCCGACGGGGCAAGCCTCACAGCTTCCATGATATCCTTCCATTCCCCCTCCATCCCTCCTGAGAGAATCTCTGAAAGCGGCTTCCTTTTCACCTTGCCGGCTTCACTCCGAATCAGCTCGTTTCCCTTGGACGGCTTCCCAAAAGAAATGACAATAACCGGTGTATGCCCTGTCGGTATATGAATGATGCCGTCCAGAAGATTCTTTTTTATAGAACCGCCAATCCAGCAGGTTCCGATTCCCAGGGCAGCCAGTTCCAGTACAACATTTTCCAGAGTATACCCTATATTCTCCAGGTAACCTTCTTTTTCTACCGAAGTCATTACTAGATAGTGAGGGCCATAGATTTTCCCGTAGCTGCCGATAAAGCCGGAACTAATGGCTTGTATCTTTTTTCCTTCTTCTACGATATGTATTTTCATATCGATATCGCTGTAAAGCCGGTCTGCTTTTCGAATAATATCCTCTACCTTTTCCAGCATTTCTTTGGACAGGCCTGCTTCGTCATACTTTCTTATGGATTTTCGGATGAATATCGCTTCAAACGCATTCATGCTTCTACCTCCTATTACTGAATTTTCCGACCCTTTACACCTGTAATCATCGCGTAAAGAATTTACAGAAGAAATATAGTATTATTGTATATGGAATTATAGGAAATATCAATGAATGCAATCATAATTTTACATATACTTCCATAGAAATTACCTTAATAAATAGTACGCGCTTTGCGTATTAGTATATATTGCATGTGTCTATAATTTCAACATGTACCTTTTTCTCTAATTCTGATATAATGATAAACATATTTTTCTATCGTATAGTATTATGCAATCGGTTTTTAAGGAGCTAAGTATGAAGGAGCAATCTGTTTCAAAAGGCTTTGCCGTTTTGTCGGCTGCCGGATTAGTTGTTAAAGTTTTATCCTTTTTGTACATACCGTTTTTAATCGCTATTATCGGTGATCCCGGCTACGGCATATACACGGCTGCCTACAGTGTATATGTCTTTATCTATGTTTTGACCAATTCGGGAGTTCCCGTCGCCATATCCAAGCTGATTTCGGAATTGGCCGCAGTAAAAAATTATAAGGATGCTATCCGCAGCTTTAAAATAGCCCGTTCACTGCTGTTAGTGCTGGGCACCGTCATGTCCCTGCTTTTACTTGCAGCAGCAAAGTCCTTGGCGGTGTTGGTTAAGTTTCCTGAGGCTCATTTAGCCATTATGGCACTTTCCCCTACCCTCCTGTTTACAGCCGTAGCTTCGGCTTACAGAGGATATTTCCAGGGAAGGGGAAATATGACTCCCACCGCAATTTCACAAATTCTGGAGCAGGTCATAAACACTGTCTTTACATTGCTTTTTGCTTATCTGCTTCTGCGTTACGGAGTTGCTGCCGCTTGCGCCGGCGGAACCATCGGTACATCCCTGGGCGCTTTAGTGGCCGCCGGTTACCTTGTTATCAGTTATCGAAGAAACCGTAAGTTTGTGGTGGGCAAAGGAGAAGCGCACCTGCCTGTTCAAAGACTATCCTACGAACAACTTGTGAGAAGGATTGTTGCTTACAGTGTACCCATCACCTTGTCGGTTGGATTGACCTATGCAGGAAACCTCATTGATACCTGGAATACAAAAAGCAGGTTACTTGCTGCTGGCTTTAGTGATGAGAGAGCTTCAGCACTGTTCGGGTATCTCAGCCGGTATGTCCAGTTGATGAACGTCCCCATCGCACTGATTACGTCCCTGGCCGCCGCCATTATACCCGCTATTGCCGGAGCTTTGGCGGTAAAAAACCGGGAATTGACGCAAAACAGGATCAATTACGCCTTCCGCCTGTGTATGCTTATTGCAATTCCTTCTGCTGCGGGACTGGCAGTTCTAAGCCGCCCGATTTATGCTTTTATCGGTTTTGGTGAAAGCTACCGCATTATGATGTATGGGGCCGTTGTTCTGGTTCTCATGTGCATCGTGCAGATCCAAAACAGCGTTTTGCAAAGTTGTGGCAAATTATATGTAGTCACCTTTAACCTGTTATGGGGAATCATTATAAAAGTAGTGCTGAACTATCTCCTGATTGCGATTCCCTCCATTAATATCTACGGAGCCATTATCGGAAGCGCAGCGGGATATGCACTCCCTCTTGTGTTAAACGGAATTGCCATCAACCGCTTCCTTAAAGTACGAATAAACCTGGCCTCCATAGCCCTAAAGCCCGCGGTTTCCTCAGTAGTAATGAGCCTGGGGGCCGGCCTGAGCTACCTGGGACTATCCAAATTACTCTCCTTTGCAGGTGAGGGATACCTGACCAATGCTATTGCTGTTGTCGCTGCCATTGGCGTGGGCGGAATACTCTATTTCTATGTTCTGGTACTGATGGGCGGAATTACTGCGGAGGATCTGAATTCCGTTCCAGGTGGACTTCGCCGTTTTATTCCTTCCGGACTTCTCCAGCGTCTTCAAAATAGAGAACAGAAAATTTAAAAGGATGTAAAAATGCGGTGAAACACCGCATTTTTACATCCTTTTAAATTCCGAAAAACTCATAAATACTCTTTCCTATAATCTCCCGGATTTCCTTGTCAAAGGCCTTAAACTCTTCCAGTTTGCTTTCCAATACCGGAATAAACTCTGGATTCCTGTTCCTATATCGTTCAATGGTTTGCGCAATTCTCACGTCATGCCGGATAATCTGCCCCTTGCACTCCAGGCTGTCAGCAATAAATACTAATTTCTCCTCCAGTGTCTTTGCAAAAAAGTCTTCCGGTTCTAATCCGTATTCTTCCAGCTCCTCCGCCTTATAGGTACCATTGGAGTGGCAAACACAAATTCTTGCGTACTCAGGGTAACCCAGCTTCTTCATGAGCCGATATCCCTCATAGGAGTGCCTGTAAGGGTCCTGCGTCACATTTCTGCCAAAGTCATGTACAAGCCCCATCACTCTTACCTTTTCTGGGTTAATGCCTATATATTTCTGAAGTTCAAGAGCCAGTCTATAAGCGATATCTGCCACTTTCATACAGTGCCTGTCCCAGTCGTGGCCCGGTTCCACCGTAAAACTCTGCAGTATTTTCAATGCCTCTTCATATGTCATATTCTATGATTCCTTTCGGAAAGGGTTTTTGCTCATAAATACAAGTATACCATGTTCATAAGACTTCCATCTACCCTTTTGACATTAAATTCTCATTTTCAATGCAGCGTGCTGCGTAAGTTGCAAGTCTTGTACCTTTTTCATGGTCAAAAGTAGAGATTGCTTTTATTAATCCAATAGTACCTATGGATATGAGATCATCGGAGTCATTGTTGTTGGCCGAGTATTTTTTTACAATGTGAGCGACAAGCCGCAAATTTCTCTCAATTAAAATATTTCTTGCTTCCTCATCACCGTTCTTATACATTTCGATATAGCGCTGTTCCTCTTCCGGACTCAGCGGCTGCGGAAAAGAATTTGCATTCGAAACATAGCCAACCATAAAGAACATATTGCTGATCAATTCTATGATTCCAGAAAAAAACAAGGACAACAAATAAAGCACCCCCAATAAAATAGGCTACTTTACAGTATATGTAGCCGCAAAAAAATGGGTGCCTGTTTATAAAAAAATTTTTTAAATATAGATTTTCATCTTCTCCCTCTTCGGAAGCTATGAATGATCTGCAGTAGAGACAATGACTTACATCATCAGCCAAATTTATACCCTCATAGGTATTGACCCGCAGGGGTGCAAAGGGTTCACGCCATTCAAACTCATCAATTCATGGCTTATGGCCATATTCCAATGCATCACTCCTTCTGAGAGAAGCGATCACTCACGGATCCCTACAATCCCCGTTTCAAAATCTCCTGCGCGATCTCTGCAAATATAGGTGCGGCAGCCGCCCCGCCAGCTTTACCATCTTCAATAAAAACTGCCATGGAATACCTGGGCTGCTTCTGGGGGAAATACCCGCCAAACCAGGCATGAACCACCTTCCTCCCACTTACATACTGTCCGGTCTCTGCACTGCCGGTTTTACCGGCAGCACCCCCGTACTCTTCCAAATGGGCCTTGGTACCCGTTCCCTTGGCTGTTACATCCTCCATCAGGGTTTTAATATAATCCGCAATATCCTTGGATATAACTCTGCTTCCCTCCTGGGTCTTTATCAGCTTTTTCTTATTCAGTTCATTATCCACGATGGAATCAACGATGTTCACTTTGTTCTTAATCCCACCATTGGCTACCGTTGCAATCAAATCTGCCACCTGCAGCGGCGTAGCCATAACATCCCCCTGTCCGATGGCGATATTGGCAGTGTTTCCATCCGTCAGGCTTTTAGATATGGCAGGAAGATTTCCGGCAGACTCGGGTATGCCCTGGGCTTCAATTCCCGTGGTTTTTCCAAAGCCAAACCGCTGGGCCATTTCAATAATATTTTTATGTCCCATACTGATTCCCATATTGATAAAATAGGTATTACATGAAACGGAAAAAGCTTCCTCCAGATTTACCCATCCATTGCCTCCCTTTTCATAGGAAGAACATCTGAATTCCTTATCTCCAACCTTGATAAATCCCGGACAATAATACACCTGATCTGTAGGCATATTCAGTTCCATGTATTTGGCAACATCTACAATTTTAAATATGGAGCCGAGGTTATAGGATGCCACCGCTCTGTTAAACAATGCGTTGTTCGAATTCTCCAGGAATTTCCCTACATCATTTTGATCATAGTCAGGCTTGCTGGCCATAGCCACAATATCACCCGTAGTAACGTCCTCAATCACCACTGCTCCTGTAATCCTGTGGTCATCAAGAACATCCTCCACAATTCGCTGGATGTGATAGTCCAGGGTAAGCATTACATTGGAGTTTTTGCTTTCCGCTGTCATAACCCTGTATCCGATCCCTGGCAGCAAATTATATCTGGCATCTGTAACAACGCCAATCTTATTTTCACCGTCAATTTTTAAAATGTCCTCATAGGCTTTTTCAATTCCCGTTTCTCCAACCTGATCCACCTTTTTTATATAGCCCAGCAAATGCCTAGCCACAGAATTTTCATCATACCGCTTCAAGGTATTAACGGCAGAAACACCTTCCAGGTGCATATCCAGTATCTGATTTTTACTCTCCTCATCGGTGTCAACCAAGATCGGTTCCCTTTTAATTCCGATCTGTCTTCGTATGTCGGTATAGTTGATTCTCAGTATATCACAAATCTTTTGGAGATCATTTTCTTTGCCTTTTAAGGACAGCGGCTTTAGAGCAATGACTGATTTCGGATTTCTATTGGTCAAAGGAATCCCGTTCCGGTCCAGAATATTGCCCCTGGGTTTTTCAAAATCAACATTTGCAACTCTTTGCCCTGTAGCAGCCTTCGCCAGCCTTACTCCTTTTACAATTTGAAAGTAGAATACCCTTCCGGTAAGAAGTGCAAAGCAAAGCAGGATGACTGCTATTAGCAATCTAGGTCTGTTTCTGTTCATAAAATCCCCCTTTTTATCTATTTTCTTCAATACATAATTCCCTTTTTGCAAGCCTTTAGCGCCTTCTTACAGGTCCCTTTATCCGTGAGGCCCTTCTGTTCTCTCCCTTCTGGTGAGATAAGGGAGCCTTTGTCCATATCCTCTCAGCAGAAGCTTACCAAGAAGTCAAATTACGAATTAAAGATTTATTCTAGATATTTTTGCCTTTTAGGAGAATTTGTATACTGCATGATCCATAAAGAAAAAAGCACAAATAGAGTCGAATGTCTACTTGTGCTTTTTCTATGGACCTTTATTTACATTACCCTTCCTTTCGCAGCATGGTATAGGGCTCTACAGCTTCATCCATAGGCATGTAGACGACCATCTGCGGATTTGGAGCTACCGTAATCTCTTCCCCCTCCACATTCTTCATTGCATGAATTTTCTGGGTGAAGAAGGGACCTTGAGGCCTTACCACTTCGATCTCATCTCCTGCAAACATTCGATTTCTCTGCTCGATTTTTGCGATTCCGGTTTCCTTATCATACTCCAGTACCATACCAACGAAGGTATAGTCCCGGACATAGGAGCTGGTGTGATAAATCTGGTCCTGGCCCGTAGGCTTATTAAAATAAAACCCTGTTGTATACTCCCTGTGGCTGGCTTTATTCAACTCTGCCAGCCACTGCGGATTGTACTGATAGCCTTCCGGATCCGCATAATATGCGTCAATAGCATCCCTGTAAGCTTTTACTACAGTCGCCACATAATAGGCACTTTTCATTCGTCCCTCAATCTTAAAGCTTAGGGCACCGGATTCGATCAGTTCGGGGATGTGCTCGATGAGACACAGATCTTTGGAGTTATAAATAAAGGTTCCCCTTTCATTTTCATATACCGGCATATACTCTCCGGGTCTTTTTTCTTCCACCAGATGGTACTTCCATCTGCAGGGATGGGCGCATTCCCCTCTGTTGGCATCGCGTCCCGCCATGTAGTTGCTGAGGAGACATCTTCCCGAATACGATATACACATGGCTCCATGGATGAAGATTTCGAAATCCAGGTCCGGAGGAGTTTTTTCCCTGATCTCCTGGATCTCGCTGATAGAAAGCTCCCGGGCCAGTACAATCCTTTTGACCCCCTGATTATACCAGAACTTAGCGCTAGTCCAGTTGGTATTGTTCGCCTGGGTGCTGAGATGGATCTCCATATTCGGAGCATTTTCCTTTACGACGGAAAAGACACCCGGATCGGAAAGAATAATGGCATCAACCCCTATGGCGGCTACCTCTTTTACATAGTTTCCCATTCCCTCAAAATCCTCATTATGGGGAATAATATTCATGGTCAGGTACACCTTTTTCCCCCTGGCATGGGCAAATCCGAGCCCCTCCTGCATTTGCTCCAGGGTAAAATTATCCGCGGAAGCCCGTAGGCCATATTCTTCTCCGCCTATATAAACAGCATCCGCCCCATACATAATGGCCATTTTTAATTTCTCCAGGTTCCCGGCAGGAGCCAGCAGTTCTATTTTTCTCATAAAATCCATATCCTCCTGTTCAAAGAATGATGAACCCTTATTTCCTATTCATCATTTTTTATAGCTCAGTGCAACTCCATCTCCCATGGGTATAAGGCTGGTTTCCAGTTCCTCATGGTGGCAAATTACATCCAGATAGTCACGCATTCTCTTTACAATGGTTTTCTTTCTTCGTACCACTAAGTCGTCCGTGGCGACCATCCCTTTATATAGTACATTATCCGATATAAGCAGCCCGCCTTTATTCAACATTCGCAGGCATTCCGGCAGAAATTCCAGGTATTGGCCCTTTGCTGCATCCACAAACACCATGTCATACTGCTTGTCCAGGCATCGAAGCACTTCCAGGGCATCACCGGCCATCACAGTAATGGTATCTTCCAGCCCTGCTTTTTTAATGTTGCTCATCGCCCGGTCCACCATAACATCATAGCGCTCGATGGTATCAATTTTTCCTCCCGGCTGCAGAACCGTAGAAAACAAAAGAGCAGAATATCCAATGGCTGTTCCGATTTCCAGAATCCGCCGGGGCCTGGCCAGCTTTCCCAACACCACCAGAAGCCTTGCCACCTCGGGGTGCACGATAGGAACATGGTTTTCCTCTGCGAACTTCTCCAATTCTGCCAGAACTCCCTCTTCCTGCTTTATAGTATTTCTAACATATTCGTTTATATATTCATAATTGATCATGGGCAGCTATCTCCAAGTACAAAAATTGTGAGGAAAAACTTTCCTCACAATATATTGTTTCACATTATTTTTGATATAACTTCCGGTTATTTGCATGCTCTGCATCCGTCCTCGCAAAGGCAGTGGTTCCATCTCCTTTTGCTACAAAGAACAGATAATCCTTCGCCTCAGGATCCGGATTCAGCGCAGCTTCAATGGCAGCTCTGCTGGGAGAACAAATGGGGCCTGGCGGCAATCCTTCCACCTTATAGGTATTATAGGGGTCATCCACAGCCATGTCCTTATCCAGAATTTTTCCTTCTGCGATCCTCTTCAAATCAGCCTCGGGAACACCTGATTTCCTGTTAAAGAATACATACTGAATCGTCGCACAGGACTGCAGCTTTCTCAAGCTCTTATCCTTACTGTTCATTCTGTTATAGAAAACCTGGGCAATCATCGCCCGTTCCTTCATATTGCTGGCTTCCTTTTCAATAATAGAAGCAACTGTAATCACCTTGTCCACTGTAAGCCCAAGTTTTTTGGCCTTGTCATAGTAGTCCGGCTTAAACCTGTCATTGAAATTATCCAGTATTACCTTCAGTATTTCCTTCTCGCTGACTTTCAAACCGAATTCATAGGTATCCGGGAAAAGATAACCTTCCAGTTTATTTTCCCTGTTAGTCATACCCTCCATGAATTTATAGGTAAACTTTTCCGTATTTGCTGTTTTGATAAATGAATTTTTATCCGATATAATCTTCTTTTTCAGCAGCTCATCGGCTACCTGGGCAATGGTACTGCCTTCTCCAAACCGTACCTTTACACTCACGGGATTGCTGGACAGCACTTTCATCATATCCTCATATTCCATTTCCTTGCTCAATATATGAGTTCCTGATTTATAGGTTCCATCATAACCATTCAAATTGGATAAAAGCTTGAAGATAAAGGGATATTTTACAAGTCCCTTTTCCTTCAGTGCATTTATAATGGTATCTGTACTCGCACCTAGCGGCACTTCCACCGGAATCCCTTTGTCCGGGTCTACATTAATTACAACATTATCATCGCTTCCGCCGCTGTCAACGGCAAATTTGAAGGATAGGGCAAAGCTGCCCATAAAAATGACCGCAAGGACTGTCAGCAATATAATAAACCGGACATTGGAACTTTTACTTTCAACCTGCTTCTTACTCACCCTATCCACCCTCCGTGCATCATCTTTTATAACTTGCTCTTTACTTTCGCCCTTTGTTCCGAATTAAGAATTTTCTTCCTTAACCGGATATTCTTCGGCGTTACTTCCACCAATTCATCATCGGCAATGAATTCCAATGCCTGCTCAAGGCTGAGAATTCTTGCCGGCGTGAGCCGGAGTGCTTCATCGGAACCCGAAGCCCTCATGTTGGTTACGTGTTTCTTTTTGCACACATTAATTACTATGTCTTCCGACCGGGCATTCTCTCCTACGATCATGCCTTCATAAACCTTGGTTCCCGGTGTGATGAACAGAGAACCTCGCTCCTGGGCATTGTACAGCCCATAGGTAACGGCTTCTCCATCCTCCCAGGCAACCATGGACCCTCTGGTCCTGCCGGAGAGTTCTCCCTTGAATGGCTCAAAACCATGGAACACATGGTTCATGATACCATTTCCCTTTGTATCGGTCATGAATTCAGAACGATATCCGATGAGGCCTCTTGCAGGTATCTTAAACTCCAACCGCATATATCCCTGGTTTGCAGAGTGCATATTGACCATCTCCGACTTACGTACTCCCAGCTTCTCCATAACTACACCCATAAAATCTTCCGGCACATCGATGGTCAGGTACTCAATAGGCTCATGAAGCTCGCCGTCTACATCCTTATATATAACTTGAGGTTTGGATACCTGGAACTCATATCCCTGCCTTCTCATGGTTTCAATCAAAACGGACAAATGAAGCTCGCCTCTTCCGGATACCTCGAAAGCATCTGGAGATTCGGTTTCCTGAACCCGCATGCTCAAGTTGGTTTCTACTTCCTTAAACAGTCTGTCCCTCAAATGTCGTGAAGTCACAAAAGCGCCTTCACGGCCTGCAAAAGGGCTGTTATTTACACTAAAGGTCATGGAGATGGTAGGTTCATCGATATCTATAAAAGGCAGTGGCTCAGGGTTTTCAACATCGCAGATGGTTTCACCGATGGTAATTTCCCCCACACCGGAAACACATACGATATCACCGAGCTTTGCCTCTTCTGCCTCCACTCTTTTCAATCCCTCGTATTTATACAGCTTTGTTATCCGGATATTGGCAAGGCTGCCGTCCTTCCTGCAGATTACCGCCGGCTGACCGTATTTGATTACGCCTCTTTCCACTCTACCGATGGCGATTCTTCCTACATATTCATCATAGTCAATATTGGATACCAGCAGCTGCAGCGGCTGATCCACATGCCCCGTTGGGGCCGGTACCCTGTTTATAATCATTTCAAATAAAGGCTCGAGGTTCTTCTTCTCGTCCGTAAGCTCATTTACGGCATAGCCTTCCCTGGAGGAAGCATAGACTACCGGAAACTCCAGTTGTTCATCATCCGCTCCCAGCTCGATAAACAACTCCAATACCTCGTCAATAACCTCCATAGGTCTTGCTTCCGGCCGGTCAATCTTGTTTACCACTACAATGGGCTTAAGGTTTAATTGCAGGGCCTTACGGAGTACGAATCTTGTTTGGGGCATAGGACCTTCAAAAGCATCTACCAGAAGGAGAACGCCGTCTACCATTTTCAATACACGCTCAACCTCTCCACCGAAATCGGCATGACCTGGGGTATCCACAATGTTGATCTTCATATCTTTGTAAGTCACAGCCGTATTCTTGGCAAGAATCGTGATTCCTCTTTCTTTCTCCAGGTCATTGGAATCCATAACTCTTTCCTGTACTTGTTCGTTTTCCCTGAAAATCCCGCTCTGTTTGAGCATTCCATCAACCAGCGTGGTCTTACCATGGTCAACGTGAGCGATAATTGCTATATTTCTTAAATCTTCTCTTTCAAATTTCACAACAAATCTCCTTCTAATCCTGTTTTGATCACTGTCCTAAGAGCTTATTCCCCTTTTTGTCAGTGTCAAGATAAAAATAGTATCAAATGAATAACAGTATAATTCTAAATTATGGTGAAAAAGTTGTCAATACTTGTTGTTATTTCATCTCGACCACAGTAACCCCGGTTTCACCTTCACCGTACTTTCCGAGACGAAAGGCTTTTACGTGGTGATGGGACCGCAGGAACTGGTGTATACCATTTCGGAGCACTCCGGTTCCTTTTCCGTGTATGATGGTTACTTCCGACAGCCCTGTAATGGATGCATCATCCAGATATTTGTCCACCGCTTCAACGGCCTGGTCCAGCGCAAATCCCCGTACATCCACCTCGGTTGAAATGGTTCTTTGCTTGGATACTCCGATTTTTCCGGCACCATACTTCTGTATCTCCTTCTGCTGCTCGTCCACCAGTTTCAGGTTGGTAATGTGAACATTGATCTTCATGATACCCGCCTGAACCATAGCCTCTCCATCCTTATCCGGCGGCGAGATGACGGTTCCCTTCTGATTGAGGTTTACAATCAGAACGCTGTCCCCGGGTTTCAGGTTCTTCGGCGGCTTTACAAAGCCCTGCTTAGGTAAGACAGATTCAGCAAGAGAGCCTTCAATGTGATTCAACTTGCTTCGAAGCTTCTGCCGCATTTCCTCGGCCGCCCTGTTTCTTTCCGCGGCTTCTGCTTCCGCTTCCAGCCTTCGCATCTCGGAAATGATATTTTCAGACTCATTCCGGGCCTCCAAAAGGATTTTTCTAGCTTCCTCCCGGGCTTCCCGCATTAACTTCTCCTTCTGCTCATTCAATTTTCGCTTCTGCTGCTCCAGTTCATTTTTCATGCCCTCAATTTCGCGCCGATAGCTTTCCGCCTTGATTCTTTCGCTTTCTGCCACACTACGGTTCTTTTCGATATTCAGCAGCATATCCTCAAATTTGATATCCTCCTGGGTCAGGAATTCCTTGGCCCGCTCGATGATATCACCCGTTAATCCAAGCCGGCCGGATATGGCAAAGGCATTGCTCTTTCCCGGAATTCCGATCAGCAGCTTGTAGGTTGGCTTTAAGGTCTCTACGTTAAATTCACAGCTGGCGTTCTCAACCCCTTTTGTTGTGCTGGCATATACCTTCAACTCACTGTAATGGGTTGTAGCAATGGTAATAGAACCTATCTGGTGAAGAAATTCAAGGATGGACATGGCCAGCGCCGCACCCTCGGTAGGGTCCGTCCCGGCTCCCAACTCGTCAAAGAGTGTCAGCGACTTATCATCGGTCTGTTCCAATATCTTTACGATATTCTTCATATGGGATGAGAAGGTACTGAGACTCTGCTCAATGCTCTGTTCGTCTCCAATATCTGCAAAGACCTGCTCAAAGACACTCATTTCCGTCCCTTCGTTGGCAGGGATATTCAGCCCGGATTGGGTCATGAGAGTGAACAAGCCTACGGTCTTTAATGTGACCGTTTTCCCCCCTGTATTGGGCCCTGTAATAACCAAGGTGCTGAAGGTATCCCCGATCCAGAAGTCGATGGGAACAACAACCTTTGGGTCCAGCAGCGGATGTCTTCCCTTTTTTATAATAACTCTTTTTTCAGTGTTTAACCGTGGGCACACGCAGTTATAATCAACGCTCAGCTTGGCTTTTGCAAAAATAAAGTCCAGCTTGGCTAAAAGAGAAATATTGGCACTCAGGTGCTCCGTAATCCCTCCCACATCTGCGGTCAACTCATAAAGGATTCGTTCGATTTCAGCCTGTTCCTTTGCCTTCAACTGCCGGATATTGTTGTTTGCTTCCACCACCGCCATAGGCTCAACGAAAATGGTAGCCCCACTGGAAGAGGCATCATGAACCAGCCCGGGGATTTCACTCCGGTACTCCTGTTTTACAGGCACTACGTACCGATCTCCCCGCATGGTTACAATGGACTCCTGCATGAACTTCTGGTATTTCTGCGACTTGACCAGTTCGTTCAATTTGTCTTTAATGGAGTTCTGCAGGTCCCTCATTTTTCTTCGTATATCCGCCAAAGCCGGGCTGGCATGGTCAGAGATTTCCTCTTCACTGACGATGCAGAACTTAATCCTGTCTTCCACCCGTTTATTGGTTTCCAGGCAACCGATAAGGCTGTAGACTACATTATCCTGGGCCGCATCCATGGTTTCACTGACATAGTTTTTCAAATTCCGGGAAGCCCGGAGTGTATCGGCGATCCGTAAAAGCTCCCCTGGCCCCAATAAGCCTCCGATCTCAACCCGCTTTAAGCTCGCCCGGATATCATGAATTCCTCCCATGGGCGGACTTCCCCGCCGCACAATGCAGCTTACACCATCGTTTGTCTCCTTTAAGAGCTCCTGTATTCTTCCATAATCCTTTTCAGGTTGTATCTTCTCTACCAATTCCTTACCCAGCTCAGAAGAAGCAAGGTTTAGAAGCTTTTTAACAATTTTATCATATTCGAGTATTCTCTGTGTTCTTTGATCCATATACTTACCTCATCTAAAGATGACGAATATTATACCTCAGTTTTAACTTTATCATTCGGCATCTGGAATTAATTTTTAACATCTCTTAATTATATACTACATACCCGTTAGGTGCAAGGCCGCAATCAGCTATAGCCATTTATGCTATTCTTTGCTTATTACGCCGCATTTTTATACGGATTCAAAAATACAGTATTCCACATAATCCTTCCCTATTTTGGTTAAAATAAACCTACGGACTACACAAGGGAGGATCAGAAATGACAAATGAACAAAAAATGGCGCTGATACAGAGCTATATCGACGATTTGAAGGAATACGACGGTAAACCTGACTTGACCATAAACCAAAGGCAACATATACGAAGAGCCCTGGAAACTTATAACTCTCTCTATTTGGAAGTGGAACGCGGCCGGTTCGACCCGGATGAACTCCATGAGAACATCGCCAGTTTCATGTATATGCTGCAATAAATAGAATACATTACACCAGCAAAGAGGAATCCCCTTTGCAAACCCCGGGTATAGAAAATTAAAAAAAGGCTAATTCCTTATATCTCAGAAAAGAACTGTGATCACATCAAAATCACAGTTCTTTTTGCGTACCCGGAGCAAGCCCTTTCTATCTCACGCCCTCCTACAGCAGTACTGCGGCAGATGTCGCCAGTCTCAGCAGCTCATACTGTCTGCGCACTTCTTATAAGCTTACTATAAATAAAAGAGGCAAAACCTTAATAGTACTATGGTATCTGTTGTTGATTTTTATTCGGAACCTTCTTGAAAAATTTAGGGCAATTTCTAAATTGTAGTAATTTTGTAATAAGCTTATTAAATAAATGTAAATAAGACGTAACGGAGGCGTAACAATAAAATTGATTTTTTGGGATATAATGTAAACATAACAAAATTTCAATTATTTTACAGGAGGTAGTTTATATGATTAAGAAAATTTTCGGGATTCTTATGATCCTGGCTCTCACCCTGAGTTTTACTCTTCCGTCCACGCCCGTATTTGCAGTGGACCCCGATCCTTTTACGGATGTACCTTCCGGACACTGGGCATATCAATCGGTAATGAACATGGCCCGGCTTGGCATTATAGCCGGATATCCGGACGGAACCTTTAAACCGGACAAATTCGTTTCCAGAGAAGAATTTGCAAAGATTCTCTGCGGTGCAACCAGTCTTCCCATTGCTAATCCGAAAACCAATACCTTTGCAGACGTTACCTCGGCAGACTGGTCCTTCCGGTATGTGGAAACCGTCAAGGATTATCTCACCGGTTATCCGGCCTCCACAGGAAGCAAACCTTTATTCAAGGGAAGACAGGATGCGACCCGGGAAGATGTAGCCGTTGCTCTGGTAAGGATTAAAGGTTTTGATAAAACCACCCTTCCCAACCCTACCATACTATCCGATATGTTTAAGGATACGGATAGTATTTCTACCAACTTAAAAAATCTTGTTGCTATTGCAGTAGAAAAAGGACTCATTTCCGGTTACCCCGATAAGACGATTCGCGGTTCACAAACCATTACCAGGGCCGAAGCAGCTACCCTCATCGATAAGGCAAACCGGATTGCCGGAGATGTAAAAGATGTTTCCTACTATAACAGCGCAAAGCTCCTTCAGCTTTCCCTTGTTTTTGATAAAACGGTAGGAAAACCCGGTGAAGTTGTAAAAGCAACAGTTAAAGGCATTTACAGTAACGGCCATACAAAGGATGTAACTTCCGAGGTTGCATGGTCTTCTTCCAACAGCTCCATTGCCACGGTAAATGAAGATGGCATTATTATTCTCAAAAAAGAGGGTGCGGTTACTATTACCGCACTTCTCGATAATTTAAGCGAAGAAGAGGAAATCGTTGTTCTTCCCCAAAACCCCAATAACTCTCAGGAAATCAAGTTCATTAAATTGACTCCGGAAACCACAGAACTGAAGGTTGGGCAAATTCTCGGCTTGAAGGCCGAAGCGGTGTATGATAACGGCCGGATCGTTGACGTTACACGAGATTCCCGTTGGGAAAGCTCCAACACGGATTCGGCTTTGGTAGGAAACGATGGAAAAGTCGTCGCCTTGAAGGAAGGAACGGTACTATTAAAAGCAACCTACAAGGATACTACCGGGTATGCAGGACTAACTGTATCCCAGAGTGTCTATAATCCGCCGTCCACTCCAACCGTTACCCTGCAGAATATCAACCTCTCCTATGTGTATAAGGAAATAAAAAAGGGAAGCAAGCTGCAGATTAAGGCCCTGGGGCTGTTCTCCGACCAAAGCAAAACAGACATCACGGGATCTGTTACCTGGACTTCTTCAAATCCCAGTGTCGCAACAATCAGTCAAAAAGGAGAAATCTCAGCCCAATCAGAAGGAACAGCTGTTATCACCGCAACCAAGGATGGAAAAAGCAGCACCCTATATATTTTCGTAAAGAAGAAGTAAATTACAGAGGAATTGAAAGAAGCCCTGATTATTGATCCTTCAGGGCTTTTCTCATATTTTCAGCATCTTCTTTAATTTAGTATTATAGTACTGAATAAAGAGGGTATATACATAGTCATAAATCACAAAGATCACTTCCAGGGCCACAACAAGCACCCACAGAGGAAATTTTGCCAATTGGGTGTTTCCGTCCAGGAAAAACTCGCGGACCATAACCAGGGCAACTCCCAACCAGACATTAAAATAAACCAGCTTTATCGCATATTCGATATAGATATTGCGGATTCGCTCAATATGATACTTTACAGCTCCGTAAATGCCGAAGAAAACCACAAAGGGCACTACTGCCAGCTTATTGGGAATTAAGATCAAGGCCAGCAGAGAAGAGGCCCCATAGAACATCCACCCTCTCTTAATGCCGTACTCCAGCACGATGACAGCCGTAGGAAAAGAACTCAGAGCATACAATGACAATCTGTTTGTGGGCATCACAGTTGCCATAAACAGGCACAATAAGGTTAGCCCGGCCAAAAGTCCTCCTACCGCAATTGATTTTGATTTAACAGCAGCCAATCAAATCTCCTCCTGCACACTCACAGCAGCAATCTGAACACCACAGGCACTGGCACATGGTACACATGTCCGGTCCCTGATTGTATCCCCTACCGAAAGCAGCGCCTCTATAGGTTGTATTATTCATGTTCATCTGATTCAAAGCTTGTCTGTACTCGTAGTTTGTCGGGTCCATATTCACCGCATTTTGCAGGTGCGAAAGCGCCTCTCCGTACCAACCTCTCCGCAAAAAAACCAAGCCTTTCAGATAAAACCATTCCGCATTTCTTTCGTTGGAAGAGTTCAACATCTGCTCAGCGGCGCCGATATTACCGTTTTGAATATGCATTCTGATTTGCTGGTAGAGAGTTCCGCCTCCAGTGCCTCCGCCGTAATTATTGTTGCTATAGGTAGCTCTGGGGCCTTCCTGTCTCCGGTTGGTGCCATTCTTCATCAGATAATCATAGGCTTCATTAATTTCTCTCAATTTGTCTTCTGCCAACTCGGACAACGGGTTACTCTGATATTGATCCGGATGGTACTTTTTTACCAGTTCCCTGTACGCCTTTTTGATCTCCTCTTCGCTGGCGCCTTCCTTTATTCCTAATACTTCATATGGATTTCTCAACTCTTTGACAACTCCCTGCTTTTAAAATATGCTCTGTCTTACGAAGCATTCCCATGTAAATTATATTTTCCGCAATCGCGGCATCGCTTTTCTTGTCCAGAAGTTCAAATCCTTTCGCAATTTGGCTTAAGGAATAAGTTAAATTAAATTCTACGTCCTGTTTTATTTTATCCCTAAATTGCGAAAAATCCTCATTATTATAGTGATATTGATATATAAATGGATTGTAGTTCTTTTTCTTTATATCCTTTTCCAAATCATCAAAGGCATCAAGAATGTAAATCCATCGTCCGATGTTATACCCCATCCATCGCAAAACTTTTTCTGTCCTTTCATCCTGACAGAGAGGTTCGTATGCAGTAATTTCCTCCATAAGCTTCGCAAAAGGTTCTGCCACCATATCAACACTGTCACATTTCTGTTTTTCAAGGGCAGAAAGCTCTTTAAGTCTTTGCTGCAGGATGGTACATTTGCTTTCATACCGCTTTCTTATTTTCTTAAAGGCAGACCGCAGCAGCAGCATGCCTGCCTTCGAAAGAGCGGATTTTTCATCCTGCCAATCGTCCTGCATCTTAAAATACGCCAAAACTACATTAATGTCTGATGCATAATCAATAATTTCGTTATTCTTAATTACCATTCTTTTGCTTACCGGGTGTGCAACACAATTTTCCCTTGCAGCATCCAGCTTTTTGTCCGACAGACAGGACAAAAGAACGGCAAGGAATGTGGAATCATAATTCAATGTAAGCCTCGGAAGCTGGCCGAACCGCTTTCCGATGGACTTGCATACTCCACAGTAATATGCCCTGAACAATTCATATTCCCTGACCTTTAATTCAGGTTTTTCAGGAAGTATATATCCAAACATTTTATCTCCAAAACTAAATTAGTTTGACTTTTTACCGGAATCCGTCGTAATCTTTCTAAAATCGATGGAATACATAAAGAAAGCAAAGAGTGTAAACAGAACGGCAATGAATACAAAAATTCTACTGTAAGGTACATTAAATATCGCCAGAATAATGGCAAGGTAAAAGATAACAGTTGCCGCTTTTCCATACCAGTTGGCAGAAACCACGTAATTGTCCTTTTTATACAGCAGAATTCCTCCTGCTACCATAAAAACCTCTTTTGCTACTACTATAACCAATATAACGGAATCAATCTTTGTTTGTAGCGTCAGCATAACCAGGGCTGTGATCTGCATCAGCTTATCTGCGATGGGATCCGCTACTTTCCCCCAGGGCGTGATCAAATTATATTTTCTGGCAATATAACCGTCCAGAACATCTGTAAGACCGCCAAGTAAAAATAGAGTTACCGCGATATAATAATGTTGAATGAACAAGAAATAACCAAAAAAAGGTATCAGTACAAACCTGATAACCGTTATAATATTCGGTATGTTCACTAACTCACCACCTGAATCTCAAATTCTTAAAAGCTCGTATACCTCAGGATTTCGTTTTTTTACGTTTACAGGTTTGAGATCTTTATCTGTCCAGACATGTGCAGTTTCACCGAGAGTAATGAGTGAAGAATCACTTTTTTTAATAACCTCATACCCGAAAATCAATCGAACCGCAGTGGCCTCTTTGACATAGGCTCTCACCACCACTACATCTTCATACCTAGCCGCTCCCTTATAAGTACATTTAAGTTCTATCAAGGGGAGCATCAATCCCAGCTCTTCAATGCTGGAATAAGACATTCCAAGCTTTTTTATGTATTCGGTCCTGCCGGCTTCAAACCAGATGGGATAGTTTGAGTGATGCACTATCCCCATCTGGTCCGTTTCAGCATACCGAACAATTAATTCTGTTTCTGAAACAAACACATTATCACCTTATAACGCCAATATTTTACTAAGTTCAATCAACTTTTCATCGATGCTCTTAGTCATTGCCAGAGCCTCATCAATGTCAAAATCGGTGACCTCATTATCCTTGAGGGCAACAATCCTGTTAACGATATTGTTCTTCAAAAGTTCAACCGCCCTTGCACCCATCATACTTGCAGTCACTCTGTCACGGACTGTGGGGCTGCCTCCTCTTTGGATATGACCCAGTATAGTCGCCCGGGCCTCAATTCCTGTCTTCTCTTCGATCTGCTTTGCCACCTCAATGGCTCCGCCCACACCTTCTGCAATAATAACGATATAATGCTTCTTTCCTCTATTTCTTCCTTCAATAATAGGTTTAATGATATCCTTATTAATATCAAAAGATTTTTCAGGGAGAATTACGGATTCGGCACCGCCAGCGATCCCTACATTGAGAGCGATATACCCTGCATGCCTCCCCATAACCTCCAGCACACTGCATCTTTCATGGGAATAGGCAGTATCACGGATTTTGTCCAGCGCATCCTGAACCGTATTCAAAGCCGTATCATAGCCGATGGTATAATCGGAGCAGCTGATATCATTATCGATGGTTCCGGGCAATCCGATAACACCGACTCCATGTTTGCTCAAGTCTCTGGCACCGCGATAGGAACCATCGCCCCCTATCACAACGAGAGCATCAATTCCAAAGACTTTTGCCATGGAAGCGGCTTTCTTAAGTCCTTCTTCCGTTTTAAATTCCATACATCTTGCAGTTTGAAGTATCGTACCGCCCCTATGGATGATGTCGGAAACAGACCTCGGGGTCATTTCCGTTATATCCCCATTAATAAGGCCGTTATATCCCTTCCTTATTCCCATTACCTTAAAGCCATGGTATATACCCGTTCTTACAACTGCCCTTATGGCAGCATTCATTCCTGGCGCGTCTCCACCGCTTGTCAAAACACCTATTGTCTTAATTTCCCCCATACGAAAATAACCTCCTGAATAATATCAAACCCGTGTCTATAAATATAACACGGGGTTATTTAATTCCTATAAAAACATTTCAGGGATAACTTCACGCAAACGAAACCTAAAAGCCACTTTCTATAATGACACTGTGGGCTTCTTCCACTTCCGCTTCCGGCACCAGCACCTCATAGTAATTATCATTATTTTCATGGTTTTTACTTATGGGTCTAAGCTTAACCAGTATCCCTTCCTTCGTCAGCAACTCCTGCATTCTGGTGGCAATCTCCTTGCTCTGAGCCATATAAACAACAGTCCACATATATAAAAAAACACGCCCCTTTTTTTGTTTGTATACTCCGCACAGAATAACTTAAAAAAGTAATGGAGTATGAAATCGTCTATTCACCGGAATGGATTTGTCCATGATGACACAGTATGGTGGCTTTGCCCCTGATTTTCATTGCTGAAGTGTTTTCCGTAAACTGTGCGATTAAAACCTCACCCTTGTCTAACTTTTCCGTATGGTGAAATTTTGTAGAGGACCCTCTTGTGAGTCCAATAATGTTAACCCCGTTTTCTTCAGCCCGTATCACTAAATAGTCACCGGATATTTTTTCTTTTTCACTTTCCAACATAACCACCTCGTCATAACTATATATTATTTTACATTAAAAATCAATAACAAAATGCGACTTACCCCCGTATGATCAATAGGCCAGGGCATTACAGCGATTTCCGGTGCATCTCCCAGAGGCCACTTCTTGCCTATCCTTCATCTCCTGAGACCCATTTGACATTATCCGTTCCCAGCCTCTCCTGCAATTCCGCCAGGAGGCTTTGGCTGATACGCACATGATAGCTGCCCCTTTTTACTTCAATCAGCTTATGGTCGTCATCCAGCAAACATACCGGTGTATTTCCACTAAAATACTTCAGAAGCGCGTCCAGTGAGAAAATAAAGTCTCTCGTTCGTATGGCTTCTTTTATGGTCAAATACAGTTTCCCTTTACCGCTTGCAGTAAAACTGTTGACTGCGGAAGTTTTCCTCTCTTTCGACGGATCACTTCCCTCCCGAAATACTTCATCCTTCAATGACAGCACTTCCTCGCAGATAATTTTTGGAGCCTCATCTTCCTTTATGCTCACTTTTCCCTTTATAAGAACAATATTTTCCTCTGCGATAAGTCCTGCATATCTGGAAAGTATCACAGGAAAAACGATAACTTCCATGGAACCGTACAGATCCTCTATCGTCAGGAAAGCCATTAACTTATTACTTTTTGTAGTTTTGGTCTTCTTTCCGGTAATTATACCTCCCACAGTAACAGCCATACCATCGGATAAATTTTTATAGTCAGCCACCATAGATTCATCCTCCGCTTCGGAAACATGAAGATTCAAATCCGAGCTAAACAAAGTGACTTTTCCGTCAATGACTTCCTGGAACTTGCTTAATGGATGCCCGGAGATGTACAATCCCAGCATCTCCTTTTCCATGGAAAGAAGCATATCAGAAGGAAACTCGTCAATATCGGGATATTCCTCGGGCACATCATCCATGGTATTCTTGCCGGAAGCTGTTTCGAACAGTGAAAGCTGTCCATCCATGTTTCTCTTTTTGCTCTGCTGTATTCCTTCCAGCAGCTTCTCATAGACTGCCATCAATCTGGACCGGAAGATACCAAAAGAATCAAAGCTTCCGCTCTTGATAAGACTTTCAACGCACCTTTTATTTACATCCTTTCCATCAATTCTTTCACAAAAATCCCGGAAACTTGTATATTCTCCATTTTCTGATCTTTCATTTATTATACCCTGAACAGCACCTTCACCCACATTTTTTATTGCTGCCATACCAAACCGGATTTTTCCATTGGATACCGCAAATTTCACATTGCTCTCGTTAATATCCGGTGGCAATACCTCGATCCCCATGCTTTTACATTCGTGCACATACTGGGATACCCTTTCACTGCTTCCTAAAAAGCTGTTGAGCAGTGCTGCCATAAATTCCACAGGATAGTAATACTTCAGCCAGGCTGTCTGATAGCCGATGACAGCATATGCAGCAGCGTGGGACTTGTTAAAGGCATAGCTGGCAAAATCCATCATTTCATCAAAGATCTTATTGGCAGTGGCCTCATCGATGCCATTGCGGATAGCCCCATTGGCCAGTACATTTCCTTCCTCATCCGTAATACCATAAATGAAGTTCTTCCTCTCCTGTTCCATGACACTGTGCTTCTTCTTGGACATGGCCCTTCGCACCAGATCGGAACGTCCCATGGAATACCCTCCGAGGTCACGTACAATCTGCATGACCTGCTCCTGGTAAACTATACACCCGTAGGTTACGTCCAGTATATTTTCCAGCAGAGGGTGATGGTATTTTACCCCCGCAGCATTATTTTTATTCCGGATGTACCGGGGTATCTGATCCATAGGACCTGGCCTGTAAAGGGCATTTCCGGCAATAATATCTTCCAGGGAAGAAGGCTGCAGTTCCTTCATGAACTGGGTCATTCCACCACTTTCAAACTGAAACACTCCCGCAGTCTTCCCTTCACTGAACATCTTGTATACATTGGGATCATCCATTTCCAGCCTGTCTATGTCTACCTTTATATGATGATCCTTTTCGATAAGGTCAACGGCATCCCTGATTACAGTCAATGTCCGAAGTCCTAGAAAATCCATTTTCAACAATCCCAGTTCCTCCAGCAGCCCCATGGTAAACTGGGTGGTTATACTGTCTTCATTCCGGGAAAGGGGTACGTACTCCCGGATGGGCTCTTTGGATATTACCACACCGGCAGCATGGGTGGAGGCATGCCTTGGCATCCCCTCCAAAAGCCGCGCAGTGTCGATAAGCTCCGTTACAATGGCATCATTTTCATATCGCTGCTTCAGTTCGGGATTCAGTTCCAAAGCTTTGTCAATATTAATCCCCAGCTGAAAGGGAATCATTTTTGCTATACTATCTACTTCATTATAGGGGATATCCAGCGCTCGCCCCACGTCCCGGATGGCCGCCCTGGCAGCCATGGTTCCGAAGGTAACGATCTGTGCAACCCGGTCCTCCCCGTATTTGCGCACAACATAATCAATGACTTCCTGCCTTCTTTCGAAGCAAAAGTCAATATCAATATCCGGCATGCTGATTCTTTCAGGATTCAAAAACCGTTCAAAAAGCAAGTTATATTTTAAAGGATCGATGTTGGTAATCCCCAGAGTATAGGCAACCAGGCTTCCTGCCGCCGAACCTCTTCCTGGGCCTACCATAATTCCGTTGTCTTTTGCATACTTTATAAAATCCCAAACGATAAGGAAGTAATCCACGTACCCCATCTGTTTGATGACGCCCAGTTCGAATTCCAACCTTTCCACCTTTTCTTCATCACAGTTTTCACCGTATAACCGCCGAAGTCCCTGATAGCACCAGCCCCTTAGGTACTCGAAAGGATCGGCATCCTCAGGAACCTTATATTCCGGAAGGTGCAATTTGTTAAATTCCAGTTCAACATTGCATCTTTCCGCAATCTTCAGTGTATTTTCCATTGCCTCCGGAATGTTTTTAAACAGTTCCCACATTTCATCCTGAGTTTTTATATAGACTTCTTCCGTGGAAAACCGCATCCTGTTCTCGTCATTTACATTTGTACCCGTCTGTATGCACAAAAGAATGTCATGGGCTTTGGAATCCTCCCGGCGCAAATAGTGAGCATCATTTGTAGCGACCATAGGTATGCCGAGTTCTTTACTGAGCCGCATCAATTGCTGATTTACAAGATTTTGTTCCTCAATGCCATTAATCTGCAGCTCCAGATAGAAGTTATCCTGACCGAATATACTGTTTAAGCGCAGTGCAGTCTCCTTCGCCTTTTCATAGTCATTACGAAGCAATGCCTTGGGCACATCACCGGATAGGCATGCACTTAGAGCAATAATTCCTTCACTATACTTTTCCAACACCTCGAAATCTATCCTGGGTTTGTAATAATAGCCTTCGGTAAAACCGATGGATACGATTTTCATCAGGTTTTTATATCCGGTCATATCCCTGGCCAACAGCACAAGATGTCCCTGGTCCGAGTCCAGACCCGGCTGCTTGTCCAGCCTGCTTCTTCTGGCCGTATATACCTCGCACCCCAAGATGGGCTTTATTTCATTTTTCACTGCTTCTTTATAAAAATCGATAACTCCATACATTACACCATGGTCGGTAATGGCAACGCTTTTCATTCCAAGTTCCTTAATCCTGCCAATAAGGTCTTCCACACGGTTTGCTCCATCCAGAAGACTGTATTCGGTATGCACATGCAAATGCACAAAATCTTTCATATAGGTCCCTCGCTTTGCTTGTAGCTATAGGATAAAGCTGAATTTGCAGACTTCCACTCCATAAACCGGGAGTATATGCTACTTTTTATCCGCTTTACCATAAAGTATGTAAATCAAAATTTTCTCCATATATTATTCTATTATAACATAAAAGGACAAACGGAGGAATCGGTTTGTCCTTTTCATCCTTTGTCCTCATTTTTCTCTATTGCCTATCTAAAGGTCGGTAAAAATATAACTTCATCTATCATTTTGCTACACCCTTCATTGAGACAATGGCGGGCCCGCAAAAAAGATGAAGTAATATTTTCACACTCTCTCAAAAGTCGCACGTTTCCGCCACGCACAAATTTCCCTCCTCGGAAAGATCGATTTCATAGTAGCGGTTTAATTTATTCCCCTTTTGGTCATAAATCACACGCACTACGGGCTTCGAGGAGTTTTGATTTCCGGTACTGACTACCAATCCTTTTTCGCCGGTATTGAGGATAACTCCGGTACCTGCCGGATACTTTGCTATGCTCTTAACAAAGTGCTCTACTATATTTTTATCAAAATGAGAGGCAGCCACCGTTGTAATATATTCAATTACTTCATGGGACTTTAGCCTGTTTCTGTACACCCTGTCCGAGGTGAGAGCATCATAGACGTCGGCAACAGCCACAATCCTGGCGCACTCATGTATATTTTCACCCTTTAGTCCAAGAGGATATCCGCTTCCGTCAAATCGCTCATGGTGAGTAAGGGCGATACAGGCAGAAACGACACTGATGGAATTGTATTTCTTTAGAATTTCATATCCGCACCCTGCATGCTTTTTAATTTCCTCAAACTCCTTCTCCGTCAACTGTGAGGGTTTCTTTAAAATTTGTTCCGGTACTCTTAACTTGCCGATATCATGAAGTAAAGCTCCCATTCCCAATTCCTTCAGACGGAATTTATTGTACCCCATGCGAATTCCAATGATAATGGATAGTACACAAACATTGACACAATGTTCAAAAGTATAATCGTCCATGGATTTTATATCTGTCAGATTAACAATCATATCCTTGCTATGAAAAAGCTCATCTACAATCTTCTCCAGTGTCTTATTCATAGCACCCATATGCATTGCCGTCTGCACTGTTCCATAACTTTTCATCAACTTCTTGATCTGGACTCTGGCACTTACTCTGGTTTCCTCACAGATAACATCGTTGATATAAATCCCTTCCGATATCTCATCTTCAATATATAACTCCGTAAATCCGTTTTCTTTTAAACGAATGAAATAAAACTCGTTCAGTTCTACTCCTCTATTAAGCAAAACCCTTCCGTCCTCATCAAAGACCGTTTTCGCCAGGATGGATCCAGGGACTATCTTTTCCAAAGCTATCCTACGCATTATATCCTCCTACGGACCTTCCATTCTAGTGCTGAAGTCTTATTTCTTTTTGAGCATCTGTGTATTTTCCCTAAAGATAAGTGTTATAATTCGACATTTTTCAATATATTTCCTGCATAAAATTGACATTTTTCATTGATTAGTGCCTTTTTAGGTCCACAGACCTAAAAAGGCACTAGACCTGAGGCCTAGCGCCTTAAATTTCAATTTCTGAGTTTCACTCCGGATCAGGAGTATTTTCACTCTTCCTTAGCTATAAAGCAGCGGCTTAACCATAGAGAGCACATTCTCCTGGAGAACTTTCAACTTATTATCTGCGTTATTGAAAGTGTCTGCGGATACCCCATAATATATTTTAATTTTTGGCTCTGTACCTGAAGGTCTTATACAGAACCAGGAACCGTCCTTCATTTCAAAATATAAAACATCGGATTCCGGCAAGGTCAGTGCTGATTTCTCTCCTGCGGCAAAATCTACACGTTCGCCCACCAGGTAGTCTCTTACAGCAGCGGCTTCAGAACCATTAATGTTTTGCGGCTTATCAAGACGGAGTCTTTCCATGGCTCCTTTAATCTTTTCCACGCCCTCTTTTCCTGCCAGCGTAAAGGAATTAATTCCTTCCAGGGAATATCCATATTTCCGGAAGATTTCCTGGAGGCCTTCATACAGCGACATATTTCTGGACTTGTAGTAAGCCGCCATTTCAGCGATGAGCATACTGGCCACTACGCCATCCTTATCCCTAACAAAGGTTCCCGCCAGATAACCGTAGCTTTCTTCAAACCCAAAGAGATATTTCTTGCTGCCAAACTCATCCTGGAGCTTGATCTGTTCCCCGATAAATTTGAAGCCTGTAAGAACTTCTACCAGTTCTATATCATAATGCTTTGCAATAGCCCTTGAAAGTTCCGTTGTTACAATGGTCTTTACTACGAAGCCATTGGACGGAAGCGTTCCTTTTTCCTTCTTCTGTGACAGGATGTATTCCAGCAGCAAACAGCCCGTTTGATTTCCTGTTAAAACCACGTATTCTCCTTCTGCATTTCTTACCACTACACCAACTCTGTCGCAGTCCGGGTCCGAGCCGATAATGAGATCGACGTCCTCCTTTTTAGCCAACTCAATAGCAATTTTGAAGGCGTCCTTCTCTTCCGGGTTTGGCGATTTTACTGTGGAAAATGCCGGATCCGGTTTTTCCTGCTCTTTTACCACAATCACATTCTTAAAGCCAATTTCCTCCAATATCCGGCGTACAGGCTTATTTCCGGTACCGTGAATGGGAGTATAGATGATTTTAAAATTATCACCGACTTTTGCTGCTATATCCGGGTTAATGGTTAAGGTTTTAAGCTTTGCTATGTACGCATCGTCTACTTCCGCTCCGATGATTTGAAGCAACCCTTCCTTGATGGCTTCCTCCTTTTCCATTACACTGACTGTTGTGATATCCGTAATTTTATTGATTTCCTCCAGGACCGCTGTGGAGGCATCCAACGGCAGCTGGCCTCCATCTTCACCATACACCTTGTACCCGTTATATTCCTTTGGATTGTGGCTGGCAGTAACTACAATTCCCGCAATGGCACCAAAATACCTGACAGCAAAGGAAAGCTCGGGCGTAGGCCGTAATTCATCAAATAGATAGGCCTTGATGCCATTGCCTGCAAAAACCTTGGCGGCTTCCAGGGAAAATTCCGGTGACTTAAAGCGGGAATCATAGGCAATAGCAATCCCTCTCCGCTTTGCTTCTCCCCCCTGCCTTGCTATGTAATTGGCCAATCCCTGGGATGCTTTTCGAACTGTATAAATATTTATTCTATTGGTACCCGCACCGATGATGCCTCGAAGCCCGCCTGTTCCGAACTCCAAATCCCGATAGAACCTTTCCTCAATTTCTTTGGGATCGTTCTCGATGCCCTTCAGTTCTTCCTTTGTGTCTTTATCAAAATATTCATTTTCCAACCAAAATTTGTAGCTTTTCATACTATCCATATTGATCCTCCTAATGCAAGTTCATATGCTGTTTAGTATATCACAAAAGTTTTTGTATAAAAACATACTTTGTGAAAATTTATACATAAATTATACAGCCCCTCTATACCGTAAAAATACATAGATCAATTACTTTGTCCGCCTATCCTTTTATACGGTTTTATTTTATATCGGCAGCAGAGACAAACAAAAAAAGAAAGGTCCGCACAGACCTTTCCTTTTTATATTTATAATATTATGCAAATCAACCCGCCGCTGCCTTCATTGATGATCTTCTGCAAAGTTTCCTGGAGTTTCAGCTGTGCATCCTCCGGCATCCTGTAGAGTTTATTGTGGAGGCCTTCGCTGACCAGCTCATGCAAGGATTTTCCGAAGATATTGGATTCCCATATCTTTCTCGGATCGTTTTCAAACTCTCTCAGCAAGTAATTTACAAGCTCTTCCGATTGCTTTTCGGTTCCTACCAACGGAGCAATTTCCGTTTCTATATCTGCACGAATCAGGTGGATGGAAGGAGCGCTGGCACGCAGCTTAACGCCAAACCGGCTGCCCTGCTTCACAATTTCGGGTTCCTCCAGAGACATTTCCTCCATCTGCGGAGTTACAATACCGTAGCCCTTCAATTTAACTTCATGCAGTGCAAATTCCACTTTTTCATATTCCTTCTTAATTCTGGCCAGGTCTCGCATCAGGCTCATGAGCTTATGTTCACCTTCGATTTCAAGACCTGTAGATTCACTGAGTATCCGGTAGAACAGTCCGTCTGCCGCACTCAAGTCAACCAATATATCGCCTTCGCCCAGGTTAATCCTGTCGACGTAAGCCTTCTTAATGAAATCATAGTCGGAAAAATCTCCGACTGCTGATTTTACCTCCCGGATTTTCCTTACATTTTTAAAAGTATCCCGAATGGCATTGATAGTATCCACCTTGAGCCAGTGGTCATCCTCAAGGGCTTCTATCCATCGGGGGATATTTACCCCGATTTCGCAAACAGGAAATTCAAACAGTACCCTTTCCATGATAGTATGCACGTCTTCAATTCTAAGCTGCGCACAATTGGTGTTGATAACAGGCGTCGAGTACTTGACCTCCAATTCCTCTTTCAGCCTTACGGTTTCACTGTCAAAGGGTTTTGTAGAGTTCAGAAGGATTATAAAGGGTTTATTAATCCTTTTCAGCTCACTGATAACCCGTTCCTCCGCTTCCAGGTATTCTTCCCGGGTCAGATCAGTTATACTGCCATCCGTAACAACAACAAGACCAATGGTGGAGTGTTCGTTGATTACCTTACGCGTACCGATTTCAGCCGCTTCCTCAAAAGGAATCTGATGATCGAACCAAGGTGTTGTTACCATACGCGGTGCGTTGTTTTCCATGTGCCCAAGAGCACCTTTTACCAGGTATCCAACGCAGTCCACAAGCCGTACCTTTAGCTGTACATTTTCATCGATAATGATTTCCGCCGCCTCATTGGGTATAAACTTCGGTTCTGTTGTCATGATAGTACGTCCTGTGGCACTCTGGGGAAGTTCATCCTTGGCCCTCTCCCTGCGGTATCCATTTTCGATATTGGGTATCACCAACAGGTCCATAAATTTCTTTATGAAGGTTGATTTACCCGTTCTAACAGGACCTACCACTCCTATGTAAATATCTCCTTGCGTCCTTTCAGCTATTTGCTGGTATATGTTGTGCTTTTCCACCCGCAAACCCCCCTTGTTTTATTACGACAGCCTTTACGGCCAATATATGTACAACATCACCTTGTACTCAATATAATTATATTTACCATTTTTCCTTCCTAGAACAAAAAAATAAATAAAAAAAGTGAGCAGTTTTCCGCTCACTTTCGCACTTTTTACCTTTTACCAGAGGCTATTCTGGTAAACCTCTTCAATTTCATGTTTCTTGTCCCTGGACATTAGAGAGACAACCGCTTCCCTCGCATCTTTTCCATTAAAAAGAATATTGTAGGCCTCCGTCGTAATGGGCATTGAGATATCCATCTTCACAGCCAGCTGGTAAGCAGCTTTCGTGGTTGTTACACCTTCTACCACCATCTTTATTTCATCCAGCGTTTCCTGCAATGTTTTACCCTGTCCGATGAGAATTCCCGCCCGCCGGTTTCTGCTGTGCATACTGGTACAGGTAACAATCAAATCACCAACCCCTGCAAGTCCTGCAAATGTTTGCTTTTTAGCTCCCATAGCCACTCCCAGGCGTGTAATCTCCGTTAATCCCCGGGTCATCAGAGCCGCCTTGGTATTATCGCCATAACCCAATCCATCGGAAATTCCGGCGCATAGGGCGATTACATTTTTTATGGCTCCTCCCAGCTCTACACCCACAATATCGGGATTGGTATATACTCTGAAGCCCGGCGACATGAATACATCCTGTACATATTCCGCTATACTGATATCCTCACAGGCTGCCACATAGGCGGAGGGTATGCCCTTTCCCAACTCTTCCGCATGGCAGGGACCCGAAAGAGCTACGGGAACAGCCTGCGGAATCTCTTGTTTTATCACTTCGGACAACCTTAGCCCTGTTCCGTCTTCCAGCCCCTTTGAAAAGCAGGCAAATATTTTTCGATCGGTTATGTACTTGGAAATGGCTCTGGCATTTTGCCGTATGGTTTGAGAGGGAATGACCATTACAACCATTTCCGCATCTCGAAGAGACTCTTCAAGATCGTTTGTACAAACAACATTTTCAGGAACCCGGACGCCGGGAAGTTTATCCTTTTGCTCTCTCAGGCTATTTATCATATCCACTTCCTCTTTCAGGAAGGACCACATCACAACATCATGTCCATTCTTGGATAAAAGAACCGAAACTGCGGTTCCCATGCTGCCTGCTCCAATAACTGAAACCTTTATTCCCATAATAACCTCCCGTGTAGTAATTGAAAATGGAAAATGGAGAATTGAAAATTAAAATGTTCTGTAGAAACAGCTCATCAATTCTCAATTGCTCTTTTTGCTTCCGAGTTTTGCTTCCGTCCCTTTTACCAGACGCTCTATGTTTCCACGATGTCTGCATATAGCAATGATAGCCAGAATTAGTGCAAAGACTACAAACTGCGTTCCTCTATTGAAAGCCAGTCCAAGCACAGGAAATAATGCAGAGCCAACAACAGAACCCAGTGAAACGTATCTTGTAACAGCAACAAGAATGACAAAGATCCCTAGCAGAATCAGCCCGATTTTCCAATCCATCATCAGTGCAACTGCAAAGGATGTAAAGATTCCTTTACCGCCCTTAAAACCGAAGTATAAGGGCCAATTATGACCTGCAATGGCACCCACGCCCCCCAGCATCAGACCACTGGTGTCTCCTGTTATGAGCTGGCCGATCAAGCAGGCAATAACACCTTTCAATACATCGCCAATTCCTACCAGGGCAGCTGCGGTTTTGCCAAGAGTTCTTAATGTGTTTGTGGCTCCGGCATTTCCACTTCCATGCTTTCTTACGTCCATACCATAAAATTTTCCTACAATCAGTGAAGTATTGGCGCTTCCCAGAAGATATCCGATGACCCCGGTCAAAATCAATTTCACGATTTCCATCTATATAACCTCCCCATAAAGTAAGAGCATTGTCATCTGACAACTACCGGTCTTTGGAAATTACAAAGCAGCCGGTAACGTTTCTATTACTCATCACCTTTCTCTCTATGAATAAAGCGAATCGGAGTACCCTCAAACCCAAAACTCTTTCTAAGGTGGTTTTCAAGATACCTTACGTAGGAATAGTGCAGCAGTTCTATATTGTTTACAAAAATAACAAAGGTCGGGGGTTTTACAGCAGCCTGCGTCATGTAGTATATTTTTAGCCTCTTTCCCTTATCGGAAGGCGGCTGAACCATAGCTACGGCTTCGCCTACCAAATCATTGAGCATCCCGGTTGAGATCCTGAGAGCAGCCTGATTGTCCACATATTTGATCAACTCAAAGAGTTTGTTGACTCTCTGTCCTGTTTTCGCCGATATAAACACTACCGGTGCATACGTCATGAAGCCAAGCTTTTCATGTACCACTTTCCTGTACTCTTCCAGGGTTCCGGTTTCCTTTTCTATGAGATCCCATTTGTTGACTACAATAATGCAAGCCTTTCCCTGATCGTGGGCATAACCCGCAATTTTCGTATCCTGTTCCGTAACACCATCCTCAGCGTCAATCAAAATCAGGCATACATCAGCCCTCTCAATCGCCGTCCAGGAACGAAGCGTACTGTACCGCTCAATATTCTCATGGATTTTACTTTTCCTTCGAATACCGGCAGTATCAATAAACACATATTCATCCTCTCCGTATTTAAAATAAGTATCAATGGCATCTCTTGTGGTTCCAGCCACATCGCTTACAATGACCCTGTCTTCACCCAGGATTTTATTAATTAAAGAGGACTTCCCTGCATTCGGTTTCCCTATTACAGCAACTTTTATGACATTCTCGTCGTAATCATCCTGATCCACTTCCGGGAAGTGCTTATATACCTCATCCAGCAGGTCTCCCATCCCGAGACCGTGTACGGAGGATATCGCCATCAGATCACCAATGCCAAGATTATAAAATTCATAGCATTCCGCAGGCATTTCACCTACCCGGTCCACCTTATTCACTGTGAGTATAACCGGTTTGTTCGCCTTCCGCAGCAGTGTAGCCACTTCCTTATCGGAAGCAGTCATTCCATCTTTAGCATCTACCATGAAAATAATAACATCCGCAGTCTCGATGGCTACCTCTGCCTGCCTTTTCATCTGCTGCATGATCTGATCTTCAGAGTAAGGTTCAATACCCCCTGTATCAATCAGGGTAAATTTTCTCCCTCTCCATTCAACTTCCGTATAGATCCTGTCACGAGTTACACCCGGTGTATCCTCTACAATGGATATACGTTTTCCTGCGACATAGTTGAAAAAAGTAGACTTCCCTACATTCGGTCTTCCAACTACCGCAACTATCGGCTTTGCCAAATCTTCTACCTCCTTTAGTTATCAAAACTGTTCCTGGTTCCTTGCCGCCGGTTCCCGGTTTACAGGGAGCACCCCCAAACCAACCGGCAGCTAAGAACTGATAACCAGTACCGCATTCACAATTCTGTCCTTCTATTATATCTCGATTCCCAGTATCTTTTCAACAAAGTCTTTTCCGTTGTTTTCCACTGGGGTTATTTTGATATTCAATTTTTGCTCCAGCGTTTCTATGGTATAATCATCCAGGAGCACACTCTCTCCCGATCGCAACATGGATTTGCAGAGTAACAGTTCTTCTCCCAGTTCCCTGCCTGAAAGCTGCGAGACCAGGTCCGTACCTGTCAATAAGCCCGTTACAGTAACATTCTCTCCAAAATAATTATTTTTTATTTCAAATACATTCACTCTAACATGAGCAAACTTTTGCTCTACAGCCTTTGCCAACTCTTTGATGAAGCGATGAGCGGAAACTCCGGTTGCAATACTGATGCTCCGCTTTTTCTCCGTCCTACTCAAACCTTCCCCTTCTTTAAGGTATTCATAGACCTCATGCTGTAAAACAGCAACCAGGCCAACTCCATTTTCAATTTGGGGAAAATCTTCATAATCCTTATATCCGGGAAGTTTCCTCCCTGCCATAATGTAAAACTCATCGGCAATGTATACGACTCTGGATTGATACCGCTCCAGGTACCTTTGCTGCCATTCCTCCACCTGGTCAATGAGTTGAGAGGAAGACTGACGGTCGTAGGGTATCAACCGGGCCAACCCTTCTCTATGTCTTGTAATACCTACCGGTACAATGGAGATACTGCTGACTCCCGGGTACATCCCGACAAGGTCCTGAATGCTTCTGTCCAGCTCAGCGCCATCATTCACTCCTCTACAGGAAACAATCTGGCAATTCACTGTGATTCCTGCATCCACCAGTCTTTGAATTCGGTTCATGACATTCCCGGCAAACCTGTTTTTTAACATCCGCTCTCTGAGCTCCGGGTTGGTTGTGTGTACGGATACATTGATGGGCGACATGTGGTATTTTATAATTCGATCGATATCGCTATCCTTCATATTGGTCAGGGTCACATAGTTCCCCATAAGGAAAGACAGTCTGGAATCATCATCCTTAAAGTACAGCGTGTCTCTCATTCCTTCTGGCAGCTGATCGATAAAACAAAAAATACATTGATTGGTACAGCTTTTTGCATCGTCCAACATGGAATTTTCGAACTCGATTCCAATGTCCTCATACTGTTCCTTCTCGATTTCTATTTCCCAGATGTCGCCATCTTCCTTCTGAACCTCCAGAAGAAGTTCCTCTTCAGCAATAAGAAAGCGATAGTCAAATATATCTTCGATCTCCCTGCCATTGATGGAGAGAATCTTGTCTCCGGATTCAATTCCTGCTTCTTCTGCGATACTTTCCGGCAGCACACATTGCACTTCTATTACTTTACCCTTGTTTTTTTCCTTCACCTCAGGTACCTCCTTCCATTTTATTCTGCAGGAAAAACCTTTTTCGCCTGGATAAAGCAAAAAGCAGCGGTTTATAACCTGCTGCTTTTTGCTTTATCTAAAAATTATTTAGCTTCTACCTTTATAACTTCTTTACCATCATAAAAACCGCATTCCTTACATACTCTATGAGGTAATTTAAAGCTATGGCACTGTGGGCATTTAGCTAACCCAGGTACAGATAACTTCCACTGAGACCTTCTCATACCAGTTCTCTGTTTTGACCATTTACGCTTTGGATTTGCCATTTATATCACCTCTTTCATTGTTTAATTATTGAAAAAGTTTTTTAAAACTTCCATTTGCGGGTTAATAGTTTCTTCCCTGCACTCACAACTTTTTTCGTTACGGTTGCATCCACACTGAGGGCAGTACCCCTTGCAATCCGGAGCGCAAAGCTGTCTCATCGGTAGACTCAGCAGTATATTGTCCGTAAAGGCTTTATCCAATTCAATAAAATTACCTTCAAAGGTATAAGACTCGTCATTCTTCTGTTCTCCAGCTTCAACAAAATCTTCCTGTACATCAATATCCAAGCTTGCCTCTATATCCCCGAGACATCTGAAGCACTTAGCCGAATAGCAGGTCTTTAACCGGCCTTTCAGCTTTAGTATGCCGCTAAAGTTTTCCACACGCCCTTGAAAAGTTACCGGACATTCAAATATGTACCCCTCTACAAAGGAATTCAAATCCGGCATCTTCTCGTTGAATGTTATTTCTAAAGATGCGCCATGGGTCTTTGCAATATCGGAAATATTAACTCTCATTATGCACCTCTCAAAACCGACAAATGATATTATACTAAGTTATGCAGGTTTTGTCAATAATTCAGTAAAATTAAAATGATATACTTTGTTTATTCCCAATTTCACTACTGTGTATACCAAAATAAATAGTAAAGAAATCAACCCCGATACCAGACAAAGTTATACTTTGACCGGACCTATATAAACAAAACGCCAGGACGATTGCCTGACGTTTTTATTTCAGCAGGGTCTTATCTGAATTTATTTCTCCTCAGGAATGTAGGAATATCCAACTCATCTCCTGAATTTGCAGGAGCACTGTTTGTGTTTGTTGGAGCAGCTATTGTTGAAGTTGTTGATCTCTCTGGCGTTGCATGTATCTTCTCGGAGGGCTTGTCCGATTTCTTCAGAACTGAATTCCTTTCAAATCCTGTAGCGATCACAGTAATAAGAATCTCATCTTTCAGGTTCTCATCAATAACAGCACCCACGATAATATTTGCGTCCGGATCTGCAGACTTCTGAACCAATTCCGCAGCAATATTCACTTCGAACAGTCCTAAGTCCGGGCCTCCGGTAATATTCAGAAGAACTCCCCTGGCACCCTCAATGGAGGTTTCCAGAAGGGGACTCTGAATAGCCAGTCTTGCCGCTTCTTCCGCTTTACTTTCTCCCGAAGCTCTTCCCACACCCATATGGGCCAGGCCTGTATTTACCATAATGGTTTTAACATCGGCAAAGTCAAGGTTAATCAGACCAGGAACAACGATAACATCGGATATACCCTGTACACCCTGTCGCAGGACATCATCTGCGATTCTGAAAGCGTCCACAATGGATGTCTTCTTTTCAGCAACCTGCAGTAATCTGTCATTAGGAATGGTAACGAGAGTATCCACTGCCGCTTTGAGATTTTCTATTCCTCTTTCTGCAAACTGTGCTCTTTTCCTTCCTTCGAATAAAAAGGGTCGTGTGACAACACCTACTGTCAGGATTCCCATTTCCTTGGCAATCTGTGCTACAACAGGAGCCGCACCGGTTCCGGTTCCGCCTCCCATGCCTGCAGCAACAAATACCATATCGGCACCCTTTATTGCCTCAGCAATTTCATCTCTACTCTCATTGGCAGCTTTTTCTCCTACATCAGGATTCGCACCTGCACCCAAGCCTTTGGTGAGCTTGTCCCCAATCTGAATCTTTGTATTCGCTTTGGAAAGGAGTAAAGCCTGTTTATCCGTGTTGATTGCAATAAACTCAACACCGCGCAGGCCTGCATCTATCATCCTGTTGACGGCATTGTTCCCGCCGCCGCCCACACCAATAACCTTTATTTGCGCAAAGTTATCCATTTCCATATCAAAATCCAACAATTTCAAGTCCCCCTTTTACTCCTGACTTATCCTTTGTAAACATTACCTCAAAACACATTGAACATTCAATCAACAGTCGTTACAATTTTTGCCTTAAATAATCATATATTATTTTCAAATTTTTAGCAACCATACTCTACACATTTCTTCAATTTGTAATTTTACCCATTTCCGAAGGAAACCGGACAATTTAACTGTTGGAGCGGCGGTGCATGGAGCCATAACCCCTCCGACCCCGTAAACCACAAATTGAATGCTATAACATGTATATAGTTTATCGTATACTGCTGTTGTTTTGTTTAGTAGTCTCTATACTGTCAGAACAAATTTCTGAAGAAATTTGCTATTTTTTCTCCGATGCTTTCCCCCGTCGTTTTTGAGCTTTTTTTCCTTTCCGGAGCATTTGCCTCCACCATAACTGAATTCTTACAGTGTGCTGCAACATATTTGATCATGCCGGCACAGGTAGAATGTTCCAATTTGATACCTGCATTGCCTTTTAGTGAAACAATCCTCACCGGAACTTGAAAAACTTCCTGGGCCAATTCCACAGCCCCGTCAAAAAAGGAAATTCCCCGCCCGGTAAGAACAATCCCGGGTATGTCGTCAATACCAGCTGTCTGCAGCTGCTCTTTGCAAAGTGAAAATATCTCATACACCCTTGCTTCAACAATTTCAACCATTTGCGATATCTTTACACTCTTTTTCGTGCTATCGCCGATATCACTTACAAGCTCTTCCTGATCATATTTTATCAAAGATGTCAGAGCCAGATCGTACTGTTTCTTAAACTTTTCCGCTTCACCAAAGGGTATCTTCAAACCAATGGCAATATCATTGGTTATGTGTTCTCCTCCCACCGGCAAAGCTCCGGTAAATAATAGATTGTTATTTCTTATAATCGTAATGTCCGTTATTTCTCCACCTATGTCGATTAAAAGTACGCCCATTTGTCTTTCATCCTGTGTCAGCAGCATGCTTCCCGTAGCCAGGCTCTCAATCACAAGTCCTTCAATCTTCACTCCGGCTTTTTCCATACACTTCATGATATTATGAACGGATGCGGACTTGGCTAATACCAGATCTGCATCAATTCCAAGCATTGATGCCGTCATCCCCGCCGGGTCTATAATGCCGTCATTGCTGTCGACCTTATATTGCCGTGGTATTACATCGATTATGTAGTTTCCCTCCGGAATGAGGGTCCTTCGGACCTTTTCAAGCAAATCGGCCACATCCTGCTCCGTGACTTCCCTTTTTTCCTCGGCTAGCTGAATCCAACTCTGATGCGTCATAACGGAAAGATGAATGCCGGATATATTTACATAGGCCGATTTTATCTTCATTTCAGCCATGGCCTCAGCCTGTCCTACGGCAGCTTTTATGGATGTGGACATACTTTCTATATCAACAATGGTCCCTTTCTTCACTCCAGAGCATACCTCAAACCCCTTGCCAAGAACTTCGACCTGGCCTAAGCTATTTATGCGTCCGATAAGAGCACAAACCTTCGAGGTACCTATATCAATTCCTACAACTATTTCTCCCACTCAAGCTACCCCCAATAGAAAACCATAAAGGCTTGAAAATCCTTATTTATATAATATCGTTTTTTGTCAACTTATTCAATAGATATCTACGAATTATTGCAAAGTTTAAAAACAGCCTGTTTCCGAAGGCAAATATGGCTGCCAGGTGAATCTGAATTCCCAGTTGATCCCCCATGTATGCAAGTCCTGCTGCTAGCAGTGCATTTCCGAAAAAGCCGGAAAGAAATATTTTCAGGTCGAATTTCCCCTGAAGAGAGGCGGCGATCCCCCCGAATACAGAGTCTAAGGCAGCCAGTATAGCTACCGCAACATAATTTGAATACTGATAGGGAATACTGAAAGGAATGAAGATCCCCGCCAGTATACCAATGATTAATCCGAGTAAAGGTATCATGTATAATTCCTCCTTGTTTTATCTTATTACTGCCCCTGATATCCTAATCCATTAAGTTCCGGGAATGAATCTAGGCTTGTCTCCTATCGTAAAATCGATGGTTCCAACATCTTTATTCCCTATATTTTTAAAGAAAATCTGTTTTAAAAAACTGATTCTGTATTCCAGGTTATCGATGCCGCCTACATCGCCTAAATTCACAGCAACCCTTCCATCCAGGAAAAGCCGCACATTTCTTAAATCTGCGAGATTCACCGCCTGGATGGTGGGAACCAGTTTAAAGGAATCGCTGGCGTCCGATTCTTCCATCGCCTTCAAGAGACGTGTAAGCACCTCCATGGTATCTGAAATATTTGAGGTCACAGCTTGTCCGGGTTTGACATCTTGAAATTTTATACCATTTATTACAACCAAATCGTTTCTATCCATATTCTTAGCCGATTCCAGAATATATCCCTCTTTATCCACCAGAAGGTCATTTTCTGTCCCGGTAATAACGGCAAAAGGCGTTCTCTCTGTAATATCAATCTTAATCCTTCCGGGAACCATATATCGGACTTTCGCCTCTTTTACGTAAGGAAAGCTTTGCTTAATTCGCTCCTCTGCCTTGGCATACCGGAACAATATAAGTTTCGTAAAATCCCTGTACTCATAAACGAGGCTTTTGAATGCATTATTGCCCAAAGAAAGATCAGTTACGCCTGTTATTTCCTCACTCTCGTAGTGTTGGCTTCCCGAAACCTCCATAACCACGATATTAAACAGAGGGGACAGCGCCAACCCTGTCAGCGTAGAAACAAACAATACAAAAACCAAAAACCGCTTCAGCCTCGCAAGCCTTTGCTTCGCTTTCTGCTGCTTTCTTTTCTTTCTTCTATCCTGTATATTATAGTTATCATTTGTATCAAGCGTATTCAATGTTTCTACCCCTTTACCGATACCTGTGTTCGTAGTAAATGGTCCCTCAGAAAAACAACTTGAAGCTTGTAAAATAATAACATAGTCTATAATTTTGCCATGCCCTCCATGGAAGCCATAGAGATTCTGCAAAAAAGACTATGTAATTATTTTAGGACATCCTACAACCCGGCGTATTTTTTGAGGGCCACCAGTTCTACTTTATAGTATTTATTACCCTTCTCTTCGAATTAAAGCTCCAACCTGCGATAGTTTTTCTTCAATTCTTTCGTAGCCTCTCTCTATATGTTTGATTTCATTAACCACCGTCTCCCCATCTGCGATAAGCCCGGCAAGCACTAATGCAGCTCCGCCTCTTAGGTCCTTTGCACAAACACTGGCTCCGGTAAGCTTCTTTACACCTTTTATAACTGCGAGCCTTCCTTCCAGTTTTATATTGGCACCCATGCGCAAAAGCTCCTCCACATGTTTATATCTGTTTTCAAAAACAGTTTCTACAACGATGCTGGTTCCTCTGGCTATGCTCAACATGGAAACCATTTGTGCCTGCATATCGGTTGGAAAACCCGGATGAGGCAGCGTTCTCAGAATGTCTATGGCCCTTGGCCGTGCAGGGCCTGATATGTGCAGGGTATTTTTCTTTGTATTGATCCTGCACCCACAATCCCTTAAGTTGGATATAATCGGTATTAAGTGCTCGGGCACTACATTTTTTAAAGTGATATCCCCACCGGTAATTCCCGAGGCCACCATGTATGTACCGGCCACAATTCTATCAGGCATAACCGTATAGTCAATATCCCGTAACTTGGAGTTTACGCCCTTAATGCGTATAACGCTGGTTCCTGCCCCTGATACATCCGCTCCGATTCCATTAAGGAATTTTTGCAGATCCATAATCTCAGGTTCTTTGGCAGCATTTCGTATGTACGTTTCTCCTTCGGCACAAACAGCAGCCATCATGACGTTCTCCGTAGCTCCAACACTGGGATAGTCCAACTGGATGTCGCACCCTTTAAGCCGCTCCGCCTCTGCATAAATAAAGCCCCGGTTTGCATCATGAATTTTTACTCCCATACTCCTCAGTGCTTTCAGATGCAGGTCAATAGGTCTCGGGCCTATTTCACACCCCCCCGTGTGTGTTGGAATATGGGCACATTTCCATGTACCCTCTATTTTACCACTTTGCCCGGTGGGTATCAATTATTTTTCTGTAAAATATTCATCCGGAAAGCCTTATCCCGGCTTCCGCCGCTCCATAAATTATAATCCTGCTGCAAAACATTCAAATCAAAGGTGTATAACACCGGTTTCTGTGCTATAATTTAAGCATGAAGTTTTTAAATTATAAATCACTGTGTGCGATTCAATGAAAGCCATACAGAAGATATACTAAAAAAGATAAGAGGTACATATGAATTTACGGCTGTATTTTACCATCGCAATCTCCAAACTGACAATAAAACTCTGCAGACTCACAAAAAAAGGGGGTACGACACTGCCGGGCAAAGTCGCACGAAAACTGTACCCCGATATTGTAAAAGTCATTTCACGCAGCTTTAAAACCATTATGGTTACGGGTACCAACGGAAAGACTACTACAACCCGTATTATCGGGCAAATGCTGAAAGAAAACGGAATTGAATATATTACCAACAAATCCGGAGCCAATCTGGTGGGTGGAGTTATAACAACCTTCATTGATGCCGTCAATTTTTCCGGGAAATGCAAAGCTGCCACAGCATTGATTGAAATTGATGAAGCCGCATTCAATGTCATGAGCAACTATCTGGAACCGGATATCCTTGTGGTAACCAACTTCTTCCGGGACCAGTTGGACCGTTACGGTGAACTGTACACAACACTCCGGGGTGTGAAGGAAGGCATCGAAAAGGGCAGTAAGACCAAGCTGGTCTTAAATGCGGATGATTCCTTATGCGCTTCTCTGGGCAGGGATACGGGCCGTGATTCCGTTTATTACGGCTTTGATATAAACGCCCACGAAGGAGTGGAGGAAGTTGCCAATTCCGATGCCACCTTCTGCATCTACTGCAAGACAAAATACCAGTACCGGAACCATGTATACGGGCATCTCGGCACTTTTGCCTGCCCCAATTGCGGATATGAGAAGCACGCTACCGATATAACCTGCGTTAAAGTAGATGAACTGACCAGTACCTACTCACAGGTTCGCTTTACAGTCGGTAACGCGGGGAACGGCGAAGTGTACTCTTCCAAGGTAAATCTTCCGGGATTGTACAATATTTATAATGCCATGGCCGCTGTGGCTTGCGGCCACCTCATGAACCTGCCCGTGGAAAACTCGGTAAAAGCCCTTGGAAGCTTCGAGTGCGGCTTTGGGAGAATGGAGACCATTCAGGCTCAGGGAAAAAATATTCAGCTGATCCTGGTAAAAAACCCTACAGGATTTAATCAGGTCCTTAATCATCTTCTAACGGACGAAAAAAATATGCAGATTGCATTTATTATTAACGATAATCTGGCAGATGGAACGGATATTTCCTGGCTTTGGGATGTTGATTTTGAGAAGCTTCAGGGAATTCAGGCCCGGACAGACTTTATGTATACCTCCGGCCAAAGAGCGGAAGACATGGCGGTCCGGCTTAAATATGCCGAAATTGACACCAACCGGATCGGTATTGTAAAAGATTACAGGGAGCTCATTGATACCGCTTTGTCAAAAACCCCGGAAGGCCATAATTTATACATTCTGCCAACCTATACGGCCTTGCTGGATATAAGAAATATTTTGAAGGAAAAATTCGGATTAAAGGAGTTCTGGAAATAATATGTTTGAGATAAATATTTGTCACCTCTACCCCGACCTTTTAAACCTCTACGGGGACCGGGGAAATATCATCGCACTAAAGCAAAGGGCTCAGTGGAGAGGAATATCGGCCAATGTAACCAACATCACCCTTGGAGACAGTTTCGCTCCTGAAAATTATGACATTATATTTCTTGGAGGCGGACAGGATTATGAACAGCAGATCATCCAGGATGACGTTTTGGATAAAAAAGGCAACGAAATTCGAAATGCTATAGAAAACAATAAGGTTTTCCTTTGTATTTGCGGAGGCTATCAGCTTCTGGGCAAATATTACAAAACCTGGGATGGGAAGGATATCGAATTTCTTGGAGCTTTAGACCTCTGGACTATCGGAGGAAAGGAGCGAATGATCGGAAATATTGTTGTTGAATGTGAATTTTTGAAAAATGAAGGCTTTGACGGCCGTATCGTGGGTTTTGAAAACCATTCCGGCCGAACCTATCTGGGTTCCGGTGTCAAACCGCTGGGCAAGGTGATAAAGGGTAATGGAAATAACGGCGAAGATGGATATGAAGGCGCTGTTTATAAGAATGTGTACTGTTCCTATTCTCATGGCAGCCTCCTTCCAAAAAATCCGGCTTTCACCGACCACCTCCTCACCCTTGCCCTCAAGGAGAAATATCAGGATTTTGACTCACTTGCGCCGCTAGGCGACCAATTTGAGCAGCTTGCCAGGATCAGTATGATGAAAAGAATCGTTGGAGAATAAACACCACTATATTTGTCGAGGTCGTATTATGAAAAGTAGAGAGAAGTCTTCAATAAGTGATCTGAGAAGGAGCTTGAACCTTGTTATTCTAGCCATCACCTTCGGCCAGGCTTTTTTTGCCGTCATTGGAAATCCTCTGGGAGGTGCTCCTTTTACCGGTTTTATAAGGGAATTGGGTGCAGGGGACCTTGTTTACGGAATCATCATGGCAATGCCTGTTGTAGGCGGTATACTCCAGGTCTTTGCCTCTTATTTTATTGAAAGCACAGGCAAGAGGAAAACTCTGTTTATCATCTTCGGTTTAATTCACCGACTTATGTGGATTCCTATTGCTATTATCCCTTTACTGGTTCCCATGAGCCATAAAAATATCATTATTTGGTCCATTACGGTACTGATTACCATTTCAACCTCTGCAAATTCAATCGCTGCCGTATCCTTCTGGTCCTGGATGGGACAGTTGATTCCAATGGAAATCAGAGGGCGTTATTTCAGCCGCAGAACCATGGTATCCACCATCACCACCGTTGTCGCAGGTCTGGCTGTCGGTAAATTCCTTGATATTTTCAAAGGCTTTAACGGGTTTGCCATCGTATTTGTCGCCGTTGCCATCCTGGGCGCCATGGATATATTGTGCTTTTTCTGGATCAAGCATCCTCCCATGGAAGTTCCAAAGGAGAAAACACCTTTTTTCAAGCTTTTTTCCGAGCCTTTCAAAAACAAGAACTATATGTATCTTGTATTTTTTGTTTCCACCTGGACCTTCGGTGTAAATTTCGCCGGCCCCTTCTTTAATGTATATATGATCGAGCATCTGAAGATGAGCTACCTGATCATTTCACTTTTTACGCAGGTGCTGGCCAGCATAGCCACCATATTTTTTGTTCAATTCTGGGGGAAACTGGCAGACCGGTATGGAAACAAGCCCATCTCAAGAATCTGCTGCACCATTGCAGTCTTACTCCCCTTTCTGTGGCTTTTTGCAACTCCACAGAATTATGCAGTCCTTTTGGTTATGAATTTCATATCCGGAATCTGCTGGCCCGGCCTCGACATGGCAAACCTCAACATGTCCGTATGGCTTGCGCCGGAGAAAAACAGATCCATCTATGTTGCCTGCTATTCCCTTATGACCGCTACCATCGGTATTGCTTTCGCCTATGTTTGCGGCGGTGCCTTTATGGAATATATCCGGCCTGTCCTGGAAAAACTCGATATTCCATTTCTGCTCGGGCAAAAATTGAATGGTTTTCATCTCTTGTTCATTATTTCCGGACTGATTCGTTTAGCCGCCATTACCTTCCTGTTGCCGCGGGTTGAGGAGAGCAGCGCAAAACCGGCATCGAAAGTTATTGCCGATACCGTTGGAACTATTAAAGCAAGGATACAGGCTTGATTCAGACCCTCGCTTCCTGTATACTTTATATAGCCGGGATAAAAACACAGTCCGGTCGGTAGTCCGGGCATACTCTATCTGGGTATCAGTAACCTTCCCCTTCGGGTCGTCCGTTTCCGGTAGCAAACTACATGGAAGAAGGGGAGCAAATGAATATTACTCTGACCGTTTGCTTTGAAGACCCATACTGGGTTGGAATTTTCGAAAGATTTGACGGAGAATTGTATTCTGCCAGTAAATTTACTTTCGGTTCCGAACCCTCAACACCGGAAGTTTATAGCCTTATTACAGATGGTTACTATAAACTTACCTTTACCGGAGTCATTCCGGTGGATGCTCAAGCACAAGCACAGAAGAAAGTGAATCCCAAGCGGCAAAAGCGTGAGATCCATCGTCTGATGAGCCGTTCCGGGGTTTCTACCAAGGCTCAGGAGGCCATGAAACTGGAGTTTGAACAGAAAAAAGTGGAGAGGAAAGCCTTGACCAGAGAGCAAAAGGAACAAGCAAAGGAACAGAAATTTCAGCAACGTATGGAAAAGAAAAAAGGGCATTAATAGGAGAAAGGACCTGATCGTCAGGTCCTTTTTCCTATATTTCCTGTCTTTTAAAAATTTGTATGGTGGCTGCCACCATCATTATGGAAACCAGTGCAGCTGATAGCAATGAAGCGACTGCATCACTCCAATTCTTGCTTCCCACCAGTATCTGCATATTTACAGAGCCCAGGTAGGAAGGAAAATATTCACCCACTCTCGGGATGGCAGAACCGGCAGACATAAGTGCAAAAATAAGGAAAGCCAGCACTGCAGCCATGGTATGGGACCTGGCCACTGTACTGGCCAGCATCGTAGTACAAAGGATGAACACCCCATACATCCAAAAAAGAAAAAAAGCTTCTATCATACCCGAACTGTAGAAAACAGGAAACAATAAATAGGTATAGTAGATACAGGCAGCAGATGCCAGTATATAGGCTCCGGTAAATAACAGCAGTGCCGCTGCCAGCTTGCTTACTATGAATTGGGTCCTGGATACCCTCTTGGTAAGAACCAGGATGGCAGATCCTTTTACCTTTTCTTCCACGATACTGCTCATAAAAGTAAGGATGACAACGATAATCCCGATTTGCCCCATATTCTTAAAAAATTGTGCATAGGAATCCACATAGGTTGGTTCTTTTACAAGGATGGGGAAGTCGCTCACCAGGGCTTTCAGCAACTCCGGCATGCTTTTGGCAAGGAGTGGACTTGCAAACCCGAAAATCAGGAATATGGTCGGCAATATGAAAATCTTCGGGGTTCGGAGGATCTCCTTCAGTTCCTTTTTTAAAAAAGCAAAGGGTTTCATGAACTGCTCACCACCTTCATAAATATATCCTCCAGCGACGGCTGTTGAACTACAAACTTTTCCAAACTCATATTGCATTGATGAAGCATACCTGGGACCTGCTGCTGTGCAGCCTTTATATCACTGACTTCCAGCCTCAACTCTCCCCCCTCCTGTTCAACTACCTTTTCAATCCAACTACAGTTCCGGAGGGTGCGGATTAACTCTGCAGCTTTCTCCCCCTTACACTGAAGAAGTATGTTCCTATTGGAATATTTTACTCGCAGGTTTTCCATGGAGTCCTCTATTATGGCCTTCCCTCCGTTCAATATTACCACCCTGTCGCATACACGCTCCACATCCTCCAGGATATGCGTGGAGAAAAAAACAGTTACCTGTCCCGCCAGCTTGGCGATAATATCCATGACTTCCTTTCTTCCCACAGGGTCCAGGGCAGAAGTCGGTTCGTCCAGAAATACCACCTTCGGTTCGTTCACCAAGGCCTGGGCAATTCCCAGCCGCTGCTTCATTCCTCTGGAAAATCCCCGTACCTTTTTATTCACGCCCTTCAACCCCACCAAATCCAGCAGATCCTCTACCCTCTTTTTCAGGATTCTATCCTCTATTCCAAAGAGGTCCCCGGCAAAGCAAAGAAATTCCCTCGCTGACATCCAATCATAGAAATTAGGTACATCCGGCAGAAATCCGATATCAATCCTGTTTTTCGTATTTCCGAATTGAACCGGTTTCCCGCAAATCGTAATGGTACCGGAAGACGGCTTGGATAGTCCCGTCAGCATTTTAATGGTTGTTGTCTTTCCTGCTCCATTGGGTCCGAGAAATCCGTAAATGGAACCCGCAGGAACTCTTAGGTCCAGCCCATCCACCGCTTTGAAACTATTAAATTTTTTCGTCAGGCCTTGTGTTTCAACCGCAATCATTTATTCCTCATCTCCTCTGGCTGCAAAATAAATAATGGGTCCTAAAATTCCTCCTAAAAGGATAATGGCTACCCAAATCCACTTGTTATCGAATCTCACCCTGTTTCTTTTATAAAGGCTTACTAAAGCGGAAACAGCCAGTGTAAACTGCAAAATCGCAATGGGCAGTATAAAGGGGAGATATTGTCTTAATTCTTCCATAACAGCTTACCTCCTGTTTTTATATTTACCTTCTTAACAGTATTTCATTGATACTACGTTTCAATCCAATCAAAAGTTCATTTCACACAAATAAAAACAGGCACTATTTTCAGTACCTGTTCTTATGAGTAAAATTAATTGTTTCTCTTTCGAAATATTTTTCTTACTACAATCCAATAGATAATAAAAGGCCAAGGACATTGGATCAATCCCACAACTCCCCAAAACCAAGGATTTGCACCTCTTTTTCTTGCATCCAGGAAAAGCCAGGAACCTTGACTGAACAGCAGTGCAGCCAGCAATATCCACCCATATAGTGGTATAGTTACCGTCTTAGTCATAGACGCCCCCTCCTTTGCCTCCACGGTATGCAAATAAAAGCCCGGCGGGGAGTAAAACCAGCATAATTAATTGAACAATAACGAAAAATGTGAAAGAGCGGCTAAATGCATAAGTTTCTACACTGAGTATGATAACCGTGCATAGAAAAAATAAAAGTGTTTCTCTTCGTTCCCGCGCTTTCCTTTTTTCCTCCACCCTGGCCACCATCTGGCGAAAGTGCCCCATCTCAGGAGTCCTGATGGTTGTGGCTTGGTCTAACTGTTCCAGACCCTTTCTGACCTTTTTCTCGATCCCGTCATCACTATTTTCCTTCATGCGGTTCCAACTCCTTTCTCAGGGTCTTAAGACCGTTGTGTATCCTTGATTTTACCGTACCCAGAGGGATTGACATAATATCCGCAATCTCTTCCAGCGAATACCCATAGTAGTGCTTTAATACAATTGGAATCCGAATTGTCTCAGGAAGCACTCTAAGTGCATCTACCACTCTTTGCCAGCTATCATCCGTCCTTATGGTTTCTTCCGCCTGCACCTCGCAAATTTGATCCTCTTCCCCATGGAATTGTATTCTCTTATTTTTCCTCAGATAATCCAGATACAGATTTTGTGCAATGGCAATAAGCCAGGTAGAAAACTTGGACTTCGCTGCATCATAAAGATGAAACTTTTCAATGGCCCTCACCATGGCTTCCTGTACCAGATCCTCCGTCAGACTTGCATTGAAGGTAAGCTTTATGAGAAACTTGTATAGGAACTCATAGTTACTATATAAGAGCTGAGCCATCGCCTCCTGGTTTCCATTCTTCGCTTCCCGTATCCATTCTTCGCCCATCTTGTGTCCTACCTTTGGTCATTACCTGTATTCTAGGGAATTTACTCCCTCTGCTCAAGTGCCTGTATACGTCGGATTCCTCACTCTACAATTTATACGAAACAACATACTGAAAAGTTCACAGGGTTTTGCTTTCTTACTTTTGAGAATATCGTGTTATCAGCAATTCTGCCGCGATGCGATCATCCATACGCCCCGTTTTAATTGCCATATCCAGTTCCAAGCACTCCTCTACAGCCTGCTTCAGGGTTTCTACGCTAAATCCGTTGGATTGCTTCTGGATTTTGCCTGCTGCAAAAGGAGTAATTCCGATCTTTGAGGCAGCCTCATCCTGTCGCATGCCGCTGCCGCACAAAAGCTTCATTTCGAGGATTTGCCGGAATTGTCGTGTAATCATAAACAAAACCTTCGGCATCGGTTCCTTGAGAATCACCATATCCTCCAGGAGATTTAATGCTTTTGCTGCGTTCTTCTCCGAAATAGCGTCCGTCAAATCAAAAATCCTGCTCTTTACAGACTTGGTGCAAACTTTTTCAATATCGGCTCCTGTAATCTTGGTTCGTTCACCGGTGTATAGAACTAATTTGTTAATCTCATTCAATATCTCCGTCATTCCCTGTTCACAGTTTTCCACCAACTGGGATGCCGTCATGGGATCGATGTCTTTTTTATTGGATTTGAATGCCTTGGATACCCATTTTACCAATTCTGCGGGCTTCTGGTATAAAAATTCAACGATCAGGCCTTTTTTCTTCACGGAATCCACTGCTTTCATCCTCTTGTCAATCTCTTCCTCATAAAAAACAAGGCAGGTATGATCAGGGACATTTGCCAGGTAGTCCAGAAAGTCATCCTTCGCAGTTCTTCCCTTTCCTTCCTGTCCGCCTTTGCCTTTTGCCTTAAAAAGACCGGAATTCTTCACCACTACCAGCTTTTTATCCGAGAATACCGGGAGGGTTTCACAGTGATCGATTATAGTACCTGTTGTAATCTTCCCTTCCAGAACTACCTTGTTCAGGCTTTTCAAATCCTCTTGAAGAAGGGCATTCTCCATACTCTCGAGATAGTATTTCTTTAAATATTCCTCCGGCCCATAAAAGAGATACAGACTTTTAAATTTCTTTGTTTTTAAATCTTCTTTTAAACTATCGATACTCATCGCTTCACCGTTACCGTTTCATATATTTTTATATTTTTCCCTTTTGACCTTAAAACGATTCCTCCATCCCGATCCGTTCGGAATACTTTCATGGAACGATCCTCCAGCCGCTCTATTACTTCACCGGCAGGATGTCCATAATTATTTTTACCGACACTGATGACACCGCCTTTTGCCTTCGTTGCCGCAATAAATGCTTCCGAAGAGGAGGTCGTGGAACCATGGTGGGCCACTTTGAGAAAATCGCTTTGCAGATCCACGCCATCCTCCAGCAGGATTTTCTCTACTTCCTCTTCCATGTCCCCTGTCAACAAAACCTCAGTATCCTTATAATCCAATTTTAACACGATGGAGCCAAGGTTTAAAGATGTACCCTCCCTTTCATACCCTTTTTTCGGATGTAAAACCTCAAAAAAGGTATTGGGGTCCATGGTGATCCTATCTCCCTTCTCGCAAGCCCTGACAGGAATTTTTCTCTTGGCGGCCTCTGCCAGAAGGTCCTTAAACTCTTTTTCCAACCCGGGATTGTTGGGAACTACCAGAGTCCCTACCGGGAAGCTTTTTACAACCGATAGAAGTCCTTGTACATGATCATCATGCCCATGTGTCGCAATAACCAAATCCAGCTTGGCAACACCCTGATCCAGCAAAAACGGTATCACTACCGTATCTCCCATGGTAGTATCCGTGTTTGTTCTGCTGCTGAATCCACCTCCATCCACCAGGATTGTCTTGCCTCCCGCCGTCCGGATAAAAGTCGAGTCTCCCTGTCCAACATCCAGGAAAACCATTTCAAGCCCTTTAGGGATCAACAAAGGAAGCATCAGGATTGCAAGAAAAACAGCTGCACTATAGACATAATACTCCAGGCGGACCACAGGTTTAAACAATGGCTTATACCAAAGAAGAAAAACTACAACTGCATAATAGCCTATAATGAACAGCCAGGAGGGAGTCGGTACTTTCAGTACTGCAAAAGGAACTGCTGCCGTAACCTTTGTAATGTATAAAATAAAGCTGAGCAGAGAACAGTTAACATAACCGATTAACTCGCTGAGAAACAAACTGAATTGCCCGATAAAAGCCATGGCAAACCCCAGTATCGTCACAAACTGTGTCAATGGAACCACCAGCAAATTTGACAATACAGCAATCAGGGATATCTGGTTAAAATGAAAAAGGGAAACAGGCAGTACCCCGATCTGTGCCGCCAGCGTCGCAGCCAGTACATCTGCAATGAGCTCCGGCATGAATTTGAAATCAAGACTGTTTTTGATAGAAGTATAGAATAGTACCAATGAAAGGGTCGCCGCAAAGGAAAGCTGAAAACCGATGTTAAAAAGCAGTAAAGGATTATAAATCAGCATTCCAATCGCTGCCAGCGCGATGCTTGTATATACCTCAGCGTCTCTCAGTATAATCCTTCCCAGCAGCATAACAATGGCCATAACAACAGCACGTAAAACGGAAGGCTCAAATCCTGTAACATATACAAATAAAACGAGAACTCCAATAATAATTAAATTGGAACCGGCCCTTCCGACACGCGCCCTTTGTAAAAGGAATAGCAATGGCAATATAATGAACACAACATTAGCTCCTGAAACGGCCATAATATGTGATAAGCCAGCATCACTGAATACCGATTGCACCTTCTTATCCAGACCCTCCCTGTATCCGATAAGCATTCCGTTAAGCAAACCAGCCTGCTGTCGCGGTAAACTTCTATTGATTGTTTCAATAATTTTGTTTCTTATTGCCAAACCCGATGATTCCATGAAGTTCGCCCCGAGCTTGTTGTAGTAGGTTATGTTGGATTGGGTGGTGAAAACAGTGGCAGAAACTCCATTCCCCGCTAGATACGCCCTGTAATTAAAGCCTCCGGGATTTCTCTGTCCCTTTGGAATCGTAAGTTCCCCTTTAACGGATATCATTCTTCCATAATCCATGCTTTTTACATCTTCCGCCTTAAGAACTGAAAGAAGAATCTTTCCTTTGACCTTCAGCACCGCCCCCTCTGCCTCCAGGCGCTCCACTCCAATAACGTAGGCCGTAGTTGCATTCTTTTCATCAGGAAAGGACCGAATCATACCCGTGATGGTCACCTCTCGGCCATCATATTTCTGGAACCTGCCGGTCACCGAATTTTTAACTACCAGATATTCAAAAGATCCTATGGAGTAAAACAAGACAACCCCTGCGAGTATGAATAACAACCCTTTATAACGCCAATAGAGAAACACCGCGCCTGCCATAAGCAGCAGCAGGGAAATCACTGCGATAGCATAGGAGTCGCTTTGATAGGATACTGCAATCCCCAAAATCAAAAAAAGGGCAAAGACCACCAAAGGCCTGCCAATAACTGCTTCTACAAGTTTTATCTCCTATTCCTCCTCTTATTTATTGAATAGAACAAAATGCTACCGCACTTTGTTCTTCGCTATGGGACCCTAGGTCCCCTTCGACGGAGCTAACGCTCCTGAGCACCCCCCTGAAACGGCAAGGGGAATCCCCTTTGCCAACCCCATGCCAGGGAAATTGAAAACCATAATTTCCTTAGCATGAACAAAGGCGGCTTTGCCACTTTTGTTTGCGCATGTGCCTTTCCAAAGTATGAGGAAAAGTTGGCACGCGCATAAAAAAGCGCCCCTTATTCAAGGAGCGCATCATTAATACGGCTAACGAGTGAATGTTCTAGCTGTCATATAACTTTTTTCGTAAAATCCTCCCCATAAGCTGTCGGTTACGACCTTACCTGCGCCGGATGAAGCATGAATAAACCTGCCATTTCCCATATAGATACCTACATGATTAATATAATTCTTGCCACCGTCTGTATCGAAAAACAGGAGATCACCAACCCTCAGGTTTGAAGTACTTACGTATGTACCCTGTGTTGCTTGATCTGCAGCTACTCTATTGATGTCAATTCCAAAATTGTTGTACACCGCTTTAACAAAGCCCGAACAATCAAACCCGCTTGAGGAGCTACCTCCCCACACGTACCTTACCCCAAGGAACTTTTGTGCATAGTCAATCATCTTATTTCCAAGAGACTCTCCCCTGGACACTACCGAACCGCCTGTGGAGACATAGTCACCATAAACCCAGCCTTCAGTTCCGGATGAAAATCTAACCTTATACCAATCTCCGGAAGTATCCAGCACTTCAACCCCTTCGGTATTGACTGAAACTACAACGTCATATCCTTTTCCAGGACCGGTCCTGACATTGACATTATTTCCCGTTACTGTACCTTTTACGGTACCGGAAGAAACAGACAAATACTGGCCCGATACCCAACCTGAGAGGTTGCCGGTGCTTACTTTGTACCAACCGTCGGTGCTTTCAATAACATTAACCTGTGCGTCCCTTGTTAATTGAGCCAAAACATCTGAATTTGTGTTTGCTCCGGAGCGAATGTTCAAAAGATCGGCAGTTACAACGCCAACCTGCCCATTAGCATATACTGAAGTACCCAGTAATCCCATAAGAGCAGCAAACACACTAGCACTTACAAGTGCTTTCTTAATATTCTTCATTTGGAAACCTCCTATTTATTGCTTCCGAAGTTAGCTGACGGGCTCGGGTAATAGGATCACCCTACGATTTCAAAAGTTGAATGTTCATCACCGTAAGTCTAAGAAATTATGACATTGTTCTGCCGCAATTCCCTCTCGTTGCCTTTGAAACAGATTCACCCCATTGATTTGGTTCCTCCGTACTCCTTTTTTCAAGGAGATTCAGCATTTTTTTATATTTCCCAATCATTATACCTATCTAAAAATGGTTTGTCAAACCTCCTGAGGAATAATTTACATTAATTATTAACCGATTTTTAACCACTTTGTAATAATATATTCGTTATTTCTTGCGTATATTATATTTTATAAAAAAATCGAAAAATTGTTAACATAATTAAATATGTTTTGCCATTATGAATACACTTTGCTTACGTTCATCGAGGGTCATGTATTTTTCAATCTTTCTAATCATTTGAAAGCCTTTTTTTATCCAAAACCGCATGCCGATATTATTTCCTTCTACCACCGAAATGTAGACAGTCTTGATATGGTTCACCTGCCGGAAATACTTCAAAAGCAGCTCCAGTGCCATTCCACCATAGCCTTGTCCCTGCATACCGGGGTCTATGGCAATGGAGCTAATCCATACAACCGGATGATCACTGCTTTTCAGCCTTCCTTTCAATATGCCGATCATCTTTTTCGCATCGTTCCTATAGATTCCCACAAAAAACTCGCTGCTGCAGATCGCCACTTCCTCATACTTCCGAATCAGATCTTTCATGTCAATGGGTTTATCAATTCCCGTCGCATATTTGAACTCTTTTACGTTGTTATACCATTCCAGTATCTCAGGCAATTGCTCTCGCTTTATATCAACAAAATGTATAAACTCGTCTTCAATATTTAATCTGAGCATAAATATCACCACTTATAGTTTCATCGCACGAATACGCACGGCAACATATTTCCTCTTATTCCCGCATAGCGCAAAAGTACATTTTACACTCTGCTTTGTGTCGATTTGTTCTCAGGCGAAGTATATTGTACTGATAGTTTAATATTCTACATTTCCGGGCAAAATCCTTCTAAAGTTTTAAAGAGTATAAAGCTCACCTTGCAAGGTGAGCTTTATACTCTTTAAATTTATATAACAGGTGAATCCCTATAATTTATATAGTGGCCAACCGGCTTAAAATCTGATTGCTTCTTTCGATAAACCGGTTCATAGCTTCGGGCTCTAATGGTTTGTGACTCATCATAGCCAAATCATGCACCTGCTCACAGATCATTTTCACGTCTTCCTTCCGTTCATCGCTATCGCTGATCTTCAGCAGTGCCTGAATTAAATTATTGTTTCTGTTGAGGACTAACGTAATCTCGTCAGGGAACATTCCCATCATATTCATGCCGCCGAACATCCTGCTCATTTCCTGCATTCTTCTGGACTGCTCCGAAAGAAGAACCATGCCGGGTACTGACGCGGATTTGAGAGCTTCCACCTGGATTTTCAGCTTATCATTGTTCAAGCTGTCCTTAAAAAGCTTTTCCAGCTTCTCTCCAATATCCTTGGTCTCTGTTTCATTTTCATTGGCGGTTTCCTTCAGGTTATCTGACAAATCCGCATCAATCCGGGTAAACTTTACTTCATTTTCCTTCGTCTCAAGGAAAGAAATGAAGTGATTGTCAATCATTGTATTGAGTATGATGGCTTCCATGTCATTTTCTTTAAATATCTTTATATATTGGGACTGCTGTCTTTCATCCGTAACGTAAAACACCTTGTTTTCATGCTTGGACTTGTTACGCTCCAGATAATCCTTCAATGTCACGTAATCGTCCTGGGTTGTTTTGTAAATTACAATATCCTTTACCTTGTCAAAGAACTTCGCTTCGCGCAAACATCCATACTTTACGAAAGGATTTATATCATCCCAGTACTTGTTATAATTGTCTCTTTCATTCTCAAAGAGGGCTGTAAGCTTGTCCGCAACCTTCTTGGTAATATGTGTTGATATTTTACTGACATAGCCGTCATTTTGCAGGAAGCTGCGGGAAACATTCAGCGGGAGATCCGGACAATCCAGCACACCCTTTAAAAGCATCAGGAATTCCGGTATTACTTCCTTGATATTATCCGCTACAAACACCTGATTATAGAATAACTTGATTTGACCCTCGTTGGTTTCAAACTCATGTTTCAGTTTCGGGAAGTATAATATTCCTTTTAAGTTAAAAGGATAATCCATATTCAAATGAATCCAAAACAGCGGATCATTAAAATCATGGAACACCTTCCTGTAGAATTCCTTATACTCTTCGTCCGTACAATCTTTTGGATTCTTCAGCCACAGAGGGTTTGTATCATTAAGGGGCACAGGCTCTTTTTTCTCTTCTTCCTTCTCTTCTGTCTTATCTTTAGCAGCAGCATCCTCCAGATAGATCTCAAAAGGCATAAATGCGCAATACTTCTCCAGGGTTTCCCGTACTTTAAACGTATCAAGGAATTCCAGGCTGTCTTCTGCCATAAACAAAGTGATGGTTGTTCCACGGCCGGATCGGTCTGAAATATCCATTTCATAATCCATTCCCCCGCTGCTTATCCATTTTACAGCCTGGGCTCCTGCTTGGAAAGAAAGGGTATCGATCTGCACCTTCTCAGCCACCATAAAGGCTGAATAAAATCCAAGTCCGAAGTGACCGATGATTTGCCCTTCGTCTGTCTTATCCTTATATTTCTCAACAAAATCCTTTGCTCCGGAAAAGGCAATCTGATTGATATACTTCTTAACCTCTTCGCCTGTCATTCCTATCCCATTATCTTCAATGGTGATAGTTTTGTTCTCTTTGTTTACCATCACCCTAACCTGATATTTTGTATTGGCAGGCACTTCTGCTTCTCCGATGGAAGCCAGTTTTTTCAGCTTGCTGATTGCGTCACAGGAGTTTGATACCAACTCGCGCAAAAAAATGTCTTTCTCTGAATACAGCCATTTCTTTATTATAGGAAAAATATTCTCGGTATGTATGGAAATATTTCCATTCTCATGTAGCATTCGTAACCCTCCCATTTCATTTACAGTACTTTTTATGCTGTCCACTCCCTGTATAAGCAAATTTATACGCCGACAGCAGCAGCACTTTTTACATACTATATTTTACTACTGTATAAAAAAGGATGTCAAGAAAAATTTAGCACTCTCTGAAGGAGAGTGCTAACAATATTATTATTTTTTACAGATTTGCACGCACTGCTTTATGAAACAGCGCCTTTTTCAACACATTTTTATAAAGCAGGGTACAGATCAGGGCTGCCACACCTACCAGTACGATGGTCCCACCAGGCCGCAAATCCGCATAGTAGGATATAAATAGACCCATTATGGTTGAAACAACCGCAAACCCGATGGAATATGCTACCGTTTGCTTATAGCTCCGTGCGATTTGCATTGCAGAAGCCACGGGAAGCACCATAAGTGACGATATAACAAGGGTTCCTACCGTTCTGGCCGATATCGACACAGTAATCGCCGTCAGCAAGGTAAAAATGAAATTTACAGCTTTTACAGGCACTCCTGCAAGTCTGGCAGATTCTTCGTCAAAAGTAATGTAAAAAAGCTCCTTAAATAAAAGAAAGATAGTCAGTAAAACTGCTGCGCTTAGCCCGATAACCAGGATCAATTCAAAATCACTGATTGCTACAATGCTTCCAAAAAGATAGCTGTTAAAATTAGCACTATTCTTCGCAAAACCGGATAAAATACCTGCCAGCCCAACTCCTGTAGACATTATGACAGCAATAGCAATCTCAGAGTATTGAGGAAAGGACTTTCTTATCTTTTCAATACTAAAAGCAGCCGCGACAGAGAACAAAGCAGCTCCCACAATTGGGTTTATACCTGCCACAAGCCCCGCTGCCACTCCTGCAAGAGAGTTATGTGACAGTGAATCCCCGATCATCGAAAGCCTCTTTAATACAACGATAACACCAATACAAGGAGTGATAATAGCAATCAAAATACCGGTGATAAAGGCTCTCTGCATAATACCAGATTGAAAAATCTCAAGCATGTCTATATAACCTCTCTTCTTTTGCAATTTGCACAATCATGTTTATGAACATGGAGTTTAACGCCATATCCATATAGTTCTGATAGATACTCCTCCGTCAGTCCTTCTTTCGGATCGTGTATATATATTCCCTTATTACCCATACAAGCCAGTTTATTGGCATGGGAAGTCACAGCGCTGATGTCATGGGTTACCATAACCACCGTGATTCCCAGCTCACGGTTCAATTTTGCCAGCAAGCAGTAGACTGCCTCCTCAGATTTTGCATCGATTCCAACCGTCGGTTCATCCAGAAACATGATATCCGGCTGGCTCACCAGTACTCTGGCAATAAATACCCTTTGCTGCTGCCCTCCCGACAGATTTCCAATCAAGCTGTGTTTGAAGTCCTGCATTCCGACCAGCTCCAAAGCCCTGTGAATTTCCTTTCTCTGCTCTTTACCAGGCCTTTTAAACAGTCCGACTCTCGAATACAGATTGGCTCCCACGACTTCTTCTACCGTTGCAGGAAAATTGGTATTAAAAGCATTTGCCTTTTGGGAAACATATCCGATCTTCTGCCACTGGCTAAACCTCTTGATGTTCTCACCGAGTATCATAATGTCCCCGCTAACAGGTGTCATCATTCCCAGAATCAGCTTGATTAAAGTGCTCTTCCCCGAGCCATTAGGACCGATGATCCCGACAAAGTCATTCTTCTCAACAGAAAAACTGATATTCTCTAATATCAGTTTTTCACCATATCCAAAGTTAACATTTTTAACTTCAATGATTTTTTCCATACCCACACATCCTATTTTACTTATAAAACTCTGAAGCGAACATTCTTACGCAATTTTTTTATTGCAGAGCTTTCCGTAAAGCTTCCAGATTATCTCTCATTACGGAAAAATACTCTTTTCCTGCTTTTACATCTTCATCTGTAATCCCTTCAATGGGATTGAGCATATCCGTTTCCGCCCCGACTTCCTTTGCTATGGCTTGGGCTACTTTGGGACTTACCAGTTCTTCAAAAAATATTACCTTTACCTTATTCTCCCTGGCGAACTTTGCAATCTCTACCATTCTGGCTGCTGTTGGCTCGGCATCGGCACTCAGCCCTTCTATGGGGATTTGCGTTAGTCCATAGGCCTCACATAGGTATCCGAAGGCTTGGTGGGCTACAACGATTTCCTTTTTGGAGAATTTGGATACGGTCTCCTTATATTCCTTATCCAGCACATCAAGCTTTTTGGAGTTATCTTCGAAATTCTTTTCAAAGTACTCCTTATTGCCGGGATCAGCGGAAACCAAAGCATCCTTAATTACTTCCATCTGTCTTTTCGCGTACATGGGGTTTAGCCACACATGAGGATCATTTCCATGTTCTTCATGGTCATCCTTCTTTTTATCGTCTTTACCCTCTTCTTCGTGGTGATCCCCTTCAATAAGCTTTATATCTTTAGAGGCTTCAACAACAATTAAATCCTTATTTTTTAATGAACCCAGCACCTTATCCACCCAGGATTCCATCTCAGCACCATTATAAATAAACACACGAGCCTTTTCCAGTCTGGAGATATCTTTTACCTTGGGTTCCCAATCGTGGGGCTCAGTTCCCGGAGGCACCAAAGTCGAAACACTTACTTTATCACCGCCAATCTTCTTTGCAAAATCATACATAGTGTAAAAACTGGTATACACCGCCAGCTTTCCCTCATCACCTGCATTGGTAGACATTTGAGATTTACTGCTGCATCCTGCGCTTGCCAGCAATCCGATAGCAGCTGCCACACCTAAGATTCTTAAAAAAAACTTTTTCATTCCGTACCACCTAACTCGCTCTTTGTTCTCGATTATTTCCTTTTTGTCTCATTTTTAAACAGAGCTTATATTTATTTCAAATGCAAATCATTTGCATTTAATTCTATTATACATACTCTGCTCAAAACGTCAATAACTAATACAAGAAAAAATAAAAAAACTCTGTTTCAGAGTTTTTTTATTTTTTCTGGCATTCAGGGCATATTCCGAACAATTCCAGCCGGTGACCCGTTATACAAAACTTTGTTTCCTTCCCCACCTCATTTTCCAGCTGCTCGATTGGACATGTATCGATAGAAATGATTTTTTGACATTCGGTACAAACTAAATGATGCCGATGGCCCTCGCCCGTCAGTTCAAATCTTGCTTTTCCCTCATTAATCAGGGATTTGCTCACCAATCCTTTTGTCTCCAAAAGCTCTAATGTCCTATATACGGTAGACAGGTTTGTAGAAACCCCCATATCCTTTAACTTCAAGAAAATCTCTTCTGCCGACACAGGCATCTCCACTTTTTCCAATACATCGATGATGGCCTTGCGTCCTTTTGTATTTTTAAAGCCTTTTTGGGTGAGTATGTTTTCTTCTCCATGATTTTTATTCATTGAATACATCCTTTAATTTTTTATCTCTACTTGCATCTATTTTACTTTATATTCTAAGCTTTTTCAATAGACTGCTCTCTTATGCATTTTTAAGTAATAAAACAACCCACTTTGGAATTACCAAAGCGGGTTGATATAAATCTGGCAGCGACCTACTTTCCCGGGAGGTTTCCCTCCAAGTATCATCGGCACTGAGAAGCTTAACTGCCGTGTT
>JAEZXR010000041.1 GCA_023419605.1 Bacillota bacterium | reverse complement strand
AATCAGCTAAGGGTCGACTGAAATATTACTTCCGATACTTTTTCGGGGTACGGGGCTCTGCTGTAGTAGCCTGAAAAAGTTTTAGCGGAAGTTATATTTTAGCGATCCCTAAGTTCCATCCGAATTTGTATAGTGCAGTGTATATTTTACCACATTGGGAGGATTTAAATCTATGGAATAATTTATTTGATGGGCGTTAAAAGGTCATACTTTATTGTAGTACCGTCATCCCGTACCCTCGGTATAATAACTTCGTCAGACTTTTTCACTTCCACTTTAATAAAATCCTCTTCTTCAAGCCGTTCTACAACGCCCCCTATCATTTTGAGCGAATGTTCCAGCCTATCGGAATTCGATATGGCTTTTATTACGAACGGGGGTAAGGTCTGCCTTCCGTTTACCATCATATAGTTTAAAGTGCTCCTCACTTCCGTCATCGCCAAGATCCGCTCTTCATTGACGGAAATGGCTTGGGCGTCCGATGCTCGAAGTTCGTTTATTACATCCAATATTTGACCCTCAGTTACACGCACAGGTCCGTTATTATTAAGCGTTATTATAATTCCCTTGCCTTTTACCGCCGTTACCCCTGCCATTATCTTAAGCCTCTGTATTTCCTCATTCAGCTTACCTATCGTTACGTCTACATTGCTGCTTGCATTTGCGTATACTGCGTTTTCCTTTTCCAGTTCGTCATATCGCTTCTTCAACTCATCATTCTTTTTCTTCTCATCTAATAGTATTTTTCGAAGTTCACTTAAGCTTTGGTTTTCCAGGCTGGCCATTTTTGTGTTATAGGCTATACTTCTGAACTGCACCGTAAGTGTACATCCAAGGATCATACATACAAAAGCCAATGCAATATTCTTACCCGGTTTCAATGTCAATCACCTCTAATCCGTTGATTAAATTGTCCGTACTATGCCGGTATGCAGGTATTACTACTTCTTTGGACTTCTCTATTCTCACCCTGATTTTAGCCTCGAACAGTGCAGAGACTATGCTGCTTTCTGCAACCCCCTCATATAATTGATTGGGGTCACCCGTGGATTTTATTATGTAGGGAATGGGGTATCGATTATTGTTTATCCGAATGGTAGGCCCTGCGCATATTTGTTCACTTGACCAGATTACTCTTTCATCATTTATACATATCGCTTGGGCACCTGCTTTTTTCAGCTCATTAACAACCTTCATGACGTCCGAGTAATGAATGATCGCCAGCAGCGGACTTACTTTTGCTTCCTTCGGTGCGTCCATGAGTTCAATGATTATTCCGGAACCTTTCACATCCGTCAGCCCTATCCTGCGCTTGAGTATATCTCTAGTGGCAATTAAATTTCTGACGGCATCATTATGGCTACTGAGAGCCTGGTAATCCAACAAACTTCGGTTGGTCTTTTCCGCATTTTTTATCTGTTCGATAAGGGTTTGCCCCACTTGCTTTTCTCTTTGTATATTCTCCTTAAGGACACTGATTTCAGCTGAAACCGGCAGCCTTTGCTTGCTTGAATATAGCGTACTCCGAAATTGTATTGCCAGTATGTACCCCAATATGGACAATGCCAGCATAAGGATTAATTTACTCTTACTTTTGAGCATACATTACTCCCTCCTGCAAAAAATAAAGCTTTTACCGATTCCTTCCGCCCGTTTTTGGGTTGGGTGTCATGCAAATAATCCTTTTCTTTTATTTCCTGCAGAGACACTCAGGATCACTCCTATAGCAATGAAGTTAGTTATCAGCGAACTTCCGCCATAACTTATGAAGGGTAAGGGTATGCCCGTAACCGGAAGCAATCTTATGTTCATCCCTATGTTTTCAGCAATGTGAAAGAAGAACATGCTTGTTATCCCTATCACTAAAAAGGAACCATAGGCATCTTTAGACTTTTTGGCTATATATAAGCACCGCAGTATAATCGCTAAAAGCAGGACAATGACAACACCGCACCCTATAAAACCAAACTCTTCTCCTATGACAGAAAAAATGAAGTCCGTGTGTTTTTCAGGTACACCCAGGCTTTGCGTTTGAATCCCATTATAAAGCCCGCTCCCTGTCAGTTGGCCTGCACCAATCGTCATTGTTGATTGACTAACCTGGAAACTGATGGTTTTTGAATATTTCTCAGGAGATATAAAGGACATTATCCGATCCTTCTGGTGCGGCTGCAAGAGGAATAACCATACAACCGGCATTGATGCCAAAAAAGAGCCTATTGCCAGGAAAATATATTTATAAGGTACTTCACAAATGTATACCATAACTGCAAACATAAACATGAAAACCATAGCAGAGCCAGCATCTGGCTGGGCTAAAACCAGGATAATGGGAATGGCTGCGTATAAAATAAGTTTTACTATATTCTTATACCTGTTATCCTTCTCTTTTATTTTTTCAAAAAATTTTGCTATAAAAGCTACAAAGGACAATTTGCTTATTTCAGCGGGTTGGAAGCTGACTCCCTTAAAATTAAACCATCCGTTTGTACCGACTTGCGTTTTCCCTGTTCCCCAAAAAAGGACTCCTACGAGTAAAAGGACACATCCTGTATAAAATACCCAACTTAAATTTTTTATACTCTGATAGTCCACAGCGCTAATGATCAGGCACAAAGTAATTCCCATCAGCAGTGCAATGACCTGCTTTACAAACAAGCCATTTCCATTTAAATTTGAAGGCACCACCCGTGTAGCACTATGTAACACCACCAACCCAAAGGATGCCACCAGTAAAACAAGGGAAAATGAAATATAATCGAAGTCCCTGACAAAGTCAATTGTGCTCTTTTTTACCCTGTACATCACATAATTCCTCATAAATAGGCTAACTAGCTTATGCAGCTTTTATTCTCCGATACCCTCTTTCCATAGCATCCGAAGCTGATCTGCATAGTTAGCAGACAAAGTTCTTGTAGATTCTGTAAAATTCTACCTCAACAAAATTATAATCCACATTCCATGAAATGTAAACCATGTATATATCCTACTATTTTATCCTCTTCTTTCCTTCCACCTCTTAACGAAGGATTTCAATTTACAAATACAAAAGCAGCCCTTTTAGGGGGCTGCTTATAACATACTTGTAATTTTCGATCGTTTGGGCTTTGGGGCCAGAATAAAAGTGTAGGTTCCTTCTTCATGACCGTGGAGCGAATGCGATAATGAATCCGTAATATTCACTTTGGAGCGGATAATTTCATCTAACTGAATCTGATAGTATTTATTTATATTAATAAATCTGACACCGTAACTGGTATTTTCGCCGTTTTGGTGGATATGGACAATCTCTCCCTCAAACTGCATATTGAATTCGGAAAAAGCATTATAGACCAAAAGATCAAAGGACAGTTTCTGCCCCTCAAAATACACTTCTTTGGATTCAAAACGCAGCCCTCCGGCGGAAATATTCCGGAGGTTAATTTTTTCCCAAATCTTTTCGTCTGAAGTCATGATCGCATGACAGATGGTGCTTGAACACCGTATAAACCTTCTGCGTTCTACAAAATCACTCATAACAACCACCTCTTTCTTAAACTGTGTGCCAACGGTTACTTTTTCATACTCTTCCCCGAGTATCTTTTCTGCTTTGTATTTTACAGTTTATAGGTATTTTTAAAAAGATGCTGTCTTTAGTGAAATGAAATTTATACTCTATATTCTTATTTTACCATTTTCTTCTTAAGGACGTCGATATTATCATTTAACAAAAACGCGCTTGTGATTTGTACATAATACACAAACCACAAGCGCACAATCTTTAGTTTTATAGCTAATATGCACAAACCAGATTGTTATTCTACCCTATATAGTTAGTTTTTATCGATTACTGGTTATCTCTATATAATACCGTTGGTAACTGCATGATTTCTGAATCCGTCAAGTTCCATCATAAATTATATGGACCTTTCCTTTATACAGCAGCTTCTTCACGGTCCCGGAACTGTATACTGCATAAGTGGCTGTATAAACCTCCCCTGTCCAGTAATTCCTGATGCGTCCCCATCTCTGTGATGCCGCCTTCGCTTAGAACGACAATTTTATCGGCCTTCTTTACCGAAGAAAGCCGATGGGCGATAACAATCGTGGTTCGATTCTCAATTACCCTGTCAATCGCCTCGTGGATCAGTTGCTCTGTTTCTACGTCTACCGAAGCGGTGGCCTCATCCAATATAAGAATCGGCGTGTTCCTCAGTACGGCCCTTGCAATGGAAAGTCTTTGTTTCTGTCCTCCGGAGAGTTTAACCCCCCTTTCACCAATAATGGTATCATATCCATCTTCCAGATTCATAATAAATTCATGGGCATGAGCTACTTTGGCCGCTTCTATAATTTCCTCCCGAGACGCCTGGACGCAGCCATAGGCAATGTTATCCGCCACTGTACCGTTAAACAGGAAGATGTCCTGGAGCACGATACTGATGTTATCCCTGAGGCTGCGAAGGCTCACATCCCTGGCATCATGTCCGTCTACTAAAACGGTTCCGGAGGTGGGATCATAAAATCTCGTAATCAGACTGATGAGCGTAGTCTTTCCCACACCTGTAGGCCCCACCAGGGCTACCATTTCCCCTGCCTTGATCTCAAGATTGATGTCTTTTAAAACATTAATCCCCGGAATATATTGAAACGAAACATCCCGCAGCTCCAGCTTTCCCTTCATGCGCCCCAAGTTCATGGCTTCTTCCCTGTCCTTTATATCCGGCTCCGTGTCCAGTATTTCAAAAATCCGGTCCGCTCCCGCCAGGGCATTCTGCAAATCTTCGTTAATTCTACCCATGGTACTGATGGGCTGATAGAACATATTCAAATAAAGTACAAAGGCTACAATATCCTGTACAGGAATTTTCCCAACAGAAGCCAGGTATCCGCCTACACCGATTACCAATACATTCCCGAAGTTGTTTAAAAACTGGATAGAGGGATGGTAGATGGCACTGGACCGCAGATACCGCAATGTCTCTACTGCATAGTTTACAGACTTCTTGGTAATCCTTTTCTTTTCACGTTCCTGCTGGTTAAAGACCTGAATCTCCTTGATTCCGGAAAGGTTATCGTGCAAGGTGGCACTGAATTCTGCCAATGCCTGCTGGGAAGTTCGGAAAGTAGGCCTCACTTTTTTAGCAAAATAGACAGAGCCCACAACCAGAGGCGGAATCGTAATAAGACTTAAAATTGCCAGTATGATATTAATCTTAAATAGTATAATAGCTACTCCCACCAGCATCAATATGTTTACAATCAAATCCGGTGCTGCATGAGCAATCAGTGTTTCCAGCTTATCGGTGTCACTGGTAGCTCTCGACATCAGCTGCCCTGTTTGTTTGTCATGATAATACCGCAGAGAAAGCTTCTGTAAATGCTCGTAAATCCTGATCCTCATGTCCGACACAAAGTTCCAGGCGGCGTAGTGCGTATAATACTGGCGTATATACTGGCCCACAGCCTGGACCAGATAGGAAAACCCCAGAATTGCCGCCAGCCTGACTGCTTTTGTCCCCAGCTCCGGGTCTTTACCAGTAATAAGCGCCACCAGGTCCTTTACCACCCAGGGAGCATACAGCTGTGCACCCGTCAAAGCAACCAAGGCAATTACGGATAATATAAGATATTTCCAATAAGGTCTTGCGAACTTTAAAAGCCGTAGAATGTTTTTCAAATGAATCCCCCCAAAAAGTTAAGTCATATTCGTCATTTCAGCATTTTACCACATCGGACGGAAATACTCAAATTCCAAAAGTCTTCCATATTGCAATACTCACTGATTCTACGTGCATATTCTCAAAAGGCCGGCACTAAGCAGCTATCATATTCGGGTCATATTTGCACATTCCAATTAAGCTCGAAATATACATAATCTATATATTTTTTCTTAAATAACGATGTTTAAGTCTCTTTATCTCATTATTTTGACCTATATTTATCGAATTCGCAAAGATTCTAAAAAAAATTTTCTTAAAACGTTTGCGTTGCGTTTTATCCTATAGTATAATAAACCCATAGGTATTATAGATATATCTGAATTCATATTTATTTTTGAATCACAGAGTGTAGTTACCTGCAACGGGAGCATGTAAAAAACTATACATTCCGCCAGGCAGCAAAACAATAAGTTTAATTTTATATATATTTTAGGAGGTTTATTGATGGTCAAAAAAAATAATACTACATGGAAAACAATAAACAAATTCCTTTGCTTGTTTATTGGCTCAATTTTAGCGGCTATAGGCCTGGAAATTTTTCTCATACCCAACAACATTATCGATGGTGGCGTTGTAGGTATCTCGATTATTACCAGCTATTTAACAAAAGTCCCACTTGGAATCTTTACCTTCTTGCTGAATATTCCGTTTCTCTTTTTCGGATATAAGCAAATCGGTAAATCTTTTGTTGTTTCCTCTCTTTTTGCCATATCCTCTTTCTCCTTTTGGGTTTCGGTTTTTCATCCTGTCCCGGGACTAACCAATGATGTCCTGCTGGCAACGGTATTCGGAGGAATTATACTGGGCATCGGTGTGGGAATGATCGTCCGTTATGGAGGCTCTTTGGATGGCACTGAAATCGTAGCCATCGTTTTAAATAAAAAGTCTGTGTTCTCTGTAGGCCAGATTGTCATGTTTTTTAATTTGTTTATATTAAGCAGCGCGGGACTGGTTTTCGGATGGGACCGGGCCATGTACTCCCTGATTGCTTACTTCATCGTTTTTAAAGTCATCGATATTACGATTGAAGGACTCAATGAAGAAAAAGCCGCCATTATTATTTCCGACAATGGGGAAGAGATTGCAGAAGCGATCACAGCCCGGCTGGGCAGAGGCGTTACGTTCCTCGAGGGCAAAGGCGGCTACTCCAGAAGCTCTAAAACCATATTATATTCTGTAGTCACCCGTTTGGAAATTTCTAAGCTGAAAGGAATTATTACCGATAAGGATGACTCTGCCTTCGTAACCATCAGCGATGTTTTCGATGTCATGGGAGGAAGGCATAAAAAAAGCTCTATTCATTAAAAACTCCCTATAGTAAGAAAGGAACTTCTGTATCTGGAAGTTCCTTTCTTACTATAGGGAGTTTTTAATAATGGGTCGGATTCCATCCATCTTTTCCGGATAAAACCCTTTCGATGGAATAGGCTTTCGCTTCTTCCCCGGACAGCTGCACTGACCAGGGTACACGTCCTTCCGGCTTTCCACCGGGTCCGGAACTGTTATACTCCAAAAACTTTACGGTCCGTTCACTCTCCGTCTTATCCCAATTATGCCAGCCCTCTGCCTTAATATGCTCCCCCATCCAGCAATTGATAAAAGCAACGCTGGCATAGTTTCTCCAGGGTCTCCCCAGATAAACGGTCTGCGGTGCCGCATCGCCGGTTAGTTTACAGTCTATGAATACATATCCGTATTCTTCCTCCTCCGGGGTGGAGGCTGCCGTGACATAGCCATTCACTGCTGCATTACGGTCATTGGAAAAGATTTCGCACCGGTTAAAAACTGCAATGGCAGAACCGAAGATAAAGTCAACATCTCCCTGGATGAAGCAGTTTTCATAATAGTGCCTGCCCATCCGTCTGGGAGCATGTTCTCTCGGCCCCTTGAAGCCATTGGGCAGAATGGTTTCAGGTGGCAGCGGCCCAGTAAACAGCGTGTCCTGGCTTCCCAGAAACCTGCAGTTTCTGAACCGCATCCGGTCTGCGTCCACGTAGGCAGCCAATGCCTGCCCAACAATATCTCCCCTTCCGGCAGTGTTTTCAAAAGTAATATTTTCAGCGGAAAAATCATCTGCCCCTACGAAGGTGCTATAGGAATTGAAGGTTCCCATGTTTTCTCCGTCGGGAAACGTTTTGAGACCGCTATCATCATAAGTCACAATGGTTTCATTCACACCTTCTCCTACCAGATGGATAAAGGGCTTTTCTATAAACAGTTTCTGTTTATAAATTCCCTTTTTTATACGGATAATGGTCCTTTGTATATTGCCCTCCGGGACGGAATCAACAGCCTCCTGGACATTTGTAAAGTGCCCGCTTCCATCAGCAGCAACAATCAATTCTTTTATCATATTCCTATTCCATCCTGCTTCCGTTTACATACACATCTTCCGAATGTTCCACTGTAAATGCAGGACCCTGATGGTTACTGACCTTCACATTGCTGAAGGTAATATTCTTGCCGTAGCTGCAAATGAAGCCTCTTCCCGCCATGGGTTCCAAATCGTTCATCATGGCAGGCATCCCTGGAACCGGATTCTCTGCCATAGAGATGGAAATATTGTCGAAAGTGATTTCCTCAATGGGCATTTCCGGGAGTCCATAAATGTAGCCGGCAGCCGCGTTTATGTTTCTGGCTGTAATATTACTCAGGTGAATTCTCCGGAAAATGGGTGTTGACTCATTTACGGGGTACGGGTTCTTATCCCATACATACTTTTCCTTGCCATTCTTACCGCAAAAGTAAAACAGGTGCATAACGAAAGGACACAGCACATCCTTCATGATGATATTATTCACCCGGATATCTTCTACAACACCGCCGCGGCCGCGCCGTGATTTTATACGAATTCCCCTATCGGTACCTTCAAATACGCAATTGCTGATAGTGACATTCCTGACTCCACCACTCATTTCACTGCCAATAACAACACCACCATGACCATGGACCATGGTACAGTTGGTAACGGTGATATTTTCACAGGGAACTTTTACCGAGCAATCCTCGATACCGGATTTCAGCGTAACACAATCATCGCCCACATCTACATGACAATTGGATATATGCACGTTTTTGCAGGATTCCGGATTAATTCCGTCCGTATTGGGTGAATCCGCCGGATTTTTTATGGTGATCTTATTCACTGTTACATTATCGCAGAGAATCGGATTAATGGTCCAGGCTGGTGAATTCTTTAAGGTAACACCCTCAATCAGAATATTGGAACTGTTTTGGAAACAGATAAAACGGGGTCTGGGATACTCCAGCTTTTTTTCATGATGCAGCTTCCACCAGGACTCGCCTTGTCCCTCCAATACGCCACGTCCAACTACAGCGGCATTTTCCACCCGGTCCCCAAAAATCAATGGAGAATACACCGGACTGTCTTCTCCCTCCCAGCGGGATTGAACGATAGGAAAATCGGCCGGGTTCTGGCTGAAGAGAATTCTTGCGCCTGCATCCAGATGCAGGGTGGTATTGCTGATTAAATGAATGGCCCCTGTGAGAAAGGACCCCGCCGGAACATACACCGTTCCGCCGCCATGCTCCCTGCATGCTTCCACAGCTGCCTGGAATGCTGTCGTACAAAGAGTTTTGCCATCGGGTACGGCACCAAAGCGTGTAATATTAAAAATTGTAGATATTTCCTTGTTCATGATGTCAATGCCTCCTATGAAACGTTTTTAATTTAATACGTTGACTTATTCAGTTCCCCCGAGAACCTTAGCGCTTGCAAAGTTTTTCCCCATGCTCACAAACGCCAAGACTCTACACGATAGTATACCATAAATCGTTATCGTAATGCACTAACCCAGTTCAAGCTCAATTCCTGCCGGAATGAAGGGTCCAACGCCTTTATAATCATTGAGGACAATGGGTTCACTGATGTAATATTCAAAAGACCCATCCCTGTAAGGAGTGCCTCCCAAACCGGCTACTTTGCAGACCCCTTTCAAGCTTACATACCCGTTTTCCTCTGCTTCAATAAAATCCTTGACCATTCCTTCGTAGCACTTCTGTGCCGCATCCTCATTTCAGTAAGTTTAAATAAAAAGATAGCGAACTTTAAACTCTTCCCCGGCAGTCAGCAGCCTGAATAAAAGCCATTGACTCCCGGGTATTTTTGTTTAAAGCCCGATATCTTATCTGCTTATTTACTCTGTTTTTAATTATCCCTTTACTGCGCCTACCATAACACCCTTTACAAAATATTTCTGCAAGAAAGGATACAAGGCAAGAATCGGTACTGTTGCGACAATAATAACCGCATATTTGATGGTCTCGCTGAGCATTTGCATTTCTCCGGTATCCGCTCCCAGCGTCATATCGGAGGTAGAATTCTGAATGATGATTTCCCTTAAAACTAGCTGCAGCGGGAACATCTCCCTTTTTCGGATGAAGATCATTGCATTAAACCACGCATTCCAGTGGTAAACTCCGTAATACAGCACCAGAACTGCCACGGTGGGCAGAGCCAGCGGAATCATGATACGGGTAAGGATGGTCATATGGCTTGCACCATCCAGCTTTGCCGACTCCTCCATGCTATCGGGGATCGCCGCAAAAGCCGTTCTCATGATAATAAGGTTAAAGGTATTGATGGCTCCCGGAATAATCAAAGCCAGCAAACTATTATCCAAATGCAGATTTCTTACGGTCAGATAAAAAGGAATCAGGCCTCCATGGAAATACATGGTAAATATGATAAACAGTGTTATTACCTTATTCAGCATGACACCTTTTCTGGATAGAAAATACGCTCCCAGAACAGTCATAAAGATGTTCAATGCTACTCCGCAGGCTACTACAATAATGGTATTGGTGTATCCTGACAAAATGTTGGGGTTTTTAAAGACGGCCTCGAAGGAAACCAGACTGAATCCCAAAGGCTTCACCAAAAGGCCCTCATGCATCATAAACTCTCTTGGATTGCTGAAGGCTGCAAACACGAGATAAATCATAGGGTACAGCGTAAGAAGAATCATGACCAGCATAAACAGTATATTAACAACATTAAATATTCTTTCCCCATTGGTTTGCTTTATTTTCATTTTTTCACCCCTACCATAAGCTAGTTTCGCCAGCTTTTCTGCTGATCCAGTTTGAAGCAATTACAAGTGTAAAGTTAATGATGGAATTAAACAGACCTACAGCCGCACTGAAGCTCCAACTGAACTCCTGAAGTCCTTTTCGATATACAAAAGATGATATAACATCTGAAGTTTCATAAATTGTCGGGTTATACAACAGAATTATTTTTTCAAAACCTACATTTAACATATTCCCCATACGCAAGATAAAGAGGATGATGATTGTAGGTATTAAACAAGGTATTGTAATGTTCAAGGTTTGCTTCCATCGGCCTGCTCCATCAATTCTTGCAGCCTCGTATAGTTCTTGGTCTATACCGGTTAATGCAGCCAGATAGATAATTGATCCCCAGCCGATCTCCTGCCATAAGCCGGATATAACGTAAACCGGAACAAACATTCCGGGGTTGTTTAACATGGTTTCCTTCGGAAATCCAAAATAGCTTAAAAATGTGGTGATTGCACCTGTATCCTTTGTGAAGTTTACAATCATACCGCATACAACTACGGTAGATATAAAGTGGGGCATGTACGTAATAGTCTGAACGGTGCGTGAAAACGCACGGCTTCGTAATTCATTAATCAAAAGAGCCAAAATAATGGGAGCCGGAAACCCTACGACCAGGGATGTGATACTAATGGTCAGGGTATTTTTCAACAGTCTCCAGAAATAATAAGTACTGAAAAAGTCTTGAAAGTGTTTAAATCCAACCCAAGAGCTGCCCAAAATCCCTTTTGCAGGATTAAAGTTTTTGAAAGCGATAATGGCACCATACATCGGCGTATAATGGAACAGGATATAAAAGGCAATGACAGGAAGAGCAATAAGGTATAATTCCTTGTTCTTTTTAAAATCAATCGCCAGCTTGTTCCCAAAGGATACGCGCTTTGCGGTGCTTTTTGTTGATACTGTGTTTGATTGCATGGATTCATCTCCTTCTTAGTGCTTCTGAACAAAGTCCGAATTAATTTATCCAGAATGCACGCCCTTGATGCTGCGCCTTGCATGGCCTGGAAAAATTACGTTTCTATGGCACATTGGAGGCATTTATCCGGCAGCCACACCCTAAGGGGCAGCTGCCGGATTTGCCTGCGTAAATTACCTCTTGTTGTATCGATCAAGAGCCTGCTGTTTCAATTGCAGCAATTTGTCGATGTTCATCTTCTTCAACTGAGCCAGGTACTTATCAAAGTTTTCAAGAGGCTCAACCCCCATGATGAACTTATACTGCATCTCACGAGCGTATGTTGTGATATCCGTCTGAAGCTTTGCTGTTTCTGAACTTTCAGCTTCTGTCGGAGTGATCAGCGGCACCTGTGTCTTGATCTTTTCCTGATCAGCCCAAGCTTTCAAAGATTCCTTCTGCTGTGGCATTGAGTAATACTGCTCGATATATCCATTGTCCTGAACGAATGGACCATTGGTATTTCCTCTGCTGTACTTGGTCATTGCCTGTGCCTGTGTCAGTTTGTCAGGGTTCTTCATAACGAGGTCTGTATAGGTTGGCTTGCCATTGACCATAGTGTAGCTTACGCCTTCCTTACCGAAGTTATATAACAAATGACCTTCCTGGCCATAGCCGTAATCCAGGTATCTCGCAGCAACCTCTACGTTTTTGCACTTCGTTGTAATGGCCGCTTGAACAGTAGGATCCAATTGAGCGGAGATATTACCATACAGCAATTTGTCGCCTTTTTTACCTACCGGTTGTTTAACACCGACTACGTTAAATTTAGGATCTTTATCTTTCATTGTTGACAGGTAGGTACCTACATGGGATCCACCGGACCCGTAAGCCGCACCCGATTTACCGTTCAGCATGTTGGAGTCTACAGTCTTTTTGTCCGTAGTAGCAAAGTTTTTGTCCAGCAAGCCTTCTTTATACAGTTTTGCCAGGTAAGCCACCATATCCTTATATCCAGCTTCAGCCGGGCCAAACTTAACTTTTCCGTTATCCGTATAGAACGTGTTGCTGATACCAAAGGCACCGTCAAAGATGTACAGAATCTGGCTTCCATTGGCAGGGTTCGGGTCTGCATAGCTTGTCAGCGGGATTTCCACACCTTTCTTTTCTTTAAATGCCTTTAACATGTTGTACCAGTCATCTGTGGTTTCAGGAACAGGTAATCCCAATTCATCCAGCCAGTCTTTTCTTACGATGGGACCTGCTGTACTAAGAAGCTCGGTAGTACCGGGTTCTCCTCTGAGGAAGGGATAGAAGTAATAGGAACCATCATCGGTCTTCATGCCCTTATCCACTTCCGGATACTTCTTCAGAAGAGCCTGCAAATTGGGGGAATATTTGGTTATGGCATCGTTTAACTTTGTAATTACACCATTACTGAGTGCAGCGTTAGGCCCTCCGGGATAGTTGTTTGTCCATCTGTATTCAATAATATCCGGAAGATCACCTGAAGCCACAAGGATATTAAAGGCCTCTGTGGCCTGTCCTGTCGCCGGGTGGATATATTCAACCTTTACACCTGTTTTTTCCTGCAGGTCTTTAGCGATTTGAAGCTCTCCAAAATTCTTTGCGTATCCTGTAGCATTGGAGTGCAGTTCCATCCAATACTTAAGAGTAACATCCGTTTTTAAAGGATAGGACGCTGCAGCTGGTTGAGTGCTGGCTGCAGGAGTTGCTGTACCTGGTGCTGCGCTGTTTCCTTCCTTTTTACCACAACCAATGGCCGAAGTGGACAGTAAAACCAATGCTACGGCTAAAGAAACGCCTCTAGTTACGTTTTTGAACATAAGTTACCTCCTGTTTTTTTCAAAACTACTTGTTATTTCCCTCTAAAAGGGGTATGGATTTTCACTGTTAAAACCCATTCTTATTGCGTGTAGTGGGTATAGGGATTTTGTATTATCTTTTCACAAACGTTGAATGCATTCATCAACTTTATAGTACTCCCTAACCATAGTGAAAGTAAATAGACACATTTTAAAGCGGCATGCTATTATTTAATGGCCCGACAAGCCTGTTATACAGCCGTTTTCCGCCACTGGTCATTATTTTCTGTCACTGGACATTATTTAAAACCTCCATGAATACGGTGCCCCATTACAAAAAACAGCTTCTATGATGCACATCATAAAAGCTGTCAAAGTTATTCCAATTCCTTAAATTTTCCGGGGGTGATTCCCTCGATCTTTTTAAAAGCCCGCATAAAAGTTCGAATATTGCTATACCCCACAGCATTGGATACCTCTTCTATACTACTGAGTTCTTTTAGCAGTTCCTTTGCCTTCTCCAAACGGATTTTGGTAATGAAGTCCGCCAGCCCCTCTCCTGTTTGCTCCTTAAAGGTCTTTGACAGGTGTACGATATGGACATTAAAGCTTTCTGCAATGGCCGTAACACCCAGATTAACATCCATATAATTGTCTTGTACGAATTTTGTAACCTCCACGGCAAGCTGCTGATCCGTATCCTTATTTTTCACTTTGCTTTTTGCCTTTTTAATGTAATTGCAAAAGACATCCAGAATATTCGTCATTTCACGCCGCATCTCAGCAACACTTTTGCAGCTTAGCAGCCTTTCAATGGGTTTGACTTCCTTCAAGAGCTCACTGCTGATGGAATGATGTACGTCATTGACTGTTTTTATCATTGTACTCACCAGGTCAAACACCAGACACCGGGCTATTTCCAGAGAAAGCTTGGTGCTTTCAAAATTCTTTTTGAAAATATCATCCAGAATCTGTTTTGAATTATCAAAATCCCCTACCTTTATGGAATTGATCAACTGCCGTTCGATTTCAAGGGGATAATAGTAATCTCCTTTGGGCATTCCGATAATATCTTCATAATGGATAATTTCTTCAATTCCAAGGACCTTTTTATACTCCAGCGTCTGCAACGCCTCGCTGTAAGCTTCCGGTATCCCCGTCAGAGTTTTGTGGATCGTACTTACTGCCGTTATGAAGTTAATATTGAAATGCTTGTTGAGGAAAGCCTGTGCTTCCTGTACAATCCTCGTCATTTCTTCCTTTCCTGCCGCAGCCTCTTCCTTACCGAAATTAATGAGGCAGACCAGCATATCGTCAATATCCGTCACATATCCTGTACTGTTCCTCTGCCCTACCATTTCCTCTATAACATTCGTCACAATAAACTGCACCATTTTAAATTTTTCAAAATCGTCCTCCGGCTCCTGATTCTCCACCTGTTGAAAGAAAAGCTCGGAATAATCCTCAATATAAAACACCATGACGGCAAAAGTGTCCGAACCGAAGTGAATTCCATGAAGGGAAAGGGCATCCTGGGCTGGAAGATTCCCTCCGACTCTGCCCTTTAGCAAGCGCGCCAGCAATCCGGCCTTCAATTCCTTATTCTGCTGTTCAAGGATGGTATCGGTTCTCTGCTTGTCCGACTGTAGTTTATCAATGACCTGCTGAATAAAAAGGTATTCATTATTTCGTTTGTCAAAATTCATGCCCTGATCTTTTTCAAGAAGCTTCACTAGCCTGCTTATAGGGTTATAATTCTTTTTTAGCGACACCGCCGTAACAACCCCTCCGATAATCAGGCAAAACAGCAGGCTGACAATGGTCATGTTCCGGGTATAGTTTAACTTCCGCCAAAAAACACTGTCAGGCACGATAGCAACATATTTCCAGTTGGTAATTCGTGAACTGGCATAGGATACTACCACTTTCTCGTTTCCCAGATTTATATGGAGCATTCCGCCGGTGTCCTTCATATCCTCATATTTCAGTCCGGCAATCCCGGTAGAAGGTATGGAGCCTGCCACGATTTTATTATCGCTCCCCAAAATCAAAACATTTCCTTCGCTCAGGGCTTCAATATCTCTTGCATCTTCCATAAACCTGGCTTCATCCAATGTTATGATGATATTGGCAGCATGGTTCCCCTGTATGTTTAGGGGAATGGTCTTTATCAGAACAACATTTTTATTCTCTTTTCCTCGCACACTGGTTGCATAAGAGGTGATATAATTACTGGGGTACTGTCCGGAAATCATGCCTTTCCACTGTTCGAAAGTTACACCGGTATCACTGAAGTAGGTATCATAATGATGTTGACTGTCCTTACCCGTGTATCCGGATAAAACCAGGTCAAGGTTCCTGAAGTAAATATAGTAATCATCGATGGAGCTATTGGGTATTTTATAGGAACCCAAATCGTGAACGGCCTGGTAAATGTCATACCCCGATAAACTCCCTACAGAACTGTTTAATTTCATCAGCTCACTGATCCGGGGATTCAGCGCAATCTCGGTGCTCAGACGTTCCGCATCTCCGATGAGCGTATCCATCTGATTCTGTATTCTTCTTAATGAGAGGTTGTTTGAGTTATTGATTTCCTTTTCCAGCACTTTCGAAGACTGTATATAATTTATCCCGCTAATCAGAACAGGAACAATCAAAACCAGTGTATACGAAATCAGCCAGGTAAATACAATACTTCTTCTTTTGGGTAATACTTTATTGAACATCCCCGGACCCCCTGTTGAATTAACACTTAACTATATAAATATAAATTTGATGATTTTATGATCGAAATATGCCACCTTAGAATCAGTGTACCACAAGAGTCGTCCATAAATCAAATAAAGAACTTACGATTTTATTGCAAATATCCACCATTCTAAGTAAAAAAAGAGTTGCACGATGTTTTATCATACAACTCTCTTTTGGCGTTCCGGACAGGAATCGAACCCGCATCAATGGAACCGGAATCCATTACCTTATCCATTAGGCCACCGGAACAGGCTATATAGTGCGATTTACCCACTGAGGTGAATCTTCCACCACTCTATTATAACAGAATTTTGCGTTTTTACAACTATAATTTACAGGAAATTTTTGATTCCGGTCTGCAGACATGAAAAATCACTAAAAAATTTATCCGTAACCGGTACCATTAAATTATTTTTGCATATTGTTATTAGCAGATAGCAGGTGTATAATTACAAAGAAATTTCAATCATCGTTAGGTGAGGTTACTATACAGACACAGGCTGCTGCCCTGCCACATCGAGAGATGCCCAAGGGTCAACAGGTACTACCGAAATAAGGTTTTACTTAATGTAGCTGGATTTGATGTCCTACGCTGTATAGAGCTAAAGCTCAACAAGTGACCGAATGGGTTTGTTTGACATGCCTTTCACTTGTGTGAGAGGCTTTTTAATTTGTGCTCTAAGGAGGTTAGGTGGATGGATAGCGACCCTGCGAATTTATGCAGAGTGTATTTTAATGTGAAAACTACAAAAAAATATTTACAGGGAGTAGTCTGTCCATTTTAATATTCTTACTCCCTGTGTAAATGGGAGGGAGAACTATGCACAAAGCAAACAGCTTTTTCTTCAGCAAAATTCTTTACAAAAATATCAGCAATGTTTCCGGCTCTATCATCGGAAAACTCAATGATCTGATTTTGGATTTCGATGCAGATAAGCCGACCATCAAAGCCATAGAAGTAAAAAACGGAAGACGGTTATCCTACATTTCCTCCGACTCCCTTGAGTTTGTCAAGGATGGGTCCGAGCAGTATACCGTCCGGCTGAACAGCAGCAATATTCTGGTCATGCCTGTTCCTGAAAATGATATATTTCTTGCACGGGATTTTCTCGACAAACAAATCGTAGACATTAACGGAAAAAAAGTAGAACGGGTAAATGACGTCCGGATGGGCCTAATTAGCGGTGTCTGGAAGCTGGTTGCCGTGGATATCGGCTTCCGCGGGCTTCTGCGCCGCCTTGGAGTCGAATACCTGGCCATTCGTTTTACCGAACTGTTTAAAATCGAATTCCGAAACACCCTGATTTATTGGGATAATGTCCAGCCCTTGAATACCGGGGTAGAAAACCTGCGTCTATCGACTTCCTTAAACAAAATGAAGACTTTGCATGCCGCCGATATCGCGGACATTATTGAAGAACTGGACAGTCAAAGCAGAACACTTCTTTTCCAGAGCCTTGATAATGAAAAAGCCGCTGAAGTTCTGGAAGAAGTTGAAACCGGAATACAAAGAAGCATTCTGGAAACCCTATCGGATGAGAAGGCTTCCGACATTCTTGAGATCATGCCCTCCGACGAAGCTGCCGATATACTGGAGGAAATCGAAGATATACGGGCAGAAAAGCTGTTAACGCAAATGGAAACCGAAAGTTCCGAGGAAATCAGAGAGCTTATGGAGTATGAGAGACAGACGGTGGGAAGCCTGATGTCCAAAGACTTTGTCTCTTTTTTGCCGGACATCTCCGTGAAGGACGCCCTGACACAGTTAAAGGAAACAAAGCCCGGAGAAGAGTCAACGCACTACCTCTATCTGGTGAACAGTAAAAGAAAATTGTTGGGTGTTATCTCTTTGTATGATATGGTTTTGTCGGAAGCCGAAATTAAGCTTTACGAATTAATGACGCCTAACATTAAGAGCCTGAATGACGAGGATGATATTGATGCGGCTCTTGAGGTGATGCGCAAGTACAATCTGCTCTACATCCCTGTTTTGGATGAAAACAGGGAAATGGTGGGCACCATCTCTTTAAATGACCTGATGTACGAGCTTGTCCGTTTAAGGAGGGTAATCGCATGAAAAGCACCATTTCCAAAAAGTTTAAAAATATTTTTCTTGTGTTTAGCATTATCGGTCCCGGACTCATCACGGTCAATGCCGGAAATGATGCCGGGGGAATTACCACCTATGCCTCTATCGGCGCATCCTACGGATATAAGATGCTCTGGGGCCTTCTCCTTATTACCTTCAGTCTGGCCATTATTCAGGAAATGAATGCAAGAATGGCGGTGGTCACAGGCAAGGGCCTTTCGGACCTGATCCGCGAAAAATTTGGCGTGAAACTCACATTTTTTGCCATGCTGGTTCTTTTTATTGCCAACTTTGGTGTGGTTCTTGGAGATTTCGCAGGCATTGCAGCCAGTATGGAGCTGTTCGGCATCGGGAAATATGTCTCGGTTCCCATTATCGCTATCGCCATATGGCTTTTGGTCACAAAGGGTTCCTACAGCAAGGTGGAAAAAGTATTCCTTCTGTTCACCTTTGTATTTTTTGGATATATTGTTTCCGCCTTTATGGCAAAGCCGCACTGGGGCGAAGTTTTTAAAAGCATGGCTACACCCTCCCTATCCCTTGAGACGGGCTTTCTTCTGACCTTTATCGGGATGATTGGAACTACTATAACTCCCTATATGCAGTTTTATCTCCAATCGTCCATCGTGGATAAAAAGTTAAGCATAAAAGAATACAAATACGAAAAACTGGATGTGTATCTGGGCTCTTTCTGGGGCAATGCCGTTTCCTTTTTTATCATCGTATGTACCGCAACTACCTTGTACAAAACGGGAATATCCATAACCAGCGCGGAACAGGCTGCCCTGGCGCTAAAGCCCCTGGCAGGCGAGTATGCCTTCCTGCTCTTCGGATTAGGGCTTTTCGGTGCCTCGGTACTGGCCACAGCCATTATTCCCTTATCTACTTCCTATGCCATTTGCGAAGCCTTTGGATGGGAAAGTGGAGTTGACCATGAGTATAAGGAAGCACCCGCTTTTTTTGGTATTTATACGGCCATACTTCTATTTGGCAGCTTGCTGATCCTGATTCCCGGCCTGCCTCTGATGAAAGTGATTCTTATAACACAGCAGGTGGCAGGTATTTTATCCCCCATCATACTGACCTTTATGATCTTCCTGGTCAATGATAAAAGGATTATGGGCAAATATGTAAATTCCAAAGTACAGAATATCGTTTCCTGGACTACGGTTTTGTTTATTATCGTCCTCTCCTTAGTTCTGTTTGTATCACCTCTGTTCTCATGAAGGAAAGAATAAAAGGCTAACGCACTTTGCTTTGCCCATACATGAAAAACGCCAGCGTGCCGCCGGCGTTTTATATCCTTTTGCTTCTTAGGAACTATTTAAAAAAGTACATGACCCAATTGTTTACCACATAATCCAGGGCGTAGTTGCTCAACAGATAATTCCAGGTAAATATGGCTGCAAAAACAAGGGGTTTGAACCTGGGTTCAAAGTTAAATATGACGTTGGCACCCCGGGCTATAATGCCTGTAAACCAAGTCGGCATAATAAAATAAAAATAAATGGCGGCCAAAAATACCATCCCGTCCGGGATCATGGCTCCCGTCGGATTGTAAAGCAATATTAAAAACAGTATATTAAAAGGGATTACTACAAGGTGTGCCAGCATGTACGCCTTGCTGAACTTCATCAGGGAGGCGTTCCCCGGACCTACATCGCCTTTCTTTATAAACTTGCAAAAATCATACAACGGCAAAGAGAAAAACATTACGTCCACAATGCCCAGCATTACTGCAAACAGAAGGATTAGCCCGATATTATAATTCAAGGTGGTCTGGGGCTTCCCTCTAAAGAGGTCCAGATATCTGGCAACCAGCGGGAAAGCGATATCAACGGCCCCGACGAATAAAATTCCGGCATACAGTGTAGCTTTTTTATCGGTAACCTTCTGGTATACTGTTCTGGGCAGTAAAAATATATTTAAAAGCCTGTCCTTCATTGCCTCAAATTCTCCTTTGTGTAATATGACTTCCAAATGGTACGATGTTAGTTATACTATAATACAAAAAGAAACTCAAGGCAAGCCTGACTTGTTCGCCTGAGTTTCCCAATGCCGTAGTATAAGGGCTTTCCCATTAGAAAAATCGGCTAACTACAAATATGAGCAGGGCAATGCTTGCTACCATGGAAATATTGATAGCCAGATTCGTAACAAATTTCCTTTTACCGGATCCCCATTTCAGAGCCACTCTGGGAGTACCGCCCCGTTCGCTGAATTTATTATGCACTATGTAATTATTTATAACCGCTTCCGCCTCTTTCAGCAGATAATCCTTCCCCAACTTGCTGTTGGCTGTTGTAACGCCTCCAGCCTTTTTTTCCTTCGTCTGCATTTCCGGGTCATGCTTTAAAATAAAAATAGCTTCCTCAATTATATTTGAAGGTATATCCTTAATGACTACAATCCTCTTTGAATTCCCAAATACCATACCAACCCTCCGTACCGGATATAGATGGACACCTCAGACTTAAATCCTTCCGGCAGGCAAACCGTCTCAAAGCTTAGCCGCTTTGCCTGCCGGTAATTATAACGTTCAAGGTGTACAATCCTTACCATCCATTTTTCTGCTTTCAGGTGGTAGTTTATGCTAAAATGGCATAATATATACATGCCAATGTATGAAAATCATGATTCCTGACAAGCAGCCTTTCCGCCTATGCTACCCGTTTCCATACCTTTGCCACTACTACCATCATATCATCTACCGGTTTTCCCTCACAGTGGCCTTTGGCCTGCTCCAGTATGGAATCTGCTATTTCCTGAGGGTTTATACTCTTTATATCATGGATGTAATCCATCAACCCCCGTTCTCCTTCCTCCTTCTTTTTGAAGGCATCCTGGATTCCATCCGACATCATAATGACAAAGTCTCCGCTATCCACCTTTTTTCGTACCAGCTCCGTTTCGATTTGACTTAATATTCCCGCAGGCAGGGATACGGACTTCACGATTTCCACCCTGTCCTTCTTTTTAATATACGTCGGTATGGCTCCAATCTTCACAAACTCTACTTCTCCATCATAGAGATCCACTACGGATAGGTCTATGGTTGCAAAAGAATCATCACTGGATTTCAGCACCAGGATGGAATTGATCAGCTTAATGGCGGTATCCTTATCAAAGCCCGACTCCATAAACTGTTCCAGCATATTAATGGCTGCCCTGCTCTGGGTCGCGGCTCTTTGCCCTGAACCCATACCGTCACTTAAGGCTACAATAAATTTTCCATCGCCCGTATTCATAAAGGTGTAAGAATCTCCGGATACTTTCATGTCATATTTGGCTATTTTGGCAACTCCGGTCGTCACTTTATAGCCCTCTTCCTCCACCAGCTTCAACACACAATTGCTGCCCTTCATATTTTCGTGGCACTCACTGTTCTCTCTCGTCATTTTACGTCCTACCACTTCCGATACCAGCTTTTCGATCGTAGCGGCACAGGCACGCTTTCCTCCGCATCCCTTATGGAAGATACTGATTTCATATTTCCCCCACTTATTTTCAAAAACCATGGCTTCATTGGCCCTCACACCCGCCTTGTTCAACTCCATGATCATAATGTCTTCCAGGTCACTCTTAAAGTGGACATTCAGGTCAATCTCCGTGGCGAGGTTGGATATGACCCTGGCCAGTCCTTCCAGCTGCTGGGATACCAGTCCCCTGCTCTCTCCGATCTTGCTCTTCCAAACCATATCCACCTTGAATATCTCATAAATATTATTAACGGAATCTACAAAGTCGTGGATTCTTTCACACCGGTCCATAAAATAATCCGGTATGTCGTTGCTCTCGATTCTCCCCTTCTCCTCCAGTCTTTCTACGATCCGGAACATCACCTGGTAGGTATTATAAAAGTTCCTGTCCCAGCAATGCATACAGAGGCTGCAGTCCTTGCACACACGGTCCGCCACCCGGTCAAAAAGAGCCGAGATATCCTGTTTATCCGTAACCACTTTGGTCTCGGATATTTCATTAAAGGTTTTAGACAGCTCTGTAAAAGCCCTGGAGAATTTATTTAATTTCTCTATGGTCATCTCCTTGATTCGCAGGCTGTAGCTCCTTTTATCCATGCAAGTATCAATATTTCGGTTGAACTTACCTGTCAGCACATCAATATATTTATGAGGAAGGATTAAAAACACCATCACCGCTGCAATGATTTCCTTTAAATAAATAAGCGGGTCGATAGAACCATTCAGATATAAGGTCAGTACGATATTTCCCATAACAAACCCGAGACCGGACCCTGATTTGCCCAGATTCCGGAAAACCCCGGCCAGAAGCCCGCAAAAGCCATAACAGCCGATAATCAGTGGTGTAGCCGTTGAGGACATGCTGGTGATAAGCCCTACGGTAATTCCAACCGCCGCCCCCACACCGGCACCGCATTTAAAGCTGAACAACAGGATCAGAAGAATACTCAGTATATTTTTAAACCCGAAGCCCAAGACCTGCATCTCGCCAAGCCCGGACAGCGCCAGTGCAGCGATAATGCATAGGCTGATCATCTCTTCGTTAGTGAAAACCTGCCTTTTCTTAATATCATGGATCAGGCATGTTGCATTTCTAAAAATAAAGGTAAGGGCGAAAACAATAAAACCATGAAATAAAGCCCTGAGCAAATCGTACAGTAAAAAGCCCTGAAGGTACACCATAACCATCTGTGGCACAATCACACTTAGAAACCCTGCGATCCCATAGGTAAATCCCAGCCTGCTTTTATGTCCTTTAAAGGGAAGTATAAACACATTAAACAGAAGCATTGCCGCTGTGGTGATATAAATTTGTTCCCAGCCGCCGCCGACCGCCATACCGGATAAAACAGCCAGAGCCAAAAAAAGCCTGTTATATGAAAGCCCCATGGTAGCTGCATATACAGCCATACCAAAAGGCAGCATCCCGCCTAAAAGCGAAGCCTTTCCAAGCAAAAATGCCGTTGGAAGAAGGACCGCATTTCCTATAGTAAATAGGTTTTTAAATACATTTTTCTCTCTGACGGTTTGAAGATTCTTCCCAAGCCCGCCGAGTCCCTGATACGTTAATGTCTCCACTTTCATCTTTAGTAACCCCCTGTAATTTTTTCCTTATCGTTTGAAATAAGTTACCCGGACTTTTTTGCGGGCCCTTCATGGGATTCCATGCAGGGTGCAGCAAAAAGATCGTCCGTGTTATTTTTTCAAACGACTTTCGTTATGTCGCAGAACCGATTATACACAAACCCAACTGGGGATATTTGTCACTTTACCGTGTCGCCGGAAAAGTTTCGTGTGACATGTTTCTGCAAAAGATACGGTCGAATTACATTCGCGTTGGGTAAAAAGCGAAACTCTAAGCCCGGGTTTAAGTTTGAATGAATGAATAATTAATGTAGAATTGTAGATTTTGGTCGCAAAGTTTTTGGAGAAAAGTTAATAAGATATTTGGAGAAATCCCATCGGCGGACATGCAAAAAGCGAAAACAGTTCGCTTTCGCCCGTGTTATAACCTATATCAGCCGTTGTCATTCGTATTCTCTATAAGTCATCGCAGGTCACCTTCTACTTCCTATCGGTCACCCCGTATAAGCTTTTTTAATGTATCTGCATCTTCCAAAAAGCAGGCAGGGTCATCCTCTTTCACAAATTCCAGCATCGCAAAACGTTCGCCTTCGATGGCACCGATCGTGTTAAAATAATCACTCCAATCCATTTTACCCTCCGCCAGCGAATACCTCATCTGGTCGATCCAGTGATAGACATGAATATTGCCAAGCCATGGAAGCACCTTCTGCAGCCCGCATTTCCTGCCTTCGCGGTTCAAATGCCGTAAGGGCTGCCAATAACACCGCAGCTGTGGGTGGTCGATGCTTTTCATGAGGCGAAGTGCTGATTCCGGAGTATCCGTCAGCGTCCCTCCATGGTATTCGAAGGAAACGGTTACCGATTCCCTTTTGCAGAGATCAGCAATATTTCGGGTTTCCAGGATAATCCTATCCCACCAGGCTTCATCTGCCTCAGCAGAACCCTTGTTCCCCGCCCATACGCGGATGGTGGGAGCTTTTAATTCCAATGCCGTAGTCAATACTTTTTCAAAGCTTTCAACTCCGTTTGGATCCACGCCCACGCGATAATACGATCCGTATGCGGCTGTAACCAAGCCAGCATTTTCCGTCATGCGGCTTACTTCCCGCGCTTTTTTAAGATCTCCTGCTGGCACATGAATATCTCCACCCCATTCAATTCCTTCCAAACCTGCTTTGGCTGTGAGGCTTATGATCTCTTCCGGTGTTAACTGGCGAAAGGTAACAGATACCAGTCCTGAACGAAGCATATATATCCCCCCGTTATTCGTAAAATCCTTAAATGTAAAAAAACCGTAAGATGAAATCATCTTACGGTTTTTATGGTGGGCACTATAGGGCTCGAACCTATGACCCCCTGCTTGTAAGGCAGGTGCTCCCCCAGCTGAGCTAAGCGCCCGAGTGGTGACCCATACGGGATTCGAACCCGTGTTACCGCCGTGAAAGGGCGGTGTCTTAGGCCACTTGACCAATGGGCCACGTAATAGCAAAACCAAAAGATTTCGCTAATTTGTGGTAGCGGCGGTCGGATTTGAACCAACGACCCTACGGGTATGAACCGTATGCTCTAGCCAACTGAGCTACGCCGCCATATAAACCACTCACGCATGTCTCTTGTCATCGCGCTTTATTATTATAGCAGGCACATATGAGTAAGTCAATAGCAAGTTTCATCTTTTTTCACTAAAAAATTTTTCCAGGACCTCAAATGCTATGCAACACTACGAGAGCGCCTGCTGCTGAATTCTTTTATTGTCCCTTTGCGAAAGCAACCCGGTTATCCTGCCTTATGGAAATCACATATTTACTGTGCGGAAGATAGGTGATGTTGTAGCTTGTATTCCGGTTGATCTTTTCCAACGTTTTTGCCCCCACATTGAACCGGATTCCGTTAACGGCCACATAGAGCTTGCTCCGGGCTCCGGAGTGGGTTGCAACACGTGTAGGTTTACCCTGCACCTGATAGTAGTTTGAAGTGGCCGCATAGGGAATATCCCTGCACATGGACAGGATACGGGAACCGGCAAACAGTATAAACATGATAATAGCCAGAATACGTAATATAAGCGCTATGGCATCCAGCACCTTACTGTCTATATTCATCCATGCAACAACCTTCTCCGTCCAAACATAAATAATGACCACGGGCAAAAATGCTAAAAGAACAATCTGTGAGAAAAAGCTGACAATGGGCATTTCCCAAAACCATGCAACCACCAGTAAAGCTCCTGCAACTACAGATATAACTCCCAAACATAGCATCGTAATATCCCAAATAGTAAACTTAGCACTTCTGTTCATACCAAACCCCACTGCGCATATTTTTATTACATAGAGCGTTGCTCTATATAAAGCATTTCCTTATATTACGTATTATACTATGATTGAATACAAATGCCAAACGCGAATTAGGGGCAAAGAGAAAAAGGAAAGACTTTCTTGGCAGGATTGTTATATGTTCCACAATCGATCTCATTCTTTCTCGTATTTTCTTCCCTTTTCTAAGGAAATGAATTTTTGGGTGTTTGAATGAAGGCAGCCAATTCTGCAAAGAATAAAAATAAAATTTCCAGAGTATTATTACATTAATTGGGGTCAGTGAAATCTTGCTTCAACGATCATTTTGCCCCCTCCCTCCTGGAGGGTGGGAACTTTCACCTGATTGTTGGAGTGGCCGGCCGAGGGGCTGAGTCCCCCTGTACCCCCGGGATTGCTTGCCGGAAGATATAAGCGGGAGGAATGGGTATTGTCTTCAAAGAAAAGGCTTTTAATTATTAAGGAGATGTATGTGCGGTTTCAGCAGGATGAGATTGCAGCTCTCTCTGCACAGGTTACTTATTATTTGATATTGGCTTTCTTCCCTTTTTTAATATTTTTTGTAACTCTTGCGAGCTATACGAATATAGCCTCGATAGAATCGCTATCCCTATTAGCTGCTGTTTTGCCGGACACAGTCTATGTTCTGATCATGGATGTCATAAGAAATGTGATGGAAACAAGGAGCCGCGCCCTTCTATCCTTCGGTATGCTGGCGACTCTCTGGAGTGCCTCCACGGGTGCCCTTGCCTTCATGCATGGAATTAACAAAGCCTATAAGCTTAAGGAAACCAGACCCTTCTGGAAAGTCCGGCTCATATCGATTTTCTTTATTATTGCCTTTGTGATCATAATTATATTTTCACTGCTCCTGGTTATCTTCGGGGAGCATATAACCCGGCACCTGTTTACTCTGGCGGGTATTCATTCCTCCTACAAGAGTCTGTGGGATACCATCCGTTTTTTATTCACTCTAATGGCAACTTTGATGGTTTTTATACTTTTTTATTTCTATACCCCGAACTGCCGGGTTTATTACAGGGACATTCTTCCCGGTGCCGTTCTTTCCACCCTTGGCTGGCTGGCCCTGTCCATAGGTTTCGCTTTTTATGTAAATAGCTTTGGGAATTTCTCAAAAACTTACGGCAGTATCGGGGCTATTATCGTTCTTCTCTTGTGGCTGTATTGGAGCAGCATGATCGTGCTGACCGGCGGGGAGCTAAATGCTGTGCTGCTGGAGGTGAAGCATAAGACAATGTGTAAAAAGGACCGCTCAAACTACACTAATCAAAAAAATAACAGAGCTTCCGATTAGAATTAGCTAAAGAATAACCTCCATTACAGTTTTACCACACCCTGCGTGAATCCCATGAGCATCGAACTTTATATGAATTTACGCAGCATCCAAATGACCCAACTATCGGTCATTTGAATGCTACGCAGATAATAATGAATAAAGTTTGATGCCCGGGAAGGGTCCGCAAAAAAGTGCAAGTAATTCTTTAGCGGCATCTTAGTAGCCCTGCGAGTAATCCACCTGATTGGAAAGAGGAAAGCCGTTATTTTCAATAGCACTTAATGTACTGAGAAATTCTGCCGCTGCCTCTTCGGCTGTGGTAACCGCCGCGATATGGGGAGTTATACGTATGCCGGGAATCGCCCATAACTTCGAATCCTCCGGCAAAGGCTCCTCCGAAAACACATCCAGTATGGCCAGCTGCAAATTCCCTGCTTCCAAGGCGTTGATCATGGCTCGTTCCTCTACTGTAGCCCCCCTCCCTACATTAATAAAGCAGGCTCCCTTCATTTTATCGAATATGGACTGATCCAATAGATTTTTTGTACCTGTTGTCAGCGGCAGCGTATTGATCACCCAATCCGCATCCTCCAACAGCTCAGCGGCCTGCTCCACTTTTACAATCCGGTTAAAGCCAGGTTTGGCATGGCCGCTCAAGGATACCCCATCAGGAATAACATGAAAACCGCCCAGCTTTCTTGCAATCTCCTGTGCAATAACTCCGGTACCGAAGAGGACTACTTTCTTCTTATAAAAAGGAATGGGTTCAATGCGTCTCCATTGATGCAATGCCTGGTTTATTTTAAAGGCTTCGTGCTGCTGCAAATGAGCCAGCATATAGCTGATGCAATACTCGGAGACTTTGTCTCCGAAAGCAGCATTGGTTCTCGTCAGCAGTACATCCTTTTTCCACTTCCTGCTGTAAAGGAATCCATCAACTCCCGCCCCCAGACAATGTACCCATTTTATATTATAAAAGTCAAAATTGCGTACAGGTTTAAACGCAACAAAAGCATCGGCCCACACCAGCACATCCCGGGTAACCTCTTCCTCGGGCAAAAACTGAATTTGTTTTGATACTACACCGGATAGCAAAGGCTTCATTTCCTGAAAAAGCCTTCCAGTTACAACAATTCTTTGAATGTCCATCTTATATCCTCCTGCTGGAAAATACGGAAGATGCGGAAAACTTATAAAACCGCTTTCTCACATTCTTACGCAGCTGCTTATTATTTTTATTATACGCGATTCGAAAAAGGAAAAAAAGCAACAGGCTTTCACGCAGCTACCCGTTTCAAGACAATGAGCACTTCTATCATGACGTTCATAAAATATTCCGGTGTTGCCTGTGCAAACAGGCACAGTTTGTTTGCATAGATATCATTTAGAGTTTCCCGCTTTGCCTCCTGCCACTCACGTTCGCTAATATAGACCTCTTTTCCCAACCGGGTCTGCAGCTCTCTTATGACTTTGGCCTTCAACTCCTGTTCCATCTTTTGTTCCCCCATTTTTTGCTGTAAATCCACGTTACGGCATAAGCATGCTATTTTATAGGCATATTCTATCAGAATATTAAAATTACTACATTTTGTTGTTTTATATTATTATTTTACACTCGAAATAGCAGTATTTCAATTTATTTCCCGACATTATACTACTTTTTGTAGTTTTAATTTGTAATCTTCATGCTCATGCAGTATAATAGAATCGGAGGGATTACCATGATTCGAATTCGTGACCTTAGAAAAGAAGCCAAATTAAGCCAGGAAGAGCTGGCAAATCGATTCGGTCTATCGCAGCAGACCATCAGCAGCTATGAAAACAGCACCCGGGAACCGGATACTGCGATGTTGAAGCAGCTGGCTGTGCTATTTGGTGTTTCCGTAGACTATCTCCTGGGCCACTCGGATATAAGAAACCTCCAGGAGGCTCTTCAACGCGAAGCAGATATAACTCCTAGATTAGATGTGGCAGGGTTGCCACAGGAAGCCCTCGATCAGGTAGCAGAGTATGTCGAATTTATAAAGCATAAATATAATGTGAAAGAAAAGTCAGACCGACAAGCCCACTGCGAGGCGAACTAAAAAACAATTTCCTATATGCAACAAAAAAGCTTGCAGAAAACTCTGCAAGCTTTTTATGGTTGCGGGAGCAGGATTTGAACCTACGACCTTCGGGTTATGAGCCCGACGAGCTACCAGACTGCTCCATCCCGCGATATATAAAGTTTTTGTCTAACACAGTAAGTATAGCACAGCTTTCCTACTGATGCAATAAGTATTTTTTCCCGTTTTGTGCAGTTTTATGCATTCTTCTTTAAATTTTATTGAATAAAGGCCTATAAACTTAGAATTTATAAGCCTTTATTCATTGGCCACCACATTAATGTCCGGCTGTCACCTTCAAACCGGTAATCCCGACGATGATGGTCATGATAAAAAGGATTCGTACCATATCTACGGGTTCCTTAAAGAAGATCATCCCGAGGGTCACGGTACCGATGGTACCGATACCGGTCCAAACGGCATAGGCAGTACCCAGTGGCAAGCTTTTCAGTGCCAGGGATAGAAAAAAGAAACTGGCAATCATCCCTCCTACGGTTACTATACTCGGTACCAGTCGACTGAAGCCTTCGGTGTACTTAAGTCCCACTGCCCACACAACCTCCAAAAGTCCGGCAATAATCAAACTAATCCACGCCATATTATCCCCTCCTTTATTCTATAATAACAACAAAGCCCGGGAGAATATCCTAACGATATTCTCCCGGGCTTTTATCCCTCCGTGATCACAGCCAGCGGCTGTGCGTTTTCTCTTGGACCTGACCAGCTTACTACTGCGGAACCCTAGAAAACTAAAAATGAACCTCTTCATTATCTGCCATTCTTATTTCCTTGTCAATGGCAACCAGCTGCTTTCCCCGTCTACTATCTGTTCATTACTGCGTTATACTCAGCATTCCTGTCTCTGTCTCCATTACTTCTGCCTGTAAAACCCTCGTCACAAAGTTCAAGGGAACGTAAGTTTTTGAATCCTTTAGCTCCGGAGCAGTACCCAGGTTTATCAACATTTTTGCAAAGCTGTAATTATCTTCACCGATTTTCAGTGCTGTCCACTGAACTCCTTTTGACAATTCAATCATTTGCTTTTCATCATTCCAGGTTACACTATACCCCAAGGCTTCCGCAACCTGCCGAAGAGGTACCATGGCAGTTCGGTTGTCCAGCCTATAAATAGGATTCTCAAGGGCAACTGTATTGTTATTGATTTTTATGTAATTCAGTGCCGCAGTTTCCAGTTCATCCCTCACATTAACCACCTTAAAAAGATCATCCACTCCATCCAAAGCATCTTTACACTGCGCATACTCCTTTGCAGCTTCGCTTTCCGGTTTATAGATGTTGGACTGGGGAAGGGAGACCAGATAAACATAGGCTTCCGTTTGCGCTATTTTATAAGTTCTGGAAGCATCCTGCCCTTTGTAATCTCCTGCATTTACCACGGATAGGGTCCCCAGGCTCTGCTGCTTCGGTTCTGCCTCTGGGGAAGCGTACAGGAAGTCAACCTCCATATTTGCCCCATTTACCCCATAGCTTTCCACCACTTGCACTTTGTCCTTCCATAGAGGAGGAATTTTGAATTGGAAGTTATACCTGTAGTTATAGTAGGTTCCTTCCGCAATCAGCGGCTGGGAGTTTTTCAAAGCTGGTCCCAGGACATACAACGGAATCTTAAACTCCGGCATCCCTGCCGCGCCGGGAGCAATAGAGTATTTTGAGAAGCTGAGCACCAGCTTTCCATCCTGCAAATAATACCCTTGCCGGTCTGCAATGGTCTTGAATCCCATATCGCCTTCAAAATAGTATACATCCTCAAACTTTTTCTTTTGTTCTTCAATTTCCGAGAACACTTGCTGGTTCAGAAGGCTTTCATAATCCACGCCCTCTCGAAATAGTTCCTGCAGTTGGATTTCTCTGTTCTGCTTCGTATCGATGTTGTAGCAATCCATCCAGGGCATTCCGTTCGCGCCCCCCATATAAGCGTAGGTAGTCACCGTAAAGGAAAGAATCTCTCCTTTTGATTTTACTTCATAGGAAACATCCAGTTCATAAGGCCGGAATGTCCATCCTCCCTTTTCTGCTTCCACTGCCGCTTCCTTTGCCTGGGCTTCCATCTTCTCCGCTTCCTTCATTGCCCGGTCCAAGATGGAAGCATTGAGTTTTTCCTGATAAAGAACATCTTGTAAGCCTTGAACCTTCGGTATCTTCAAATGTATCTTTATAAACTCGGATACAGATGCATCTTCCTTGGCAACTACCACATCAACCTTTTCCTCTGCCGGAACTTTGGCAGAGACAGGTACAACTTTTACATCCGCTGTTATACTGTTCGGTTCCGCTGCATATGCCGGACTACTCACTACTATAAGCGCTGCCAAACTTAATCCAATAATCTTTTTCCTGTGCATAAAAATTCCTCCATCTTCATGACTTCTATTTTATAGTAGCAAATCTTTCCACCCCTATCGTTACAAAGGAGTTACAATAGAAATACATTCTAATGAAAATGGATTATACCCGCAAAAATTACTAAGAGAATTCACCTTTGCAGTCTTTCAATCTGAAAAGTTCGAAAGACATCTGCTGCTCAACTTGTAAAATAAAAAAAGTTTCTGAAATCTCAGAAACTTTTTATGGTTGCGGGAGCAGGATTTGAACCTACGACCTTCGGGTTATGAGCCCGACGAGCTACCAGACTGCTCCATCCCGCGATATAATATAAAATTGTTTGGTGCTCGTGGCCAGACTCGAACTGGCACGGAGGATTAGTCCGACGGATTTTAAGTCCGTTGCGTCTGCCTGTTCCGCCACACGAGCACATACAAAATAACTATTTAAATTATGCCACCGTCAACGGCGACTAACATAGTATACAATATTGAAACTTAAATGTCAATAGCTTTTTACGCCCAATTTATGCCCTCTTTGATATAAGCCCATTTCCTTACCATAGGAGGTATGCATAAACACGGATTAAAACTGAGCAGACCGTTTGCTATAGCCTCCGCTGCCTCTCTTGGATTCTACACTTCTTTTGAGGTCCAGCATTCTCTCGTCACTATCCTTTAGGAACTTCGCAAGGCGTTCTTCAAAAGACATTGAATTGCTTCCGCCATTGTGATTCCAATCAACATCTGCAGGCCTGCTGGATCGCATTCTCGGCTTGGGCTCAAGTGCCTTTTTTATGGATAACCCGATCTTGCCGTTATCATTTAAGGAAATAACCTTTACTTTTACAGTTTGATTTTCCTTCAGATGTGCTTTAATATCCTTTACATACTCTTCAGAAACTTCAGAGATGTGAACCAGACCCGTCTTCCCATCAGGCAGCTGAACGAAAGCCCCAAAATTGGTAATGCCGGTAATCTTTCCTTCAACAACTTTTCCTACCTCAACCAGCATATAAAAAAGAATCCTCCCTACATTTTCAAGTACTTCGATTATATAGTATAGTACACAGTTTCGTCAAGCGTTACTTACAGCGGTATTAAAGAATTTCCGCCGTTTTTGGGTTGACATTTCGGCACCTTTAATTTCCAATATATAGTTTCCGGCAAATAAAAAAGGTGGCTTTACCACTTTTGTTTGCACATTTGGCCTCTCCGAAGCACGAGGAAAAGCTGGCACGCGCATAAATTCAATGGTTTTACCGTTCAGGAAAGAGAACTTTCCTGGGCGATAAAAAAGCAGATGGCTATTTCTCAATAGTCATCCGCCCTGGTTCTGTTTTAGTCTTACAACGCAATAACCGGGTCCATAATTTTACTGTACCGCATGGATACTCTGAAAAGTCCGCTTATTTTTCAGTGCCTTACTTATTTACATCTGAAAATACCTTTTCCCCCGGTTTAACCATCCCCAGTTTTTCCCTGGCGACTCTCTCTATGTACTGGTCACTGTTGACCTCTTCCTTTTGCTTCTTGAGATCTTCGTTCAACTGTTTCTGCTCTTCGATGCTAGCCTCAATCCGTTTCTTTTCATTCTGTTTTTTGTTCAACAAACTTTCCTGTCCGGCTATCGTGTATATAAAATAGCCTGCAATGACTGCTGTTACGATCAAACCCAGCTTGGGTTTTTTCCCTTTACTCACGCTGGCACCCCCCGGCTTGAAACTTTACATAAATATAGTAATTCTATATTTCCATGTAAATTCCTGCCGCGGTGCTATATTTTTTTTCTTATGTGCTTAAAAATTCTACCCCAATTCGATGCCTTGGCAAATACGGTTTTTCCTGACCTTTTGACTCTCCTGCCCGCCGTCGAGGTCTTTTTAGCTATGAACCGTCCCGGAACCGCCAGGATTTTCAATAGGATTTTAACCGGATAGGTTATCACCTTCCAGAGGGTACGACAAATCTTGCCGATAAGATGAATAATAAACATGGATGTTTTAATTACAATCTTACTTAACAGGAGTGCATATAAAACAACTCCGATGGCAGTTCCCAGAAAGATATACCCTCTTATCTCTCCGTCGTTACTATAGTAAACGACCAGGAACATAATCAATGCCACCAGTACCCAGTAAAGAAAGTCTTCCAGCCAGGTAAGCAGTGCACCTGTTTTAATGGTCCTTCTCTTGATCCGAAAAAGGTCATAAATAAAGCCTATGGCCGCTCCTCCCAGAACAGACCACAAAAATATATGAACCTGGCTACCCACTACCGTCGGCAATCTACATCACCGGCCTTCTACTTGAAAAGTCTTCCGAAGAAGCCGCCTTTTCCCCTGGAGCCTTCAGTATCACTGTATTCCAGACTGACAATATCACCTTCGACATTTAATTCCGAACTGTCAAGGTTCAGTTTACTGATGTGCAAATCCTCTCCTCTTATGGCGAGAACACCTAATTCTGTATCTACAATAATGCATTCATCATTAAAGCTTTCCACGTCGATCACTCCGGTGATACTCAGTCTCTCCCGACTTTCCAGTATAAGGTTCTGAACTTTCGGCTTCATCGTCTTTTTATCTTCAACCATTCTAATCCCCCCGTCGCTATTTCCCCTACTTCTCCAGAGTACAAATACTACTCCACATAAAATTAATATGCATGTACAAATAAAAAAATAACCTTTAGAACGATTCTAAAGGTTATTTTTTATCCTAATATAGTCTATCTCTACCGGAGCTCATACATCTCCTTGGAGCTGTCTTTTGTAACATGCTCCGATACAGCCGTAACTTCTACTTTTGTAGTACCGGTTCCAAACTGGATTTCAATCATGTCTCCCACCTTTACTTCCGAGCTGGGCTTCGCTACCTTTCCATTTATGGTTATTTTCCCTTGTCCACAGGCCTCGGCCGCAAGCGTACGTCTTTTTATCAGTCTGGAATTTTTTAAATATTTGTCCATCCTCATTGGTACAATCCCCCTTGTATTTACATTGGTCCTGAAAAACAAAAGGCTGCGGGCTCCTATCACCCACAGCCATCATTTACGCCTCAGGTCTTATAAAATAATAACACAGCCTGTCCTTTTGCAGCACCCTTCATTGAGATAACGGCGGGCCCGCAAAAAAGACTATGTAATTATTTTATGGCGCCTTATTGATTTATAGCGTCCTTCAAAGCCTTTCCTACCTTAAAAACAGGTGACTTTGATGCAGGGATTAAGATTTCGGTTTTTGTCTGTGGGTTTCTGCCTTTTCTTTCTGCTCTTTCTCTTACTTCAAAGGAACCAAAGCCCACCAACTGTACTTTGTCGCCGTTTACCAGCGCTTCCTGTACACTGTCGATAAATGCATTCAATGCCTTTTCCGCATCCTTTTTTGACAATTCGCCTTTTTCACTCATACTGGCAATTAATTCACCTTTATTCATGGTTTTTCTACTCTCCTTTGGTATTTTTTACTTTGTATATAATTTATTGCCTATTTCCCAGTGTTTGTATACATTCATTTTAACCATTTTCCTGGATTATATGTATTTTCGCCTTGTTCCACAGCACGTCCATCTCTGCCAGCGTCATTTCCTCCAGTTTTCTACCTTCCTTGGCGGCTTCCCTTTCAATGTACTCAAACCGGTTGATAAACTTATTGATGGTACCGGTAAGGGCCAGTTCCGGCTGAACTTTCAGAAACCTTGACAGGTTGACCAGGGCAAAAAACACATCTCCCATCTCATCCGTTATTCTTTCCATATTTTTACTCGTATATACATCTCTGAGTTCATTAATTTCTTCATCCACCTTATCAAACACATCTTTTATATGCTCCCAGTCAAAACCAACCTGAGCCGCTTTCTGCTGTACCTTGTAACTCCGCATCAGAGCGGGGAGATTTGCCGGTACATCCTTTAATACCTGCGTCTGGGATTCGATGCCTTTCTCCTTTTTCTTAATAGCCTCCCAATTCTGCAGGACATCCTCTGCAGTTTCCGCCTTGTCCTCTCCGAACACATGGGTATGCCGTAAAATCATTTTACGACAGATGGCAGTGATGACATCGTTGATATCGAAGGTTTTTTCCTCTGCACCGATTTGGGCATGGAACACAATCTGCAGCAGCAGATCCCCCAGTTCATCCGCCACCTTGGCCTTATCCTTCAGGTCAATGGCTTCCAGTACCTCATAGGTTTCTTCAATCAGGTATTTTTTCAGGCTCTCATGGGTCTGTTCCCTGTCCCAGGGACATCCGTCCTCTCTCCGCAAAACCTGCATTATTTCCAGTAAGTCCTGAAATTCATATCGGTCCTTCAACATATGTTTATCTCCTTATTATATTCATCCTCACAAGGGCCGCCGACAGCTTCCTGCCCAAAGGCAGCACCGTCAGTTCCCTCTCATTGATCCCCCCCAGAATAAGGATCGTAAATCCAAATTCCACAACAGCTGCTGCTATGGACCCCAAGGTTGCAATCGCATTACTCCCCGTTATGTTTAAAAGAAAGCCATAGCCGTAATAGGTGGCAATCCCCATGACAAATGTTGCCACTATGGGTTTAATTATAAGGTTATAGAGATTTAAATTCAACTTAAACTTTATTACCAGCACGCTAAAATTTATTATCGTGGATAGTATATAACAGGCGATGGTTCCATATACGGCCCCTTTTATATTAATGTGCGGAACAGGGACCAGGGTAAAATTAATGATTAACTTTACCACGGCTCCGATGAAAAAGCTTATGGCAGGAATGGCTGCATGGCCCAGTCCCTGCATGATCCCGGAAAGAGTTTGGGTCATTCCGATAAACACAATGGTCATGGCGCTTAGAACCAGCAAATACGCTCCTTCGCTGGTTCCTGGAAAAAGAAGCTCCAGAATGGGCTGCGCCAGAATAGCAATCCCGGCGGAAGACGGAAGACCGATCAGCATGCTCCATTTCAACGATGTTTCAATCTTGTCCCTTACGGTACGGAAATCCTTAATTGCCATGGAAGCTGCAATGGCAGGTACAAGACTGGTAGCCAGGGCCACATTCACCGTCACGGGAAAATGGGTGAGGACATAACATTTTCCTGTCAGTATGCCATAGAGCTGGTTGGCGTTTTGATTGCTGAACCCAGCTCTCTCCAACTGCGGCATGACGGTAGCCAGGTCTACGAGATTTCCAATGGTAAGAACCGCAGCACCCAGGGAAATCGGTACTGCCAGCTTTAGCAGCTTTCGGATAATGGTAGCAGTCCCCTCCTGTTTACAGGGAGTACAAAAGTCTCGTATATTTTTGCGCAGTTGGCCTTTTCTCCTTTTATACAGGTTACACAGGTAAGCAGCGCCTGTGGCAGCGCCCAGGGTGGTCCCAAGGGTAGCACCGGCCGCAGCCAATTCAACGCCATAGGGCAGCAGCAGGTATGCCAATAAAATCGTAATACCTGTTTTGGCTACCTGCTCGACAATCTGGGAATTGGCCTGCGGCCGCATATCCTGCATGCCTTGAAAGTAGCCTCGGAATACAGCCATAATGGAAACAAAGAAGATGGTGGGTGATATGGCCATCATGGTATACACGGTCCTGGGATTCGCGATCCATTGGGCAATATGCCGGGAAGCCATAAAAAATACGGCGGATGACGTAAAACCGATACACGCTAAAAGTACTAAAGAGACTTTGAATATTTTATGAGCTCCCCGCCAGTCTCTCACTGCCATTTTCTCCGCCACCATTTTTGAGATGGCAGCGGGGAAGCCTGTGGTTGAGAGCACAAACAGGATCATATATACTTGATATCCTGCCCCATAGATTCCGTTTCCTTCATCCCCGTAACCCGGGAGATTGGTCAGTATAACCCTGTATATGAAACCGATAAGTTTTACTATGATTCCCGCTGCGGTAAGAAGCACTACACCCTTTAAGAAAGACTGTCCGTTTTTCAATTTTTTTCTCCCTGCAAACTGATCTTATTCAATTTATATTAAGGGAGAGTTAAAATATTACTTACGGTTTTGTGGGAACCCTTCTCAAATAGCGAACTTTACACATTACTCACTGCGTGGCATCCGCACAGAGTGTAACACAGGGGCAGCGGAAGTTATACTTTAGCCAGCCCGGCAGGGGTCGTCCGATACTATGGAAAAAGGACTTTCCTTATTCTCTCTTCTGATGTTGGAGAGAATCAGAGAGTGAGGCTAAAACCGTACAAATGCTTAAGGATTAAAATTTATGTTTTACAGCAATACTCCTGTTTATTTTCCCTTTACTCGTGGTAAAATGGATTGGATGTATAACATTTGTAAAAGAAAGGGGTTCTATCATGTTTAATAATCTCTTTAGTGAAACCGGACCTGTACTCAATGCACTGTTGGCAACTGGCTTTACCTGGTTTATGACGGCGTTGGGTGCGGCACTGGTATTTGCTTTCAAAAATATTAACCGTAAAGTACTGGATGGGATGCTGGGCTTCGCAGCGGGTGTTATGATTGCCGCCAGCTTCTGGTCCCTGTTGAATCCTGCAATAGAGATGGCAGAGCAATCCGGGCTCCGGCCCTGGGTTCCGGCTGTCATCGGGTTTCTCCTCGGCGGTGTGTTTCTCCGGCTGGTAGATAAATTTCTTCCGCACCTTCACCTGGAAGCTCCCATAGAAGAAGCCGAAGGAATTAAAACCGGTTGGCAGCGAAGCATTTTGCTGGTTTTGGCCATAACACTGCACAATATACCGGAGGGTCTGGCCGTTGGAGTAGCTTTCGGTGCTGCTGCTTCCGGGCTGCCTTCCGCTTCGTTGGCGGGAGCTGCCATCCTTGCCATCGGAATCGGCATACAGAACTTTCCGGAAGGAGCAGCCGTTTCCATTCCGCTTCGCCGCGAAGGCCTGTCCCGGTTCAAAAGCTTCTGGTACGGTCAGGTTTCCGGGCTGGTTGAGCCTATCGCCGGTGTCATAGGTGCTGCAGCCGTTATGTATATCCAGCCGCTTCTCCCCTACGCATTGGCCTTTGCTGCCGGTGCCATGATTTTTGTAGTAGTGGAGGAATTGATCCCCGAATCCCAGACTTCAGGCAATACGCATGTTGCCACCCTTGGCACCATGGTGGGCTTTGCCGTGATGATGCTGCTGGATGTTGCACTCGGGTAGGTTCAATACAATAAATAAAACAGACAGATACTTTGCGTTATCTGTCTGTTTTATTTATTATACTCATTATTATTGCTCCATTTGTTTACCCAGAAACCCTGCTGCTGACTGTGCCAGCTTGGCTTCCACTTCACCCATGCGTGCATTCGGATCCATTGAAAACATGATGACTGCTCCAATGGGGTCCCCTTCGGATATAATCGGTGAAACCACCTGGGAAGTATACTTTCTATCACCGTTATCATCCGCCGTAATAGAAATGGTCTTTTCATCTGGAGATTTTACCAATAGCGTAGTTTTCTCTTCGATGATCTTTTCCACTTCAGAGCTTAAGGATTTATCCATAAACTCCTTTTTGGTAGGGCCGGAAACTGCTATGATTGTATCCCTGTCAGCGATGCAGGTAGTATGCCCGCTGGTTTTGTAGAGAGACTCCGCATACTGATTTGCAAAGTCACTGAGTTCCCCGATGGGTGAATACTTTTTCAATATGACTTCGCCTTCTCTGTCCGTGAATATTTCAAGAGGGTCTCCTTCTCTAATTCGTAATGTCCGTCTGATTTCCTTTGGAATTACTACTCTTCCTAGATCGTCTATTCTTCGAACTATCCCAGTCGCCTTCAAATTATATTACCTCCCTAAATTGGTTAATATTTTATGTTCAATCTTATTATTAATTAATTATTGAGGTTTTATACATAATATGGTGAATTATGCTTAAATAATTGAAATTTAAACAATAGAAGAAAAGTTTGTATGAAAAACAAGCTTTTCCTTTTTCCATTCCTCCCGCGCCTTTTATAGCAAGTTTTTAATGCTTCCGGCTGCCATCCGGATAAACCCTCTGCTCTGGCTGAAAACCCCTTCCAGTGCCTCCAGCAGCTTGTCAATCTGCTCCATGCTCACAACCAGCGGAGGTTCGATACGAATAACATTGGGGTTATTCAGCGTGTAGGCTGTAATAATGTTATAGCGTTCCAAAAGCTTGCCCGCCACCAGGGAAGCATAATATTCACTGCTTAGATTCTCCACCATGCCTTTGGTCAGCAAATTCAGCATCTTTGAATATGGTTTGTCAAATTCCAGACCGATCATAAGCCCCTTGCCCCGTACTTCCCGGAGTCCGCCGTACCGGCTCTTCAGCCATTCCAGTTTTGTGGTAAGGTAAATTCCTTTTTCCGCAGCTTTTTGAGCAAGCTCTTCGTTGCATATCACCTCCAGTGCCGCAAGGGCTGCCGCACAGGCATAGGTATTACCACCAAAAGTGGAGGTATGCAAAAGACACCGGTCCGCTTTTCCATAGGCGCTTTGGTATATTTCATCGCGGGTCATATAGGCACCTACCGGCATAATTCCTCCTCCCAGCGATTTCGCCACGCACAGGATATCCGGTTCGACATTCTCATGCATGTAGGCAAACATTTTACCCGTCCGACCGAAACCCGTCTGAATTTCATCCATAATGAGGAGTACCTCATAGTGGTCGCAGAGCTTCCGAACTTCCTTCAGATATCCCTGGGGAGGTACGATGATGCCGCCTTCTCCCTGTATCGGTTCCAGTATGAACGCTGCTACATCATTCCCCTCTTTGAGCTTGCTCTCCAGGCTCTCCGGACTTCCATACTCCACCTCATCACAGCCGGCCAAAAGGGGCTCAAAATACTTTCTGTACTTTTCCCTGCCGGTAACGGATAAAGCACCAAAGGTTTTTCCGTGAAAGGAGTTCTTGCAGTAAAGAATCCTGTTTTTACCCGATGCAATCCGTGCCAGCTTCAAGGCTCCCTCCACCGCTTCTGCACCGCTATTGCCGAAAAACGCCCGTGTCAATTTCCCTTCCGTCAATGCTGACAGGTTCGCTGCCAATGCTGCTGCAAAAGGATTTATACCGGCTTGAAGGATATTGGGATACTGTTGTACCTTTTCCAGTGCTTCTATGACCCTCGGATGGTTATGTCCGATATTGATTGCACCATATCCTCCCAGAAAGTCAAGATACTGTTGTCCCTCCATGTCTGTCACTACGCAGCCCTCTGCTTTTTTATATACCTTGTCAAAGCCTATGAGTGAAAGCATCTTTATAAAACCCGGGTTAAGGTGCTTTCTATACAACTCTATTGATTTGGAAGGACTGAAATATACTACATCATCCACAGAGTAAAGTTCTTTTTCCATGATATCACACCCTTATCAACATTTACCTATTACTTTTTCCATAAGGGGTACTCTTTATGCAAGGCAAAAGCGGCTTTACCGCTTTTCTTTGCGCGTGTGCCTTTCCGAAGCAGGAGGCAAACCGGCGTGCATATAAATTCAACGTTTTTTGTTATCCAGGAAAGAGAACTTTCCTGGACAACAAAAAAACACCGCTGTGCTTTTTCTGCACAGCGGTGTTTTATCTACCGAAGCCGTCTCTTGCTACTTTTCATTAAAATCAAATTTATCATTGATTTTATAGCCCAGAACCATCAAGCTGTCACTTAAATGGACATTTTCAATAATTACATCGTGGTTCAGCTTCAGATCCATGGGAGAGAAGTTCCATATTCCCTTAATGCCCATCCTTGCCACCCTTTCGGCAACTGCAGGCGTTTGCTCGTAAGGCGTACTGAGTATGGCAATATCTACACGGGTTCCTTGTATAAAGTCATCCAGCGTATCCATGTGCTTTACTTCATACCCCTTAATTTTTGTGCCTACCAGGTTAGGGCTTACATCGAAGATCCCCACCAACCGAAACCCTCTTTTTTCAAAGTTTGCATAGTTGGCCAAAGCCCTACCCATGTTACCGGCACCGATTATAATAAAGTTGAATTGCCTGTTTACACCCAATATATTCCCAATCTCATTATAGAGAAGCTCAACATTGTAGCCATACCCTTGCTGTCCGAATCCACCAAAGCAATTCAAGTCCTGTCTTATTTGGGATGCTGTGATACCCATCCGCGTACTTAATTCCTTTGATGAAATTCTTGCTATATCCATTTTCAGCAGATCCGCCAGATATCTGTAGTACCTTGGCAAGCGTCTGATGACCGCCATTGAAACGTTTTTCTTCGAATCCATAAATTTCCACCTTGTTCCAAAATACAAACGGGTTTACCAGAATTATACCCATTTGACTATTGTGATTATACCATTCCCACTATTACACGTCAATATTGCCGCACATCTTCACATCTGGTACAATAAAACGGAGGCGTAGATCCAACATGCCTTCATGTTATTGTATCAGGTGGAAAGTCGAGGAAATATTGAAATGATTTTACTAAATTGTAGTAATATTGCGCTGTCATTCGGCACAAATACAATCCTTGAAAATATAAGCTTTAACGTTCAGGAAGCGGAGCACGTGGGGTTGGTCGGTGTCAATGGAGCCGGGAAATCTACATTATTTAAAATAATATGCGGCATTTTACAGCCGGATGACGGTGAAGTGTTTATAGCGAAAGGAAGCAAGCTGGGATACCTGGAGCAGAGTTCAGGTCTGGACTCCGAATCCTCCCTCTGGGAGGAGGTTCTGTCCACCTTCCGCCCTCTCATGGATATGGAAAGGAAGCTAAAAGACCTGGAGCAGAAAATCAGCATGGAAAACCGCGAATCCGTGCTCTCTTCCCTGATGAAGGAGTACGCCAATCTTTCCGAGAGATTTGCTTCCTCCGGGGGATACGAGTACAACAGCAGGGCCAGGGGCGTATTACGCGGGCTGGGCTTTAGCGACAGCCAGTTTGACTTGAAGGTGAATACCCTGAGCGGTGGTCAGAAAACCCGCCTTTCCTTAGGGAAACTCCTTCTGGAGGAACCCGATATCCTTTTGCTGGATGAGCCTACAAACCATCTGGATATCGGCGCCATCGAGTGGCTGGAGGACTTCCTTAAAAGCTACCGGAAAGCTGTTTTGGTCATCTCCCATGACAGGTTTTTCCTGGATATGACTACTCATAAAACCATTGAATTGGAAAACCGCCAGTGTAAGACCTATGAATGCAACTATACGGAATATGTGCGCAGAAAGAAGATCGACAGGGAAATCCAACAGCGGCATTATGAGAACCAGCAGCGCGAAATCGCCCGGATGGAAGCCTTCATCGAGCAGCAAAGAAGGTGGAACCGGGAAAAGAATATTATCGCTGCGGAAAGCCGCCAGAAGGCCATTGACCGGATGGAAAAAATCGATGCCCCCAAAAACCTCCCCAACAAGGTGAGAATGCAGTTTAAAGCAGGGATTTCCAGCGGCAACGATGTTCTTTTCGTAGAAAACCTTACCAAGGAGTACCCGGGCAAACCGCTTTTCAAAGATATCAACTTTGATTTACGGAAGGACGAAAAGGTATTCCTGTTAGGCCCTAACGGCTGCGGAAAATCAACGATATTAAAAATTATTGCAGGACGTATGAAAGCAACAGGGGGCAGTGTTGAATTCGGTCATAAGGTGAAGCTGGGCTATTATGACCAGGAGCAGGCTGAATTGGATAAAGACAACACCGTTTTTGATGAGGTCTTCGAAGGTAATGAAAAACGCGGCCAGACAGAAGTTCGAAACGCCCTGGCTTCCTTTCTATTTACAGGAGAGGATGTATTCAAACCCATCTCCATACTGAGCGGCGGTGAGAAGAACCGGGTGGCCCTGGTAAAGCTCATGCTTTCCGAGTCCAACTTCATGCTGCTGGATGAGCCGACAAACCATCTGGACATTAACTCCCGCGAGGTTTTGGAGGAGTCTTTACAGAATTTTGAGGGAACCATTCTGGCCGTGTCCCATGACCGGTACTTTATAAACAAGCTGGCAACAAGAATTTTGGAAATGAATAAAAACGAGCTTATTGACCTGGAAGGGAACTATTCCTATTTCCAGGAGCATAAGGCCCGGCTGAAAAAAGCGGAGCAGCAGAATGCTTCAGCAGAAGCCAAAGTTACGGAGGCGAAACAGGATTACCTGTCTGCAAAGGAAGAAAAGGCCCGTCAGCGAAAACTGGAGAAACAGCTAAAGGATACGGAATCAGAAATTGAGCAGATCGAAGCTCGCCTGACCGCCATCGAAACCGAAATGCTGTCGGAAGAAGTAGCCTCGGACCATGTGAAGCTGGGGCAGCTTCACGAGGAACAAGCCAGGTTACAGCCTCGGCTGGAAGAGCTCTATACGCTGTGGGGAGAACTGACGGAGTAAAATTTAAAAACAATTTTTACTATTTTACAGGTCGAATAGCAGCTTCCATTTTAACAGATACTAGTTATGATGTCCGATGTAAATTCAAAATTTGTTTATATATGGAGGTCATAACTATGAATCAGAGAGTCGCAGTGGAACCGAATCTAACACCTGTGAAGGAATTACTCAGTAGTAAGGGTTATCAGGTAGACAGTATGAACGTAAGCGGCAATACATCCATGGCAGCAGGTAATTATGACGCATATATAGTAACAGGGATGAATTCCAATTTTATGGGCATGGGCAATACTTCTTCCAAGGCGTTGGTCATTGATGCTACAGGGCTGACTGCCGAACAGGTTTACCAAGAATTGCAATCCAGACTCGGTTAGATTAAAAAAGCTTTAGGGTCCGTCTGAATTCAGACGGACCCTAAACGCCTTTATCGACAATTATGATTCCAGCTGCGGTCTTGGAAAATTTTTTTGCGCTTCTTTTTCCTGAAGATCTTCAATGATAATGAGGCTGACATTGTGCAGGTGGTCTGCCACTCGCTCCAGATGCGTTACAACATCCAGATAGATAATCCCGGACTCTACCTTGCAGCTCCCTTTTTCCAGTCTCTCTATGTTTTTTTCCTTGAGGGCTGCAGTTACAGCATCGATCTTATCTTCCCTGGAAGAGGCTTTCATGGCCAATTCTATATTTTCCTCAGAGAAGGCCTGGAAACATTCATCCATCATCTCCCGGATCTCTGCATACAGGGATTTTAATTCTGCTGTTCCATTTTCACTAAAGCTGAGCTTGCGCTCCATTTTTCTTTGTGCAAATTCAATGATATCTTCACAATGATCGCCAATCCTCTCGAAATTGTTGATACTGTTAATCAACGCCGGGATTTTAACCGATTGGTCCCTGTCCAGACTCCTGTGTGATACCTCAACCAGGTATTGGGTTACCTCCGTCTGAAGCAGGTTGATCTTCTCTTCGTTTTTAAGGACCTTGTCCACTCTGAGTTTATCATCCTCCAACAAACTGGCCATGGAATCTTCCATCATCGTCCGGGCAAGACGAGCCGCATATGCGACTTCTTCCTTCGCTGCCTGCAGTGCTGCAACCGGCGTATCCAGCAGCAGCCGGTCCAGATGCTCACCCTTATAACTTTCATCTTTCCTCTCCGGAATAATTTTCTCCAGGAATTTCACATAATATTTCGTTAGCGGAAGAAATACAATGGCACTAATGATATTAAATACAGTATGAGTATTAGCAACCAAAAACGCCTTGGGTTCGCGCAATACACTGTATGTCAGCCATTCGATCAGGCCTGTGAAAGGTTTTAAAACGATAAGTGCGATGATAACACCGATAATATTGTAAAGGGTATGAGCCCATGCCGCTCTTCTTGCTGCGGTATTGGCTTTCAAACTGGCCAGCTGCGCCGTTACACAGGTCCCGATATTATCCCCCAGGGTTAAGCCGATGGCCGCAGGGAAACTGATCAAATCCACGCTAAAGAGCGCAATGGTCAGACCCACTGTAGCCGAACTGCTGTGAATCAGCATAGTAACTACCATTCCCACAATAAGTCCTAAAAGTGGGTTCTGCCCGTACTCCAAAAATATGGCTCTGGCAGTTTCACTGTTTTGAATATACGGCAGACTGGCATTCAGGGTTTTTAACCCGAGGAACATAAATCCAAATCCCATAAGGGCTTGTCCGGCATTTTTTGCATTATCTTTCCTGGCAAAGGCCATGATAAAGAAACCGATGGCAACTACAGGCAGCGCAATATAGGTTAGCTTCAGGGACATCAGCTGTGCTGTAATGGTGGTACCGATATTGGTCCCGTAAATAATTCCTACCGCCTGTGTCAGGTTCATCATACCCGCATTCACAAATCCTACTGTCATAACTGTGATGGCCGTACTGCTCTGTACCAGCATGGTTATAACCGTTCCGACAAAAAAAGCTATATACAGATTACTGGTCAGGATTGAAAGAATCTTTTTCATCATCTTTCCAGAAGCTCTTTCCAATCCTTCCCCCATGAAATCAACACCATACATCAGCAAAGCCGTTCCGCCCACCAGGTTAAATATAATCTGGAGCGTGACATTGTCCTGAATCAAGTGATTTAAATCCGGCATACATTTCCTCCCTGACTGATTTATATTCTCTGGCTAATCTAAATTTTGGCCCTAAAAAACCAATTTTATTATATAGTAACGCAAAATGCTGTTCAAGTAACTTAACATACAGTTAACATATAGTTAACACAAGTAAAATTTCAGTAAAAATTTCGGTTTATGCATAAAAACGGAAGGGAGGACTGATCAGCCCTCCTTTCCGTTTATAAACGAATTCGAGAATAAAAGGTTTCCGGACTGCTCCGCCGGAGGTACATTACTGGAGAAAGGATTGTTGTTTACCAATATCTGCGTATTTCCCGCAGCCAGGCCGGATACCGGCATCATAACCATTGTCATTATGACAGCCAATAGTAAGACATAGACCACACTTTTCCTCTTCACTCGATTGTTATCCCTTCTTAGATTGACATAATATGACGTTATTATATCATCCCCCTATAACCGAAATCACAAGAAATTTATCCCTAAAAACAAAGGGACCAGTTCTTGCGTGTACGCAGGAATCGCCCCTTTTGTCTGCCTTTGCTTACTTTTATATCGTAACCTTGTTTAAGTCATTAATATCCACTGAATGATTGTTACCCACCAGCCCTACCAGAGCATACTGCTTTGCGATGGGATCGAACTTGAACTCCTTGAGAAGCTGGAAATTCTCAATCTCGCCTGCATTCCGGACATGAATCCTCGGTCCCGTACAATGGTATTTTTCGTCATCTCCAATGCGGATATGACTCTCATCCAGATAGCATATATCCGCTTCGTCGTCAATATACTGCATGACTTTTCGCTCAAGGAGCCCAATATCAATATCCGGTTTCTCGTTGAACTCAAGGACAAATCCATGTTTTACATCACTATGGGACTGGCAGTGGCCAAAACCGAAATGCTCTTCCAGCACCTTACAGGTGAGGTCCTCTGCCGTATGGACCATCTTTCTGTATTTAATGGACTTAAATACGATTTCTGCGATATCCTTTGGCTGCGGGCCGAAAATGCTGGGACGGGTCACGATGACTTCCTCCCCTATGCCGATCAGTGTTTCTGCATTGAGTCCCAGGTAGGGATAAATGATGTCAAAGTGCTCAATAATGACTCGTTTGTCCTGTTCAATCGCCTTCTTTACCGCATCCACCAAAATATGCATCTGCGTAAAAGCCGATTCGAACCGTACATCCATATGGTAGGTATGACTGCTGAAAAAACCTCTGTCGATATTCTTCATCAGGGGGAGAGGTCTTACATTCACTCCCTCATCGTCATTCGTCAGTTCCAGCCCTGGAAACATTCCCTTGATCAGCAGCGATTTTCCTGCTCCGGAGTCTCCTATAAATCCAATCAGTTTATCTAAAGCACTCAGATGCCGCTGGGCAATCTGGTTCCCCAGACTCAATAGGCGCTTCTTGCCTCTGGGTGCAAAATAAACTGCATACATCAGCGACTCCTGTATGATGGAAACCGCCATATTTTCACGATCCTTTCCCGCCAGCGAGATGCACCTGCCGGGTGCCAGCATCACAGGCTTTTCTTTTTATTTTATCCTCTTTTCTAATGGGAAACAAGTCGAATTTCAACTGCTGATTTATGTTTTAAAATGTTCTCACCAGAAGGACTATAAAAAGCCAGTATTTCCTTAAAATAATTCTTTTTTCAATTGACACCCGTGTAATAAAATGGTAATATACTTTTAAACACTGTTCAATTTATAAACAATGTACGATTTATAACAAGGAGCCATCAGCATGACTATAAAAGAACGAAAAGAGCGGGAACGGGAAGAAATGCGCAGCCTTATTCTTACTGCAGCAAGTGAAATTATGAGGACAGAAGGAATCGACAGCCTTTCGATCCGGAAAATAGCCACCCGGATCGAATATTCCCCCGCCATCATATACCACTACTTTCAGGATAAGGACGATGTCGTAAACCATCTGATGCGAGAGGGCTATCAGAGGATTGTAGATGCACTCTCCTCTATGCCGCCGTCCTCCGGTGAACCCGCGGAAAGACTGAAAGAGTTGACACGAAGGTATATTGGTGCAGCGCTGCAAATGTCCGACGAGTATATGGCTGTACAACTGAATAATACCCCTGCCGTACTTGAATATACAGCCTGGCTGTTTAAAGGTGCTTCCAATAAAAAATCAGCGCTGCAAATACTTTTCCTACACCTGAAAAACATTTTCAGCGATAAAGCCATGGATGATACCTCTATTGAGTTGACTGCGCAAATAATGGCAACTGCCACCTTCGGACTGGTTGTAAAGCTGATTGTTGAAAACAATATTCCCGAAGAACAAAGGACAGCGCTCATAGAGCATCATATAAAGTGTATTATCGATGGAATGATTTTAGGAAAGCCTTTAAACAGTTAACAGGGTTTCATACAATTCCCAAAGAGGTGTTGAAAAACAATGTAAAGGGGGTACCGGTCTTTTGAGGTACAAAAAACCAATCAGTATACTGGTAATTATTATTATCGTTCTATCCTTTGCCGCTTCCGCCTATGGAGTGTTCTCCCGTCAAGGGCCGGGGCAGCATGAGTTCAAATCTTTATATGGCGAGACGGTTCAATTATACGGCAAAGGGCTGTATCAAAACAATTCGGTCTCTATAGCATCCCAAGGCATAGCCCAGGATGTTGTTACAATGATTTTGGGGATTCCCTTGCTGATTGTATCCCTTTACCTCTTCAGAAAGGGCTTGCTCAAAGGAAGACTGCTGCTTGCCGGCACTCTGGGGTACTTTTTATACTCCTATACTTCCTATGTATTTTTATGCATGTATAATCCACTGTTCCTCGTGTATGTAATTCTTATGTCCTCCAGTCTCTTTGCCTTTATACTGATCCTGATGTCCTTCGATCTGGAAAAATTGGGCTCCTGCTTTCATCCGAAGATGCCGGTACGGTTTCTGAGCGGTTTTCTCTTCTTTTTAGCAGCAGTTCTTGGATTGATGTGGCTGGGAATGATCGTGCCTCCACTTTTGAAGGGTACAGTTCCTCCTCCTTTAGAGCATTATACAACGCTAGTTGTTCAGGCAATGGATCTGGGCTTTGTCGTTCCAACCGCCATCCTGGGCGGTGTACTGCTGCTAAAAAGAAAGCCCTTCGGTTATCTTCTGACCTCTGTAATGATCATAAAAGGCCTCTCCATGGGAACGGCCCTTACAGCGATGATTATCGGTCAGCTTTTGGCTGGAGTTACCATAAGCTTTGCTGTCATCGTACTATTCCCCGCTGTCAATCTCCTTATGGTTTATTGTATGTTTATCGTCATGAAAAATATCAAAGAGCCTGAACAGGACGCAAGGAGGATAGTATGAAAAGCATGGTTATTTACGCGACCAAATACGGCTGCACCGAAAAGGCGGCAAAAATATTACAATCAAAGCTGGAGGGAGAAACCCTTATTGTAAATATTATGAAGGAAAAGGTTCCTCCCCTGGATTCCTACGACATTGTGATCCTTGGCGGGTCTATCTATATGGGCAAAATACAAAAGGAGCTGACAAATTATATAACTGGAAACCTGCCGGTACTGTTAAAGAAAAGAACAGGATTGTTTCTCTGCGCCGGAAGTCCTAAGGTGGAAGAAAGAGCAAAAGAACTCGCAGCCGTTTTCCCTTCGGAATTGTATGCCCATTCAATCGGTAAAGAGGTTTTCGGGTATGAGTTTAATTTCGAAAAGCTTAATTTCCTGGACAAGATCATAATGAAAGCAGTAAAAGGCGATAAAAGCAATCCTTCCGACTTATCGGAAGAAAAAATCGGCAGTTTTGCCAAAGCAATGGCGTTAAAGTAATTCCTTCTGCGAAATCAAGTTGAATGCCGGGAAACTGCAAATAAAGAACTCCTCACTTATGACTGGCAGTCATGGTGCGAGTTCTTTATTTTTCAGTCCATACGGATTTTATACGGAAATCCGGACAGGCTCACTTTTTGCTGTCCCGATATTCCTATTTCCAACTTTTCCGATTCCTATGAACTTTCTCAAGCTTCTTCTGCTTCTCAAGAAGCTTTTCATAAGAACCTGGTATCAGCTTCCGTTTTTCAGCGGACACTCCCACGATAAAGTATCTAAATAGTTCAAGCCACTGCTCGAAACTCAAATCGATAGGACCCGCAGCAGCTTGAAACCCTATATTCTGTGATAGCCGTCGAAACTGTTCTTTTGAAAAGATGTGTTTGACCCGCTCTTTCAAATTCTCCCCCTGCCTGCTGAAAGCATAGGCAATAAAATCCCTGTACAACGCAGCTTCCTGCTCACCTACCAAGGCATGTTCCCTCTTTTTTATACAGAGCAGAACACTATTGACTTTAGGGACCGGTGTAAAATCAGTGTTTTTAAATTTATGAATAATTCTCAGATCGAAATAGGGCTTCAGGAGCAAAGAACGAAAGCTTTCTCTGTTATAAGGCCTGCCGGCATATTTTCGCGCGGCTTCTTCCTGAACAATAATATACGAAGCTTCAGGAGGGTTCGGAGAAAAGGTTAATTTGTGTAAAATTTCTGCCGTTATGGCAAAAGGAATATTGGAAAACACCTTATAGCTGCCCTTGTCCGGCAAATCCGTTTTCAAAAAATCTCCATGAATGATTTCCACATTACCAAAATCATTAAAACGGTGTTTAAGCTTTTTATACAAATAGAAATCATATTCGATTCCGTACACTTTTCTGCATCTTCTCCCCAACTGTTCCGTAATAATACCTTTCCCTGGCCCTATTTCAATTACACGGTCTTCTTTTCCTATGATACTCTTCTCCAGCAAATCCCCTACAAGCTTCGTACTATGCAGGTAATTCTGGGAATGCTGCAATTTCACATTATCTTTTGATATTCTACTTTTATTCAACATGATTGAATCCACCACCATTTACAAATTTTGAATCGTTTTGTAACGCGGATTCCTGCATGTCAAACTGCTTGTCCGGCAAAAAGAAAAAAGCCGCAACGAACGCACTGTTCATTTACAGCCTTTGAAGCTAACTCTCCCTTATTTCTATATAGAAAAACATAAAAACGCCGTGCTCAAAGAACACGGCATTAAAATTTTAATTCATAGGAAGCTGCATGAATGTTCTTTACAGGAATCCACCGTTACAAGGTACAATAAAACCAGTCCCCCTGAATTCAGGACTGTACACCCCATAACTTATTTAATTGTTTTACACAACTAAATAACGGATTCTTGAAAAAATAGCACCCATTTGCAACCCTCCTTTACATATAATGTACAATTATATCATAAGTCCGGTTATTTATCAACCCAAACCGGAAATGCCACAGTGCAGCTGTGTGCAGCAGCTCCTCTGCAACATAAATAAGGCATGTAAAACAGCAGTTCTTCTAATACACCTCAACTTCCGCTGCCTGGCCGGCAGCGGCACCGGTATTCTCCTTAAACTCCAGCCTTACATATTTTGTTTTTACCTCATTGAATTTGATGGTTACACAGTTGGAAGCTGCGGGATCAAAAACATATTCCGCTGCTTCCACAAGCGTATTGTACTGTTTATCATCCATGCTTCCCTGGATTGAAAACACCTGTGTCCTTTTTACCCACTGACTTTCGGGGTTAAGTTTTATCCGGATGATCTTAATACTACTTATATCTCCCAGGTCCACAGTCAGCCGATTCGGATAGGCATTGCCGGCTCCCTCCCAGTAGGTATTCACATTTCCGTCTGCTGCGTTGGCCGCATAATAGGACTGCGTATGGGCATCCGCTGTGACAGCTTTATTCAGCGCCAAATTTACACCCTCTATAGGTTCAGGAGCCTGCATTTCTTTTGCAGTTCCTGTAGCAGCCTCTGACCTGGAGTCAGCCGTTGGCTTCTCCTGGCTTACATTGGCTGCCCCAGGCGTTATTATTATGGCTTTTGGCATATTCAGTAAAAAAAATGCGGTAATCATCATTTCAACCAGCAGGATTGAAGATAGGGCAATTATCCATACTTTCATCCTCAAAGTGGGCCACCTTCCTTTGCGCAGGTTATATTCGCCTAGGGTGCTTTTCCAGGTTTCACTATTTAGCGTCGGTGAAAATATAACTTCAACTACATTTTTGCTACACCCTTCATGGCTGCCATGGCGGGCCCGCAAAAAAGTTGAAGTAATATTTTCACTCTCCTTTAGCGGTGAATTCAACATTGTTCAAATCGTACTCACCGATGAAAAACCTGCCTTCCTTCGCCGTCGTGACCGGCTTTCCAAAAATCTTCAGATTATTTATGTGTACGTTCTCGATTGTATTTTCTTCACCGAAGGCTTGTATGCGGGACGGCGGAAAATTGCCTCCCAATACGGTGATATTATTATAATAGATATCTCTTATATTGCCCCGCTTCGGCGTCTGACTCCATTGAGAATCCCTTATGAGCAAGTCAATCAGGAAGTTCGCGCCATCTCCGGTCCCCATCTGTGCATCCTCCACCACAATGTTGTCGTAGTGAACATTTTTTACTAACGCGTTATCACTGTTATGGATGCTTAATGCAGGCTTATGAAAATTATGAAGGATCGTTATATTCTTAAAATAAATATCTTCTATGGTCTTTGCCCGGGTTTCGTATCCGATTTCGCAGGACTGTGCAAGGTCCGTCCACAGAAGGACATTGTCAAAGGTGATTCCTTTTACATCTCCGTCATAGCCCTTTACAACAAGACTGTCGTCCCAGCTTCTCACGAAACAGTTTGTCACCGTCAGGTCTTTACAGGATTGAGTTGTTATTCCGTCGCTGTTGGACCTTGCAGAAACGATTTTTACATTATTAATTTTAATATTTTCCGAAAAATAGGTGTTTAATGTCCACGCTGCCGGATTCAATAGAACAATCCCGTCTACAGTACAGTTTTTGCAGTATTCAAAGTTGATGGGGACAATCGTATCCTTCCAACGGTCATAGATGCTTCCGTCAATAATTCCGCGTCCCAGGATTTTGACATTCTCGAGATGCTGCCCTTTCACCCAACCGTAAACAACCGCGCCTCCTGCAATATAAACCGTGTCATTGCTCTTCACATTAATCTGTCCTGCCTTATGTACACCGGGCCCGAAATAGATAACATTAGGGTCACCTTGTTTCGGCGCATTTTCTTCCAGGGGATTTGCGAAGAGATGAATGGCACGATGGATATCATTATTGATCTCTATGGTAAGTTGAGAAGGCTTATCCAGTGTAAATGAAAGGGTATCGCCTTTTATTTCGGGCTTGATGGCAAGAGAGAGGGGACGTACGGTCACATTGTCTATCTTTACTCCGGGCGCTTTAATCTTTATGTTCACAGTTCCGGCAAAATCAAAATAAGCTACAGGTGTCTTTTCCAGCTTGGGATTATCACTCCACGCACGATTAAAATTCACCGCAGTATCGTATACAAACAAAGGATTGTTTTCTACCGAAATGATTCTGTCGGCAGCCCCCCGTATTCCGGCAGGGGCAGGATAGAGAACCACCTTCGCCGGTTCCTTATTCCTGGCACTTGTGAAAAGCAAGACATCCAATAGAAGGACAGCAATAGCAGCGATGGCTAAAATCCCAATGATGAAATACGCTGAAATACTTTTGGGCACAATATTCATATCCCCTTCCATCAAAGTTCCCTTCCTTTCATCATAATATTGCTCCATCAGGGCAGCTCCAGCATCTCGTCCAGGCTGCAAATGACCCGGTCTGCCTCCTTCAGAATGTCCTTGCTTCCAATCCCTACAACCTTCATACCTGCCCGTTTCGCAGCTGCAATGCCTGCTTCCGCATCTTCAAATACCACGCAGTCCGAAGGCTCCAGATTCAATTCTTTCGCCCCCAGTAAAAAGACCTCCGGATCCGGCTTTGCCTTCGAAACCTTGTTTCCATCAATGACTGCATCAAACAGCCCGGCAATCTTCAGGTTATCCAGTATCATGGGGGCATTTTTACTTGCTGACCCCAAAGCCACTTTTATCCTTTTTTCCCTGAGCTGGAGAATATACTCCTTCGCACCTTTCAAGAGCTCCGATTCATCCATCTTCCGGATGTATTCAACATACCAATCATTCTTTTTTTGAGCCAATTCCAGCTTTTTCTCCTCGTCAAAGGACAGTCCTCCGACCTCCAGCAATATCTCCAGGGATCGCATTCTACTAACTCCCTTTAGTCTCTCATTATGCTCCTCGGTGAATTCAAAGCCCAGCTCCTCCGCAAGCCGCTTCCATGCCAAATAGTGATACCGGGCTGTATCTACAATAACTCCATCCAGGTCAAACAGTGCACCTTTTATATCTGTAAGCATATTTGTTTCCTCCTACTTTTTACTGCGGATTCTACCCCCTGTAAAATCTTATCGATATTGGACGGATATCTTCCGTCCCTCTTTCCATTCAATGGGCCGGCCCCCGATTTGGAAAGTGAAATCTCCGGTATGATCGCTTTCTGCCTCCACGCTGACAGTGGTCTTGGATATTTTTATTTTAAAGCCTTGCTCCCTAACAATCAGGTGAAAGGCCAGCGACTCCCATTTGGAAGGGAGGTTCGGATTTATAAGGAGGGTCTCTCCGTTGAAGTGAACGCCTCCAAAGCCTAATACGGCTGCCATCCATGCTCCGCCATTGGCTGCGGGGTGCGTTCCGCCGATGTATAAGTCTCCGACGTATTGCTTGGAGTCTCCTGTAAGGTCGATGGTGGCTGTCTTTATAAAGTATTTGTAGGCCCACTCCGGATTGCCGATGTCTGCAGCCAGCATGGCATATACACAGGGACTCAGACTCGATCCGTGCTCCGTTCTGGGCTCATAGTACTCCCAATTCGCTTTTTTCACTTCGTAGGAATAAGCATCTTTAAAAAGGTTGAGCATGAGCACCGCATCGGCCTGTTTTATTATTTTGGTGGTCGTGGCGATTCCATTTCCTCCACCCCAATACTCGTTCGGATTCAGAACTCTTCCTTTCAGTTCCTTTAGACCCACCTCTTCCAGCCTGTGGTAGCCGTCGAATTGCTCAATGACCAGGGAATCCGCCTGGGGCTCCGGCACATAAAGCAGTGCCCGCATTTCCCGGATACCCTCCAGGTCTTCCTTGTAGTTCAGCCGCGACATTAAATCGTTGTATACCTCTGCATGGTTTGCCTTCAGAAGCTCCAAAGTCTTTTCCGCCACTTCCAGGACATTCCTGGCCATTCTGTTGGTATACACGTTGTTATTGACTCTTTCGTGATACTCATCCGGCCCTGTCACATCCAATATTTCATATCTGTTTTTCTCTTTTTTGCAGTAGGAGTAGGAGAACAGGAAGCGGGCACATTCGAGGATTACTTCCGCTCCACCCTCCAGCAGTATGCTTTCATCTCCCGTAAGCATGTAATATTGCCAGATGCCATACACTACATCCATACTGATATGTACCTGTTTATCCCTGAAATACGTCCGCATGGGCCGATTGGTAAAAACATCCGTTACATTAAAATACGTACAGGCATCGTCTCCGGTTTCCTGGCTCTCCCATGCGTAGAAGGCGCCTCGAAAGCCGTATTCGGCTGCTTTTCTTCTGGCTCCGTCCAGGGTATGAACCCTGTACTTTATGAGATTTCTGGCCATAGAAGGATTCGTATAGATAAAGAAGGGCAGCATAAACATCTCTGTATCCCAGAAAATCGCCCCCTTATAGACCTGTCCTGAAAGCCCTCTTGCAGGTATGGATACCTTATCGGAATGGGTGGGCGCTATGGCCAGCAAGTGATAAATGCTGTACCGCAGGGCCAGCTGTGCCTCATCATCCCCCTCGATCTCCACATCGGACTGCTCCCAGCGTGCTTCCCACAGGGCCATGTTCTCGGCCTGCAGGGAAGCATACCCTTTGCTCAGGGCATCCCTGCTGGATTCGGAGGCCGCCTTTGAAGCATCGGCAACTCCGTCATTCCCTGTAAATACCGATACATATTTATAGAAAGTATAGGTTTCCCCCGGCAGGGCCTCAAGGACTATCTGCCGGACAAAAGCTTTCTCCTGCAGAACGATCTCCTCAGCAGCACTAAAACACCTTTCAATGCCTTCTGCCACAGATACCTTACAGCCCAACTCATTTGTAAGGGAGTTCAGCAGGATTATATTTTCAACGGTTTCCGGTTCAAAATTTCTCAAGTGAGGGCCATTGATGTCCCACACATCCCCGTCGATTCCGGTTTCAATCCGGATGCTGCACTTTTCCGATACGGTGAAGGAATACTTCATGCAAATAAGGTGCACGTCCTTAAGTCCAAGGAATCTTTCCGCCTTTACCGAAATCCGGTTATCGGACTGGGTTCTAAACAGAGTTTCTCTTTTATGTACTGCGGACCTTATATCGAGATACTGAACATGCTCCTCTATTTCACCCCTTACAGCCTCCAAGAGGACCTCATCGCAGTAGATCCGTGTTAAGAGTCCATTGGGCGCATTCACAGGCTCCCTCCATTTGCCTTCCACCCGGTCGTATAACCCGGATAAATTGCAGGAAACAAGCTGGTCCCTGGAATACTCCTCCAGAGTCCCCCTATATCCCATATAGCCGTTGCCCAGCAGAAATTTATTTCCGTTCAGTTCTATATTCTCTTTACGGAACTGCTTTTCTTCTATGATCCAAGACACATTATCCACCAACCTCACGTAATACTCTTTTTACCAATTTTGAAACCTGTATGCCTCTACCCTCTCCACTCACAGGGAAGCTCCAGTTTCAAGCCCTGGGAACCTACTCTGTATTCCCTGCCATAGATTATAATATTGACTTCAGGTCCGTTTATTGTAGTAAAAGTAACAATTTCCTTATCTACATTCACATGGATTACAGCACCGCCGTACATAACCTTGAAGCTGTACCGTTCCCACGCCTCCGGTATGGAAGGGTTAAATGCCAGTGTATCCCCATCCGAACGCATTCCGCCGAAACCGTACACGATGTTGACCCATGCGGCCGCTATGGAGGTAGTATGAAGCCCCTCCTTCGTATTACGGTTATAATTATCCAGGTCCATGCGTGTTGCGAAGCTGAAAAAGTCAAAGGCTTCCTTGTGCCTTCCCAGTTCCGAGGCGAATATGGAGTGTATGGAAGGAGAAAGGGACGACTCATGGATGCATCTCGGCTCATAATACTCGTAGTTGGCCTTTTTCGCTTCCATGGAAAATTCCTGGTTATACAGGAACATAAACATCAATACATCCGGCTGTTTTATCATGTCATTCCGGTAGATTCTATCGTAGGACCAGTGGTTGTACAGCGGAAAGTCAGTAACCGGTATGGAATGTATATCCATGTGCGGTAGATTAAAGAAGCCGTCCTGCTGTTCATAGATGCCGGAAGCCTCATCATAGGGAATATACATGTTTTCAGCCATTTGCCTCCAGCACTCTAGCTCCTCTGCTTTCAGTCCAAGCTTCCGTTCTATTTCCGCCAGTGGGCCGGCGGCCTTTTCCTTCATCTCCTGCACGACGGATAAGGTATATTCAAAGGTCTTTTTTCCCATCAGATTCGTATAGCAGTTATTGTTCACCATCATCTGGAACTCATCCGGCCCCATGACAGCATAAAACCCGAACTTCCCTGTCTTCTGCCCCCATTGACCCCGGCTGGCCAGCATACGGCTGATCTGTACCAGCATCTCGATCCCTTTACCGTATAAGAATTCCGTATCCCTCAGAAGCTTCTGATAGTGCCATATTCCGTAAGCTACCGCAGTGCTCGCCTGAAGCTGGAGGCTGGCATGCTGCCACAAAGCACAGGCCTCGCTGCCATCCAAAGTGGCAATGGGATAGAAGGCCCCCTGGCAGTCCAGGTCCCTTGCACGCTCCACCGCTTTGGGCAGTGTCTTATACCTGTAATCCAGCAGATTGCGTGCGGCCCTTGGATTATTGAATATGTAGAAGGGCAGGCAATAGGTTTCCGTATCCCAAAAAGCATTTCCATTATAAGCTTCTCCCGTAAGCCCTTTGGCTCCGATATTCAGGCCCGGATCCTCCCCGTGATAGGTCTGATGCATCTGGAAGATGCAATACCGTATTCCTTGCTGGTTTTCAGCGTCCCCCTGGATTTCGATATCGGAATTTTGCCAGGTTTTTTCCCAGAATTCCCTTTGCTGCTCATTGGCAACAGCATAAGGGATGGAGCATAAGCTTTTTGCCGTTTGAATCCCTTCTTCCCATACGGCTTCCGGATCAACGGAAGGATTTTTCTCCGCATGGTTGACTACCATTTTCTCAAAGGCGGTTTTCTCCCCCTGTATTACCTCCATAGCAAAGGCACACCCAACAAATTTTTCTTCTTCCAGCCACTGGACTTCTTCCGAAGGAACATTATGGAGCTGGCAGCCCGAAAATAACATATGTCCGCTTTTTTCCGTCCTCCCGAGGATGCCGAAGGATTTGCCTTCCCTCCCCCTTTTACTGCATGACCACAGATTCTTGCCTGCGGATTCATGCACGGGGGAAAAGTCCAAAGCACTGACCACGTGGACCGTACCGGAAAAATTGATGGGCTGGAAAGTAATCTGCTGGCAGCCTAGTTTTGGATGTACCATACTTAAAAAGCGTGTAAATAAAATCTTAATGGATTTACCCGACAGGGTATCCCAGATGAATTCCCTTGTAAGCGTACCTCTTTTCATATCCAGGGAGCGAAGGAATTCCCGTACATTGGACCTGGCTATGTCCAAAGTCTCCCCGTCAATGGTAATTCTGGTGTAGAGCCAATCAACGGTATTGACCATGAAGCAGGTCCGGGAGATCAAACCCTTATAGTGCCCCACAGGATTTACAACGGCTTCTTCAAAGACACCGTTCAGGTAACTGCCCACCAGTTTGTCTCCACTGTACCCCTCATCGAAATATCCTCTGATTCCCATATATTCATTACCGAGGGAAAAAACCGATTCCGAGACTCTTCCTCTTTCAGGATCAAAGCCTTCTTCAACGATTTCCCACGGGCTAATTTTCAAATACCGATCCGCTACTTTTCCCATCGTACTCAAGTCTCCTTTCCATAAACTATCCCTTGATCCCGGTCAAGGATATGCCCTGCGTAATATACTTCTGGAAAAATACGAACAATATGGCGGGGGGCACAATCGCATATAACAGCGACAGCAGGCGAATGTCATAAGGGAAGGGCGTATTCCCGCTGGCCAGGTCATAGATCTTTACCATAACCGTATACTTATCGTGGTTTTTCAACACGAGATAAGGGAGCAGAAAATCAGACCAGGCTGCATTAATGGTCATTATGATAACAACCATACAAACCGCCTTGCTCAGCGGCAGCACAATCCTGTAAAATATCTTAAGGCTGCTGCAGCCGTCAATTCTGGCCGCTTCTATAAGAGAAATGGGAAGAGCGTCAAAAAAGCTCTTAAACAGCATTACATTAAATGCACCTGCACCGTAGCTCAGCCATAAAGGCATGAAGGAGTCGGTCATTTTAAGTGCTGCAATGTTTTTCAATACCGGCACAAGATTTGTTGTCGCCGGAAGCATGAGGCTCCATAAAATCAGGTATAAGACCAGCCTGCTTCCCTTCGGCTTCAATATGGACAATACATACCCTGCAAGTCCGTTAAAAACAACCGCAGTTACCACGCAGCCTGTAATCATGATCCCTGAGTTGATGTAGTATTTCAGAAAGTTTAATTTGTTCCAGGTTTCAATGATCTTTTCCGGTTGGAAGGACCTGGGGATAATAGTGGGCGGAACTGCGAAAAATTCCTTTATGTCCTTCAAGCTTGAAAGCATCACCCACAAGGGAGGTGCAAAGCATACCAGGGCCGCCAGTATGCAGAACAATAGCAGAAAGGTATATAAAACCTTTACGGATGGTTTTTTAATATCGATAAAATTAATTACGCCCTGCGTTTTTTTACTGTACAACGACATCACATTTCACCCTCTCTAGGACATATCATTTTCCTTAACAAATTTCTGATAGATGGCTGTTAGAATCAAAAGAATAATTGTAACGATAACGCCGATGGTGGATGCTTTTGCAGCGGCAACATCGCGAAAGGCATAGTTGTAATTAAGAAGCATCAATGAAATGGAAGCATTGTTAGGACCCCCACCCGTCATAACCAGGGGCTCGTACATTACCTGGAAAACGAAAATAATCTGCATGATCAGCATGAGCCTTGCAATATTGTAGATTCCAGGAAGGGTTATATACCTCAGCCGGGACATAATCCCTGCACCATCCAATGCCGCTGCCTCATACAGCTCTTCGTTTATCCCCTGGAGACTGGCCACGTATATAATAGCAGTTGAACCTGCGGATCGCCAAGTTAAAATCAAAATAAGAAGAGGAATGGTCAAATGCGGATTCTGCAACCACTCCGAAGGAGCAAACCCCATACTCATCCGGATGGAGTTCAGTATTCCCTGCCCGGGGTCAAAGAGGAAGCCCCAAAGAATGAGCGTAGCCACGGCCGGAACCATATTGGGAAAATAAATGGCAAACCGGAAAAAGGATTTAAAGTGAGCTACTTCATTGATAACAATGGCTAAAAAGATGGGAACCAAATATCCCAGCAATACCGACCAGAAGGCATAGGAAAAAGTATTGAACAGAGCTTTTCTAAAGATATCATCCTTAAAAATTTCGATGTAATTTGCAAAACCTACGAAACCTTTAATGCGAAAGCCGATGGTTTCGCAAAACGATAGAATAACACCATAAACCAATGGCTGCCAAATAAAAAATGCGAAAAGAACCAAGCTCGGAAGCAGGATCAGCCAAGCGGAAATATTATTTTTCAGAATATTCCCTAATCGTATTTTTTTCGAATTTTTTGGTGCGCTATCCATAGTCATTGCCTCAATATTATTGTTCATAACGAATCACACCTCAAATTATTCTTATATAAATCGCGAAAATGGTTTTACAAGGAATGAATCTGATTTTCGCGATAGGCAAGCAAGGAAATACAAGCGCACAAAAGAAGAATTGTAAAAACTTTTGTGCGTTGTATATAGAACACTACCTTTTAAAGAGCGCAGAGTAGCATATGTGCTTGCTACTCTGCTTTCTCCTGTCAAATCAATTCACTACTTCACTTTGCTAAGGAATTTTGTCTGGAATTCCTTTGATGCCTTTTCAAGCAATTCCTTAGGATCTGCATTCTTATCCGTTATTACAACCTGCAAGCATGTATCCAATATACCGTAAAGGTCTTGGCAGGAATAAGGCTCTTCCGGTCTCAACCCCTTATATGCCGTATCATAGTATGGTTTGAACAGATCCATATTTACATTTGTATACTTCTTGTATATTGCATCTTCTGCATCGAGACGCGCCTGGTTAACCCAGATTACTATCGGCTTAGGTCCTACAGGATAATTCTTGGAATTCTGATCCTTTAAATCCGCTTCGAAAGCTGCCATGGTGTCAGCATCCGTACCGGGTCCTCTTCCGATGACTTCAAGAAGTTTGAAAGCTGCATCGGTCTGTTCCGGTGTATTGTTTGCGGCGAACATGTAAGTGGTTCCCCCCATCAGTGAGAACTGGCCTTTCGGTCCTTTGGGGATCGGAGCCATGGCAATTGCATCTTTGCTCATCTTGTAGTCGTTTACAGGATTACGTAAAGCATCGGGAGCTGCAAAGGTCATACCTACCTGATCGGTACCAAAATTCTTTATCCAGTCACCCCAGCTGAGAAGTGCATTGGGGAGCAGCACATCGTATTTCCACTTTAAGTCTTTTACATACTGAAGAGCGGCGATGGCTTCAGGGCTGTCCAGTCCGCTAACCCACTTTCCATCCACTTTCTTTTCAAATTCGGCACCGAAGCACCATGCCAGTGCTGCAAAATGCCATCCGCCTACGTGGTCTTTCGTCGGGAAGAACATTCCCGCCTTACCGGTTTTATCCTTTATAATCTTAGCTGTTTCAGCCAGTTCATCAAAGGTCTTCGGATATTTCGGAAGTCCTTTTTCATCAACAAGACCGGCCTGTTTGAACAGGTTCATATTCATATATAAACCTAAAGCATATCCATCTCTGGGTATCCCATAAATCTTTTCGTCTTTGGATACGACCTTCAACACATCGGGATTTACAGCCGTATCATAGCCATATTTCTTCGCCATTGCAGTAACATCTGCCACATAGCCGTTGGAAATCAGTTTGGGTGGCTCCGTATACCATGTCTGGAATATGTTTGGCACTTGGCCGCTCTCCGCTTTTGGTATAAAAGTTTCCGGAGCATAGGTATACGGTTCAGGCTGCAAAGTGATGTAAGGATATTTGGCCGCCATATTCTTCTGGTAAACCTCCCAGGATTTCTTTCCTGCTTCATCATTATCCTGTGCCCATATACCCACTTTGATGGTAACGGGCTTTGGAGTTTCCTTTGCAGCTGAATTTGCTGCCGGAGTAGCGGAGCCGCCTGCAGCTTTTTCAGTTTTTCCGCTGCAACCTGCCAAAAGTGATAATATGAGCATAAAGCATACTATCACATGAATGATCTTTTTCATGACGTATCCTCCTTAAAAAATTCAGTTTATAAGCCCATATCCGGATAGGATAGTATTATCATACCATCGCCCCTCAGATAAATAAAAGTATGTAATTCTGCTATATGGTTTGTAAAACTGCTAATTTAGACAAACTGGACCGGAACGCAAAATTGTCATTGTTGTTTTCCACCAGGCCCAGTATAATATAGTTTAGGAGGCCTAAGAAAAAAGAGGCTCTATAAGTTTTGCCACACCGCGTACAGCATTCTGCAAGCGGCCCGCAAAAAGAACCTCTATGTTTTTCATAACTTCCTTAGGAAAGCTGTGATGCAATTTTTGTGAGGGATGGATATGTTTGATAAACTGAAATTCAAAATAAGCAGTCTTGTGATTCTTACATTTTCCCTGTGCTTTATCATCATCGGGGTTATTTCCTATTCCGTTATACGAACCGTAATCTATGACAATTTTATTGACTTTTCTGTAAAGAACATAAATCAGAAAATCAACAACATAAAAATATACTCCAAGTTCATCGAAGAAACCTCCAAGCAGGTGACGGCAAATCCGGATACAATCCGTATTTTAAAGCACCAGGAAAGCCTCTTGAACATTGTATACCTCCTGGACAGTGTGAAGCAGTCGCACCTCGGCGTCCTGGGAGTCGCCTTGTTTGATACCTCCGGAACTACTTATTTATCCAACTATACAACAGCCTATCCTCCTCTTTCAAAACTGCTCAACAATGAAGTCATCTCCAAGCTATTGGCATCGGGCCAGGCTTCCTTTTGGTCCGTACGAACACAGGATATCTCCGGATACTATAACAATACACGGTATGCCGAAGAATATGGCGTCATCACTTTTGTTTCAAAAATATTTGACGACACAAATAATCTCAGGGGGTATTTATTTATCGATATTGACCCCCAATACGCTTACAGCTTCTTCAACAGCAGCGACCGGGCTTTCCCCAATCATACTTCCGCCTACATCGTCAATCCGGAATCGGGTATCCTGCCCTCAAAATTGAACCTTCCTCCCACAGCGGAACTGCTCTACGAAATAAATGACAGCATGAACATAACCAATGGCTATAAAATCGCTGCCAGTAAAAAATTCATTCTAGCCTGCAATGACTTTTTCAACAACAACAAGATCATTGTCGTCGTACCCCTTGCAGACCTGTATACCAAGCTGAATCAAATGATCATTATCATGCTGTCTGTCATTGTGGTATTGATTTTCCTGTCGACCGTTACAGCCCTTCTATTAACCAACAGCATTTCGGTGCCATTAACAGACCTCTATAAAAAGATGAGGAATAATTCAGTTTGAGCCGTGAGAGGAAAACTCCGCCTTCAAACGTATTACAACCCTGGTTCCTTCCCCCTTTTGACTGAATATGGACATCCCATACTGCTGGCCGTATTCCAGCCTGATTCTCTCATCCACATTATGCAGCCCGTAGCGGTCGCTTCTATACTCCCCGGGATCATTTTCGGAAAGCTTTGACACATCAAAACCCACTCCGTCATCAATGACTTCAAGCTCCACTCCATCCCCTGCACTGTAGGCATTGATTTTAATCAAACCTTTCCCCCGCTTCATGCTGATACCGTGTTTGATGGCATTCTCCACCACGGGCTGGAGTACGAGCTTCAATATTTTACAGGGCTTAATGTCCTCTTCTATGTTGTACTCAACTACAAACTTATCCGGGAACCGGATCTGCTCTATGGTTAAAAAATTCTGCACCAGTTCCACTTCTTCCTGAAGTGTTATGTATTTGTCCCCTTTATGCAGGCTTAAGCGGAAGAAGGAGGCCAGCGCCATGATCAGCTTTTCAATATCCTCCTGCTTTTTGATCTTCGCAATCCATCCAATGGCATCCAATGTATTATAGAGGAAATGGGGATTAATCTGCGCCTGTAATGCAGTTAATTCCAGCTTTCGCTGCTTCTCTTTTTCTTCATTGTTTTTCACGATCAGGTCACGGATTCGGCTGATCATTTCATTGTAGGACTTTTCCAACTCCCATATTTCATCCTCGTTCTTCTTGATGAAGGACAGCTTTATGGTATTATTTTTACCAAACTCTTTTAGCTTGCTCTTTAAAAGCTGTATGGGCTCGGTGATTTTAAAGGAAATTTTGGTCAGAATCAAAATCGTGATGAGTGACATGACAGTCCCGATTATAAGAACATATAGATTTATCTTTTCAAACCGTTCAAAGAGTTTTTCCTGCGAAATTATACTTACGGTCTGCCAGTCACACCCGATGCTCTGCAGCGTGCCGCCGAACCGGCTGATGGCAAAGATCGATTTTTCCCCTTCATAGTTGGCAATATAATGATCGAAGCCCTTGTCGATATGGAACATATCCTTTTCAAAGATGGTATTGCCGACCTTGTTTTTATCCGGATGGGAGACTACATATCCATTGCCTGAAACCAAAAAAGTGTACCCCATATCCGTTGTTATTTTTTTATAGATATCGAAGAACGCCGTCTCCTTTATATAGATGATCAAGCATCCCAGTTTTTGGCCTGTATAAAAGTTCTGGTATTTCTTACCCAGAAGGATATACGCGTTATTGTCCGCGTCCTTTTTTACAGGTCCCCAGGTAATAAGCTTTTGCGATTGTATCGTATCTTTGATATATAGGTCGTCCGGCCTCTCAATGAGTTTTTCATCCCCCAAATAGCTGAATATCTCCTTCTTATCGGTAGCAACGACAATGTCTCCAATGATCTGCCGATCAATGGACATCTCATCCAATATTCTTCTCAGCCTCTTTTCCTTCATATCATGGGATACCGTTGTATCTTCAATAAGGGCATAAACATCGTCGTTTCGCAATAATCGTACCGTCAGCATGTTGATTTCCGTTATGTAGAGTTCAACACTTTTTTGCATTTCCTGCTGCGTTGTTTCCAGGTAATTATAGAAATAGCTTTCTACCAATGACTGCGAAATCAATTTTGAAAGGTACAGCAAGGCACTTGAGAATAGAATAATGCCCAAAAGCGAGACTACGACCAGCCGGGTCCGTATATTCAATTTTCTTAAAGCTTTAGGATATATTTGCATAAGGGACACCTTCATGCTTCATTCTTTATATATTCACTGGGACTCATGCCGGTAACTTTTTTAAATACCTGGCTGAAGTATTTTACATCTCCGTAACCGACATTTTCACTTACCTCATAGATTTTATATTGGGGATCTTTCAGCAGTTCCTTGGCAACCTGTATACGGTATTCCGTGATACATTCGTTGAAGGTTTTTCCCAACTCGTCCTTGAACAAGTGCATAAGGTAGGAGGAGCTTATGAATAGTTCCTTTGCAGCCAGCTCTACCGTTATATCCTTCGCGTAATTGTTTTTTATATAATTGATGGCTTCCCGTATCTCCCGCCGAAAGCCTACGGCATCCTTTTCCTTTGTATAAACAACACAGCTGCTTCCGGGCAGCAATTTGAAGTAGGAAGCTGTGTAAGCGTCCTTATAAGCACTGCTGATGGCCTCTATTTCATTACATATATCACTGATGCCGATGGAAATGGGCTGTGAAAATTCTTTTTTAACCCTGTTCACCAATTCGGTGCACCGTTCCTTGACCAGACCAACACCGGTATCCTGGGAATCCAGCATATGCAGGATTACGACCCACTCTTCATCGTCCTTTTCAATTACGATACCCATAAATTTGGAATTCAGGAGCAGGAACTGAGCAATATTGTTTACGATCAGCATCTTAAACTCCAATAGTTCCTGCGGGGACAGCTGCTGCAAAACCAAGTTATACTCGTTGATTCTGATGGATATAACATAATTGCCGGAGGTTTCCAGGGGAATCTCGTAAAACTTCAGTTTATCCTGAATCTCAGACTTATCCTTTATATTCCCTATGATCAATTCTCTTAAAAACTGTTTTTTTATAGTAGAAAGTTCGTCCTTTAACCGTTTAAAGTACAATTGGGTACTTCTTTCTTCTTTAATCTTTTCAGCCACTTTCATTACAGTACTGATGAGATGCTTATTATCGATGGGTTTTAGAAGATAATCAACCGCTCCATGCTGTAAAGCGGTCCTTACATAGCTAAAGTCCTCATGTCCGCTCAAAACCAGTATACTGGAATCCAAACCACTCTCCCTGAGCTTTGCCATGAATTCAAGACCGTCCATAAAAGGCATGCGTATATCCGTCAGTATAATATCCGGTGTGAATTTCAACGCCATCTCCAAGCCATCCTCTCCATCCGAGGCCTCCCCTATGATCTCAACGCCGTATTCGCTCCAATCAATGGTCTCCCGTATGCCTTTCCTGACCAGATATTCATCATCGATAAGTAACATTGTAAGCACAAAACTACCCCCATAGCCATTCTTCAGTTGTGTAATTTTTGTAGCACCCTACTCTTTTTCCCTTTGGCAGAAGCAATCAGTAAATCCCCATTATCGGATCCGAATACAAACCATGCTCCATATTTTATATACAATCGGATTGGCAACTGCTGATTTGAGCCTCGTATAGCCAATGGTTCTGGGGCTTTACGAGGCACGAATCAGCTAAGTTCCATCCGAATCTGTATAGCTTTTATTTTTCAGTGATGATTTCAAAAGCAGGATCAAACCGGACATTAGCATTAGCCGGCATCTTATCGTAAATGAACTTGATACTTAAATAGTAAAAATATTGAAATTACCATTTCATTATAACACATATGTATAATAAGACAACACACAAAATCATACACACTTCGTTCCTCCACAGTCTGACTGCATAAGAGCGTAAGGGGATTACCATTATAGTACTTCAAGGCAGCCGGTTTCACTTTTCGCCTCGCGTTATTCCATATATAACACTTTTTACAAATTTCGTACAGCACTGGCAGGGCATATGGTATAATGAATATTATCCGATTTGTTAATTACTGGATATTAGATTCTATTGTAGGTGGTGAAAAATAAATGAGGGATAAAAATCACTTGCTATCAATAGCTTCGACTGCATTTACTATAGTAGTAGGAATTGTACTATTGCTATATTTTGCTGATAAAGTAAGCCCTAATGTTGTTTTACTGCTATTCGGTTTAAATATGATTTTTGAAGGTATAACTAATTTCCATTTTTATAAGCAAATGGGAAATTCATTATCTGACACAAGCTTTCGGTGGTTTAAATTGATTTTTGGCGCAATCGTCTTTATTGGAACTATTATAAAATTAGCTGCAGGCTAATTCTACCGGAAACCCAAAGTAAAGCGGTTACCCGTGCCAAAGTTTCACGGACAAGCGTGCTCCGGATTTACCGGACGTACCGGGAAAATATAAAGAGGGCAGACCCATATATCCACCCTCTCCAGTAGGAAAGTTTACTTCCTTTTCATATTTATAAAGCATTCTATCCTTACAGCTTCTATTCCTTATATATCCAACTCCAACCCTAATAGCGGAGCATGCTGCTGCGCACCGTACACGTCGGTTTCTCCCAGTTCTCCCGATGCCATGGGCCTTACAACGGTTGCCTTGATGGCTTTCGCCGGTTTGAAGTCGATGATATTGATGACCTGGTCCTCGGATATTCCATAAAGTCCACTAATCAGCGCTGCATTGATCACCTTGGATTGGCTCACTTTTTCGAACACATCCCAGTCCTTAAAAATAATATCAAAAGTAATCTCATAAGGGCCTGAGTTTTTGCTTCGAATGACCTGTGCTATATCTACCAGTTTTACCTTCATTTCTTTTCGCCTCCCATCCGCTTACAACTGAACCATTTCACAGGGGAATAACTCACAGGGGTCCTCCACCTGGATAATGTGGTACAGGCTAAACACATATACCTCTCCTGCCTTGAAATCCGACGGTGAATAAGGGAACGCCAGGTTTCCTGCCGTAGAGATTCTTCCTTCGTACCCGTAGTGCAGCATGGTAGAACGAGCAAAGCTGCAAATCGTGTTCGCCGTTGACTGGGTATCGGCTACCGCTTCGATAATAATCCCCAGCTCGTGGCTGGCTATGTTTTTCTCGGGTTCCAGTGCGCCCATGACACCATTTCTTCCGTATACCTTGAAATCCAGGTAGTAGTCGAACTTGGCATCTTTAAAATTATCGTCCACCCGTTCCCGGACACCCTTTATGATATCGTCGATCTTGCTGATCATCACAGGGTCCCTGGTTCCCGCGATGGATACCGTTCTGGAGCCGATTTTCTTGACGCCTTCCAGTTTGATGGTATAGCTGTCGGAAGGCACGAATTTGCTTCCGGTCACCTTCACTGCGGTGTCGGTTTCCTGCTCGAATTTTGTACCGGTCAAATCCAGTACTCCCCCAGGTCCGGGCAGAATATAAGGGTTTGTCTTTTCATACAGCGTATGGGCGGCCACCGACAATGTAGTACACTTGCGGATGGGATTCAAAGGCTCTACTTTGAAATAGTCGCTGCCCAGATAGCCCATCATGCAATCACTGCCGCTGCCGGGAGTCGCCGCGATGCTGGCGCATTCCAGAATTTTACCCAGATGGATGGCCAGGCCCCGGTCATAGCCCTTCTTTATGGCCAATGCAGCAAACACGGCCGGGTCGTAGGCCCTACCTGCCACGATCACTTGAGCCCCTTCGTCCAGCGCCTTGATGAAAGGCTCCACGCCCATCTGGCCTACGATGCGGGCAGTCTTTTGCAGTTCTTCCTCCGTCAGCTCCGGCGCGGGATGCAGAGGGGAGACTTTCCCGTTTCTCATCATCTCCAGAACCCGCTCTTTCTCGATTTCTGCCTTGATGACAGCCATTTTAAACTTCAAGCCCTTTTCAGCGGCAATTTCCTTGATAATGTCCACGTTCCACTGCAGGTGCGGGTCTCCGCCACAGCCTCCGGCAGAGCCGATGATTACGGGAATTCCCTCTTCCATACCGGCGGAAATCATGATTTCCAGGTCTCTTTTCACTGCATTCCGGTCGGTAAAGGAGACTCCGGCACCCAGGTAATAAGGGCCGGGGTCCGTTGAGCCTGCGTCTACGGCGATTACGTGGGGGTGGTGTTTCATGCCCTCTTCGAAGGACTTTACGGGGAAGCCATAGCCCAGGATAGCGGTTGGCGATAGTACGCGTAGTTCTTCCATAACATTCACTCCATTTATCGTAAATTTTTGGTGTTGTTGGTTTTAACGTTAATTTATTTGGGAATTTCTCTTGGGGGATTTTTCTGGGTATTCCTTATAAGCATCTCTGTAGTGCCTCTGTGGTCCCAAAGGGGAACCGATTCCGCATCGGTTCCCCTTTGCATCCCCTCCGTGCTCGGCCCGGGAATTCACTGACTAGAGACTCTAATGCCTTCTCCGTTTCCTCCGGGGTCGGCATTTACTGACGTCCTGTCAGGAAATGCCTAAAACCCACGTCCTGTGGGTTTTTCCCCTGCGGAACCTCCAAAGACATAAGAGTCTCTACGTCCCCAAATTACGGGCCTGAGGTATTCCTCACAGGTGTCTTTGAAGAGTAACCGCGGGTAGACCCGTGGATAATTCTTCGAAGGCTTCTCCAGAGTCTCTCTAGAGGAATACCTATGGGTCCGTGATTTAGCTCCTTACAGGTTCTTAGGGTGCTGTAGGTTCTGTAGGGGTAAAACCCACAGGAGGTGGGTTTTAGGCTTCTCTTGACAGGACGTCAATAGAAGCCTATCCCGGAAGAACCGGAAGCGCCATTAGAACCTGTTGGAGCCAAATCCCCGGACCCAGGCAAGGAGGGGGGTGCCGGGGGAAACTCTGCCGACTGAACATGGTTCCCCCGGCGCTCCATTGCCCGCTTCAGAGGCATACTCAAAAAGACCTAAAAGGAATACCCTAGAAAAATACCCCCGCCTGAGAAAAGGCGTTACCTCGCACGCCGACTGAGTGCGAGAATCCTCTGCATCTCATTATACACAATCATAAACCCTTCATCCACGCCCATGCCCGGCTTCGCCAGAATCTGATCCGGCCTCGTAGCCATGGCCAGATGCACACAAACCTGTGCCGACCGATCAGTCTCGTTACAGGTTCCACCCTGGTAAGCGCCAATGCCCTTTTCCTTACAGTAAATCACTGCCTCAATGATATTGTTAATCCCACCCAGGTCCGGCGTCTTAATCTGGATCATATGTCCGGCCCGGTTATCTGCAAAGTACTTGATATCCTCCAGCGTATTGCACCACTCATCCGCTACAATCTGTACATCAATTCCCTTTTCATCCAGCCTGCGGGTGATCTCCTTCAAAGCCAGCATCTGGCCTTCTCTCTCCTCTACGTCCATCGGCCCTTCAATACGAAGCTTGAAGGGTTTTGCAGCCTCTTCCAGCTTTCCGAGGTATTCCACCATCTTGTCATAGTCCCCGTTGAAAGCAGTTCCAATGGTTCCATACACATCGATGTGCAACACCGGCTTATAGTTATCATCCGGCTTTAAGGCCTCTACACGATTGCGGAGCCATTCCACATATTGCAGCAGCAATTCCCCATTTTCCCCTAGTTTGGTCTTTACATGGTTAATTAATGCATGAGGCAGCACATCCGCACCCTTAATCACCATTTTATCTACATTATCATACCGATTGTCACCGGACTGGGTAAAAATCGCAATTTCCCGGTCTGCCATTTGCGTACCGTATTCCTGGGCAACCACTTCCGCCATGAGCAGCTTCTTTCCTTTTGCCACCGCATCCAGAATCGCCTGGGTTACACCATAGCGAATGGCTGTATGAAGGGGTTTCCCCGTCTCCGGATTGATAAACCGGTCTACCTCTTCTGCCAGGGACTTGAAGCTGTCCAGCTCCCTTCCTTTCAAAACAGGCGCTACATGCTTTTCGATAACGGGAATAAAGTCCTCCGCCAGGAAAAGCGGATCTCTTCCACCGGCTCCCGAGTACTGCACCGCTGCACAATCTCCATAAGCAATCTGTCCATCCTCTAGTACCAGCATCACCGATATGGCTTCTCCTGCCTGTCTTATGGCTGTGAATCCCGGTGTAACCGGTTCTCCTCTGTAGGTAGCCCCGTCAGCCACCGCATTCTTCTTTATAGCTCTCTGATCGTCGAAAAAGAATCCTGTACGGGCCTTGGAGCATATTACATCTATAATTCTCATACTTTTTTCCTTCTTTCAGTTATTTATTAAATTCGTTCTTAGTTCCTGGTTGCTAGTAGCATCAGATGCTGACATTCTTAAAAAACAGGAACTAAGAACCAGGAACCGGGAACGCATTATAAGCACATTACCTGGGCCGCCCTACCAGCTTACCCTTACCGATGGCGTAGATGTCATCAATAACCATCTGGAAGCTTACATCTCTCTTTTCAAAACGTGCCCTCTCTTCGATCTTCTCCCGGTGGAAATCCATAATATCCTTGTTGAAAGGAAGGTTTCCGCAATCCAGGATACGAACCGCACCATTATTATCTCTTGCAGGAAGGATTTTACCCAGGTTATACCGACTGGGCGCAAAAGGCACATCAATGGTACCGGCTTCAAAAGCTCTTACCGCTCCTATGGCCATATCCCCTTCTCCAAGCTCATAGGCCCTATCTACAATACTTCTGGTTTCTGCCATAATCATATTCATTTCCGCTTCCAACTCGTGCGTCAGCGGCATTTTCTGGTCTCCCAGCATGGTCACCAGCTGTTTGGTCGCCCTGAGACCTTCGGCATTGGCTTCCTTTGTAGGAACGCCCATGGCCTCATGCGGTGTCTTTACGATAACCTTGGTAGCGCCGGACAATGCGGCGGCAGCAGCTCCCCAGGAAATAACGCCAAAGGCCTTGGCCTCATCCTGCGGGAATCCCCCCATCCACTGATGCAGCACGGTGGTCACTACTACATCCTTGTATCCGAACTTATTCAAATATTCTTCCGTCAATGCTTCCAGCGTACGAATGGCGGCAACATCCTGCATGAGGTTTCCGCACTGGCCATAGCCCACGGTGATATTCTTTACCCCCTGTTCTGCCGCCAGAAGGCTCTCGATAATGGCAACGGAATGGGAGATGCAGGGAGGCACCAAGGTACCTGTCAGAGGACCAAAGGGCTCCCTGTTGATTCTGACCCCAGCTTCTTCATACAGCCCGATGAGGCGGTCTGAATACTGCCAGTCATAGATGGTCTTCTCCAGGGATACATTCTTTGCATAAGGGATGTTGTAAGAGATACCGCCGCCTTCATAGGCAGTAAATCCCCCTGCCATGGTAATCTCCGTCAGCAGACGGGCATCGGGAGTACCGTGCCGTACCTGGACCGGCAGGTTCACAGATTCATTGACGAGCCTGCAGTTCTGAACCCCCTGATTAACAGCTGGAAAACCATTCAGCAGCGACCTTCCGGCAATCCGGCTCTCCTTAATCCCGTTTTCAGCCTCTTCGTACCGGTTTTGTCTCGTATAGCTGTCAATGGTGCTTGGAAGCAAATCCGCTTCCCCGTGTTCCTCTAAGAACTTCAGGAGTTGTATATGTTCATCCACCAGAGCGACCCCGGCTCTCGGCTGGGTCAGTGTTTCCCCGTTTTTCTTGGCTTTTTCCAACCGGTGGGCAAAAACCTTCTTCTTCGGTATCCTTTTGTGATATTCTACTGCTTCTTCAAAATTTACGTCCTGTCCTGTGGGCCACTGTTGCAGCACTTCCTGCCTGATTTCGGAAAAGACCCCACTGTCAAGTTTTTTATTTCTTAATTCCATGATATCATCTCCAACTCCTTCTTCATAATTCTCACAGCCGTTTCAGGATATTTTTCTGAAAGCAATCCCATTGCAGCCAGTATATATTTTTTATCAATCATAATTTCCGCTTTGGCAGGCCGTAGTTCCGCAGGCTGTGTTTCATCAAACAGGACCTGCTGCATGACCTCTCCAGCTCTTGGGTTATTGATGACGGGCCCTCCGGTTCCAATCACTCTCCGGACCCCCGTCAGATCCTTTCCTGTTTGTACGTAGGCAGCGCCCATGGGGGTATAGGCCATTTCAATGGTACCCACATGCCGGCTGACTGCGGCTTTTACTGCCATGGAGGCCAGCCCGAAATCCAACAGGCCGATTTTCTCATCCTGCTCCGGCAGAATCTCCGGGTTTTCCTTGATTTTCTCCAGGCAGTTCTGTACCTCTTCTACCGCAAGGCCCGCAGTTCCCGCTACCTTCTCAACTCCAACGGCTTCCGCAAGGAAAGCTGCGCTGTATCGGACCCCAAGGTCTCCTTCTACCGTACGCTTTGCAAAAGGCTCCGGCAGTCCCTTTAAAATCACGCCGCCGCGGGTTGGATTTCCCGCCGAGATGGAATACACATCGGTGGTAGCTCCCCCGACATCGACCGCCATCAAATCTCCCAACCCCTTTTCATCTCCATGCCCTATGGACAGGATATGAATGGCCTTTAATACAGCGGAAGGGGTGGGCATCAATATACCTTCTACCAGGTTTTCTACCTTTGTAAGCCCCTTCGCCCTGACAATTCTTTGCAGAAACACATCACGAATCGCTTCCCGCGCAGGCTCTATATTAAGCCGGTTAAACTCCGGCATAACATTCCGGCAGGCTCTCACATCCTTGCCCGCTGATTTCAAAAGGCGCTCCACTTCGGAAGCTACACTTTTGTTTCCTGCCACTACCACCGGAAAATCTCCTGCGATACCGGCAATCATCCCTGCGTTGTGCAAAATCACATTTTTGTTTCCCCCATCCGTTCCCCCCGTGAGAAGAATAATGTCCGGACGGATTTCCTCGATCTCCCGAACTTCCTGCTCGCTCAGTTCGTAGGAATAGACCCCTGAAACCTTTGCTCCTGCGCTGAGTGCAGCCCGCTTTGCCGCTTCCGCCGTCAGATCCGGGACCAGTCCCACCGTTACCATTTTGAGGCCTCCGGCGGCACTGCTGCAAGCAAATCGATTCACATAATCGACTTTTCCTATTTTCATTTCCAGGAGGGCAACGGCATGATCCAGGCCTTCATTGATGTCCGACTGGATGGTTGTAAATGCCCTGGCCGTCCCCAATATTTCTTCTGCCTGTACATCGACAGCAGTTACTTTCGTATAAGTGCTGCCAAAGTCAATTAAGAGGACTGGCTTCATACCTATTCAACTCCCAGGTCTTTTTTCAAATCTGCGATGGTAGTTTCCGGAGGTGTTCCGGGCGGATATACCCTGTGAAAGCCCATCTCCGTAAATTTCCTTTCCACTTCTTCAAAAGGCTGCTTGCCCACTACGAGGTTCCCGCCTACATACAGCGGTATTTTTCCAAGGCCCGCTTCATCGCATTTTTCCCGTAATCCTCTGCAGTCGATCTCACCATGTCCATACAGGGAAGACACCAGGATCGCATCGGCAGCAGTTTCCACCGCCGCTTTTATATACTCCTCCTGGGAAACCATAACCCCCAGGTTTACCACCGTAAAGCCTGCCTGGGTAAAAGCATATTCCAATATCCTATTGCCTACGGCATGGACATCGGCTCCAATTACACCCATTACCAACTTTTTACCATTCATTCCCATCACCTCGTTAATTCTTTAATCACCAACACTGCCTACTCTCTGATGAATTTTAAACCACTTGCCTCTTTCAGCAGTCTTCTTCATTTCTTATTCAGGACATTGGATATCTGTTCCTCTATGTATATCATTGAGCCCCGTTCAATCTGATATTCAAAATTAACCACTCTCCCCCCCTTTTCCCTGAATCTTTTTACAGCATCTATGCAGGGTCCGCCTTTCTCTATAAAGAATCCGGGCGGTACCACAAGAATATTACAATTTCCCAGCGTTTCTTCAAGGTCTTCCAGGTCCTTTTCAAAAACATGACAGATATTCTTCAAATCTATAGTAAAGTTTTTCAGATGGTTGTGAATTATGTTCAGAAACTGGCTGCTTTTGCACAGAATGCATATGCACGCCTCTGCCGGTATGGTAGCCAGGTCAATGATGGTTTGCTGGCTGGGCGATACGGCAGATTGTATTATTTTATCCTTTAACCGTGGGATCAATCCACTGAGCTCTTCAAAATGAGTAGAAGTGGTAAGGATGACATCAAACTCCTGGAGAATATCCTCTGATTTCACAAAGGCTTTGATATCGCTCAGGAGAAAGCGTGTAAGTTCTAAATTTGATATGTAGGATAATTGCTTTTTAAAAATTGACAATGCCTCCGGGTTACAGTCTATAGCTGCAACTCGCACCTTTTTTAATCCCTTTTCTCTTTCCATGAGACGAATGCTGATAAATGTACCAATTTCACGATACGTAAATTTCATGGCTTCCAGACTGGTTAGAAGCTCATCGATTTGCTTAATGGCCTTTTCCTTGCGGCCTTCTTCGATTACATCCTGACCCTTTGACACAAAGCTGCCGCTGCCCTGAATCACCTCGATGACTTTATTTCTCTCCAGCTCTTCATAGGCTTTTTTAATGGTTCCCCTGGCAATTCCGATCTGTGCAGCCAATTCCCTCTCCGGAGGAAGCTTGTCTCCGGCTCTCAGTACGCCATTTTGCACCAGAGTGGTGATTTGCTCCAGGATCTGCCTGTATATGGGGTTTTCGCTTTCTTTTTCAATACAAATTTGTAATTCCATATTTACCCTCTATAGCATAATGGTCTATACCTTTAGTATAAATTGGTATAGACCATTATGTCAAACAGGATGACAAGGAAAAAGGCGGGGTGTTTTACCAAAACACCCCGCCTTTTTTATTTATTGCCCATTTCCATTAAAATACTTCACAATACCCTGCTTTATTGCTTCCGCCAAGGTATCCTGATAGGTCTGGTCCGCCAGCTTTTTTTCCTCCTCTGCATTGGAGAGGAAGCCGCATTCAACGATGGCTGTGGGAACTTTTGCATTCTTTAAAATGATGAGGGGATCTCTCTTTATGAGAGCCTCTCTTGAATTTCCCGGCTCCACTACCTCTTTCAATGACTGCTGCAAGCTGATGGCCAGCCGCTGGCTGTCTTCAGGGTCCTTGGGAAAGAACACCTGGGCACCATGGTACTTGGGTTGCTCAAACTTATTCAGGTGTATGCTGACCACAGCACCGGCACCGCTTTCATCCATCAGCTTTTTCCTTCGGTTCAGGTCTTGCTCCCGCATACTGCTGGGGCCTTTGGTTCCTTCCCTGTATTCAAGCCGGTCCTCCGTGCGGGTCATAATTACTTTAAAGCCCTCATTTTCGAGGAGTTCCCTGACCTTTAACCCTATATAAAGATTTATATTCTTTTCACTTACATGATTGTAATCACTAACAGCGCCCGGGTCCTCACCGCCATGCCCCGGGTCAATTACAACAAGCTTTTCGGCAGTAGCTCCATTCGAAGCAATCGCCGGTTCCTCCGCCGAACTGAAATTTATACTGTAGAGCGCCACCGACAACAGCACCACAAGCGCAACCAAAAGCAAACTGGTCTTCCGAACAATGATAACCATACTTTACCCCATCCTTAATCAATCAAGCTATTATAAGGATATTCAGGGTGGGGTTGTACATATGACTTTTTTGGTCAAGTTCGTGAATATTAAAAGCGTTCCTGGTTCCTGGCTGCTAGTCCCCAGTCTATGCTCCCAGGGCTGAAAGCCCTGTAAACAGGCCAGGAACTATTAACCAAGAACAAGGAGTGCTTTTACACTCTCTATTGCTCTATAATATCCAGATTTCTTTCAATATTGCTGATGACTGCCTGTCCTTCGGTTACGAGCACTTTTTCTTCTACTTTGCCCTTGGGAGCCCCTTTGGTCAGTTTCTTACCCAAGGCTGTGGCCAGAACCGTGTCCATGTCCGCCGCCAGCACAAACTTCAGCTTCTTTCTTACATTCTCAGGAATATCGTCAATATCCTTCTTATTATCGATAGGGCACACGATGGTATCAATTCCTGCCCGATGTGCAGCCAGTACCTTTTCCTTCAATCCACCGATGGCCAGCACCCTTCCCCGGAGGGTGATTTCCCCGGTCATGGCAACATTTCTCTTTACAGGTATTCCTGTAAGAGCGGAAAGCATTGCCGTCGCCAGTGTAATCCCTGCTGACGGTCCATCTTTGGGGATGGCACCTTCCGGCACATGAATATGCAAATCATATTTTGTGTGGAAATCTTTTTCAACGTTGAAATCCTGGGCTCTTGAGCGGATAAAGCTCATAGCGGCCCTTGCGGATTCCTTCATGATATCCCCCAGGTGTCCTGTCAGTTCCAGTTTTCCATTTCCCGACATGCGGTTCACTTCAATGGAAAGAGTGTCCCCCCCCACCGGTGTCCACGCCATGCCCGTCGCGATGCCTACTTCATCCTTCTCCTTGGCCTTGTCATACCGGAACCGCTTGGCACCCAGCATCTTCTCCAGGCTGGAAGCCGTAATCTTTATGGATTTCTTTTCAGCAGCAACCAGCTGTCTTGCAGCTTTCCTGCAAACGGTCCCCAACTGTCTTTCCAGGTTTCTTACTCCGGCTTCCCTTGTATAGTAATTAATGATATCTCTCACAGCCTGTTCGTCCATCTTCATGCTGGTCTTTTTGAGCCCATGGGCCTCCATTTGTTTCGGAAGCAGATATTTTACAGCAATATTCAGCTTCTCCTCCTCCGTATACCCGGAAAGACTGATAACCTCCATTCTGTCCAATAAAGGTCTCGGAATGGTATCCAGGCTGTTGGCAGTAGTAAGGAACAGCACATCCGACAGATCAAAAGGCAGCTCCATATAATGATCCCTGAAAGAAAAGTTCTGCTCTGCGTCCAGCACTTCCAGCATGGCAGATGCCGGGTCTCCTCTGAAATCGCTGCTCATTTTGTCGATCTCATCCAGCAAAATCAAAGGATTCTTTGAAGCCGCCTGTTTCAGGGCATTAATAATCCTTCCGGGCATAGCGCCCACGTAGGTCCGCCTGTGCCCTCTGATCTCCGCTTCATCGCGAACTCCACCCAATGACATCCGTACATAGTTCCTGTTTAATGACTTGGCAATGGATTTGGCGATAGAAGTCTTACCCACTCCCGGAGGTCCCACCAGGCACAGGATGGGCCCTTTCAGGCTGTTTTGCAGCTTCCTCACGGCTAAGTACTCAATAATTCTTTCCTTTACCTTTTCCAACCCATAATGGTCTTCATCCAGTATCGCTTCTGCCCTGTCCAAATCAATGATTTCTTCTGTCTTTTTGTTCCACGGCAAATCAAAAACCCAATCCAGATAGGTTCTGACCACCGAGCCTTCTGCGGATCCGGAAGGCATCTTCATTAACCGGTCCAGTTCCTTAAGAACTTTCTTTTCAACCTCTTCCGGGAAGCCGGCCTTTTCCAGCTTTTCACGGTACTCTTCCACCTCACCGGCCACGCCTTCCTTGTCACCCAGCTCAGTTTGTATCGCCTTGATCTGCTCTCTAAGGTAATATTCCTTCTGTACCTTATCGATCTGCTTACGAACTCTGGCACTGATATTTTTCTCAACCTCAAGAATTTCCATTTCCTTCAGCAGAATTCCCAAAAGCTTCTCCAGCCGTTCGCGCGCGTAAAACTCATCCAGGATTTCCTGCTTCTGCTCTACTTTGAGCACGATATTGGAGGCCATGACATCCGCCAGCTGGCCTGCATCCTCAATATTGGTGATGGAAAGCATGATATCAGGTGAAACCTTGTTGCTCAGTTTGGCATATTCCTCAAAGGCTTCAATCACTCTTCTCTTTAATGCTTCTATTTCGATCTGGTCTTCTTCGTCCACAGTAAATATTTTCTCTGATACCTCTGCCATAAAAAAGGGCTCCATCTGCGTAAAAGCAGATATTTCCGCACGGCTCAGCCCCTCCACCAGTACCCGTATGGTATCTCCGGGAAGCTTTAAAAGCTGCTTTACCTTTGATATGGTACCTACTTTAAATATTTCCTCCTCCCCAGGGGAATCTTCTCTGGCATCCTTCTGGGCGGCAAGGAATATGAGCTGGTTGTTAATCATCGCTTCTTCCAGCGCTTTTATCGACTTGGCACGTCCTACATCAAAATGCAGTATCATATATGGAAATACCGTCAGCCCCCTGAGCGGCAAAACTGGCAAAACCTGCTTCTTAATTGTTTTTTTTGGTTCCGACATCAGACCATCCTCTCTAAACTTTTATACAGCTCTATTACTTTATTGTAAATACAGGACCGTATTATACAAATAGAAACTATAGATTTTTCATTTTATTTATACCCTAAAATCAGCATATTAACCTATAGTTAAAAAACATTATACCCTTTCGTTTTATGATTTTCAATTGGTTTAATTATCTAAATATAAAAATAGCAAAAAATGTAAGATAGTGAGGTTGTGGTCCCACCCCCAACCCCTCCCAGGAGGGGCATGGTAGTTTCGCGGCTGAAGCCGCGACTAGAGGGGCTATTGCCCCCTAGACCCCCATTAATCATAATTCACCCTACGGTATTCTATTTTGCTTACACTCCACATAGAGAATTTACCACTATTTCTTCCTTCTTTTCAGAACTTCCTCCATCTTCTTAAACTCCGCTTCTACACTCTCCACCTTCACAGCTTCGGGTATTTCCCCTCCGTACTTGACTTCCTCATAAATCGTTGTTATGCCGGCAAAGGGCTGCTCAGCGCCTTGGACGGATTTGACTTTCCGGAGTACCTCTCCGGCCGTATCTGACTTCCGCACATCGATATCACGCTCTTTAAGTTCCTGCAGAAGCATACCGTATATATAGCGTACTTTCTGCACCGGGTCCGTGATGCCCCTTAGTCCTCTTCTTATCCTCCCCAACTGCCGCTTTAACTGTTTTTCCTGCAGCGCATCTCCAACTTTAACGGTCTGAACGTCATCCTCATAATCATCGATCTCTTCCGCTCCATCTCCATACACCTTCAGAAGATTTCCAAGGTATCCGGCCACGCGGTCAAAGAGTTCCTTCAGTTTGTCCCTCAAGGCTCTAAGTGCCGAAGGAAGCCTTTTCCCCAGGACATACAGCAGGTATGCTGCCAGCAACCCTATCAAAATGGTTAGAATAACAGGCAAAATCCCCTTCTGCGTGTTCGCTCCCATATCCGGAAGTGGGTTCTGTCCCCCTGACGGCGCTCCCGACTCACTCTGCTTAAAAAGCCTGGAGAGCAGAAGAAAGAGCCAGGCTGCACAATTTACGATTTGTATTACCAGCCAGTGCAAAAAGACTGCGATGGCATTTACAATGGCTTTTACATTAATAAGTATTACAATAACCGCATACAGCCATACTACCAGCGACGTATTATATTTTCTCATATTTCCCGGAATATTGGCACGGTCAATATGTCTTTTTATGAATGCTTCATCAATTCCGGTCTGATTACTCACCAGTAAAACCATTCCCAGAAACCCATAGGTAAAAAACAGAACATAGGGTCTTGCCGCAGCCAACTGCCTAAAGTAAAAAGAAACAATGAGGCAGGCAAAAAGAATGCCGGCTCCCAGCCAAACCTTTTTACCGCTCAACAGGGAAGCCGGTGGTACATAAAAAGCCCGAAAGCCGGTAAAATACATCAGTATCCCTATCAATACCTCATAAGCTTCGCGTCCGCTTCCACTCGCCCTGTATAAAACAATCGAAAGTACCATGGGTATAAGCACTGTCAACCCAGCCTTCAGCACCGGAATCTTTCCTTTTCCGTGGCCGATGAGGAGGAGGCTGCAAATAAATCCGCCTAACGCCAGGCAATAATTATACAGCCCTGCCCAACCGCCTCCATTCTCTGTAAAAATCAACATTCGCAGCATCAATAAAAGCGGGTACAGGAAGCAAAAGATCCCCGTCACTGCTATAATTTTCAATGCTATGCTTCTAAGATTCCTGTCCATTTCCACCCTCATCTCCTGCCAATATATAAACTTCCATGTCCTGTGGCAAATCGTTCTGTTCAATAAACCGATCCAGCACCAGGATTTTTACAGAACAATTGCGGCGGATGACCAGTCTCATGAGATTCCGTATTCTTTCTGTGAGGTAGGCGGTAATCAATATGATATCCGTGTTGTAAAACTGGGGCAGCACCGTTTCCAGATACTCTTCAAAATCCTTTATAGCCCTGAGTTCCAGCTTCGCCAGCAGGTGCATAAGCTGAAGCACATGCTCTCTTCCGGAGGCCTCGGACGTGAAGATCATTTCCTTCCCCCCGTCCACAGTGCTGCCATTGGTGACCAATCGTACGGGAGTTCCCTCCCGCAATGCAGTGTCAAAAATCGTAGCTGCCGCCTTGATGCCCATCTCGATCCAATCCTTGTGGACTGCATCAAAATACTCCGTTTCCATGGATTGTATATTTAAAAGTACCGTTATTCCCGTTTGCGCCGTATAATCGTTCTTTCTGACCATTAAGCTCCCCTGCCTGGCAGTGGCACTCCAGTGGACCCTGTTCATGGGATCTCTGGGCGTATACTCCCTGGCTCCGGACACGATAAAAGGATCCTCCAGAATCCACCTTCTTACGATGGTATCTCCCTGCTGCTGCCGAACAGGGATGAAAAAATTCTCCAGACGGATGAGGGCAGGATATACCGTAATGACGGCATTGATTTCAACGGGCGTGGAAATCGTATTTCTTCCGATAAGATCTCCGCTGATCAGGGTTACACTCTTTATGGTGTAAACACCTCTTTTCAGGCACTTCAGCTTCCACCTCCGGGTTACCTTCTGATAGCCCTTGAGAAAAAAGCTGCTGGTCACATAACGGAATTCCTGGGCTACCACTGATTTTGTATTTGCATACTCCAGCCAACGGGAAGAGTTTATGTCAACCTTTAGCCAGGGTACAGGCAGAAGCTTTTTGTTGTGCACCGTCTCCACCAAAAAGAGACTGTCTCCCTCATACGCCTCCTTCTCACTAAAATCACAAATATATTCAAGCTTACGAAGCACGAACCGCCCAAAAATCCACTCCTGCAGTCCGATCACCCCAAGCACTATAATCGCAAAAGCTACAACTTCCATGAAACACCCCCGCTTCTAATTGAGAATTGAAAATGGAGAATTGAAAATGAAAACCCATCCATCATTCTCAATTTTCCATTCTCAATTCTCAATTATTTCCTTCGGTACTTCCACCCTGTCCAGTATCTCCTTTATCATGGCTTCCGCCGCATCGGTACTGCTTCCCAGGGCATGCGCCCGCAAAACGATACGGTGGGCCAGAACGGGGATCGCTACACTCTTTACATGGTCTGGTGTCACAAAGTCATAGCCCTTCAGAACAGCGTAGGCTCTTGCCGCCCGCAGAAGGGCAAGGCTTCCTCTAGGGCTCACGCCCAGTGCAATTTTTTCGTGTTTGCGAGTCGCTTCGATCATACGGATCATATATTCCTTTACATCGTCACCGATCTTTACCCGGGAAAAGGATTGCTGCGCATCAATGATTTCCCTGGCTTCCGCCACAACACCCGTCTCTTCCATCGGATTTTCATTCTGAAACCTGTCGAGAATCTTTCTGCCTTCCTCCTGCGTGGGATATCCCATTTTCAGTCGCAGGAAGAACCTGTCCAACTGCGCCTCCGGCAGGGGAAAGGTTCCCTGGGTTTCCACAGGATTCTGCGTTGCTATGACAAGAAAGGGGCTCCCGAGTCCATGGGTTTCCCCGTCGATGGTAACCTGGTGCTCCTCCATGCATTCCAGAAGGCTGGACTGGGTTCTGGGTGTAGCCCGGTTAATTTCATCTGCAACAATAATATTGGAGAAAAGAGGACCTGGCCGAAAAACAAATTCCCCTTGTTTCTGATTATAGTAATTAATGCCTGTCAGATCGGAAGGAAGGAGGTCCGGCGTGAACTGAATCCTCTTAAAATCACAATTTATCGATCGTGCGAGGCATTTTGCCAGCACTGTCTTCCCTGTCCCCGGTACATCCTCCAGCAAAATATGACCGGAACAAAAAAGTGAAGTCAGAATCAAGTCTATGGTTTCACTTTTCCCTACAATGACTCTGGATATGTTTTCTTTTATTTTTTCGGAAAGTATTTTTATTTCTGTAAGCTCCATCGTTATATCACCTTACCATTTCTTTTTTCTTAATCGCAACCCTACATGAGGGAGGACGTGAAAAATATAGCATTTTTTTGTAGAGCGCTGCACGCAGTGCAGCAAAATTTATAGAATCCTTTTCTTTGGCCTCCTATATTCCGCTTGAAAATAAAATTACAAGACAGCAGAATATGAACCTCGCTAACAGATGCACTACTATCAATGATAGATTTTAGCACCTGCTCCCGGTATAACAATCATACCTGAATAACACTGCAAAAAAAATATGAAAAAACAATAAATACCTCCTTGGAAATTTATTGACTTTTCATATTTCTTATACAAGTATTCTTATTCGATCTTATCCAGTATGCTCTTAAAGTCATCAATGCTTTCAAAAGGTATTGCCAATCCCTTTTGGCTCGGCTTGAATTCATCTGTATTGGCATCCAACCAGAAGACTCTGATATCAATGTAGGTTCTTCCGCTTTTTTTAACCTTCTTAACATGGATCTCTTCCTTGCTGTTTTTAGACATTTTCCCTAAAAGTTCTTCGCTATCCCAAAAATCGGCCATCTCAATTCCTCCTGCTTCATGAATTCATTATCTTTTTTAATGTACCTAAATTATATCAGTTCTATAAATGAGCTACAATACAGATAGCCAACTTTAGACTTGAATTTATACAGCGGCAAAGCTGCCCCAAAACCTGAAGATTTTTGCTTCCGGAGATTATTCTTATTTTTAAAATTGCATGTTAAAAATATTCCTTTTGCTTTGCTAACGATTTCTTCGAATAAATAATGAGAAATTTAGCATCATATTAAAATGTGGAGATATATTTCACAGTTCACAAATTAAAAGTGAAGTTTGAAACCATAAATAAAAGAAGAAAGGAAGTCGTTCTATGAGATCACCGTTGGATAGACTTGCACTGGTCATCGTCCTTATTGGGGCATTAAACTGGCTGCTGGTGGGCCTTTTCCAATATGACCTGGTTGCTTCCATCTTTGGCGGCGTATCCTCTTTCCTCAGCAGGACGGTATACACCATTGTTGGTCTTGCAGGTTTATACTGTATTAGTCTGCTGTTCAGAGAGGCTGCACCTGCAAAAGAGTAAGCAATCTGCAGGACAATGGGTGCGGGAAATCCTGGCGTAAGCGCTTGTTCCATTTTCTGTACCCTGGAAAATCACTTGTTGAAAATGGCAAGTGATTTTTTCATTTCTTTCGTAAGTCATAAAACGATTCTGCCGGAACTTATGTCAATCCCATGAATTTCCGGTAATAAAAAAGTCTAAAATACACATATTATTATTGCACTGATAAACAAACACAGTGCAAATAATAATCAAGGAGGCTATAACAATGGCAAACAATAGAAGTAAAACCTCATTCGATCAGATGAAGTACGAAATAGCTTCTCAGGTAGGTGTTAACCTGAAACAGGGTTACAATGGAGACCTGACTTCAAGAGATGCAGGTAAGGTTGGAGGAAACATCGTTAAAAAGGTGTTCGAATCCTACACTGGTAAGAACTATAATCAGCAGTAAATAGCAAAAAAGGGTTGCCGTCACCGGCGACCCTTTTTTATACCGTCTGCAAATACTGATTTCTTTCCTTGATTTTCCTGCATCCCCGTGATTGCGATTTCTATTTCATTTTCTGAGAAATTTGGCTCCAAACGGGGTATTTGCTCGGAATCCGGATATTTTGGCCTGTACAGAAGCATAATCTCCCTCATTTTAAAATATCTATCTAATAAGAATAAATGATATACGTGATGCTATGAGTATTTTAAGTCTTTTTTTATATTTAGGTTTTATCCTGGCCCTGCTTCTTTTCATGCCGGATATTTTTCCCTGCTGTGGGTGCTGTGGAAAAATAAAATTCAGACCTTTTTTCAAGCTTCATAAAGCAACTGCGCTTTTCCCCGGTTATGCCCACAGCAAGTCCGTCTGTCGCAAGTGCTGCAAAAAATATGCCCTTAAAACCCTGACGGATTATAATAATCTGGAGAAGGCTAAAAGAAAAGCAGAATTAGATTCCCTGCGGCTATAGGTTCCACAGGTCGATAAATAAAGAAACAGAGCTTTTTATGCCGATACGGCCCTAAGCAAATAGAAAAGAAATCCGTTTTCGCATGCGGCATAGCACCGTTTCCGATTTACATAATACGAACTTATATAAATTGAGCGGGTTTTGTTTTAAAATGTAATTTTGTGGGAAAAGCAATTACATCTCTACATAAATGCGGCGGGTAAACGCTGATTCAGCAATCAGCCAAGCTCCATCGTAAATTATCTATATACAATAAGACTGGCAACTGCTGATTTGGCGTTTGCATCGTCAAAGCTTTTGGGGCTTATTCAGGCATCGAATCAGCTACGTTCCATCTTAAATTGTATAGCAAAGCCCAGTATAAATTCGCAAAAGAAAAATAAGGGAGGCTGTACAATGGAAAAAAGAAATTCTTCCGTAGAACTAAAAGACGAAATAACATTTTTCAGACAAAAATTGGACAACCTGCTAGCCGACCAAAACTCCACTTCGGAGGAGATACTGGCGCTAAGTCAAGAACTGGATGCCTTGATCGTAAAGTACTATACCGAGTATGGGCGCAGAATTCTTCCTTGACCGTTGATGTTCCCGCGGGAAGTAGCGGACGACTGAAAAACAAGGTGCAAAGGAACCCCCTTTGACACAATGCCCGCCGTATTTTACAATATAACAAAGTATTTAAACTTCGGAACAGGTGACTAAATAATGAAAGTGGATAAACCCTTGGAAAAACAAAGAACAACACCTTCAAACGATTGGTATATGAAGCAGGCCCTGAAAGAGGCACAAAAAGCATTATCCAAAGAAGAGGCACCCATCGGAGCGATTATTGTAAAAGACGGCAAAATTATTGCCAGAGCGCATAATGAAAGGGAGCTCAAGCAGGATGCAACTCTTCACGCGGAGGTTTCCGCCATACGGAAGGCCTGCCGTAAAACTGGTTCCTGGCGGCTTACGGACTGTGACATGTACGTAACCCTCGAACCCTGTGCCATGTGCGCCGGTGCTCTGATCCAATCCCGTGTAAAAAGGCTGTTTATCGGTACCGCCGACCCGAAAGCAGGTGCTGCAGGCTCGGTTATTGATGTGCTGGGCGTTGATCAATTCAACCATAAGATAGAAGTCCACTATGGAGTTCTGGAGGAAGAATGCTCCCGGATCCTCAAGGATTTTTTTCGGGAACTGCGGATACGGAAAAAGGAACAAAAACGGAACTGTTCTGATGAAGATTGCTAAAGTTTTCTTTTGTATTCATCGATATTTTTCCGTAAAGGAATTGGATGGGAGTACCGCCAAGTTCCAATGAAAGCCCGAGAATGTTCGTTCTCGGGCTTCTAATGTTTTTTACTTCCGAACTTCAAGGTAGGCTCTATACCTTTGTTTTTATTCTCCTGCTCAAATACTGTCCGCTTCCCCTTTCGAAAACACCATCCCGAACTACAAACTTTCCCCTAGTATAATGGATTTGTAATAAAGTTACATGGTTCTCTCTACATCAGAAGTTGAATCCTCCGAATGAAAGCAAATATACATTCAGTAATGTTCGGATATTCTGCAATATTCAGCTTCCAAACTTTACACATCATAACTTTAATGGCTTAATATCCCTCTTCATTAACGCCATTAAAGGAAAAATTTTATTCGCTTTGTGGCATGCCCGTAAGCCGGTATGGACGCCAGTTTGATTATGTTGTACAATCTCTCCTGAATAGAGGATAAATGTACTGTCCCCTGGGAGACCATTATGTGGTCTATACCCGCAGGCAAGCTAATTATTCCATTTAGTGAGGATTAATGATTTGGCTGGTTGGGACCGGCTTTTCGGGATACCCGTGTCACATGCTAGGATGTTTACTCACCAGATAGAATGGATACTCTCATTCACCACTATTTCTAAAGGAGCTGTTGCAATAATGAGTTTTTTACCTAATTACATAAGTGTTGGTGTGGATGTCGCTGCTGATTTTAGCTGGGTTTGCATCCTGACGCCAGATAGAAAGGAGTTTAGAAAGCCCTTCAAGGTAGAGCATGATAATGCTGATTCTCTAAAAAATGCTGCTCTGACAATTAAAAAAGCAGAAGAGCTATACTCCATGAAATCTCGAACATTTCTGGAATCTACGGGAATCTACCATTTCCCTCTCTTCTGCCACCTAAAAGAATTAGGATTTGAGGTTTTTGTCATTAATCCTCTAATTACTAATTCTAACAAGAATGTAGGCATAAGAAAAGTAAAAAATGATAAATATGATGCAAAACGCATCGCAGGCCTGGGCTACTCTCCGGATCTCAAAGTTTCTGTAATGCCTGCTGAATTAATAATGAATCTTAGGTGTCTGTGCAGGGAGTACTATAGCCTAGTAGATAATCGCAGCGCTTATGTGAATAAACTGAAAGCTCAACTGCGTATTGTTTTCCCTGGTTTTTGCAAAGTATTCTCGGACGTTACAAGTGCAACTGGTATTGCTGTGCTAAAAAGCTTTCCAACACCTGAAGATATCCTAAAAGCTCAACCAAATGAGATCATTGATCTTATTGCAGTAGCTTCAAGAAAGGGTTTGAAATACGCTAAGAGCAAATATGAGAAACTCTTTACTGCTGCAAGCAATGCCTTGAACTTCAGGTATAATTTATCCACTGTGTATGATATTCTTGAGATGCACATTCATCTTGTTGAAGAATTTGATAAAAAAATTGACCTGATATTGTCCAAAATCAAGACGTTTGTGGATAGAAACAAGTCCGAAGAGTTCGTACGTCAAATTGAACACCTTGATTCAATACCTGGAGTCGGTTTTCTTTCAGCAGTCACACTCATGTGTGAAATAGGTGATTTCACTGCATTTTCAAAGCCTAAGCAGCTATTTGCTTACTTTGGTGTAGACCCGTCTGTCAGTGAATCTGGCAACTTTAAAGGAACTGAAAACAAAATGTCTAAACGAGGATCGAAAATCGCCCGGCGCGTTCTTTATTCCATAGCTCTTGCCTCTGTACGGCTTAAGCAGAATGGTGTGGCTACCAATCCAGTACTTCATGAGTATTACCAGAAGAAGAAGGAATCTAAAGCTAAGAAAGTAGCGCTTGGAGCTATTATGCACAAGATTTCGGACATTGTTTTTGCAATTCTACGAGATGACAAGCCTTTTGAGATAAAAACACCTGATGAACACATAATACAGTACCAGAACTCTACAAAAGCCGCTTAAGGGCTTTTTAATATACTGGTAATTAGGGTTATACACTATTAAAATATCAATGTTCGGCCCTTTATTGGGTTTGTTTCTTATGCTCATTTTTATTTTGCTAAACACCTAAATTTTTTTATTAAAAAACTATTGACTTTAACTAGCTGGTCTCGTCCCCCTACGTCAATCTCTCAATCTGCCTGACGGATAAGCTATATCCTTCTCTTTGATTCACTTTATACAGCTTCTTGATAATTCACCTCTAGTGTAAAACAATATACACTAGAACTGTTGTCAACACCCCCTTCCCCTTGTCACCGGTACGTTTGGATTCGGAGCCTATAAGTCTTGATAACAGCATTCGTGTCACCAGGGATAAAACACGTTGTTACATATTATGTAAAAAATTCAAAAATTTATTGACTTATTGCCGAATAAATGTTAATATTATACAAAGTTGCAACTTAAAGTAAACATAATTTTTCAACAACAAGGAGGTCAACTACATGAGTTTTAAGAAGAGTTTTAAGAAATTATTTACCACCATAACAATGCTATTGACTGTTAGTTTGCTAACCACGTCTGCTTTTGCGGCTGTACCTACGCAGTCTAAGCAATTGGATGCTTTAAGCCAGAAGTATAATCTTAGGGATATTAAAGCAAGTGAATTGCCCGCAAATGTAAAACCAATAGAATTCAAAACTGTTGCTGAAGCAGAAGCATTTTTGGAAAAGGTAAATGATAAAAATAATATCCAAGTCTCTGTTCAACCAGCAATAAATGCTAATTCTACAACAGATGTTACAACAAATGCTGTTAGTTCATATCCTGTAGGCTCACAAACTTTGGTAGTTTCATGGTGGCTTTTTGGCTGGCTTAATCACACTGCTACATATACTTATGGATGGGATTATGACAATGGTAACAATATATTTATCGAATGTCTGTCAACATCCTCCAGTATGTCTGGATTAAATCCTGGAGTTACATACCAACAAGCAGAAGACAGTAGTTGGAGTTATATAACAGACAACGGAAAAACTTTGAAGGCAGGTTTTACTGGCCTACTTACATATTACCTAGTAATAGAAGGTACTGTAAAGATAGGAGATGCAACACAAGTCATCACTACTGATTTTAAAAATCCTTAATTTAACTTTGGGCAAAATGTAATAAAAAGGGGTAAACTGTACCCTTTGTCAAGGACAATAAAAAAGAGAGAGTCGATTCAGAAGATATTCTGAATTGGCTTTTTCAATATGGTAAAACTCCTGTCATTTTGTAATTATAGTATTCGTTTGGTGCCATTTGTTCTAAACCCCACTGATGACGAAATTGATTATAGTATTCCATATAAGAATCAATTTCTTCTTTTAATTGTTCAAATGTATTACAATGTTCTAAATGTAATTCGTCTTTCATATGTCCAAAGAAGGATTCTTGAGGCGAGTTATCCCAACAATTCCCCCTCCGAGACATTGATTGTATGAGGTTTTGGCTTTTTAATTCCTCTTTTAGTTCAAAGCTGGTATATTGTATTCCCTGATCTGAATGAAACAGCGCATCTTTTTGAACTCGATACATAGGATTCTGCCATAAATTTTGTAAAGTATCAGTGATAAGCTCCGTTTTCATATATTCTGCTAAACTATATGCTGGTATTTGTTTGGTACAGCCATCTTTTATTGTTGATAGAAAGGCGCGATTTCCCATTCCATAATAGATATATGTAATATCTGTCAGAAGAACTTTTCCAGGAATCCCCTGATCAAACTCTCGATTCAAAGCATTCCTTTTTAAGTGCTTTCCCAATCCTTTTATATGGATTCGCCTTCCTTATTGGGCAAGCTAGACTGAATTTTTTCATGAGTCTTCGAATTTTTTTAAGATTCATGACAATATTAAACTGGCGAAACAGAACCATTTTGATGGATTTAGCACCCTTATTTCTGTTTTTAAATGAATATGCTTTCACGATATTGTCAAAATCCTTCTTGTCTTGTAATTCTCGTTCTACCCGTTTTTCCTTCTGACGCAACCATGCATAATATCCTGATCGAGACACATTGTCTGTAGAGTGAGTAATCTTGTCCACTTTGAGCCACCTGTCCGGTCAAAGTGAGCCACCCTTCCGCTTTTGAGTGAGCCACTATTCCGGATGAAGTGAGCCATTATCATATAATCCTTTATAATGTATCCATGCATCAGTTTTCTGATGTAAATACATATAAAGGAGGTCAGCATTATGACCGATTATCGTGAAATCCTAAGGCTAAAAAGCTTGGGGTTCAGTGAACGGAACGTTGCACTTAGCTGCCCATGTTCCAGAAACACCGTATCAAAGGCTCTGAACAGGGCTGAGGAGTTGGGTATCTCCTGGCCACTGCCTAATGAACAAACAAATGCGGTACTAGAGGGTATGCTATACCCAAAGGATGACAAAGGCATAAACAGTAAGAAGATGCCAGACCTTGCATACATTCATAAGGAGCTACTCAAAAATGGAGTCAGCAAGAAGCTCTTATGGACAGAATACATGGAGGAATGTCGCCTTATCGGTGCGGAACCACTCATGTATTCCCAGTTCTGCTATTACATCCAGCAGGATGAACAGAAACGCCGTGCAACAATGCATATCGGACGTAAACCAGGCGAACAGGTTGAGGTGGATTGGGCAGGTGACCCTGCACATATCACTGATCCTGATACCGGTGAAATCATTGATGCCTATCTGTTTGTAGGAGTTATGATTTACAGCCAGTATGCTTATGTTGAAGCTTTCATCAATGAAAAACAGCAGGCATGGATAACTGCCCATGTTCACATGTATGAATACTTCAGCGGTGTAGCCAAAATCCTTGTACCTGATAACTGCAAGACCGCTGTGGTGCATACTGGAGGCTGGTACAATCAGCAGGTAAATACCGTTTACCACGAAATGGCGGAACATTATGGTACTGCTATCATTCCCGCCAGGGTCAGAAAACCAAAAGATAAGCCAAATGCAGAGAGTTCTGTAGGGAATATATCCACATGGATTACTGCTGCATTACGAAATGAACAGTTCTTTTCACTGGCTGAATTAAATCGTGCCATCCGGGAGAAACTGAAGGCTTTCAATGCTCGACTTTTCCAAAAGAAAGAGGGCAGCCGGTTAAGTCTCTTCCGCGACGAAGAACTGCCATTACTAGCACCATTACCTGCTACCCCTTACGAACTGGCGGAATGGAAACAAGCCACCGTTCAGTTCAATTATCACATATCCGTCAACGGAATGCTATACTCAGTCCCTTATGAATACATAAAACGCAAGGTTGATGTGAGGATAACAGATAAAACACTGGAAGTTTTCTATAACCATAACCGCATAGCCTCCCATCGCCGACTTTACGGACGAAAGGGACAGTACAGCACCATAGTGGAACATATGTCGGAAGACCACCAGAAGTATCTGGAGTGGAATGGTGACCGTTTCCGCAAATGGGCTGAGCGGATTGGAAGCAATATGTATA
>JAEZXR010000018.1 GCA_023419605.1 Bacillota bacterium | reverse complement strand
GTGTTAATTTTGTCTTCATCAACTCAATTATACAACACTTGCGGGTCCTACGGGACCCGCATTTTACTATTTTCAGGCAAAAAAAGGACTGCTGCGAAACCGACTTACTCAGTTTTGCAACAGCCCCATTTTTTATTCTTCCTCTTCGATGTTTTCATCTGCGTTTTCATCAATGCTTTCATTTGCTATCCGGGCAATACCTACAACAGAGATTCCTTCAGGCATTCGCATCAGTGTAACTCCCTGAGTAGCTCTTCCCAATATGCTTACATCATCGACTTTAAGTCTTATGATGGTTCCGTCGGAGCTGATAAGAATAATATCATCCGTATCGCTAACCAACTTCATTCCGGCGATTTTCCCGGTTTTATCGGTAACCCTGTAGGTTAATATTCCTTTACCACTTCTGGATTGAACTTTGTACTCATCCAGCTCGGTTCTTTTACCGAAGCCATTTTCGGTCACTACCAGAAGACTTACATTTTCAATGCAGACCTCCATGCCGATTACATAGTCTTCCTCTTCCATGTCGATGCCTTTTACCCCTTGCGAAACCCTACCTATAGGACGGGCATCCGTTTCGTTGAAGCGTATGGACATACCGTGTCTGGTTACCAGCATGATATCCTGGTTTCCATCTGTCAGCTTTACGTCGATCAGTTCATCGCCTTCCCTCAATACGACAGCTGTTAATCCACCCTTTCTGATGTTGTCGTATTCCATAAGATCCGTCTTCTTTACAAAGCCGTTTCTTGTCGCCATCATCAGGTACAAGCCTTCCTTGTACTCAGCTACAGGGATGACGGTGGTAACCTTTTCATCCTGGTCAAGCTGCAGCAGGTTTACAATGGCCGTACCTTTGGCCTGTCTTCCTGACTCCGGAATCTCATAGGCTTTCATCCTGTATACCTTTCCTTTGTTAGTAAAGAACAGCAGGAAGTGATGGGTCGAGGTAATGAATAGATTCTCAACGAAGTCCTCTTCCCGGGTACTGATTCCAACGATTCCTTTTCCGCCTCTTTTTTGGCTCTTATAGGTATCAGCCGGCAGCCTCTTTATATACCCGAAATGAGTAAGGGTAATAACGCTTTCCTCTTCCTGGATCAGGTCATCCAGATCAATTTCGCCTTCGTCGGCGATAATCTTTGTTCTTCTCTCGTCGCCATATTTTTCTTTTATGACTGCAAGCTCATCTTTAACGATGTTAAGCACCATAAACTCATTTGCCAATACTTCCCTATAGTATTTAATCTTTTCGAGCAGCTCCCTGTACTCGTTTTCCAGCTTTTCTCTTTCCAATCCGGTGAGTCTTCCCAGCCTCATGTCTACAATAGCCTGGGCTTGTTTTTCACTCAGTCCGAATCTTTCCATCAAGCCTTCCTTGGCTTTGGTTTCGGTATTGGAACTACGGATAATGCGAATCACTTCATCCAAATGATCGATGGCAATCCGTAAACCTTCCAGAATATGAGCTCTGGCCTCTGCCTTGTCCAACTCAAACTTTGTCCTTCTGCGGATAACATCCTTTTGATGCTCTATATAGTAGTCGATTGCTTGCCGCAGATTGATTACCCTTGGTTCAAATTTCTTTTCCTCTGTCTGGACCAGCGCAAGCATATTTACACTGAAGGTTTCCTGCATTTGCGTATTCTTATAAAGCTGATTCAATACAACATTGGAATTCGCTTCACGCTTCAGTTCGATAACGATACGCATTCCGGTTCTATCGGATTCATCCCGCAGATCGGAAATTCCTTCGATTTTCTTGTTCTTAACCAGCTCGGCAATTCTTTCAATCAGTCTTGCCTTGTTTACCTGGTAAGGAAGTTCAGTAACAATAATCCGCTGTTTGTTATTACTCATAGGCTCGATACTGGCTTCCGCCCTGACAATAATTCTTCCTCGTCCGGTTCTGTACGCATCCCGGATTCCCTGTTTTCCCACAATCGTTCCTGCCGTGGGGAAATCAGGTCCCTTTATGATTTTATTCAAATCCTCTCCTGTAATCTCAGGGTTATCAATGACCTTGTTAATACCTTCAATAACCTCTGTCAGGTTGTGGGGAGGGATGTTGGTAGCCATACCCACCGCAATTCCTGTTGATCCGTTCACCAAGAGGTTGGGGAATCTGGACGGAAGTACTACAGGTTCCATTTCGTGTTCGTCAAAGTTTGGTTTAAAGTCAACGGTATCCTTGTTGATATCGCTTAACATTTCCATCGACAGCTTTGACAACCTAGCCTCGGTGTACCTCATGGCCGCCGGTGAATCTCCATCCACAGAACCAAAGTTACCATGTCCATCGACCAGCATATACCGGAGTGAAAAATCCTGTGCCATACGCACCAAACTATCGTATACCGCAGCGTCTCCGTGGGGATGGTATTTACCCAGAACTTCACCTACTGTAGTAGCACATTTTCTGTAGGCCTTGTCCGGAGTAAACCCAAGTTCATACATTGCATACAGTATTCTTCTGTGCACAGGCTTGAGACCGTCTCTTACATCAGGAAGCGCACGATCAACAATAACACTCATTGCGTAGTCAATGAAGGATTTTTTCATTTCTGATTCTATGTCTACAGGTATTATCCTCTGTTCCCTTATTTCATTGTTTTCCGCCATTTATTATACCTCGCCTCTAATTTTCAATTTGTTATAAAATAACCGCTGGCACCCTTTTGCCATACCCTATAGAATACCATTGAGAGCTTGCAAAAAAGTATCTGTTATTCTGTAACAGCATTCTTCTACTATTTTATCCTCTTCCTTTACATATTCTAACATACTATAAAAAAAAAATATAGGGAGCGATAATAAAATCGTCCCCTATGAAAATATATATAGTAATTTTGTGGGTTATCCAATCAATTAAGAGTCAGTGAAACGATAATTTTAACTATAATATACCCAGTCATTTTCTTTATCTCGCCATTCAATACGGTTGGACCAGTTCGTTTCATACTCCACTTTTGCTTTTTATGGGTGTACGTAATTTTGCTGTACCCTTTGATGAAGTATTCTTTTCGCTCCTTCTGCTAAACAGAGGCTGAATTTTTCTTAGGAATTCGTACCACAAATTCAATGTACTCTCCCCGGTCCAACTGTGCAGCCTTTGCGTTAACTCCGGATTTCTTCATCAAGTCAATGGCCTGCCGTATGGTGTTAACAAAAATTCTTATATCCTTTATGGCTCTGGTACATTTTTTCTCGCCCTCGCGGACACCTTCTTCCCGGGTGTAACGCTGAATTGCCCTTTCCACCAGTTCTTCGGTCCTCTTCACGTTCATGCCTTTTTCACAAACGTGTTTCAATACTTTGAGCTGCAGTTGCTCATCGTGAAGTTTCAGCAGCGCTCTGGCATGCCTTTCGGTAAGATTGTTATCCGCCAGAATTTTCTTTACCAGGGGAGGAAGTTTGAGCAGTCTGATTTTATTCGCTATGGTAGACTGGCTCTTTCCTATTTTTTGTGCCAGTTCTTCCTGGGTAAAATGATGTTCCGTGATAAGATTGTTATACCCTTCGGCCTCTTCCATATAACTGAGGTCTTCTCTTTGAAGGTTCTCTATCAATGCTATTACAGCAGAGTCATTATCATCAATATTGACTACAATTGCCGGAATCTCTTTAAGCCCTGCCATTGTAGCGGCCCTCAATCTTCTTTCACCTGCCACCAACTCGTAGGAGTTGGATGTTATTTTTCTAACATTTATAGGTTGTAGAACTCCATATTGCTTAATGGATTCACATAATTCCTCCAAAGCCGTTTTATTAAACTGCTTTCTTGGCTGATAGGGATTCGGTCTGACGTTATCAATCCCTACATAGGTAATATTCTTTACATCTTCTCTTTTCTCCGGTCTTGCAAAATGAATCTTATTCTCTAACATTTTTTGAGCACCATCCTTTGTATATAATTTTTTCAGGCCACAACCCTTACGCTATACAAGGTTGTTTCACCTTCTTGTTATTCTTTTGTAATTTCTGCTGACTGTCTCCAGTTCAACGTAAATTCAAATTGTTTACTCTTGGACATAGTATTTAAATACAAAAGATATATTCTTTAAAATCTGCTCAATTCCTTTTTTTAAAAATAAGAATCGTTCGCCCAAATGCTTCATTTTACTGCATTTTACCGGTTATATCAGCGGCTCTTTTGATGGTTTTCCCGCCTTTCTCGGATATTTTGTCGGAGTTTGTCGTAACTTTCTTACGAGTACGACATTTCTCCTCATATCACTAAAAGGAAGTGTAAATTCTTTTACATCTTCGATCTTTCCACCTAAGACTTCAAGGGCTTTCCTTGAGTTATCCACTTCCTCCGTACTGCTCCCTTTCATGGCAATAAAAATACCTCCCACCTTTACAAAAGGCAGACAATACTCGAGAAGTACCGGAAGGGCTGCTACCGCTCTGGCAACGGCAATATCATACTTCTCTCTAAACTCCGGCCTTACTCCGAAGTCTTCGGCTCTTCCGTGGACAGCTTTAATTCCTTTGAGCTGTAATGAATTTATAACTTCAGTAAGGAATTTTACCCGTTTATCCAGTGAATCCAGAAGGGTGATGTCCAGGTTTCCATAGGCGATCTTTACCGGAATTCCAGGAAATCCTGCCCCTGTCCCTATATCGATCATTTTACGGTTTTTATCTTCGAGGAAGGGAAGTATGCTGAGGGAGTCAATGTAATGTTTTACAATGACATCTCGATCCTCCTCAATGGCTGTAAGATTGATCTTCTCATTCCACTCCAATAGAATATCTTTATACTGTAGAAGCTGTTGAACCTGCTGCTCCTGCAGCTCTGTCCCAAATTCTTTTACACCTTGCTTTAAAAGCTCCTGTAAATCCTCCATTTATCCCTCTCCATTCTTCATTCTTCATTCCTTGCAGGAGTCCGCCGCATCTGCTCCATGTATACCAGGAGAACGGAAATGTCGGCGGGTGATACTCCGGTTATTCTGGAGGCTTGACCGATAGAATCCGGCTTCACTTTGTTCAATTTTTGCCTGGCTTCAAGCCGCAGCCCCTGTATCCGGTCATAATCCAGATCTTTAGGCAGTTTTCTACCTTCCAGTTTTTGGTACTGTTCTACCTGCACCAGCTGTCGCTTGATATAACCTTCATATTTTACCGTAATACCCACTTGCTCTCTCACGGAATAGCTTAATTCCGGCCTGCCTTCATCAATTTCAGCCAGATCCTCGTACGTTATTTCCGGCCTTCTTAAAAGTTCTGCCAGTTTTACCCCCGTCTTAATAAGCGTTGTATTTTTACTCTCAAGGAACTTGTTTACCCTCTCATTGGGAGGGACTACGGTTCTCTCCAATCGCTGCACTTCTTCCTCGATTTGACCCTTCTTTTCCTGGAACCTTCTGTATCTTTCTTCCGTTATCAGCCCGATCTGGTAGCCAATGGGAGTCAACCGCAAATCTGCATTATCCTGCCGCAGCAGCAGTCGGTATTCGGACCGGGACGTCATCATCCGATAAGGCTCCTGGGTTCCTTTTGTTACCAGATCATCAATAAGGACACCGATATACGCCTGTGAACGGTCAAGAATCATGGGCTCCCTTCCCTTAACCTTCAGCCCTGCATTGATGCCCGCAACGACACCCTGAGCCGCCGCTTCTTCATATCCGGAACTTCCGTTAATTTGTCCTGCTGAAAAGAGTCCCTCAATTTCTTTGAATTCGAGGCTAAGCTCCAGTTGAGTTGCATCGATACAGTCATATTCGATGGCATAGGCACTTCGCATGACTGATACATTTTCAAGTCCAGGGATACTTCTCATCATCTCAATCTGTACATCTTCCGGCAAACTACTGGACATACCCTGGAGATACATTTCCTCCGTATCCAATCCCATGGGCTCCAGAAATACCTGATGCTTGTCCTTGTCTGCAAACCGCACTACCTTATCCTCGATGGAGGGGCAATACCTGGGTCCTACCCCCTTAATGTCTCCGCAATACAAGGGAGACCGATGCAGATTTTCCTTTATGATTCTATGGGTTTCCTGGGTGGTATAAGTAAGCCAGCAGGATACCTGCTCCTTATTGATCTCCTCATTTTCAAAGGAGAAGGGAATAATTCTTTCATCCCCAGGCTGTTCTTCCATTTTGGAGAAATCGATGCTTCTTCGATTCAATCTGGCCGGTGTACCTGTTTTAAACCGGTAAAGCTTTACCCCAAGGTCCAACAAACTATCGGAAAGCTTATTGGCCGGAAAAAGCCCGTCAGGTCCTCCGCTGTAATTGACATCTCCAATGATAATACGGCCTTTCAAAAAGGTTCCGGTGGCAAGTATAACCGCTTTGCAGTGGAAAATAGCTCCTGTATGTGTTTTCACTCCGGTAATTTTTCTTTTGTCTTCCGTTGTAAGGAGTTCTACAACTTCCGATTGCTTTAAGTCCAGATTCTCCTGCCTTTCCAGGATGAGTTTCATCTCCATCTGGTATCTCCGCCTGTCGGCCTGCGCTCTTAAGGAAAATACCGCGGGACCTTTGGCAGAATTTAATATCTTCGATTGGATAAAGGTTTTATCCGTATTTTTTCCCATTTCTCCGCCTAGTGCATCCACTTCTCTCACGAGATGGCCCTTCGCCGTTCCCCCAATGCTTGGATTGCATGGCATGTTGGCCACACTATCAAGGTTTATTGCAAAAACTGCAGTTCTGCAGCCAAGCCTTGCCGCAGCCAAGCCTGCTTCACAGCCGGCATGACCGCCCCCAATAACAACTACATCATATTCACCTGCAAAGTAATCCATTTATATTCCTCCCTTACTTACCAATACAGAACCTACTGAAGATTTCATGCATGATATCTTCGCTTACCGATTCTCCCGTTACCTGCCCCAGATATTCAGCTGCATTTTTTATATCAATAGTGATACAATCCAAGGGCATACCGGCTTCATAGGCTGTGCATGCATCCTTGATGCTGGTTAGAGATTTTTCGATGAGGTCCTTATGCCGAACATTGGTAACCAGAATATCATTTTCCGTGTTGATTTCCCCTTGGGTAAACATTTGCTCTATGGTGTTCTCAAGCTCTTCAATTCCTGTTCCCTCTTTGATGGAGGTTCGAATGATTTTGAAGGCTCCCTCAAATTGCTTGACGATAGAATCCACATCACTTATAGCAGCAATATCCACCTTATTGACAAGGAGGATAAACTTCCTGTCACCAACCTGTCGGGCGATTTCCAGATCTTCTTCACTGATGCCTGCACTCGCATCCACCATAATCACAATTAAATCTGCATTTTCCAGGGCCTTTTTAGCCTTTTCCACACCGATTTTTTCGACCTCATCCTCTGTTTCTCGAATGCCGGCCGTATCGGTTATTTTTACAGGAATTCCATTTACATTAATGTATTCCTCTATAATGTCACGGGTAGTTCCGGGTATGTCCGTTACAATGGCCTTGTTTTTGCCTGCCAGTTCATTAAGCAGAGAGGATTTTCCTACATTGGGCCTTCCGATGATTACAAGGCTTAATCCCTCCCGGATGATTCTTCCCTTCTCAAAGCCCTGAAGCAATTTATTCAAACTTGCCTGTAACTGCAAAGCATCCTCATAGACCTTTTCTCCCGTTATTTCCTCAATGTCATGTTCAGGATAATCAACAGTAACTTCGATATGAGCAATTAACTCGATCAGCTTTCCGCGAACTTCCTTTATTTTTCGGGACAACCTGCCCTCCAACTGGTCAACGGCAGCTTTCGTACTGGCTTCCGTCTTTGCATTTATAATATCGATAACGGCCTCTGCTTGGGAAAGGTCCATCCTTCCATTCAAAAAGGCCCTTTTAGTAAACTCTCCCGGTTCTGCCAATCGGGACCCGAGTTTTAGAAGAAGCTCCAGTATGGTTTTTACAACGATAATTCCCCCGTGACAGTTTATTTCCACGATGTCTTCCCGGGTAAATGTATTTGGCTTTTTCATTTTTGTTAAAAGAACTTCATCGATGACTTCACCATTTTCCGGTCGAGTAATTCTTCCAAAGTTTATGGTATGAGATTTTATTTCATCAAAAGGCTTTTTGCCTTTAAATATTTTTGAAGCTATCTCAAAAGCCCTGTCACCACTTATTCTGATGATGCCAATACCACCGGCACCCTGCGCCGTTGATATTGCGGCTATTGTATCTTCCTTGTACATCCTTTTCCCTCTCTTTGCGATATACCTTTATATTCTAAAAATGGCCCAAGGTGTTTTCCCTTGAACCATTTTTATTCTATGCTATATTGGTCTTCCTATTCATTTGATCTTAGATCCGTAAAAGAATAATCTACACTATAACTTTGATGCCCCCTGCATGGACTCCATGAAGGACCTACAAGAAATATGGCAAATTCTTTTACGGCACTTTATCTGTTTAGGGTAATTACAACCTTACGGTTCGGTTCTTCACCCACACTGTAGGTTCTTACTGCTTTGTTGTTTTGCAGGGTAGAATGTATAACCCTTCTTTCGTAAGGATTCATGGACTCCAATGTTATATCCTTTTTATAGCGAACAACCTTGTCCGCCAGTTTGTTTGCCAGCTTGACAAGGGTTTCCTCTCTCTTCTCCCTGTAGTTTTCAATATCAATGACAACTCTTTTGTAGTTCCCTTTTCCTTTATTGACTACAAGGCTTGTAAGGTATTGAATGGAATCCAAAGTTTCTCCCCTTCTGCCGATGAGGATACCGATTTTTTCTCCGTTGATCTTGAAAGACACCGTTTCAGCGTCTTCCGCTACTTCAACTTTCGCTGCAACGTTCATTTTTTCCAGTACATCCTGTAAAAACTGCAGGGCTTTATCCGTACTGGTTTCCTTTACTGTGACTCTCACTCTCGCCAGTTTACTTCCTATGAGTCCGAAAATTCCCTTGCTCCCTTCCTCAAGAACCTCTACCGTGACGTTGCTTTCGTCCATGTTTAATTCCTGAAGAGCAGCTGAAACGGCTTCCTGTACGGTTTTAGCTGATTTCTCAACGATTTGACCCATTTACTTTTGCCCAGCCTCCTTCTTTTTTAGAATAAACTTGTTCAGGTACATCTGTTGCAATACCTGTATAACGTTACTGGTTATCCAATAAATACCCAAACCTGCCGGAACATTAAATGCGAAGAATGCCGTCATAAAAGGCATCACCATGGTCATGCTGTTGGTCATGCTGCTAGCCATCGGATTATCTGCACTTTGCTGGGTTTGAGACATTGAATATTTGGTAGATATATAGGTCGTAAGACCCGCCAGCACAGGGATGAGCAGCAATCCAAAAAACTGGTAACCCAGAACCGCAATTTTACTTGTATCAAATGTAGGCTGCAGACCCAGGTTCAATCCGAAAAAGTTAAGATTTATGAGTTCTGACGGCTTAAGCAAATCTGCTACAGCAGAAAGACTTTCCTTATGCGTATTGAAATAGTTGATGATGGTAATATCCTGATTTCCTATGATTTTGGGGAACTCTTCCGGAATCGCGGCATAAAGCTGCTGCACTACTTCTGTTGTCTTTCCCAGCATGTAGTGAAGCGGCTTTGAAATAACCCAATAAAGTGACAGCAGTATAGGCATCTGCAATAAAACAGGCAAACAGCCTCCGGCCGGATTCACCTTGTTTTCCTGGTATACCTTTAAGAGCTCCTGGTTTAGCTTTTCCTTATCGTTTTTGTACCTTTTTTGTATCTCCTGTATCATCGGTTGCACTTCCTGCATCCTTGCAGTAGATCGATACTGTTTTATAGTAAGAGGCAAAAGTATAAGTTTTATAAATAATGTAAAAATAATGATTGCCAATCCGTAATTTCCAAAGGCCATGGTATTATAGATAAAATGTAGAAACTTTCCCAAAGGCCCTGCTATAAAGTCCAAATTCATCTTCTATTTACTCCTTTTCGCACTCGTACATGTATTCGATGTTTCGCCCTCAGTCCTGAATTCATCCAAAAGTAAGAACCATTGCAAAGGCACCATGCCCTTGGAAATACCCTCTGGACTTTCATGCTGTGGCGGATCTCATCTTCATAGATACCGAACCGTACCTTGCAAATATTTCACAGTTCCTGCTGCGAAAAAACAGGATTACAATTCACTATCTTTGTTTCCTTTGTCACTTTGAAAAACTATTTTACGGGATCATACCCGCCAGGGTGGAACGGATGACACCGTAGTATCCTTTTTATTGACATAATGCCCCCCCGGAAGGCACCGTATTTTTGAATTGCTTCGATTGCATACTGCGAACAAGTGGGGTAAAATCTGCAACTGGGTCTTTTCATCGGTGAAATCCATTTTCGGTATATTCTGATTAGGCTAATCAACAACTTTTTAAACAATCCCATTTCTCCTGATCAAAAATCTCCAGTCTTTTCATCAGAAACTTCATTTCCTTCTTCACATCAGAGAACTCCGGCATCATTTCACTGCTTCTTGCGACAATCACACAGTCAAAGCCAGGTTTGACCGCCTCTTCGTACAGCCTGTAATTTTCTCTGATTAATCGCCTTATTCTGTTCCTCTTAACACTTTTCCCAAATTTTCTACTCACAGTGATTCCGAGTCTATTTATACCAAACTTGTTAGGCATAACATATAAAACCATATGCTTACCCACAAAAAATTTTCCTTTTTTGTATAACCGCATAAATTCGTAGTTCTTTGTTAAAGGAACAGTCTTTTCCATAAGCCGGAGCAAATCCTCCACTCTTTACCTTGCATTGGCAGCCGCATCTATTCAACCACCTGCAAATTTGTACTCATACTGCATTCCTATGAAGCTCCACAGCCTCACGGGAATACAGTATCTTATCCGACAACAATCTATTATTGCCAATTTCTCACGGTCCAAACCCTCTGACAGACCCGCCGGACATTAAAGTCGGTTAAATATAGCTTCATCTATCCTTTTGCTACACCCTTCATGGATGCCATGGCGGGCCCGCAAAAAAAGATGAAGTAACATTTCACTCTCCCTAAAGAAAAAGACCACACGATGCGGTCTTATGCTGAAAGCACTTTTCTGCCCTTCAGTCTACGTCTTGCAAGAACTTTTTGTCCGTTAGCCGTTTTCATTCTTTTTCTGAAACCGTGAACCTTTTTTCTATGCCTTCTATTTGGTTGATATGTTCTTAACACTGTTACCACCCCCAATTCTGCTTATCCATGTGGCTATCGTAATGTTATTTAAATGTTTCCCTTTTTAGCATTTTTATTTAGGTTTGTCTACTACGCCTGTTAAAAAGAAACCAGAACAATTATATATTAAAATTATAAGCCCTGTCAAGAAACTCTTTTTGTGGATAACTATAAAATATTTCTTAATTTTTTGTGGATATCTTAATTAATTTATATTGAATATTCCACAAAAGTCTGATATATTAGTAATGCCTGTTGATAACTCATAGTTTTTTAGTTATTATTGCCATAAAAGGGACTAAGTTATACACATTTTGTTGATAAATATTAATTTCTGTGGATTATTTATATAATAATGATGAAAATAGATTTTATGCTAATGTTTGGTAAGCCATTTTTAGATTTTTATTATGAAATTTTTGTTTGTGGCTTATTTTTCCTTTATTTTGGTAATAATTGTTTATACATTATGTTTCATTGTATGCGCCGGGAGGAAGTTTTAAATGAGCACACAGCTAAATGATTTGTGGCAAAAGACATTAAACCTGCTTAAAAATGAGCTTACTGAAATAAGTTTCAATACATGGATTAAAACCATCGAGCCAATTTCCATAAGCCAGAATACTATTTACCTGGGTGTTCCCGCAGAGTTTAACAAAGGCATTCTTGAATCCAGATATTCTGTTCTTATAAAGAATGCAGTAAGACAAATCACTTCCAGGGAATATGCCATTGAATTTGCGATACCCTCCCAGGATGACAACAAAAAATATTCAGCAGGGCAGGGGGAAATGGGAAACAACGAAGAGTCTATTGTCTCTTTATTGAACCCCAAGTACACCTTTGATACTTTCGTTATTGGAAACGGAAACCGGTTTGCTCATGCCGCAGCACTGGCTGTAGCGGAATCTCCCGCAAAAGCATATAACCCTTTTTTCATATACGGAGGAGTAGGGTTAGGGAAAACCCATCTTATGCATGCCATCGGTCATTTTATCCTCAGCCAAAACCCTTCTCAGAAGGTTCTTTATGTATCTTCAGAGAAGTTTACCAACGAGCTGATTAATGCTATAAAAGATGATAAAAACGAAGAATTCAGATCCAAATATAGAAACATTGATGTACTATTGATTGACGATATTCAGTTTATAGCCGGGAAGGAAAGAACCCAGGAGGAGTTTTTCCATACCTTTAATGCCTTGTACGAAGCAAATAAGCAGATTATCCTCTCCAGCGACAAACCGCCAAAGGATATCAATACTCTTGAAGAAAGACTTCGCTCCAGGTTTGAATGGGGATTAATTGCAGATATTCAGGCTCCTGACCTGGAAACCCGAATCGCAATTTTGAGAAAGAAGGCACAAATGGAAAACCTGAATGTCCCCAATGACGTTATGGTTTTCATCGCGGACAAGATTGCCTCCAACATTCGTGAACTGGAGGGCGCTCTTAACCGGGTCATTGCTTACGCCTCCTTGACAGAAGGTGAAGTTTCCGTTGATCTCGCTACGGAAGCACTAAAGGATATATTATCCGTAAATAAAGCTAAAATCATCAATTGCAACGTAATCATGGAAACTGTAGCACGTTATTTTGATATAAAACCTGAGGAGTTCAAATCCAAGAAGCGTAACAGAGAAGTCTCCTATCCAAGGCAGATTGCCATGTACCTCTGCAGGGATTTGACCGATATGTCTCTTCCTAAAATCGGCGAAGAGTTCGGCGGAAGGGACCACACTACAGTTATACACGCTTGCGAAAAAATTTCGGAAGAAACAGGCTCAAACGCTGAGACTCGGAGAACTGTGGAAGAACTAAAAAGAAATATTCTCGGCAAATAACCTGTTGATAAAAAATTTTTAGGCAGAAAGTTATTCACAGAAATTGTTTAAATGAGGAAAACTTTTTGTGGACAAGTTAGAGAAACTTTAGACCATGTTAAATCTGTTGATGAAATGGGCCTACTTGTCTACAGTTTAATAACAGGCAAAATCCCGATATTTCGCCAGAAAACAGAGTTATACACAGAATCAACAGTACTTATTACTATTATTACTGAAATTGTTTATAATTATTTACTTAAATAAAACTTCATCCACAGTTTGGGCACAAAAGCTCAAATACAGACAAAAGCTATTTCAGCTTTTGTGAAAAACCCTTCTCCAAGGTGTGGATAGAACGAAGCATTCCAGGTTTTTATCCTTACAATAAGCCTAAATGCCCGTTCGAATTGTGGAAAAGCACACAACCAATAAAAATAGATCGTTATCCACATTCCAGTAATGCCCGGAAACCCACAAACCGTGTCGGCGAAATGGAACTCCGAATCAACAGGCTGCTGGAATTTATTATCTACAATTGAAACAGGAGGCTGAAAAAATGAGAGTAATATGCTCCAGAACCAACTTAATGGAAGGCATAAATATAGTTCAAAAAGCAGTTTCAACAAAGACTACTCTTCCGATTCTGGAAGGAATTCTTCTGGAAGCATCCCAGGAATTCAAACTAACAGGAAACGATCTGGAAATCGGTATTGAATGTTTGGTAGACGCAGACATTCAAAGCCAAGGGTCCATTGTTTTAAATTCCAAGATGTTGGGGGATATCGTTCGGAGGCTTCCGGACTCTGAAGTTCTACTCGATGTTAAAGAAAATAACCTGGTCATCATCGAGTGCGAGAATTCTCACTTTGAACTAAAGGGGCTACCTGCCTCCGGTTTTCCAGCACTACCCTCCATCGTTAAACAAAACACTTTCGTCATCAGCCAAAAACTGGTAAGGGATATGATAAAGCAAACCATTTTTGCCATCAGTGTAGATGAAAACAGGCCTATCCTCACTGGTTCTCTTATTGAATGCAAGAACAGGGAACTTACATTTGTATCCATTGACGGATTTCGTCTGGCCCTTAGAAAAAATGATATCGATGCAGATATAGCAAACTTCAATGTTGTCGTTCCGGGAAAAACCTTGAATGAAATCGTCAAGATCCTACAGGCTGTAGATGACGAAGTTACTATTTATACTTCAAATAATCAGATCCTATTTGACCTGGGCAAGTGCAAAGTTGTATCCAGGTTACTGGAAGGGGAGTATCTGAACTATAAAAACATAATTCCCCAGGACCATGAGACCCGGGTAAAGGTCCAGACAAAGGAACTTCTATCAAGTATAGAAAGGGCTTCTTTGATTACCATGGAGGAGAAGAAATATCCGGTTAAATTTACCATCGCCGATGATAAAATTGTTATGTCTTCCAATACGGATATTGGTGCCGTTCGAGAAGAAATTCGAGTTGAAATGACAGGAAACAGGCTCGAAGTCGGATTCAATCCACGATATTTTATCGATGCACTTAAAGTCGTTGAGGATGAGGTTGTTGAAATCTTCTTTACTTCTTCCGTAGGGCCTTGTACCTTACGCCCAGTTGAAGGTGCAGGTTTTGCCTATATGATTTTACCCGTAAGAATTAAAAACGATTAGTTGTAAAAAATAACAATAAAGATAATCTTCGTAGGGGACAGTGGCTGCTGTCCCTTATTTGAAGTTACACACGCAGTTTGCGCAAAACTGCTTAGAAGGAGATAAAATGGAAAAAGTTAAAATTTCAACAGAATTTATTAAATTGGATCAGTTTTTAAAGTGGGTGGGTGCTGTTGATAGTGGTGTAGAAGCAAAACAGCTGATCCTGGAAGGCAAAATCAAAGTGAATGGTGCTGCCGAACTCCAAAGAGGGAAAAAACTCAGACCTGGCGACACCGTAGAAATAGGAAAAAGCTCTTTTGAAATCGAATAATTTCCGGAGGAAATCCTTTGTATATAAAAAGTCTCAAACTTAAAAGTTTCAGGAATTACGGAAATCTTGAAATTGACTTTTCCAGAAATTTTAATATAATATATGGCGATAATGGGCAGGGAAAAACCAATATTATTGAGGCTATATTCCTATGTGCTTCCGGCAGATCCCACCGTACTTCAAGAGATGTAGATCTTATACGACTTCAGGAACCTGGGTCGTATATCAGGCTGGGATTAAATAAGGACCGGATTGAAACTTTAATTGAAGTTCTTTTAAAGCGAGAGGAAAAGAAAAAAATTAAAATCAATGAAATCCCAGCAAAAAAAGTTGGAGATCTGATGGGACATCTAAATGCGGTTATTTTTTCTCCGGAAGATCTGATGATCATTAAGGAAGGGCCTTCAGAAAGGCGAAGATTCCTGGATATGACCATGAGTCAGTTGAAGCCCTCTTATTTCTACGATTTACAGCAGTATTCGAAGATACTGACCCAAAGGAATTCTCTTCTCAAGGAAGCACAGCATAAAAGATCTCTTTTGGATACTATGGATATCTGGAACCGGAATCTCGCAGCTGTGGGAGCAAAAATTATGAAGGTGCGGCACGAGTTTATTCAAAGACTCAGTCATTACGCAGCGGATAATCAGTCGAGGTTGACAGAGGGAAAGGAAAATCTCATGATCCGGTATGCTCCCTCCGTAAAAATTGATAATTTCCAGGACAGTGCTCTTATTGAAAAGAATTTTTTAAGAACCCTGGAAAGCTCTATGGAGAAGGAGTTATGGAAATGCACTACTTTGAGCGGACCTCAAAGAGATGATTTTGAACTGTTTTTAAACGGTACGAACCTGAAGCTGTACGGGTCGCAGGGTCAACAGCGAACAGCCGTACTTTCTTTAAAAATATCGGAAATTAACATTATGAAAGAAGAGACGGGGGAGTACCCTGTTCTTCTTTTGGATGATGTTATGTCAGAGCTGGACAATCATCGACAAGGTTACCTTTTCAGTAATCTTGAAAATATACAAACTTTTATAACCTGCACCGATAAAAGTTTTTTTGAGGACAAGGTTCCGGAGGATTCAAAGTTTTTCAGGATTTCCGGTGGGGAAGTAGTACTGTAAAGCGCCATTTTGGGGCATAATTAAGATAAATTTGCATATAAACTGGAATTAGTATACAATATATTTAATGCGCATTATTGTGTGTTATCAAAAAACGGAGGAAGTAGCATGTTTTTGCATATTGGAGGAGATGTTGTAATTCCTATAAAAAATATAATCGCCATTTTTGATATTGAGTCTACTACAGTATCGAAGGACACGAAGGAATTTTTAACAATTGCTGAAGAGGAGGGCTTCATTGAAAGTATTTCCCAAGACCTTCCCAAATCCTTTATTATTACTGAAACAGATAAGAAGAGTAAAATTTATCTTTCTCCTATTTCTTCAGTAACGCTGCAGAAACGTTCAGCTTTTGTTGATGATATCTCAAATGTTTAGGGGCCGCTAAAAAATATTTTAATTTATATTTTGACAGGTTGACTAGGATCGGTGAAAATATAAATTCATCTATACTTTTGCTACACTCTTCATGGATTCCATGGCCATCGCTCTTTATATGAATTTACGCTGCATCCAACTGCTATGCAGATCAGAATGTATAAAGTTCGTTGTTTGAGTCGGGTCGCAAAAAAGGTGAAGTACCATTTTTACTCTTTCTTAGGATTGGCGAAAACAATTTACGTTAGTCGGCGAATTTTGTTGCACAGGATATTTGTCTCTGCAATCAAAATGTGCTGTCTTTAGATTTGGAGGAAACAATGTCGGAAGAAACTAAAGTTGAAAAGGCTTATGACGAGAGTCAGATACAGGTGCTCGAAGGGTTGGAAGCTGTTAGAAAAAGACCGGGTATGTATATTGGAAGCACTTCCCTCAGAGGTCTTCACCATTTGGTTCAGGAAATTGTTGATAATAGTATCGATGAAGCTCTGGCTGGAAGATGTGATGAAATCCATGTCATAATTCATACGGATAATTCCGTAACTGTAATCGATAATGGAAGCGGCATTCCTGTGGGCACACATCCCAAAATGGGAATTCCTACGGTTGAAGTCGTCCATACGGTCCTTCACGCCGGTGGAAAATTCGGTGGGGGAGCCTATACGGTCTCCGGAGGATTGCATGGGGTTGGGGCCTCTGTTGTTAATGCGCTCTCCGAATACCTGGAGGTTGAGGTATTCAGGGAGGGTAATATTTACAGGCAGAGATATGAAAGAGGCAACACCGTAACAAAGCTTGAAATTATTGGGCAAACGGATCGAACCGGAACAAAGACGACTTTTAAACCCGATGCTCTTATCTTTGATGAACTGGTTTTTGATTTTGATACATTGTTAACAAGGTATAGAGAATTGGCCTTTTTAAATAAGGGGATTAAATTGATTCTGGTAGATGAAAGACCGGAGGAGAAGGTTGTAAAGAATCTTCACTATGAGGGGGGGATTGTTTCCTTTGTACAATACTTAAACAGAAATAAGGAAAGCCTCCATGACCAGCCGATTTACATTGAGGGCAGAAAAGAAGGCTCTTATGTTGAAATTGCCATGCAGTACAATGATTCCTATAATGAAAATATATATAGTTATGCAAACAATATTGCAACCACTGAAGGCGGAACCCATATGACAGGTTTTAAAGCTGCCATTACCAAGGTGTTTAACGATTACGCCCGCAAATATAACATGATAAAAGAGAGTGATAAAAATCTGGCCGGTGAAGACGTAAGAGAAGGACTTACAGCCATTGTTAGTGTTAAGCTTTCTGAGCCGCAGTTTGAAGGACAAACCAAGACAAAGTTAGGAAATTCAGAAATCCGGGGAATGGTAGAAAATACGGTTTCCGAAAAACTGGCTGACTTCCTCGAAGAAAATCCATCCATTGCAAGGCTTGTATTGGATAAATGTCTGACTGCTGCAAGAGCGAGGGAAGCCGCGAGAAAAGCCAGAGAGTTGACCCGAAGAAAAAGTGTCCTTGAATCCACTACACTTCCGGGAAAGTTGGCGGATTGTTCAGAACGTGATCCGTCTGCTTGTGAGATATACATCGTTGAGGGGGACTCTGCCGGCGGTTCTGCGAAGCAGGGAAGAGATCGGAAATTCCAGGCGATACTCCCATTATGGGGTAAAATGCTCAATGTAGAAAAAGCTCGAATTGACAAGGTTTTTGACAATGAAAAGCTGACGCCCGTCATCACAGCTTTAGGTGCAGGGATCAGCCAGGATTTTGATCTATCGAAGCTCCGGTACCATAAGGTTATCATCATGGCAGATGCCGATGTAGACGGATCCCATATCCGGACACTTTTGTTGACTTTCTTCTTCCGCTATATGAAGCCTTTGGTGGAGAATGAGCATGTTTATATCGCACAGCCTCCTTTGTTTAAAGTAGCAAAAGGGAAAGAAGACTTCTATGCCTATAATGAACAGGAAGTAGATACCCTTGTTAAGGAAAGAAACTGGAAGAAGGAAGATTGTACGATACAGCGATATAAAGGTCTTGGAGAAATGAATGCAGAACAGCTGTGGGATACTACCATGAACCCGGATACCAGAACCATACTGAAGGTAACGTTGGCGGATGCTGTTGCTGCAGACGAGATTTTTACCGTGTTGATGGGGGATAAAGTAGAACCAAGAAAAGAGTTTATACAAACGCATGCTAAATATGTAACAAACCTTGACGTATAAGATGTAGTAAAGGAATAAAGTTTTCTGCCTGATAAAACTGACGTGTCATAAACCCTATGTGTTGCTAACGCATAGGGTTTTGTTTTTTTACATTTTCCCAAAGATAAGCAGTACACCTAAAATAATAAATGCGATGCCTGAACATAACTGAATATAGAACATGGGGATATATCTATTAATTACGGACCCGGCTAGAACACCCAATAGAGAAGAAAGAACGAGTGCGCTGGCGGAGCCGATAAATGTGTACCATATAGAGTTTGATTTTGATGCCAGAAGCATCGTCGATAATTGGGTCTTATCCCCAAGCTCTGCAAGGAAAACCAGCAGGAAGGCTGAAAAAATTGACTTCCACATACGCATACCACCTGTACAATTAAAGTATCAATACATTATATTCAACCTTTTGCTTAATATACATTGTTTCACGTGAAACATTTATAGGTATCTATGGATGTAAACAAACAAATGACAATAATATAAAAAAATTAATTTGTTTACGATTCTCTTTGTGATATAATTAAGCTTGTACATAAGATGTGCAAATATAAATGATGAACGACGAATGATGAATAATGGATAGAAGAGGGCTTGATCTACATCTAAGTAGCTTTTACCCTTGAGACCATAGTGTTATTTTGTTTTAAAACTATGAATTTTGAACTGAGTAACGTTATCTTTTTTCTATTCAACATACATTACTCATCACTCATCACTAGCAGACAAGGCCTTTCGAGGTGGGGAAGTGTAGTAAGGAGTGAGATTTTTTGTCTAAAGTGATTGCAATAGCAAATCAAAAGGGTGGTGTAGGAAAGACAACCACAGCGGTTAATTTAAGTTCCTGTCTGGCATTCAAGGGAAAAAAGGTTCTAATTATTGATATTGATCCACAGGGGAATACAACCAGTGGATTAGGGATCGATAAGAAGAACATCAATAAGTCTATCTATGATGTATTAATTAATGATGAGGATATAGAAGCTACATTAATTGATACTCCTGTTGAAAACTTAAAGATATGTCCTTCGAATATTCAGCTGGCAGGTGCTGAAGTTGAACTTGTTTCTGTTATTTCACGTGAAACAAGAATGAAAGCCGCAGTAGCAAGTATACGTGAAAAGTTTGATTTTATATTGATTGATTGTCCACCTTCTCTAGGGCTATTAACTGTGAATTCTCTGACAGCTGCTGATACCGTATTGGTACCGATTCAGTGCGAATACTACGCTCTTGAAGGCTTAAGTCAGTTGATGAATACTGTAAAGCTTGTACAGAAACACTTGAATCCCAACCTTGATGTAGAAGGGGTTGTATTAACTATGTTTGATGCAAGGACAAACCTCTCGATACAGGTGGTGGAGGAAGTAAAAAGGCATTTTAAAAATAAAGTTTACAGAACCATTATTCCAAGAAATGTTCGACTGAGTGAAGCACCCAGCTATGGTCTGCCCATCATTCTCTATGATGCGAAATCCAAAGGTGCTGAATGCTATATTGAATTGGCAGAGGAAGTCATTGAGTATTCAGAGGAGGTGGCAATTCGATGATGAAAAAAGGTCTTGGCAAGGGGTTAGGCGCTCTAATCGAAGAAAACGTACATGAGGAAGCTGGGATTCGTGAAGTTAAGCTAAACGAGATCGAACCCAATATTGGTCAGCCAAGAAAAAAGTTTGATGATGACAAGCTTTTGCAACTGGCTGAATCCATAAAGGAGCATGGGATTGTTCAACCGATTATTGTACGGAAAGAAAAAGACATTTACAGAATCGTAGCAGGTGAGAGACGATGGAGGGCTGCAAGACTGGCAGGCCTGGAGCAAGTTCCGGTTATTATTAAGGAAATATCCAACCGACAGGTTATGGAAATCGCATTAATCGAGAACATTCAGCGGGAGGACCTAAATCCAATAGAAGAAGCAGAAGCTTTTGAAAGGCTGCTGAAGGAGTTTGAGATGACACAGGAGGATTTGTCCAGAACAGTTGGAAGAAGCCGCTCTGCTATTGCAAATTCTATCCGCCTTTTGCACCTCTGTGATAAAGTGAAGGAGTATGTTGTTACCGGTGAGTTAAGCAGCGGACATGCCAGGGCATTAATTCCAATTGAAGATGGAGATGTACAGCTTTTATTTGCAAAGGAAATTATTGAAAAGGATTTGACGGTTAGAGAAACGGAAGCCTTAGTGAAAAGGTATTTTGCGAAGAAGCCTGAACAGAAGGTTCATAAAAAGAATGAGCAACTACTGGAAATAGAGGAAAGACTAAAGCATGTTTTCGGTACGAAGGTTCAACTTATAAGTGGAAATAAAAAAGGTAAAATAATGATAGAGTATTATTCCAATGATGAATTGGATCGGATTTTGGAGTTGGTTAACTCAATAGACTCAAAAATTCCGACCTTCTAAAATGCGTTTTAAAGCTGTTTAAATAAAAAAGGAATATAATATCATTCGTAAAGACTAGGAGCGCTTAAAATGGAAAATAGGCGGTTCTAATTGAAATAGACAAATTGTTTCACGTGAAACACTAATTTAGGAGTAGGGGAGAGAACGATGCAGGACATATTTTCAGCCTTTCCAATTGAAATGCTCATGGTAGCGTTAAATACATTGGTATTGGTTATACTTCTTGTTCTTACCTTGGTGAATGCTTCAAAAATAAAAAAAGTGAAGACAAAGTATACCAAGTTTATGGGAGATTTGAGTGATCGAAATATAGAAGAGCTCATGGACACCTGTTTAGAGGAATTAAAGGATCTACGATTGAAAAACAGGGAAATGGAGAATCATATAAACTATATTGAGAGAAATGTTCTTCAGTGCGTGCAAAAAATGGGTATTGTACGTTTTAATGCTTTTGAGAATGTAGGGAGTGACTTAAGTTATGCGGTCGCGTTGCTAGATAGCGGCGACAATGGTGTAGTTATCAGTAGTATTTACTCCAGGGATAATTCAACTACATATGCAAAACCTATCATGAGTGGAAAGTCAAAATATTCTCTATCAGCAGAGGAAATTCAGGCATTGGAAATGGCAAAGAAAAGCTTTAGTGAGAGATTATATACAAAAGATAAACAAGGGTAGAATGAAGCAGGACTTGAGAAAGGATAATTTTCACTAGTATTTTGCTGTACCTTCCATAGATGTCCCATAAAGGATGGCAAAAAGGTGAAAGTAATTCTATTGCTATATCTTAGCAGGGGGGATCTAATTGAGCAGTGGGAAAAATGGAAGGAACACAATATGGGTGTACGCAGTTATTTTATTTACAAGTGCTTTCATTGTGCTGCTACTTACCGCCTATAGCCAAATAAAATTCAATAAAAACCTGAATGATTATAAAAACCAGTTATATACCGAGGAAAATGATAAAAATAACTTTAAGAATAACTTAGGTACAGCCCTAAGTGAGAATAAAAGAATTAGTGATGAATTAAAAGCTGTTAAGCAGCAACTTGAAGATGCAAAAGCTAAAGTTGAAGAAGGAAATGCGATACTAAAAAAGCAACAACATAAAACTAATGATATCGTTGATGCCTATGAGTATGTTGCGCAGGCATACATAGAATACAATAAAGGAAATCTGCTAAAAAGTGCAGATATATTGTATAGCTCGACGGATACTAAAATATTGGGTAAAGAAGGAATGGAACTTTATGAGGAGCTAGTCCCAAAGGTCTACGGTAAAGCTGCAGAAATTCTTTATCAGGAGGGGTATAAGAGTTACATGAATAAGCAGTATGAAGAAGCTGTGAAGAGCTTCCGTAAATCACTTAATTATGCCTCCAGTGAATATTTTTCCGATGACTGTCTATACTTTATAGGATATTCAAGGTACAGACAGCAGAATTATAAGGAAGCGAAGGATACGATGGAGAAGCTTATCAATGAATATCCGGAGAGTAATTATAAAAAAAGTGCAGCAGATTTGATAAAAGAGATGGGCTTTTAATTAAGGAAGGGGAAAGTAATATCCCTACTGCCCTGGATTGCATCAGGGCAAGCATAAGAAAAACTTTGCATAATGGGTTTTGTATAGTATAATAATGTTAAAATTTTGGAAAAACAGAGGGGTATCGATATGCTGGATATAAAATCAATCAGAAGCAACCCGGATATACTTCAAAGGGCTGTTATAAAAAGTAAAGGTAAGCTCGATGTAAGTGGATTCCTTGCTCTGGATGAAAAGAGAAGAGAACTGCTTGTTACAGTGGAACAGTTGAAGAATAAACAAAATACGGATTCGAAGCTGGTTCCTCAATATAGAAAGGAAGGTAAGGATGTTTCTTCATTAATGGAAGAGATGAAGGAACTTTCTGAGAAAATAAAGGAACTGGACGCTGAGGTTAAAAAAATTGATGAAGAATTAGATAGCATCATGTTAACCATTCCGAACATTCCTAACGAGTCGGTACAAATGGGTGAATCCGATGCGGATAACATAGAAATCAGGAAGTGGGGAGAACCCAGGAAATTTGATTTTGAACCCAAAGCGCATTGGGATATCGGGGAAGATTTGAATATATTGGACTTCAGTACGGCCGGCAAGGTAACAGGGGCCAGGTTTACCTTTTATAAAGGAGTTGGTGCAAAGCTTGAAAGAGCATTAATCAATTTTATGCTGGACCTGCATACAGAGAAGCACGGATATACGGAAGTGTTCCCTCCGTTTATGGTACATAGAAACAGTATGGTAGGAACAGGACAGCTGCCGAAATTTGAGGAGGACGCCTTCAAGGTAGCGAATACGGAGTATTTCTTAATTCCCACAGCAGAAGTGCCTGTAACCAATATGTATAGGGAACAGATTCTGGATGCAGCTCAGCTGCCCATATATCATACCGCTTATTCCGCCTGCTTCAGAGCAGAAGCCGGATCGGCAGGAAGAGATACAAGAGGGCTCATACGGCAGCATCAATTTAATAAAGTGGAATTAGTTAAGTTTACGACTCCGGAGAATTCCTATCAAGAACTGGAAACCCTGACAAAAGATGCAGAAGAGATATTACAATTGCTCGGGCTCCCTTACAGGGTTGTGAAGCTTTGTGTAGGAGATCTTGGCTTCTCCTCTGCCATGACCTATGACCTGGAGGTTTGGATGCCGAGCTATAACCGGTATGTAGAGATATCCTCCTGCAGTAATTTTGAATCCTTCCAGGCAAGGAGGGCAGGTATTAAGTTTAGAAGAAGCCCCAAGGACAAGCCGGAATTTGTTCATACATTGAACGGATCGGGTGTAGCAGTAGGAAGGACCACTGCATGTATTCTTGAGACATATCAGCAGCCGGATGGGTCTGTAGTCGTTCCGGAAGCACTGAGGAAGTATTTTGGCGGGTTGGAAGTGATCCGGTAGTAAATAAATTTGTTTCTGTTTCCTGGTTATTGGTTCTTATTCTTAATAGGACTTATAACAGTCCTTTATAAACTAAGAATTAGTAACCAGGAGCTAAGAACGAGTTTTTAATTGATTCCAAATTCTGCATACTACATTTTCTAAAATTATATTGACAAACTCTCCATAGCATGTTATATTATTAAATGTCGTCGCCATTCAGCGTCGTACAGTGGAGAGATGGTCGAGTTGGTTTAAGGCACCGGTCTTGAAAACCGGCGTAGGTGTGAGCCTACCGTGAGTTCGAATCTCACTCTCTCCGCCACATATATGGAGAAATACCCAAGTAGGCCGAAGGGGACGGTTTGCTAAACCGTTAGTAGGGGCAACTCTAGCGAGGGTTCGAATCCCTCTTTCTCCGCCAAAATACAGTGCTCCAAAATATGGAGCGCTGTATTTTTTTGTTTATATAAGGGGATTATGGGGACTATTTTTGCAAAAAGTTATCAAGAAATAGAATTCGTCGGTTTAAATCGAATTATATATAGTCCGCAAGCTTCTTAGATGGCGTAGTTTAGATGCATACCGCCCTGGCCCCCGGTCAGGGCTTAATTTTTGTATGGATATAGACAGTGGTGAGCATAAATGGTATTGCTGCAAAAAGCATTCTCTGAAAACAAATATGTTATTCACTATGGAGTACAGATACAACATGGATTATGGATAGCGAACTTTAAACATTAATAAGTCGGAGGCGAAAAACGGACAGCAGTTGGAATGGCTTGCGGCGGAGTTAATATAATTTTAAAGTTCGTTATCCATAAAAATATCAACGCCAATTTAAAAGTAATGCTTTCAAAACAGCCTGGAACATGCTAAACGGAGGTTAACATTGAATAAAATAATTAATATCGTATTTCCAAAAACGATTGATAATAATTTGCATGGCTATAAGATTGTTAAATACATTTTTATGATTTTAGCAGCCATTAGCTTTATACGCAGTTGTATCCACTTATTCTCCCCAGACGGTGGTGCGGGATCGATAGCCAGTCTTGATTTATCAACCGGAGCTCAAAACATCATATTTTCCTTTGCCTTGTGGGGTGGATCGCAACTAATTTATGCGGTAATTCAGCTACTTGTTGCGTCTCGGTACGGCAAATTAATTCCGTTTATGTACATTATGATTATTTTTGAAACCATTATAAGAATGTACATAGGTTTTACAAAACCTCCAATAGTTGCGCACGTCCCTCTTGGAGGAATTGCAAACTACGTTTTATTACCCTTGGGTATTATCATGTTTGTTTTGTGTATTATAACACCAAAAAAAGAAAATGTTAGTTAGAGCTTGTATCTGGCTTTGGTCAGGGCTTTAATTTTGTTCGATATAGACAGCCTAAACGGAAGATGGTACTATCTTCCTATGAGATGTCGCCTTAAAATCTAATTTTAAGAAGAATAGATTATTTATATTTTGATATAAGGAAAACCTAAGGGAAACCAATGGAATTTGTTACTGCACGGCATATTCTGAAGCAAGACTTCTTATGCTATATATTACTTCAGAGGAGGATGTGAAATCAGCACTTAGGGTGCTTGATTTTGAAACTAAGAGTTTTAATTGGTGAAATAGCTTCAAGACAAGTTGATTCACAGGAATATGACATAGGGCTGTCATATTTTAAATATTATAATACTCTTAAAAAAAACAACTTTAAAAGAGGGTATTGATATGGAATATGAAATTCAACTAAATTCTTTGTACATCTGTGTAAAGGATATGGAGAGAGCCATTAGGTTTTATGAAAAGTTGTTTCAGCAATCAGTTTACAAGAAGGATGCAGTATTTAGTATTTTTGATTTAAAAGGTTTTAGGTTTTGTTTGTTTGATAACAGCAAAGTAAATGAAAAAGTATTTTGGGGAGATAACTGTTTACCAAGCTTTGAGGTAAATAATATTGATAAGCTAATAGAAAAATTAAAGATTTTGGAAGCAGAAATAGTGTTTCCTCTTACAAAAATTGGTGGTAATTGGGTTCTGGAGTTTAAAGATTGTGAAGGAAACGATATCGAAATTTATTGCAAAATTGAAAATAAATAGAGCACCTTTCCAGATGATTATAGCGATGATTCATTTACTACAGATACCTTGATTCAGAATGAAGAGTGGATAGAGTGAAAAACTAGAAAATTAATAGTAGTGGGTGAATGTAAAAATGTATATAAGAAACAATGAAACATATGAAAATATAGCATTTGATGGTAGCTACGTATATGACAGAGAATTTATAGGTATAAAATTTGTTGGATGCAGCTTTCAACATATTGATATGGAAGGCATCGACACAAAAAAGTGTATATTCTCTGAATGTAATTTCAAGGGGACACGGTTGAATGCCTCTACGCATGCAAGCTCTGCGTTTACGAACTGCCAGTTTCAATATGCAAATCTTTTCAGTGCACATTTTAAAGAATGTAAAATGATAGGTTCCGGGTTTGCAGAGGCTAATTTACTGGGAGTTACCATCGATAAAGGGGATTGGTCTTATACAAACTTGCGGTTAGCTAACTTAAAAGGCATGGATTTGAGACAAGTGAAGTTTGTTAGGGCGGATTTATATAAATGTAATCTGGAAGGTGCTGATTTAAGAGGTGCAGACCTAAGCTATGCTATTCTGGCACAAGCAAGTTTAAAGGGAGCCAGGCTTCGAGATGCCCTAGTGGAAGGCGTTGATTTTAAAAGCTTCAGTCTTAAAGACATTTACTTAGATTTTTCTCAGGCTGTAAGTGCGGCACGGTCATTTGGCGCTCTAGTGGAGGAAGATTAAGAGTAGCAGCATACGAGGTAGAACCACCACTGATCCATAATGAACAGAGGCGTTTGTATGATCCGAAAAGTGAATACTGTGCAGGATTGGGGATAGTACATGGATTATTGTATACTTTTCACAACTGTTGAAATGTATTGCTTATAAATATTATAATGAAGGGGTAATTTTATAATGAGTTGGCTGAGCCGGTATAATTTGATTGTTTGCAGCATCATTATTAAAGTACGAATTATATCTGGAGGCGTATAGTGTGAGGAAGCTTAAAGAGTTTTTACTAATCAATTTCGGGTTGTTTCTGGTTGCACTTGGGATTAGTCTTTTTAAAATTCCCAATAGTTTTGCCATAGGCGGAGTCAGCGGTATTTCCATCGTGGTTGAAAAGTTCTTTCCACAATTTCCAGTGGGGCTATTAATGATGGCAATTAATATTCTGTTATTAGTGCTTGGCTTACTATTTCTTGGTTTCAATTTCGGTTCCAAAACAGTCTATTCCAGCTTTGCTCTTTCCGGTATGGTCTGGATTCTGGAAAAGTTATTCCATGTTGCAAAGCCTTTGACCGGTGATACAATGCTTGAGCTGGCTTTTGCAATTATTTTGCCGGCAGTCGGTTCTGCCGTCGTGTTTAACCAGAATGCATCTACCGGAGGGACGGATATCGTAGCTAAGATTTTAAATAAATACACCCACATTCATATAGGAAAGACACTGTTTATGGCTGACATTACGATCACCATCGCTGCCGGTCTCGTATATGGAATAAGGATCGGAATGTATTCCCTTCTTGGACTTGTGCTGAAAGCTTTTATCGTCGACCTTGTAATTGAAAACCTGAACATTTGCAAGAAGATGGAAATCGTCACCTGCAAGCCTGACGAGGTTTTAGCATTTATTACGGAGAAGATTAAAAGAGGTGCAACAGTGCACAAAGCATGGGGTGCTTTTACCAATGAAGAAAAAGAAATAATTACGACGGTACTCACAAGAAGACAGGCGATTCAGTTGAGATTATTCATTCGTGAAATTGATCCTAAAGCCTTTATCACCATCACCACCACATCCGAGATCATAGGAAAAGGCTTCAGGAATACCGATTTGTGATCATAGGATTCGAGAAAAAGTAATGTAGAAAATAGTATTTTATAGTATGCATAGCTAAGCCGCCACGAAGAAGTACTAATAAAATGGGCGTACTCTTTTTTCCTACAAAAAGCATCGCAGCTTTACTTCGCGATGCTTTTTGTATTTGTCTGTAGCGTGCTCGATTTGCGAGAGTTATTTTTCTATATTTTTTTCTGCTCTGCAGATGGAATCATAGAAGGCTAAATAATTTGTAGTATCCTCTCCGTTTAAAAAATCAATGGCCAATTGAGGATGCATGTTAAATTGTCCTGTAAGCATATAGGAAGTATCGAATCCACAGCGTACTTCTTTTCTTAAGGGGTCCACGTATTCCTGGGAACAATGCAAAATAGGCAGAACATTATATTTGGGGTTTTTAAGAAATCCTATCAGAAGCTCCAGAGGACAGTTACCGGCACCCCTGCCTAGCCCTGAAATTGTGACGTCCAAATATTCTGCACCGGCATGAAGTGCTTTTATTGTATTTGCAAAAGCCAGCTGTTGATTATTATGAGCGTGAATTCCTACGGCCTTGCCGGTTTGCTGGCCATATTTCAAGTACTTTTTTGTTAAATCCTTTATGGTTTCAGGATAGTAAGCGCCGTAGCTATCCACCAGGTAGATGACATTTACTTCTGTAGTTGCCAAGGTATTCAGTACTTTATCCAATTCACTTTCGTTCAGCAAGGAACTGGCCATCAGATTGGCAGCCGTTTCATATCCTTTATCATGGGCATCTTTTACGATATCTACCGCTTCCGATAATTGGTGACTATAAAAGGCCACACGAACCATATCAATTACGCTCCGGCTCTTGGGCAAAATATCTTCATGATAATCGGTACGACCCGTATCAACCATGACTGACAGCTTTAGCCGAGTATCCTTGGATTCTACTATTTTTTTTATGTCATCTTCGTCAGAGAACTTCCATTTCCCGTGATCAAGCCGTGAAAATGCCTTTTTTGAAGCTTTATAACCAATTTCCATATAATCTACACCTGCATCAACACATGCAGTATAAACAGCTTTAACAAATTTATCATCAAAGTTAAAATTGTTCGCAAGTCCACCATCTCTTATAGTACAATCTACAATTTTAATATCCGGGCAATTCATCATTCATAATCTCTTCCTTTCTAATCGATATGTACTATTTCTTCCTTTTACGACTTTATTACCATAACGTTTACTTTCTCATAGTATATTCACCATATGTAACATGTGTTCAATTAAGAAGGAAATATGTGTAACAGGAAGAATGATGTATAATGTGTAACATTGTAAAGCAAAAAATCATATTAATTAATTAGCACCATTTTTTATGGAAACTATTTATGAAATCTTACCGGGTTTATTATTTTTTATATAAACTTTACATAGTACTTAGTAAATATAAGGAGAGCGTTTTATGAGAACATTTTCAATCCCATATAATAATGATCTGTTACTTTTAGATAAATTGGGAGAGAAGTTTCCGGAGCACATAAGCCAATGTAAAGAAATTTATTTTGCAATTCCTAATCATATTGCAGGTACAGGCCGGGCTATAGACCAAGGAAATGATTATGAGGATGAGATTGTACAGCTTCTGAAAAAAGCCCGGGATAAAAACATAGAAGGCAATCTCCTAATAAATACCGGTTGTCTGGGCTTGCGTATAGCTGATGCTGAGTTTGTCCGCAATATTATAAACTATATATACAATTTAAAGGAATCTGACGGTTTGGAGGTCGTTACAGTTGTAGATTATTATCTGGCTTTGGAGATTAAACAAGCCATTCCTGATATTAAACTGGAGTGCTCCAGCATCGCCTATGTGAATTCTCTCGAGAAAGCTAAATACTGGGGAGAACTTGGCTGCGATATCATGGTAATACCGCCTGTTCTCAATAAGGATTTGAAATTTATCAGGCAAATGAGGGAAGCCCTGCCTCAGGTCCAACTAAAACTTGTACTCAATCAAACCTGCCTCCATGATTGTCCCATGTGGCAAGGGCATCATAACCTCCGGGGACATGGCAATGAGGGCGAAGTGTATTTGAACATATGCCAAAACCTCTTTAAAGAAAAACCCTGGCTTTTATATTCATCTTCCTTTATCCCACCCAAATACATGGATTATTATGATGAGTTTATTGATATATACAAATTAGTGGACCGCAGACACTCCTCCATAGAAATATTGCAGAATTTCGGAGCTTACTGTGGAGACCGGAACTCTTCGGAAAAGTTTGAGGAATTAAATAAAATCATTCCGGAAAAGGTTTTTGAAAAGGTTATCGGCTGTAGCAAAATGTGTTCAAGCTGCGGTTTCTGCGAGTTTGCATATAAAAACGCAAAATAAATACTCATTAAAAAAGTTTATATAAAATAGAGCCGCGCCATCTCCTTCAAACAAAAAGTATCGCCACTAAGCAGTGGCGCTTTTTGTTTTATAGGTATTAATATATTGAAGAAAGTTCGGTATTGTATTATAATTTTATATTGGGTGCATAGTAGTATTTATGGGAAGTGGTATTCGTCCTGCTAGGCACTTGTGAGGAAAAAAGCTTTAATAAAAGTAAAAATTATTCGAGAAGTACAAGCGAGGACAAGGGGGCGGCGAAGATAAATTATTTACTAGCTTTTTTGGTGGCCTTTATTATAGTTTACATTCTAATACCACCACTTAGCCGATTGGCAGTTAAAATAGATTTTGTAGACAAGCCGACACAGAGGAAGGTTCATAAGGAACCGGTACCTCTTTTGGCAGGTGTAGCCATATTCATAGGATTTAATGCAGCCTACTTTGGTTTTGCAAGAGAATGGAATACGGAATCGCTGGCTATATTTGCCGCATCACTACTGATTCTGTCCATCGGTATCGTAGATGATTGGTACAAGACCCATGGAAAGGATTTTCCAGCACTGCCGAAGCTCATTGTTCAGGTTGCAGCAGCCATTATTGTTTATAAGGCCGGAATTGTTTTTACGGGCTTTTATAACCCGCTGATGGGGGAGCATGTGGTATTGCCTCAATGGATGCAATGTATTCTCTCTATTCTGTGGATCTTTGGAGTTACAACCGTAATTAACTTTTCTGATGGTTTGGATGGATTGGCAGGAGGATTGTCCACCATATCAGCTATCACACTGTTTACGGTAGCTGCTGCAAAAGCGCAGACAACCTCTGCTATGATGGCAATTATTCTTGTAGGGGTAGGACTTGGATACCTTCGGTATAACAAGCCGCCTGCGAAGATTTATATGGGAGATGCCGGTGCCACTTTTTTAGGCTTTATGCTGGGAATTATAGCACTGGACGGTGCTTTCAAGCAAGCGACTGTGTTGTCGCTGATGGTACCGATTCTGGCCTTGGGAGTTCCTATCTTCGATAATTTGTTTGTGGTTATCAAGCGGTTTAAAGAGGGTAAACCTGTTTATAAGGCAGATCGGAGCCAAATCCATTACAGGCTGCTTTCCAAAGGGCTCAATCCAAAGCAGGTAGTCGCTGTATTGTGTCTTATCAATGTTTGCTTCAGCCTGACCTCCATTATACTTCTTCTTTTGGACAAATAAATAATGTTTTGATAAAACCTTGCGAATTGCAAGGTTTTTTTATTTACACAGGCAATCAAGCCCGATTAAATTATTTAAAAAAACTTAAGAAATTTTGAAGGGTTTTCTTAAATATATACGTCTATAGTAATATGTAAGAATAGGAGAGAGGGTGATGAGTATTTAATGACGGATGAGTTAATTGTTGAACAGGTACTTAGGGGGAATACTCATGTCTTTTCCGAGATCGTCAATCGGTATAAGGATAAGGTTTTTGGGATGGTGTACAGATTCACAAATGACTACGCGGAAGCCCAGGACTTATCGCAGGAAGTATTCATCACTGTATTTAAAAACTTACACTTGTTTGGAGAAAAAGCCAAATTCTCCACCTGGCTATACAGAGTGGGGTATAACCTCTGCATCGACTGGACCCGCAAAAACAAAAAAAGACGTAAGGAAGCTTATGTGCAGGATGAATGTCTGGAGATGGCAGATGAAATGTATAACCTTGAGGACAGCATTATAAACAGTTATAAGCAAAAGGCGGTGAGGAAGGAAATCAATAGTCTGGCTGAGAAATATAAGACTGTCATTATTCTTTATCATTACCAGGGGCTGTCTTATGAAGAGATCGGCGAAGTACTGAAGGTGCCGGTTAAAACGGTAGAATCAAGGTTATACAGATCCCGGAAGTTATTAAAAAAAAGCTTGGAAAAATACCGGTATGGAGGTGAGAGTTTTGAGATGCAATCAGGTGGCGAAGTCAATGGACAGATATCTTGATAAAAGACTCTGCAAGGAAGAGGAAGAAGAATTTATCGGACATATTCACGCTTGCGATTCGTGCAGGAATGAATATGTGTCTTATAAAGGACTGTATACTGCCATGGAGCTGGAGACGGTGGAGAAGGCACCTGGGGGGTTCACTGAATTTGTAATGGATAAAATTCTTACCCTGGAGCCTCACTGTCCGGCGGATAGTAATAGGAGGCAAAATACGAACTATACTCCGATTTTCAGGAGACTGGGTGTGAGTATGATTGTAACGGCGGCTGTAATGCTCTTATACATCAATATTCCGGTAAACCCGATGTATACTGCCTATAAGGTAAACCCCGTACAAAAAGAGGAAAATAAGTGGAATATAACAGTGCAGCTAGAGAACCTGAATATGCACATCATGAATACTTTTACTAAAATAAATAGTTCTATCGAGAAATTTAAGGAGGTATAAAAATGAATTGTAAAAACCACCCGGGATATGAGGCGGTATATGTATGCAGGAACTGCGGGAAGGCGATGTGTCTCGATTGTACAGTGGAACTCAATGGAAAGAATTACTGTCGGGAATGTCTTGCAAATATAGTTAATAGTACTACTCAGCAAGGAACAACAGGCAGGGATGTGGTTTCCGTCCGGAAGAAAAGTAAATTTTTCACCTTTGTATTCGGATTGGTTCCAGGGGGAGGACACATGTACCTGGGATTGATTAACAGAGGAATGACACTCATGGTAACTTTCTTCGCTGCGCTATTTACCGCAATATTCTTTTCAGATATATTGGGGATCCGTTGGCTTTCAGGATTTTTTATTCCTGCCGTGTGCATGTTAAGCGTGTTTTACAGTGTTTTTGATTCCCGGTTTCTGGCCAATGAGATCAATGAAGGAAGAGTTGTTACTGATTCTGAGGGGATCCGAATCAATGCGGATTATAATCAAATCCGAATCAGATTTTTATCCAACAAAAAGGTAATAGCTTACGGTTTAATTATTCTTGGTGCCATTGGAACCTTTAATGTAGTAATGGAGAATGTAAAAGAGTTTTTATGGAGAATATTCCAATTTTCCTTCCCTTACTATTTCTCCTTGCCAAGATTTATAATACCGATTGCAATGATGGTTGGAGGAGTATATCTCTTAAGGAAAGGGAGACGGGATAGTTTTTAATATAAACATAAAAAATAAGAAAGCCAATTGGCTTTCTTATTTTTTATGTTATTTTACTGTTACATCTTCTTAAATCTGACCTTGCTTACCATTAGGAAGGAAAGAAGCAGGATCAGCAAAGCTGTTAGATACGTATGATACACGGTAAAGCGGTCATTCATAACCGAGAAAGCGTTATAAAGGCTCACGATGGTTAAAAATGCACCGGCTACGGTAATAGGTATACCGCAATAAATGTTATCGAATTTGGTTATATTGTATCTTGCCAACCGATAAGCACCTGCCATGGGAAAAACCAGGGTAATCAAGTAGCCAGGTATTCCAAAGTGAATGAAGCAGAGCTTCCAGGCAATGATAATAGGAGCTACGCCAAAGGAAATAAGGTCCGACAAGGAATCCAGTTCCTTTCCCAATTCACTTGTCACATTCAATTTCCTGGCTACCTGACCGTCAAAGCGGTCTGTCAATGCTGCTACAATGACTAACAGCGAAGCAGGTACAAGAAGGTCTACATTTCCTTCTGCGGCCGCAGTATCGTTTACAGCAAGCAAAATAGCCAGTACACCTAATGAAAGATTGATTAAGGTCAAAATATTAGGGAGGGATCCCTTTATCTTATCCATAGGATGAATATTTCCTCATTTCTGTTTTTAAAGATATAAAACTATTTAGTATATACAATAAAAACGCATTTTATTATATAATAGATTATAATGAAAATTAGCTTAAACTACAAGTCTTTTTAGGGAACAAATGAAAAGAAAAAAAGGGAAAAAAACATGAAAAAAGAGAGTAATTACTTGAAGCTACTGATAGCAGCAATATTGGTCGCAGGTGTAGCCTTTTTACTGGTAAAAGCCCAAGCTATGGGGATTCTAAGTCTGGAGGGCGCCAGAAATTACATTCAATCCTACGGCAGCTTTGCCGTACTTATTTTTATTATAATTTTTAATATGCGCACACTTCTTGTATTTTTTCCCTATTCCATTATGGTAATTCTCGGAGGCAGCTTACTTGGGGGATGGTATGGCTTTCTCATTTCCATGCTATGTGTATTCAGTTCTTCTACCCTTGCTTTCTATATTAGTAGAATGGCAGGAAAGAATACGGTTGAAAGAATTCTAAAGGGAAAAATGAAGAATCTGGATGTCAAGATTGAGGAGCATGGGTTTAAAATTATATTATTTATGCGTATTTCCTATATCTTTCCTTTTGATGCCCTCAGCTATGCTGCAGGGCTTACAAGGGTCAAGTACCGTGAATTTATTCTGGGTACGGTTATTGGGATGATTCCGGAGACCTTTTCCCTCAATATGCTGGGGCATAATATAAATAATCCGTTTTCCTGGAACTTTGTCGCATCCATACTCCTGGTGGTTCTGACAGTGGCAGTTCCCACTGTAGTGAAAAAAATAGGGAACAAAAAAAAGAATCGGCCTGCTAATGATTAATTGAGGCGAGACCGTCTTTTCAGTTTTAGCCGGACAAATTTCATGTCACGGGTCCCGGTCCGGGATACTTTCAAATAGCAGAATACTGCAGGAAGAAAGAAAAGCTGGAATATGCTCATCGTTATAACGTAGTTGTAAGGCTCGGGAAGGTGACGGCCTGCCAGGGTCAGCACAACGCCTATAAATGCATTTCCAAAGGCTCTTCCTGCACCGGATATCAGGTTTGCAATACTGAAAGCCGTGGCTCTGTGTTCCGGCAGGTTTACATCCGTCAGCAGGGCAAGCCAATTGGGGATGTTTGCGGACTGGGCTGCAGTCGCTCCGATAGCCAGTAAAAACATAACGATAAATCCGAGGTTGGGATGAAACGTTAATTGATCGATAATTCTCCAGAAAATAGATACGGGGCTTCCATTGTCAGGAAGACTTAGGGTTTTCAAAGGTATTGAAAACATGAGTATATACAGGGGCATGGCTGTAAATATCGAAGCCGCTCCAAGCAAGGCTCTGCCCCGGTCTGTACGCTTTTGCAGCTTGTCTCCTATATAGCCGAAATACATCGAAAACAGACCCCCCAGCTGAAATAGGGCAAAGAGGTATCCGGAAGCTATAATGGCTGTAGAAAGGTTATAGCCCAGTTTTTCAATCTTCGAGGCATATAATGTAGGCAGCCATATAAGGGTTCCCGTAGTTGTATTGAGAAAGAAACCCTGCAGCATCAGCCATAGGTTGCTCCTTTTTGAAATAATTTTTCCAATCTGCGAAAGATCGATGGAATAATTATACTCAAAGCCTTCTTTGACCAGGTTCTGCAATTCAGGTTCTGAAGCACCTTTAACGGGCTCTTTGATAAACAGGTATAAAAAGGTAAATACCAGCCCTAAAACAGCGATAATCAAAAAGGGCTTTCTCCAGTTTGTTTCGGTAGCTACAATGGAAGCCATAAGGGAGCCTGCAATGCCTCCGAAGCCCTGGGACATACCCCAGAGACTCATAAGAGTTCCACGCCATTTATAGGGGATATAGTCGCTTAAAACACTATAGCCGATGGAGCCGATACAGCCCAGGCCAATACCGGTAATTATTTGTGCAAACATAAGCTCTGCAAAGCTGTGGCTGTAAGCGGTCAAAAAAACCGAAATAGACCACAGGACGGTGCCGATCATGATCAAACGTCTTCTTTTCCCCTTATCTGCCAAATATCCCCAAATGACGGAAGAGAGAGAAATTACAAAATAGCTTACCGCAGAAATAAGTCCCAGTGAAGCAATGTTTATGTTAAGATCCGAAGAGATGGAGGTAAAAAGTGGGGGAAAGAGACCGATTACAGCATGGTCCAGGGATGCCAGGGCTACAAAAATAAAAATTGTAAAAACGGTATGGAATTTATGTATATCCAGTTTCATATGTCAAACCTTTCATTCGCTGTGATGTAATAGTAGAATAAACCCTAACTTATAGTTAGTTTTGCCTAACCTTTTTGTTTTATAATTATAGCATAGGAAAAACACAGGGGATAGAGAAAAATTAACATCTTTGTAAAAAGACATCAAATTTATAGAGGAAAAACACAGTTTGTGTTTTAATTGTGGATAAAAAAGCAAAAAAACCAGTTGCCTGTGGATAATTCTGATGAAATGATTCACAAATAGAAAGGGATAGGCGTGCACCTATCCCTTTCTATTTGTGAATTTAAAATACTACTATATGAATTTAGGGAGAAGATTGTTATCAAGGTAAATTTGTATACCCCACGAGGTATTTGTCAACTTCTCTCGCAGCACTCCGGCCTTCATTGATGGCCCATACTACAAGGCTTTGGCCTCGGCGCATGTCACCTGCGGTGAACACGCCCTTGATGTTGGTTTCATGTTTTCCATACTCGGCTTTCACATTGGAACGAGGGTCTCGCTCTATGCCTAACGGGTCAATGACGGTTTCATCCGGACCCAGGAAGCCCATGGCCAGTAATACCAATTGTGCAGGCCATATCTTCTCGGTACCCGGTATCTCTACAGGAATAAAACGTCCTGCTTCGTCTTTTTTCCACTCGATCTGAACGGTATGAACTTCCTTCACCTGGCCTTCCTCATCACCCATAAATTTCTTTGTGGTAATACAGTATTGCCTGGGATCAGCTCCGTATAAGGCAATGGCTTCTTCCTGGCCGTAATCGGTTTTAAGAACCTTCGGCCACTGCGGCCAGGGATTATCCGGGGTACGTGCCTGTGGCGGCTGAGGAAGAATCTCGAACTGGTGAACGGTTCGGCAGCCATGCCGGATGGAAGTACCAACGCAGTCGGTTCCGGTGTCTCCACCCCCGATAATGATAATATCTTTATCTTTGGCACAGAGATGGTTGCCGTCCTTAAGGTTTGAGTCCAAAAGGCTCTTGGTGTTCTTATGGAGGAACTCCATGGCAAAGTGTATACCTTTTAGATTTCTGCCTTCTGCCGGAAGGTCACGGGGCTTGGTAGCACCGCCACAAAGTACAACGGCATCAAATTCTTTGAGGAGCCTGTCTGTGGGGTAGTCTTTTCCAACTTCCGTATTCGTTACAAAAGTCACACCCTCTGCCGTCATGAGATCGATTCTGCGTTGTACTACTTTTTTCTTATCCAGCTTCATATTGGGAATACCGTACATGAGAAGGCCACCGGGACGGTCAGCGCGCTCAAATACTGTGACGGAGTGGCCTACCTTATTCAACTGGTCAGCGCAGGCGAGACCGGAAGGTCCCGAGCCTACAACGGCTATCTTCTTCCCTGTACGTTTTTGAGGAGGCCGGGGCTGAATCCAACCTTCCTCAAAAGCCCGATCGATAATCGTGCATTCATTATTTTTTATAGTAACTTGCGGGTCATTAATTCCTACAGTACAGGAACCTTCACAGGGAGCCGGACAAACTCTCCCCGTGAATTCTGGGAAGTTGTTTGTTCTAAGGAGACGGTTCAAAGCTTCCTTCCAAAGTCCTCTGTAAATGAGATCATTCCATTCAGGTATAAGGTTATTAATGGGACAGCCGGAAGCCATTCCATTGATCAGAATACCGGTATGGCAAAAAGGAATTCCGCAGTCCATACAACGTGCCGCCTGGGTACGCTGCTTTTCTTCGTTAAAGAGAAGATGAAACTCTTCCCAATCATTGATACGCTCCAAAGGCGCACGATCTTCGGGAAGTTCACGTTTGTATTCCATAAATCCTGTTGGCTTACCCATATTAGTTCCCTCCTACTCGTGCCAAGTCTCTATTGTTTGCATCAAAGGCTGCCATGAGTGCTTCCTCACCGCTAAGTCCTTCTTCCTGCACTTGCTTAATGGCCTGGAGCATTCTCTTATAATCTCTTGGTATTACCTTGCGGAACTTCGGAAGTATTTCATCCCAGAGCTTCAAGATATTGCTGCCAAGTCCGCTTCCGGTATATTTAACGTGATTTTCAATCATGGTTTTAAGTTCGTCGATATCATTCTCGTCATCCAAAAGCTCGATATCCACCATTTCCTTGTTGCACCGGGTCTCAAAGGTTCCGTCGGCATCCAGCACATAGGCGATACCACCGGACATGCCGGCTGCAAAGTTTCTGCCTGTAGGACCCAGGACAACAACACGTCCTCCGGTCATATACTCACAACCGTGATCACCTACCGCTTCGACTACAGCATGGACACCGCTGTTTCTCACACAGAACCTTTCACCGGCGACTCCGCGAATGTAGGCTTCACCGCTGGTTGCACCATATAAGGCAACATTGCCTACGATAATGTTTTCTTCAGGTACAAAGGTGGCGGCAGTGGAAGGATAAACAATAATCTTACCGCCGGAGAGGCCCTTCCCGATGTAATCGTTGGAATCGCCTTCAAGCATCAGCGTAATACCCTTTGGTACAAAGGCTCCGAAACTCTGTCCGGCCGATCCCTGGAAGTGGAGTATAATGGTATCCTGCGGTAATCCGGCTCCGCCATAGCGTCTGGTAACTTCACTTCCCAGTATGGTACCTACCACACGGTTTGTATTGCATATGGGCAGGGTTGCGGAAACTGTTTCCTTCTTTTCCAAAGCGGGTTTGCACAATTTCAGCAGAACTGCCTTGTCCAGTGACTTATCCAGTTCATGGTCTTGTTCCATCTGGCAGTAACGTCCATAGTCTGCAGGTAATTCCGGTTGGTAAAGGATATTGGAGTAATCCAGTCCTTTTGCCTTATAGTGACTGATGGCTTTTGACATTTCCAGTCTGTCTGTTCTTCCGATCATCTCATCGATAGTCCTGAAGCCCAGCTTTGCCATCCACTCCCGCATTTCCTGCGCTATGAAATACATAAAGTTTACGACATATTCCGGTTTGCCGGCAAATTTCTTCCGCAGCTCCGGATTCTGTGTTGCTACACCGACAGGACAGGTATCAAGGTTACATACCCGCATCATGACACAGCCGAGAACTACCAGCGGCGCTGTAGCAAACCCATATTCCTCGGCTCCTAGCAGTGCCGCGATAACTACGTCACGCCCTGTCATCAGCTTTCCGTCCGCTTCAACCACCACGCGGCTGCGCAGATTGTTAAGAAGCAGGGTCTGATGTGTTTCCGCCAGGCCAAGCTCCCAGGGGAGACCTGCATGCTTGAGGCTGGTTCTGGGTGATGCACCGGTACCACCGTCATATCCGCTGATAAGGATAACATCGGCACGCCCTTTGGCAACACCCGCAGCAATGGTACCTACTCCTACTTCAGAGACCAGCTTTACACTGACACGTGCCTGATCATTGGCATTCTTAAGGTCGTGGATCAGCTCAGCCAAGTCCTCAATGGAATAGATATCATGATGCGGCGGTGGTGAAATAAGACCTACACCCGGTGTTGAGTGACGGGTACGGGCAACCCATGGGTACACCTTGCGTCCCGGCAGCTGTCCGCCTTCACCGGGTTTAGCACCCTGGGCCATCTTAATCTGAATTTCCTTTGCATTCACCAGATAATGGCTGGTTACACCAAACCTTCCCGAAGCCACCTGTTTGATGGCACTGCATTTTGAATCACCGTTGGGTAGGGGCTCAAAACGGGCCGGATCTTCTCCGCCCTCTCCCGTATTGCTTTTTCCACCAATCCGGTTCATGGCTATAGCCAAAGCCTCATGGGCTTCCTGGCTGATGGAACCATAGGACATGGCTCCTGTCTTAAAGCGTTTCACAATGGACTCAACGGATTCTACCTCCTCCAGAGGAATCGGATTTTCCGCCAGTTTGAACTCCATAAGCCCGCGAAGGGTATAATGCTTTTGTGTCTGATCATTTATATGCTTTGCATAATCTCTATATAATTCAACGCTATTGGTACGGCATGCCAATTGGAGCTTATGAATGGTTTCAGGATTATACAGATGCTCTTCTCCATCTTTTCTCCACTGGTAGTCGCCGCCAGGGTCCAGAGTCGGGTCCTCAGCCTGGTGTTCGCTGAAAGCCCGCGAGTGGCGTTTATGGGTTTCTTCAGCGATGGCATTGATGTCCGCACCTCCGATACGGGAAGGTGTCCAGGTAAAATATTTATCAATTACGGACTGATCCAGTCCCAGGGCCTCAAAAATTTGAGCAGCCTGATAACTTTGGATTGTAGAGATTCCCATCTTGGAGAGAATCTTGACAACACCTTTGGTTACAGCTTTAATGTATTTCGAAACCGCCTTATGATGATCGATATTCGTCAGAAGTCCCTGACGGATCATATCATCCAGGGATTCAAAAGCCAGGTATGGGTTAATGGCGGATGCACCATAACCGATTAGCACCGCAAAATGATGAACTTCCCTTGGCTCACCGGATTCAATTACTAGGCTGACAGCGGTACGGGTTTCTTTCCGTATCAGATGGTGATGCAAACCGGAGAGGGCCAGTAGAGCAGGGATGGCTGCATTCTCGCTGTTAACGCCCCGATCGGATAGTATGAGGATATTGTTGCCTTCTTCAATCGCCTGGTCTGCATTCCGGAAAAGATTCTCCATAGCAGCTTCCAGTCCTTTTCCGCCTTCTGCGGTATTAAAGAGGATGGGTAGTGTTACTGACTTAAAGCCGTCACGACGAATATGGTGAAGCTTCGCCAGCTGATCGTTATCGATTATGGGGGTTTTGATCTTGATCTGCCGGCAGCTGGAAGGCTCCGGGTTTACCAGGTTTCCTTCCGTTCCCATGTAGGTTTCGGTAGCTGTAATAATTTCTTCACGCAGGGCATCAATGGGCGGATTTGTAACCTGGGCAAACAACTGCTTGAAGTAGTTGTACAGAAGCTGCGGCTTATCGGATAAAACTGCCAGCGGCGTGTCTGTTCCCATAGCACCTACAGGATCAACACCTTCTTGCGCCATAGGGGTCAGAATTACCCGCAGGTCTTCATAGGTGTAACCGAAAGCCTTTTGGCGCTGCAATACCGTTTCATGTTCCGGTTCCGGAAGATGTGGGGCTTCCGGGAGTTCCTCAAGGGTAATGAGGTGTTCCTCAAGCCACTGCCGGTAGGGCTGCTCCGACGCAATTTTATGCTTCAATTCATCATCGCTGATAATTCTTCCTTCTTCCGTATCAACCAAAAGCATTCTGCCCGGACGAAGGCGTTCCTTATAGAGAATGTCCTCCGGTGGAATGTCCAGAACACCCACTTCGGAAGCCATAATAACCAGATCATCCTTTGTTACATAGTACCGGGCCGGACGAAGCCCGTTTCTGTCAAGAAGGGCTCCCACACGTACACCGTCTGTAAATGCCATGGCAGCCGGACCGTCCCAGGGCTCCAATAAGCAGCTGTGATATTCGTAAAAGGCCTTCTTCTCATCACTCATGCTTTCATGATTGGACCAGGGTTCCGGTATCATCATCATGGCGGAATGTGCCATAGATCTGCCGGACAGCATCAAGAATTCAAGGCAGTTGTCGAACATGGCGGAGTCACTTCCATCTGCGTTTATAACCGGAAGCACCTTCGCAAGCTCTTCCCCGAAAAGGGCGGATTGCAGCTTTGATTGGCGTGAGTACATCCAGTTCACATTTCCACGCAGTGTATTGATCTCGCCGTTATGAATGATATACCGATTGGGATGTGCGCGTTCCCAACTGGGGAATGTATTTGTACTGTAACGTGAGTGAACAAGCGCCAGGGCCGTTTCAACCGATGGCTCCATCAGATCCTTATAGTACGCCCCTACCTGATCCGCAGTCAGCATGCCTTTATACACGATGGTCTGTGAGGATAGACTGGCTACATAGAAAAACTCACAGGCATTGGTTTTGGCATATCGGAGCGCTTTTTCCACACGCTTGCGAATAATATATAGTTTTCTTTCAAAATCCATGCCAATTTTAATAGTATTGCTTTTACCGATAAATACCTGACGCATATGCGGCATACATGATTTTGCCATGCTTCCGAGAGAGGAAGCATCGACAGGAAGTGTCCTCCAGCCTAATAATGTCTGCCCTTCTTCTTTAATAATAGTCTCAAAGACTTTTTCACAATGCTCCCGTACTGCTTTATCGGGGGATAGGAAAACCATACCGACGCCATATTCTCCCGGCTCAGGTAAAGAAATTCCTTCTGTGGGACACTCTTTCGCAAAAAAGGCGTGAGGAAGCTGGATAAGAATTCCGGCTCCATCTCCGGTATTTGCTTCAGAGCCACAGCCACCACGATGGTTTAAATTCATAAGGATGGTGAGGGCTTGGGTTACTGTTTTGTGGGATTTTCTCCCTTTCATGTCTACAACAAAACCGATACCACAAGCGTCGTGTTCATGCTGTGGGTCATAAAGACCCTGTCGGGGCGGTAATCCATTCTGCGCCATACTGCAACAACCTCTCTACTATACAAATTGGTTAAAAATGAAATATTAAAATCAAAATCCTGCAAAAAAAATTCCGGTAAAAAATAGGCAATTTTACTTGCCTTAAAAGGGGGTATTTTAATGTATAAAAAAAAGACGTACACAACAAAAGCAACATATCCTCCTCATTGAGTACGTCCTTCATTTCCTGGCTAACATACACACCCTTGCGTATATTTAAGTGTTTTATTCCGATGAATGTACTAAAATTATGGAAACCAACTATAATTTTAGTATTTTAATTATAGCACGCACCTACAGTGCATTCAATAGTTTTTATAAAAAAAAATTAAAAATATGCAATTTGGATGTAATATTCTTGCAAATTGTATAGTGAGATCCACTGTACTGCGGAGGAATTTGTGTATAATGACGTCAGGGCCTGGTAAAAGCTGTATTTTGGCAGAATTTATTGAAAGTAGGGACTATCCCTATTCAAGCTGCGTAGAAAGGGAGCACGGCGGACCGTGCTCCCTTTAAGGAAAATCCAAATTTATATCTTATAACGGGTAAACTTGTTGAAGGCGACAACAATGATTAAAACCGCTGTTGCAAAATTTACACCTAGAAATGCCAAGCCCTTTAGTTTACTTATCTTCAAAGGATGGTTGCTCTTATAGTGCTTTAGGTACATTATTATGTCATTAATATGGTAGACACAGATAAATGTAGTAAGCAAATCAAAGAACAGGCTGGAAGTATAAAAGTTGCAGTAGAGGATGAAGAGGATAATAATCAGGCTCTTGACAATCCTTGTACCTGTATTGATTTTCCTGAAATCAAGGCTTGTTTCTTCCTCATATTCCTCTGCATCGCTATCACCAAACAAGGAAAGCATTTTTTGATACCTCCGCAAGGAGTGCACATGAGAGTTTTTAATGGAAGTAACGAGTAAATAAAAGCCGGCGATGATAAAAAAAACCTCATGATCGGATAAAATTAATGAAAGTGGTATTGCCGACAGCATAAGAAGGGCAAAAATCAAGCCTTGTGATTGCATCTGAACACTCCTACCATCCGGAGCCTTGCGGCTCCGGAACTAAAATTCTACGGTTAACGCATTATATATGAGGGAAGCTACCTCTTCCCGGGTGAGTTCCTTATCTTTAGGAACAGAAGAACCGGAGATGACTCCCAGTTCCTGGCACTTCTTTATTACATTATCCGGCCAATTCCCTGAACTTAGTACTTCCTGGTATCCCAGTGTCCGTATGATCAGAGTAAGGGCTTCTGAATAGGTTATAAACCTGTCGGGCCCCACTGTATTATCCGGATATCCGGTAATCAGACCGTTATTTACAGCGATTCCTATGAAATTATATGCCCAATGGGTGGAATCGATATCTTTGAATGCAAGATTCAGCTTATTTTTATCATTCTCCATTCCGACCGCTCTGACAAAGGCAGTAACCAATTCGCTACGAATGATTTTCTCATTCATTCTCAGGTTCCCGTCGGGATCACCCTTAAATATGCCCAGGCGTACAATAGCGTTTATTTTCTGAGTAGCTGCTGCACCGGCTGAAGAGGCACCCACGGTAGAAAAGGAAAGAGACATCACAATGATTACGAGAGAGAGTAGCCTTATTACCATATTCTTTTTCATTTGTATGTACCCCGTGCTTCTTTAATAAAAATGAAGAATTTGCTAATTCTCCATTGTATTTTAATTATACACTCCCAATTTGGTTTTTCAAAATTAAAAAATTATTACAAGTTATGAAAAATTTTTGCTGAATAAACATAGAGCGTAAAACGAATGCTAATATAGCCGAGTTATTGTTTTTTTATAACTCGTGTAAAAAAATAAAGGAGGATATAGCCATGTCAAAGACAGTTGTTGCAATTTTTGACCAGTATGATAGCGCTGAAAAAGCTGCGAGGGAAGTAAAAGATCGTGGTCTCAGAACAGATGATATATCAATAGTGGCAAAAAACAGTGGTAATCAGGAACAAAGCAATCAAGGGCAAGATAATAGCCAGGGACAGCAAAATAATAGAACTAGTGCAACAATGGGAAGAGGGCCTATAAATGATAATATATCGGATGGAGTAGTGACCGGCGGTATATTAGGTGGTCTGGCAGGACTTTTGATAGGTGCTGGTAGCATGGTTATACCGGGGCTTGGTATTATAGCCGCTGCGGGTCCAATAACAGGACTTTTGTCAGGTGCTGTAACAGGTGGTATTGTAGGAGGCCTTGTAGACTTGGGAATACCGGAAAATAGAAGCAAGCAGTATGAGACAGACATCAAAGCCGGCAAGGTATTGTTCAGTATGAGAACGGACGATGATAAGATTGACAGCATAGGAACCATTTTGAGAAATAACGGTGCAATTAGTGTGGACAGTTACTAAGGGTATCAATGTAGAAGTTTATATTTATATCCGGAGACTTTAGTTAAAAGAGGCCAAAACGATTACTGCATAGGATTGAGGTTGAAGCAGGGAACCAAAATAAATAGGGAGCGAATCCTCACTCCCTATTCCGAAACGGTTCTGCTTCAGCCTTGATCTTATCCTTTTTTAGTTCCTCTTACAACCTCTCGGTTCAGAGGGTTGTAGGTGCTGATATAGATTCTGTTTTCGCTTATGGTCTGTCCATTCTGCTTTATTGTTTTGTAAGTCTCCACTACATAACCGGTCATCCCTTCCTGCTTCACATAGGATTCCCCTTCAGCCATGGTTGGATCATCAATGTATTTTGTAGTAAAATCAAGGGTTTTAATGGTTTTGTTGCTTATTTCTATTGTTTTTCCAGGCACTTCGTTTGTGCCTTTCAGTGAAAAGTAAACCTTGTTGTCGTTAGTTACCCAACCTTCGATTTTTACAGGCCAGTTGGTAGTATTTTTAAACTTAAAGTCGAGATAGTCATAGGCAACAGCCGCATCCTGACCTCTGGGAACATAGCCTACGGTAAACATATGATTGGTTCGGTCTGCAATCCCCATATCGGAATAAAGGACTGCATTAAACAAGGTTGTTGATACCTGGCAGATCCCGCCGCCCACATCATCAATAATTTGTCCGTCCGAGTATACATGAGCAACCTTATAGCCTTCTGCCTGCGTCCGGGGTCCCACCACCTGGTTAAAGGAGAAGGTTTGTCCGGGAGCCAGAATAGTACCGCTGATTTTTGAAACAGCCAGCTTAATATTCTCACCCCGGTTGGCATCATTCTGGGTAGCGGTATAAAACTGGGTATTCATGGTGGCCAGCGTATCCCTGAATGTCATTGCCTTTACTGTTTCTACGGTAACCTTGGGTTGGGTAAAGGTGACTGGAAGAACTCTTTCGGTGTTTTCAGTCTTTTCCAGTTCGCTGACAATAGCAGCCAAGGCAGCTTTATCAATGCTTACTCCAGGTATCGGCGGTTCATATGTCACAGTATTATTCTCTACTTTGGCAGCTGCATCCTTCGGCTCCCGGTTTATGCGGTTGTACAGGTCATCGACATTCATCGCCGCAGGAGGAGTATTGATCAAAGGCAATTCAATAGTTTTGCTGTCACCCGCCATAATGGCTTTTTCAGCCTCAGCCATTGCCTTTGCTTTATCAATGCTTTTGCCTTTGTGCCCCGAACGAAGAGTTGCTTTGTTTGAATCTACCACTAATTCTGCGTCTTGTGGCTTAACGAATGTTTTCTCATAATATTGGTTGATCACTGCTTCCAATTTATCTTTGTCATAGGACACGGGCATATCGAGTTTTAAATTTTCCTTACTGACCTTTGATATTTCTGCCAGCCTTTCAAACAAGTTGCCGCCGCGTCCTACAAAATAAGCTTTATCTACGATGCTGTCTATACCGTATGCCACATGTATATCCTTAAAATTAAAGGGATAGGTGGTATCACCGGCTTTCAAGGTTATGTTTGCACTCTCAAGCTTATCCTGATACTGTTTTTTCAATGTATCCTCCAATTCCGTCCGGGTCATACCCCCTACATGAACGGAATTGATATAGACGCCTTTATATATTTTGTCATATACAAGCATTACGTAACTTAACTGTGCTGTAATGGCCAGCATCAATAATGTAAATGTTACCAGTGAAACCACTACAACCTTTTTCGAAGTTAAACTAAAAGGTTTTCTTTGCGTTTCCGCGTTCATGAAATAGCACTCCAATCCTACCTGCTAAGGTGTAGCGAAATTATAGTGGAAGTTATTTTTCGCCAATCCTAAAAATATGGTATTATATTTTGTTCCAACTCTATAGACGTGGATGAAAACGAAAATGTTTCAACCGCAAGTAAATTATATCATTAGGAAATATGATTTACTTCTATTATCGCAATTTTAATGTAAAAACTCAATACATTTTACATGGTATTTATACCAATAAAACGTAATTTCTACACAATTTTTTTGTGAGGAGTAGTAATAGACGGAATAAAGTTATAGAATGGAAGGAAAAGGGACATATATAATAGGACCGGGTTAAGAAGACGAGGCAGACTTTACAAAGGAGAGGAAAAATTCATGAATACCTTCAATGAAAAGGAATTTTTAAGGATATGTGATAAACTGGGTACAACGCCCAGGATAGAAGAAGTAACGATAGAATATAAAACGGACAGTTATTTTAATAAGGTAAAGGATGCGGTAGCAACGGACCGGAGAGGCGAAGTGGTATTTTGTGTCATCCGTCCCAATGGAAAAATCATTACCGTTACCTGTGAAGACTATCCTAAAGGGATATTCAGGATTCCCACAGGTGGTATCGGACATGAGGAAGATATCCTGGAAGCGGTTTTCAGGGAGACCCGGGAGGAATTAGGTTTGGAAACGGAAATCATGGAGTTTGCAGGTGTTCTCAAAGTAAAATTCCAGCATAAAGCGGAAAACGTGATGTTTTATTCTTATCTGTTCATACTCAGTGAAAAAGGAGGAAGACTCCTGGAGGATGCCAGCGACGATGAAGTCAGCCAGGTACGGGAGGTCGACATGATGGAACTGGAACTGACAGCACGGGATCTGTTGAATTTAAAAGGCAGATGGAGTGACTGGGGGAGGTTTCGCTATGAAACTACCAACGCAGTGCTTGAATTTCTAAGAAATTTGAAGTGGTAACATGAGATATATATTACAGAATTGTTAAGAATTTTCTACAATTTACAAAAAATGTATAATGCCTACAAAAGCTGCTTATACTTATTATATAAAATATACAAAGTATAAGGGGAATTTGTATGAATCCAGGTACGGAGAGAAACGCAGAAGTTAAAGTATCGAAAGACAGCTTTTTCGGGAAATTTATACAATTGTTTGCGATCAAGCCTAAAATAGAAGAAAACGTTTGTACGGGACAAGATACTACAGAGTTGCTGCAGAGCATAAAAGACGCTCGGATGGAATGGCTGAGTGCAAATATCAATTTTGAGCAGGCTGTGGACTCGGACATGATTGATTATTATACATATAAAATCAAAGCCTGCGAAGTAAGATACCAATACCTATTGAAGGAAGCTAAGGAAAAAGGAATAAAAGTCTAGCTATACAATGTAAGATGGAACTTAGCGGATTCGGCGCCCGCATAGCCAGCTTTGGCTATGCAAACGCCAAATCAGCAGTTACCAGTCGTATTGTATATAGAAAAAGGATATTTGTCTGATATCGGACAAATATCCTTTTTAATGTTAAGGAATTACAGTCTTAATACGGGGATTGCAGAGGGGTGTTGGCTCCGTCGAAGGTGATTAGCTCCTCCGGGCGAAGAACAAGGTGCGTTAGCATTTTGTTTTAGGTAATTGGTCTATTTTTTTGGACAACTAAATATATATAAATAAGTGACAGACTATACAATGGGTTTAACCGCTGGGGACAAATAATAATGCGGCTATGGGTATGCCATAGGCTTTATACTACTTTATTTAGGGTGATGAGGTTATGGGTGAATTGAATTATGGGATGTTGGCGGCCTATGCTGTCGGAATATTGCTTCTTTATATTATTGGGAAGTCGCTGGCAGCACCGTTTAAATTTTTCGGCAAAGTGATTTTAAATCTGGTACTGGGTGGAGTTATCCTGGTATTTATCAATTATTTGGGACAGTATATCAACTTCCATATTGCCTTTAATGTCATAACTGCATTGGTTGCAGGTTTTTTGGGAATACCGGGAGTGGTGCTGCTGATTATACTAACGAAGCTTTTTTAAAAAGGAAGAGTAATGCCGGGGAACCGGGTTACTCTTCCTTTTTGATGCTAAGGAATTATGGCTTTCAATTTCCTTAGCATAGGGTTTGCAAAGGGGATTACCCTTGCCGTTCAGGGGAGGCTCAGGAGCGTTAGCTCCGTCGAAGGGGACCTAGGGTCCCATAGCGAAGAACAAAATACGGTAGCATTTTGTTTTTCGAGTAGAGGAAAGTGAGCTGTTTTTGGTTTGATTTATTTAAAGGTATAAATGCCTGAAAAATATGGCTTGTCTTGTATACAAAGAACAAATGAAGCCTTGTCCATGGCTCTAAAATAAAGCATCTCAATATTATTCCCTTCCTTGACAAAAAATATACAAAAGCGTATACTAAAATGTGAAAAAACTTCTGATTGTATTCCTTATGCAATTGGATATACACAATTTTACAAGCTAAACTTACAGTCTTAAAACAGTCTTAAATAAGAGGAGGTTTCCACATGGGCAAGGTTGTTGAAATCAGATGGCACGGCCGTGGTGGACAGGGTGCCAAGACAGCATCGTTACTGCTCGCAGATGCAGCATTCAATACCGGAAAGTACATACAGGGATTCCCGGAATATGGGCCGGAAAGAATGGGTGCTCCTATAACCGCTTATAACAGAATAAGCGATGACAGGTTGACAGTTCACAGTAATATTTATGAACCCCAGTATGTAGTTGTAGTTGATGACACTCTTCTGCTTTCCGTTGATGTTACAGCGGGGTTGAAGGAAGACGGAGCCATCATTATCAATACTACAAGAACTCCCGAAGAAGTAAGGCCTTTATTAAAAGGTTACAAAGGGAAAGTTTGTACTATCGACGCTAAAACCATTTCTGTTGAAACACTGGGAAAATACTTCCCGAATACACCAATGCTTGGTGCCGTTGTAAAAGTTAGCCAGGTTATGGATGAAAAAACATTCTTACACGACATGGTCGAGTCTTTCAAACATAAATTCGCTAAAAAACCGGAAGTTGTAGAAGGAAATATCAAAGCTCTTGAAAGATCCATGCAGGAGGTGAAAGGTCTATGAGTTGCAATTCATGCAAAAAGGAATTAAAAACTGTAACTCCTGACGTAAAATGGAAAGATATCACGGAAGGTGGAGTTATTCCCTACGCTGGTAACGCAGAACTCTTCAAAACCGGTGACTGGCGTTCAATGAAGCCTATTTGGATTCAGGAAAAATGCAAACAGTGTCTGCTTTGCTACCCTGTTTGTCCCGACACATCCATATTGATCGATGAAAACGGAAAAAGAACAGAATTTGATTATGACCACTGCAAAGGTTGCGGCGTATGTGTAAAGGTGTGCCCTTTCAAGGCCATTGACTTTGTAGAGGAAAGTAAGTAGTAAGGAGGGAACGTATAATGGCTATAAGAGAAAGAATGAGTGGTAACGAAGCGATGGCTGTTGCCATGAAACAGATAAATCCAGACGTTGTTGCGGCTTTCCCCATAACTCCGTCTACAGAAGTTCCTCAATACTTCTCAACATTTGTTGCAGATGGTGTTGTTGATACAGAATTCGTTGCTGTTGAATCCGAACACAGTGCAATGTCTGCTTGTGTGGGTGCACAGGCTGCAGGTGGTAGAGCCATGACAGCTACTTCTGCAAACGGACTTGCATTAATGTGGGAGATTCTTTATATCGCAGCATGTTCCAGACTTCCTATTGTTCTGGCTGCTGTAAACAGAACCCTGTCAGGACCTTTGAATATACACAATGACCACAGTGATACCATGGGTGCAAGAGATTCCGGCTGGATTCAGCTATACTCTGAAAACAACCAGGAAGCCTATGACAATATGCTCATGGCGAACAGAATCGGTGAACATCCTGACGTAATGCTGCCGGTTATGGTTTGCCAGGATGGATTTATCACTTCCCACGCCATCGAAAACATTGAATTGCTGGAAGATGATAAGGTAAAAGCTTTTGTTGGAGAATATAATCCGCAGGAGTACCTCTTAAACAAGGAAAACCCGATTTCCGTGGGTCCTTTGGATCTTCAGGCTCACTGCTTCGAGCACAAGAGACAGCAGGCGGAAGCTATGAAGAATGCCAAGAAAGTTATTCTCGAAGTTTCGGAAGAGTTTGCAAAGCTGACAGGCAGAAGCTATGGCCTGTTTGAAGAATATAAGACAGAAGATGCAGACGTTGTAGCAGTTATACTGAACTCTACAGCAGGTACTGCTAAATATGTGATCGACCAGATGAGAGCAGCAGGCAAAAAAGTTGGCTTGATCAAACCGAGAGTATTCAGACCATTCCCAGTAGATGAAATGGCTGCTGCACTGTCCAAGTTCAAGGCCGTTGCCGTTATGGATAAGGCTGACAGCTTTAATGCTGCAGGCGGACCTCTGTTCACTGAGGTAACAAGTGCATTATATTCCAAGGGCATATTCGGACCGAAGGTTGTTAACTACATCTACGGTTTGGGTGGTAGAGATGTTAAGGCAGAGGATATCGAGTTTGTGTACAATGAACTCTTAAATGTCGCAGAAACAGGTAAGGTAGACTCCGTTTACAATTATCTGGGCGTAAGAGAATAGGAGGTGCGATAATGGCTTACAATTTAAAAGAAGTTGCTAAAAAACCCGAAAGATTTACGGGTGGACATAGAATGTGTGCAGGTTGCGGTGCTCCTGTAGTTGTAAGACAGATACTCAGAGCATTAAAGCCTGAAGATCATGCAGTTATAGGTGCTGCAACAGGATGTTTGGAGGTTTCCTCCTTCCTTTATCCTTATACCGCTTGGAAGGATTCCTTTATTCATAATGCATTTGAGAACTCAGCTGCATCCGTATCCGGTGCTGAGGCGGCTTATGTGGCTATGAAGAAAAAAGGAAAGATCAAACAGGAAGGCGAAACCAAGTTTATTGCATTCGGTGGAGACGGCGGTACGTACGATATCGGTTTCCAGTCACTGTCTGGTGCCATGGAAAGAGGCCATGACATGGTTTATGTTTGCTACGACAACGGAGCTTACATGAACACAGGTATCCAGAGGTCTTCTGCAACTCCGAAATATGCAGATACCACAACCTCACCGGCAGGCAAGGTGATTCCCGGTAAAATGCAGTCGAGGAAAGACCTGACGGAAATCATGGCAAACCACCATATTCCTTATGTTTGTCAGACTGCAGCCGTCGGAAACATGAAGGACCTTTACGAGAAGTCTGAAAAGGCTCTCTATACAAAAGGTGCTGCATTCATGAACGTATTGGCTCCATGCCCAAGAGGATGGCAGTACAATACACCTGATTTGATGGACTTGAACAAGCTGGCTGTTGAAACCTGCTACTGGCCGCTCTATGAAGTAATCGACGGCAAGTACATCATCAACTACAAGCCAAAGAATAAGCTTCCGGTTAGAGATTTCCTCAAGGCGCAGGGAAGATTCAAACACCTGTTTAAAGCCGGAAACGAGCATTTGATTGACGAGATTCAGGCGGAAGTTGACCAGAGATGGGCGGCTCTCTTGAAGTTGGCAGGCGAAGAAGCTTAATAATAAAACAAGAAAGGCTGGTATTTATACCGGCCTTTTTTTTGTACTTAAAATTAAGGCAAAATTAAGGTTGGCTAAATGAAGGGTTAAGGTGCATGTTTTAGAATTGAAATGTAGTTTGGATTGGCGGAAATAACATTTTCGCTGCATCATAGATACAAGCTGATTTATATTGGAGGGTAAAATGCTGATATCAAAAGCTGGAAAAAAGGAAACTGCAATTGCTTTACTATTTTTAGCACCCAGCCTTACTGGTTTCTCTGTTTTCTTTTTAATTCCATTTATAACGGGAATTGCTTATTCAATGGTTGACAGCCCTATTGGAGGAAAATTTGTAGGGTTGGCTAACTATTTTGACTTACTGACAAATCCGGTTTTTTTAAAGGCGGGGTACAATACCCTTGCATTCACTGCCATTTGTGTACCGCTTAATATTTTACTTTCCCTGGGACTGGCAGTCCTTCTAAATAAAGAGCTATATGGAAGAAATGTTTTGCGTACAAGCTTTATCACTCCCCTTGTTGTACCGGTTGCGTCTGTTGTTTTGGTATGGCAGGTAATATTCGATTTGAGAGGGTCTATGAATGCTTTCGTAATCTCTATGGGATGTAACGGTATAGACTGGATGAAAACCGGGTGGGCCAGGATGGTAGTCGTTATTGTTTACCTTTGGAAAAACATAGGTTACAATATGGTGCTGATTCTTGCAGGACTTCAAAATGTCCCGAAAGAGTATTACGAATCAGCGGATATTGATGGTGCAAGCCAAATGCGAAAGTTCCTGAATATTACACTTGTGTACCTGACGCCTACCCTGTTCTTTGTTTTTATAATATCAATAATCAACTCATTCAAGGTTTTCAGGGAAACATACCTTATCTCAGGTGCGTATCCGCACAACAGCATTTATATGCTGCAGCACTACATGAATAATATGTTTGCTTCCCTGGATTACCAGAAACTAACTTCTGCAGCCTTTATTATGGCAGCTGTCATTTGCACTCTTGTATCGATCCTGTTTTTCTTTGAGAGAAGAATCAGCAAAGCTATAAGTTGAGTTTTATAAAACTTTTTAGAAAGAGGTGTTTATCTTGAAAATTAAAAAATACATACCATTGCTGCTGCTATTGGTCACAGTAATTGTATCAGTGACAATATGTACACGCGCTGAGTTTACTGATGTTCCTGCAAATGCCTCTTATACAGCGGCAGTTAATCGAATGGACGCTTTGGGTGTTTTAAGTGGAAATGAAAGCGGAGCCTATAAGCCAAACTATTCTCTTTCCAGGGAGCAATTCGTAAAGGCTGTTGTTATCGCAGCAGGTTTGGCGGATAAAGCGGAATCTATGAAAGGGGATACTGTGTTTTTAGATGTAGCTGGAGAGAGCTGGTCCAGTGGGTTCATAAACCTTGCTTACCAAAAAGGCTTCTTAGCGGAAACTTCGAAAAGCAAATTCCGGCCTTACGATAATATAACCTTTGCGGAGGCCTGCTCAATTGTTGTCAGAGCCTTAGGATACACAGACAAAGACGTTTTAGGAAAGTGGCCGGATGATTATATCAATAGGGCAAGACAGTTGGGAGTGATTGAAAACCTTAGCCTCAAAAGTAATGATAAGCTGCAGAAATGGGCGGCTGCCGTTATGCTGGATGAACTTTGGATAAACCTGATAAAAAATAAGGATTATCCCGATGCTGAAAGGATATTTTCAAGTGATTCTTCATTATATGTGGAATGCATGGTGCTTGGAGACTCCAAAACTTCAGAAGGGTTAACGGAGCATCAGTTATTGACGGATAAAGGGACTTTTTATAACCTGGATGCAGAGGCTAGGTTTGAGCTAGGCTATAAATACAGGCTTATCACGGATGGGAGTTCGATCATAAAGGCCTCCGGCAAAATCGGAACAGTGAAATGCATCACGGTCAAACATGCTTTGGACAACAAAATTTCCTATAATGACGGCGGTACGGAACAGAGTATGACCTTACCGGAGAGTACCGATTATTATTATAACGGTGTAAAACAGAAATATCAGGATATAAAAAATATCATCAAAAAGAATACTTCCTTACTATTTCTCTACAATGAAACGCAAACGGGCTTTGCAAGTGCGGATATTATTGACCCTTTATACAGCAAGCCCCAAATAGCAAACAATTTTGTGCCTTCAAGCAATCGGCTGGGTACCATAGATTTTTCAATGAATCCTACCATTATAAAGAATGGAAGGCCCATCGACATCTCTCAAATACTGGAGGGCGATATCGTCTATCAGGTTTCAGATGTTTGGAATAAGAACAGGTATATTTTAGTTGAGGATAAAAAGGTAGGGGGGAAAGTGACCGGCATCCTTCCAAACAAACTTTCACCGAAGACATTGCAGATCGAAAATACAAATTACGATTTGAGCAGCGATACGGATCTTGCCGGAATTATAGGGGATACATTCAACATTGAGGTGGATGACAACGTGGTGGTATCCCTTGGATATGACGGGAAGATCGTAGATATCCAATATCCGGGAAGTGAAGATGGTTCCAAATACGCTTTTGTTATTAATACCGGAATGGAATTGGAAAGGGAAGAAGCAGGGGGACGCGTCAATGTTTTATATTATGCACATCTGTTATTGGATAACGGAATAACGACAACCTATAGGGTTACATCCGATCCAGCCGAAATGAAGGGAAAGCTGGTCAAATACAGCCATACGGATAACCGGACTGTTTCCCTGGAGCAGCTGATATATAATTATCCTGAAGAAACTAGTATCAATAAGGGTGACAGGCAGCTTGGAACAGAGGATGTCACCGATAATATAAAAATATTCGACCTGATCAGTGATGATTATGGTGGTGATGCACAGGTAAGCCTTTTGGACTGGAATGATCTTCCCGACGGCACCCTTCAAAAAGGTAAGCTCCTGTACTCCAATAAAGTCGGTACCTTTGGAGATATTAACGTTTTGCTGACGGATGATATTTTAAATAGAAAATATAAATCAGCTGTTGTTAAAAAGTTTACATCCAGGCCTGGAGGAGTATCCTACACACTGCTCGTTGATGGCAAGGAATACAGCTTTAATGAGATGATTCCAAATGTAGATATAGGGTCGATAGTCCAAGTGAAAATGACAGGAACCGGGATTGAAAGAGTTGTTGATAATAAAACTCCAGCAGTGAAAGATACGAGTGTCCAGGCGATGAACAGCAGGAAAATAAAAGTCGATAACAAGAGTTACAAGCTTAAAAACAATGTTACGGTCTATTATAAGGATTTTGCAAGGAACATAACTGTAAAAACACTTGGGGATATAGATCTAAACCGGGTTTACGGGAGTGTATCCGTATATCTGGATAACGGCGCCGATGGAAAAGTTGAAGTCATAATGTTGTCTGAAAGTGTAAGCGGATAGCTATAGATACGCCACTTTGATTCTGAATTTATCCAGCGGGTAAACTGCCCCAAAAGCCGGGTATTTTACCCACTGGTAATTATAAGGTACAAAGTGTCGTACCTGTGGAGAAAGGAAGGGTATATTGAATGAATAGGAATTTCATCGCGCCCGATCTTAGGAGAATTTTGAACCGGAAATTCCGGAAAGCCGTTTTGACAGGTATATTGGGAATTGTTTCCACGATATTCCTTCTGCCTCTTGCTGTCACTATCACCAACTCCTTCATGGGAGAACAGGAAATCGACAGTAATTACGGCATGGTAGCTTCAAGCAGTAGAGCAGATGCGGATGTTGATAGTCAGGAGAAGCTTGCAAACCTAAAGTTCATCCCTGACCAGGTTACTATTAAACAGTATTATACCGTGTTAGTCAAACGTATGCAGTTTCTTTTAATGTTTTGGAATTCCGTAAAGCTTGTAGTGCCAATCATTGCAGGTCAAATAACGGTAGCTTCCATGGCTGCCTATGCTTTTGCCAAACTGAATTTCACCGGAAGGGAAAAGCTGTTTTTCGTGTATATAATTATCATGCTGATGCCGTTTCAGGTAACATTGGTGCCTAACTATATAGTTGCCGACAGGCTTGGGTTGATAGGAAGCTACTTATCGATCATATTTCCCGGAGTATTCAGCACATTCGGCGTGTTCCTGCTAAGGCAGTTTATGCATTATATACCTGATGCCTATTCCGAATCCGCAAAGGTAGATGGAGCATCCCATTTCAGTATTTTTACAAGGATCATACTGCCCATGTCGAAGACGGGGATTGCAGCATTGGCGATTCTTGTGTTTATTGACAACTGGAATATGGTGGAGCAGCCCCTTATATTCCTTCGAGATGTGAACAAACAGCCGCTTTCCATCTTTTTATCAAATATTAACGAAGGAGAAAGGGGAATTGCATTTGCAGCATCAGTGACCTACATGGTACCGATGCTTCTGGTATTCCTATATGGAGAGAATCATCTGGTGGAAGGAATACAAATGAGCGGACTTAAGGGATAGGATGGAGCAAGGATAAGAGATAGGAGAGTCTTTTAAAACTCGAAGTAGGAGGAGGTAGGATACATTGCAGTATGAGGAGCAGGTTCAAAATTCGCTGCGAAAGAAGGTGATTGGAAAAGCGATACTGATTTTTTTTAGTGTAATGCTTTTACTAACTTTTTTTTCAAATACAATTAATAACTTTTCACTGCCCAAGGTTATCTGCGAAAAACCTTCAAGAGGTTCATTAATAAAGGATATTACAGGAACAGGTACTGTCTGCGCCAGGAAGGTTCTTGAAAAATATGTACAGTCCAACATGAGAGTAAATGAACTGATGGTAAGGGTGGGGGATACAGTTAAGGAAGGGCAGTCACTTATGCTTCTTGACACGACAGAAATTGCCAAGCAGTTAGAGGATGAGCTTGACAGAAAGGAACAGAAGATGATCAGTCTTGAGAAGCTTGTGGATGCGGGTGCGACAGATAGCTTTATAAGCTATGATAAAAGCATCGATACTGCGAAAATGAATATGGATAAGGCAAAAGAGGAGTATGAAAATATAAAAAGGCTATATGAAGGAAGTTCTGAAACAGTGGAGAACTTGAACACCGCCAAGGCGAATTATGATAATGCAGTCAGGGATTACAATCTGGCACTGAAAAATAAGGAAAATGCCATAAAGGACAACGAGAGAAATTTAAAAAGCACACAATTGGATATTGATATGCAGGAAAGAAAAATAGAGCAGTTGAAGGAGCAGTTAAGTCTGAGCACGATTACTGCACCCGCTGACGGTGTGATCACTGAACTGAATTTTGATGAGGGAACGATGGCAAATAGTTCAAAACCACTCTATAAGATTGCAGATGCATCAAAGGGGTTTGAATTTATTGCTACAGTGGATATAGACAGTGTGAATTATCTTGCACTCGGAGATCCGGTATCCGTTACTATCAAATCGTTAGAGGGTACACCGATACAGGGAAGTTTGGATCGGATAACAGATAACCAGCAGCAGAGGGGCGTGAAAAAGGATATTATAATTAAGATCCCACCCAACAATTTAATTGGTGGAGAAAGTGGAAATGCAAGCATTAGAAAGAATTTCGGTTCTTATGAGGCACTTGTATCCAACTCTGCAGTGGCACAGGACAATAGCGGTTACTTCGTATATGTATTAAAAGAAAGAAAGGGACCCTTGGGGAATGAATATTATGCGCAGAAGGCCAGTATTACCATTGGTGATTCCGATGATTTGAAAACTGCTGTTATCAGTGGAATCGGAAACTTTGAGAAGGTTATCTCAATTACTGATAAAGCCCTTTCCGATGGTACCCGCGTTTTATTGAGTCAATAAGGAAGGGAGAGTGAAAGTATAACAAGGGGGTGATGAATTGAAATCCGGGAAAATATCATGGGCTCTACTATTTATGGGGATATTGCTATTGCTTGCCGGAATTATTCTCGGAAAATCCGTCGTAAATAAGGGACTGAATGTTAATGGAGCTTATACCCTGGAAAAAGTTATGGTTTCGGCTAAAAACCAGCATGACGCACAGCATGTAAACAGTCTTTCTTTAGAAGATATAAAGGAACTGGCAAGGCAGTTACAAATGAATGAATTAACTTATACTTGTACGTCGGGCTTGATGAGCTCTAGCGTAAGCGGTAACAACTCAAGCTGTACGGTTAAGATAACGGGAACGAACTATTTATATCCTATGTTTAAACAATTGCGGTTTGAATATGGAAGTTTTTTTACTCATAAAAGTGAGACGGAAGGAGGAAATGTGGCGGTAATTGAGGAAACTGTTGCGTGGAATCTGTTTAAGACCAAAAATGCTGTAGGTAAGACCTTGCAGGTCTATGATGTTCCGTTTAAAGTGGTCGGAGTATTTGCGAAAGACCACTCTATAATAGGAACATTGACGGATAGCGGAATTCCAGACGTGTTTATACCGGGAGGGAAGCTGCTTGAGCTCGACGGTACGGCTAAAATTAATTCCTTCCAGGTAAGGACTATAGACAGCAGCACCCTTGATCACAATACTGCACTTGTTTCAGAGGCACTGCAGCGGATTGGTAAAAGTATATCCGGTTATTATATTGAAGATTACAACCTGAAAAAAGCACTTATGGAGCAAAAACCAGGAATTATTGTCTTTATTATGGGTCTTCTGGCAATCTGCATATTTCTCAGCCAGATAAAAAATACGCTAAAGGAAGTAATCAACCTAATCACGTGTAATTGCAGGCTGGATTATTTCTCCCATGTTATAAAAAAATACGCATCTGTTTTAGGAATAGCTGTTTTAAAGATCCTGATTTCTATTGGTTGCATTGTATGCATCTGGATTGGAATAAGGACGGCCTTTTACATTCCGCCAAAATATATTGCGGATGAGCTGATCAATGTTTCATATTATGTAGACTTATTTAAAGGCAGTGTTAAAAGCAGCATATCAAGCCTGGGCTATATAGCTCCAAATGCAGAGCTTGTAATGGACACCCTAGGGGCAGTATTGAACTGGATATTCTATGTTTCCTTGATTGTGGGGTTTGTGTTGGTCTATTTAGGGTTTTCGCAGGTGAAGACAGCGGATATTACTATCTCGAGATTGATTTTATATCTCGGTTTATTTGTTGCAGCTTCAATGCTTATATTGGCTGTTGCAGCGTATTGGCTGGGACTGCCTTTTACAATGGATGTCAAAAGCTTGATGATCGCTTGGGGCTTTTTATCCATTACATCTATAAAAATGTCCGGATCAATAAAGCCAGAGTAAGAAATGAAAGGAAAGTGAGCGGTTAAATGTTTAAAAGAATTGTTAGTTTTATTATGATAACTACACTTGCTGTAAATCTTTCAGCGTGCGGGAGTTCAAAAAGCACGAAAGAGACAATGGAAACAAATACACCCAACTATGAGGAAAAGGAAATAGGCAGTAGATCCAACGTAAAAGCACCTGGTGGTTCCAGGATTAATTCCAAAAACCAACTCGTTGTATATGACAGGGGAAGTGGCAGCCCCCGTTATGCAATTCTGGATTCTGACGGTAATCCGGTAGGAGAAATAAAAGGTAATTTCGAAGGGGATGGAAGCACATTCGCCTTGGACTCATCGGATAATCTTTATGTAGTAGTAAGAAATTCGCAGCCCGAGAGTGGTACGAGCTTTCAACTTTGCATAATCAATCCGAAGGGAGAGACTTTAAAAACAATAGACTTAAAAACGGCTGCGGCAGGCAAAAACAATATGCCGAGCATGGGAATTATCGATATTGCCGTTGATTCAAATGGAAACGCCTATCTTGTGAAGCCGCAGGAAAACATCGAGGTTATCGATAAAAACGGACAATCTGTCAAAACCATAGGATCGCAGGACTACTGGGGAATATGCCTGGATCAGGATGACAACATCATAGCAGTAAGCCGCAGTATGCAAAATGGAAGTAGTACATTGGAAAAAATAAGCGCATCAACAGGGAAAAGCATCTGGAAGCAGGAAATTATGGCTGGTAATGGCAGTATTAGAGTGGGGGGGCAAACAAGAGTCGGTTACTCGAAATCAGATAAAAGTATATATTTAGTTGATGATTCCGGTGTGAAAATGTATGATTCCCAGGGAAAACCGGCAGGGGCCGTGCTGGATTTTACGTCCTTTACCATACTTAGCTCAGGGTATAATATTACAGACTTTGCTGTTGATTCCTCAAAAAACATTTATGTCACTACAATGGCTATGCAAATCAAGGGAGTCGGTGGAGAGAAGGTAAAAAAAGGAGAAGCATCGCAGGCAGAAGGGGTGCAAAGTAAATCTGCATCTTCAAGTGTTGTATCAGCGCAGCCCTCAGCGGATGTAAAATTCGAGATATATAAGTATACACTTCAAGCGGGAGAAAAAGCTGCAGAGCAAAAGAAAACAATTACAATTTCAGCAAAAAGCTCAGACCGGGTTCTTCAGACTGCTGCCAGTAAATTTCAGAAAGATAACCCGGATTATAAAATAAACATCGAAGCTCCGCCAACCGGGCAAAGCAGCGAAGATAGGGAAAAATATATAAACGCATTGAATACGCAGATTCTTTCGGGAAAAGGACCTGATATTATTTTTACAGGTTGGCTTCCGTATGAAAAGTACGTTTCAAAAAATACTCTGGCTAACTTAAGTGAACTGATGGCTAAAGATAAGAGCTTTGATAGCAGCAAATACTACTCCAATATATTTGACGGTATGAAAATCAATAGAAATATGTATGCTCTGCCTATAACCTTTTCATTTAGTGCGTTTATGGCAAATACGGATATCCTTGATAAGAGCTCCGTTACTATAGATGACGGCAAATGGACCTGGACCGATTTCAGAGAGATCGCACAAAAGGTAACCGATAGTAAGACCGGAAGAACTGCGCTGCCCAATGTCAGTTATTCGGATCTTTTAGACATAGTGACACGTAGTAATTATGGCAATTTTATAGACAGACAGACTAAGAAGTCTAAATTTAACTCCCATGAATTTATTGATATGCTGAATACCGTTAAGTCCTTTGGAGACGGAAAGATCGCGAGTAAAGGTGCCAAACAAAACATGGGGGAAATACTTGATGCAGCCCAACGGGGGGCAGTGGTTTTTTATCCTCAGAATATCAGTGATTATATGTTTTGGGGACTTTTTAAAAATGTATTCAACGACAAGCTTTCACTGTTTGATTTTCCATCGGAAGGGAACGGCAGTTCAGGTGAATTTTCTTCAGAAGATTCTTATGGGATCAGCAGCAGTTCAAAATATAAGGACAAAGCATGGGAGTTTTTGAAAATCCTGTTATCGGATGATATCCAAAGTTCTATGGAGTTAAAAGGTTTTTCGGTCAACAAGGAAGCTCAACAGAAAAAAGCCCGGCAAGCAATGGATATGACAGTAAACGGTAACGTGAAAATGATGATCGGAAGCGGCGGCAGCAACAAACCTATTACACCCTCTCAAATTACACAGGCGGATGTCGACTATATCAATACTATGATCGGTAGACTGAAAACATACACCAGTGTAGACACTCATATTGCAAATATTGTGCAAGAAGAAGCAAAGGCATTTTTCTCAGGCAGCAAAACAGCGGAAGAGGTTGCAAAGCTTATTCAAAATAGAGTTGACACTTATTTAGGAGAGTAGGAAATATTCGCGCAAACATTATTTACATATTGTTTACACATGGGTACCTGAATGCCCATGCTATAATAAAAATAGTACTGGTCTAGGTATCAGCTAAAGAAAATATCCCCCAGGTCTTTATCAGTAAGAAGGGCCTGGGGTGAACCTTTGTGAGGTACAAACTATGGATGTAGGAAGCATCGGCAGCTGCAGAATACTAATCATTGATGATGAGAAGGACTTGAGGGATCTATTGGAAACCTACCTGTTAAAAGAAGGGTTTACGAATATATACAAAGCTGAAAACGGTTATACGGGAATTGAAGTATGCAGGAGGGAAAAACCCGACATTATTGTCCTGGACGTAATGCTGCCGGATATTGATGGATTTGAAGTTTGCCGCCGGTTAAGGGAGTTTACTTATGAGCCCATTCTTTTCCTGTCTGCGAAAGAAGAGGAAGTAGACAAACTTTTGGGACTTGGGATTGGGGGGGATGATTACATAACCAAACCTTTTAGCCTGAAAGAAGTGGTATTCAGAATCAAAGCTCAACTGCGCAGAAAACAATATCTAGGCATTGATGGTAACAAGGCAGTAAACAAAACTGCAATCTATAAATTAGCCAATCTCTATATCGATGAATCCAAATCGGAAGTACGAAAAAATGGAATTGTAATAGATCTGACTGCCAAAGAATTGCAGCTTTTAATGTATTTAGTCAGAAATGTAAACAGGATACTCAGTAAAAGGAAGCTTTATGAAGCGATTTGGGGTGAGGACTATATGGGTGACGACAACACGATCATGGTTCATATCCGGCACCTGAGGGAAAAACTGGAGGATGATCCGGGGAACCCCAAGCATCTTATTACTGTTAAGGGACTGGGCTACAAATTTGTGTCAAAGGAGTTATAAGTATGCGTTGGAAGGTAACACTACAGTTTTTAGCTGCGATTATAATTATCGGTATAGCAGGAAACTTCATCAACACGGCTGTGATGTCCTATTATTTTTATGTTGCCTCCAATGGGAGCAATGTGGGTAAAATGATGACAGCCTTTAACCCAAACTCTATCGATGTAAGGAAGGTAGTGGGACAGATCAAGCTAAAGGACGAGCAACCTGATATAACTCAGGAGGCGATAACACTGCTGAATGAAAACAAGAGCTGGGTACAAATAATTGATAAGAGCGGTAAGGAAATCGAAAGCGTCAATAAGCCTGTTATTGTAAAAAGCCAGTATACTAAGGAGGATTTGACAAAATTGAAAGACGCCCCAGGTCTTCTCAAAGGGTATGATGTATTTGTTTATCAGGCACCTCCGAGTTTGGAAAGTATGACAATATCGAAGTTTGCTGTACGCAAAATGAATGATGGAACAGTGCCGGTTAATGAAACGGAAGAGGGGGCTATGCCAAAGGTTCAGTATATTATTGGAGTGCCTAAGCCTAAAATCACAATGTATACATTTCTATATGGTTTTTACAGCTATATCAAGGGATTTTTTAATATCGGACCTACAATGGTTTCCAACACACTTACATTTATGATTATTATTTTGCTTGGATACATTTTTGCCAGGAGATTGACTAAGCCTGTTGTGAAGATAACAGACGGAATTGCAGCTATGGCGGAGGGCGATTTAAGTATCAGTTATACGGAAAAAGGATTATATAAGGAGGTATACACCAGCCTCAATCATATGTCCCAAAAACTTCAGTCGAATGAGCTCGAAAGGAAAAAAATCGAGAAAATGAGGGAAGAATGGATAGCAAATATTTCTCATGATTTAAAAACACCTCTCTCCTCCATCCGGGGATATATTGAATTGATGCTTGAAGCCGACGACCGGGTTACTCCTGAAGAGAGAATCAAGTTTTCGAAAATAATCATGGATAAATCCGAATATATGGAAGTTCTGCTTGAAGACCTGAAACTGACACAAAAGCTGAAAAATGAATTGATCCCGCTGAATAAAGAAGAAGTGAATGTAGTCGAACTGCTGAGGGAGGTAGTTATAAACATTTTGAATGATCCGGAGTATGAAGAGAGAAGGGTTATATTTGAACCCCAATTGGAAACGGTAATGCTGAATGCCGATCAGGTATTGATGCAGAGAGCTTTTACCAACATCGTTTGTAATGCTATGATTCATAACCCGGAGGAAACTATGGTATGGGTGCGGGTAATGAAAGGGAAAGGAATTCGTATAGAAATAGAGGATAACGGCAGAGGGATTCATAAGGATGACCAGGAAAACCTCTTTGAGAGGTATTACAGGGGTACGAATACGGAGGAATCCAGAGCAGGATCCGGGCTTGGACTGGCTATTTCCAAGCAGATTATAGAAGCACACGGAGGTAAAATTAGACTGGAAAGCAAAATCGGTGAAGGGACGAAAGTAGAGATTCTGTTTGACATGCAGTGAGAGTATAACGTACCCTGGACTGCAGGAGAAGGAAGCATAACTTGCATTTTTTTGTTAAAAATTTATCCCATATATTGACATGGGGAGTACGGTAGTATAACATAATAAAAGATGGAAAAACCTCTATGTATATACGGTAAAAGGATGAATAGTGAGCATGGGAAGTGAAAAATATAACTTGTTGCTGGAGACCATGAAATTTTTGGAATTTTGTCAGTCCTGCTTTACAAATGGAAAGATACAACTGAAGGACTATCATACCATGACTGAAATAAAGTTTATGTTTTTAGATAAGATTTTGCAGGAGGACAGTATATTCATTGACGGGAACGAGAATATTGAAACCCAGTTATATAAAATCCTTACGAACCACAAATGTATTTTAAACCCTTCCTGACAGACCGGTTATACTATGTACTATGATCCTGCAAATAAATGTTGTATTTTTATATATTCTATAGTATTGTAAATTTATTACTTTTAAGCTGATTTTAGTATTGTGCTGTATAAGAGGTAGTTGGATGGTTAGAATAACTGGTTTTGATAACGAAAAAAGAAATCGGGTACAATTCTTTTTTTGTTGTTTTTTTATTTTTGCCCTGTCATTAACAATAAGAGCCTTTTATTTTATGGGCCTTAAGGAAATAAGACTGTATCCGGATTCAAAAGAGTATGTGGAAGCAGCCTATAAATTATCCTATTTGGCTATAGATGCAGCCCGGGTACCGGTATATCCAGGCTTCATTCAAGTGGCAAGGCACCTTTTGTTCTGGCTGCCCCAGGAGCTGGCTGTATGCATCGCCCAAATGACACTGTCTTCCGTGGGTATGATACTTTTACTGTATCTCTCACGAATGCTTTTCCAAAGTTATATAAAAGCACTCCTTGTGACTATTTTCAGCGCTTTGAGCATTTTCGTGATGAACTGGGATTTTCTCATTCTTACTGAAAGTTTAACCATATTTCTCATAATACTGCTGGTCCTGCTATGGGTTCAGTTTATTGAAAAGCCGATTCGTAAATATAGTATAGGCATCTACTTTGTCTGTCTTGCCCTTCTATTTACAAAACCCTTTTATATTGTGCTGCCTGTAGCGCTCTTTACGGGCCTTTTGTTTTTCCAGCGGCATAGTGGGCAGGCAAAAAGAGACTTAGTGGTACATGCTGTTGCTATAGGCGCTATCTTTCTGCTGGTACTTTCCCACTCTCTGGCAAATTACAGCCAGAATGGCTATGGGGGGATTTCGTCGGTAGGAGGCGTTAATAAGATGGGAAAAATACTTCAGTACAATCTACAGGAATTAAGCAGCGATGAAAAAATAAAGGCTCTGGTCCGGGAGGAAAAGGGGAAAAAAGGGACGGGTGAAATCGAGCCCGTAGCCTTTATGCAGGAACATGGGTTGGATAAGGAATATTATAAAGCAGCGGCTGAATTTTCATCCGAGATTATCCAAAGACACCCGATTCTTTATGTAAGAAAAACCTTTGAATTTATGGGAAGTGAAAAATTCCTGCGGTCCGCAATTTTTGCTGACTATAATTATAACAACTATGAAGTCTCATGGCCTGAAAATCTAAAGAATTTTTTAAATAATCGTCTACGAATCAACAGTTTCAAATTTCTATTTATACTTCTTTTTATTGAGTGCCTGCATACTTTGTTCTGTATGATGAAGAGAAAGAAAGATGGATGGAACTGGGCCGGGATTGATGTTTTAATTCTGTATCAGGTATTTATGTCCATTGGGGGCTCTCATGGAGAGTATCATCGATTGATTGCACCTGTCTATATATTTATTTTTTTAATTATGTTCAGAACTGTTTTCACAGTGCTCGACTGGGCGATTGGATTTCTTCCTGCCAAGGAAGGTTAAATGCGCTGGAAAAGTGATTACTGTATTCTATAACGAAAAATCCCTGCATATAATTTAAGGACATCAATATGTGTGCAGAAGTAAATATAACGCATAAAAGGTTATAGACCTTTGATTTTTGTGTGCTTATATTTCTTTGATGTTGCATCGCAGAAAATTTATTGGTTCCCCGTAAACCATTTTGCGATTTCTATACACCCAATGGCATGCGTAAAATACAAACGAATTATTTGCTGGAGGCTGGTTATGCAGGAATTAGATAAGGAAATCGGTGAAAAATACAATCTTGATATAAGTGGAATGTCTTCTTTCAAAGAGACTTATATAATCAGCAGTTCGAAGGGGAGGAAAGTACTAAAAAAAACGGAACTTTCGCCGGATCGGATTGAGTTTGTGCATGGAGCGAAAGAGCACCTGTATAATAATGGCTTTATCCATCTTGACAGATACCTTTGTACTGAGGCGGGGAAGCCCTATATTGAGATTAGCGGGGATCATTACGTAGTAAGTGACTTTATTGAAGGGCGCGAATGTAATTTTGCCAGTAGGGAAGATGTTATAAAAGCGTCCAGAGCGCTTGCACAACTCCATAAAGCCTCAAAGGGATTTATCTCGCCGGTACCTCTGAAAACAAGAGATGACCTGGGTAAGCTTCCGGCCTACTTTGGAAAAAGGCTGGAAGAAATTAAAAAGCTAAAAAAGGTTGCCAAAAAGGGGAAAAGCAAGTTTGATTATATGTTTCTGCAATATGTTGATTATTTTTACAACCTGGGTGAAAAAACAATCGAGCAGCTTGCAGTATCCAAATATGTGCAGCTTTGCGAGCAAACAAGGAAAGACGGGATCTTATGTCACCATGACTACACCCATAGTAATATCCTTTGCGCTGAGAAGGGAATTACGGTGGTTAACTTTGAGTTTTGCTGCTTTGAGTTAAGGGTCTACGACATTGCCAATCTGCTGCGGCGTAAAATGCGCAAGTGTGATTGGGACCCTCGGGAGGCGGAAGTGATCCTGAGGGAGTACCAGTCCGTTGAAAAATTGACAGAAGTAGAGTTACAGATAATGAAGCTGATCCTGCAGTTTCCGCAAAAGTTCTGGCGGGTAGCAAACAAATTCTACAACAGCAAGCGAAGCTGGTCGGAAAAGAGCTATGCGGCAAAACTACAGGAGGTAGTGGACGAACTGGAACCTCATAAAAGGTTTATGGAGAAGTACGATGAGATAGTTGACAGTTGATAGCGGACAGTTGACAGTTAGGGAAAAAGCCGAAAAGACAGTTCATAATTAATAGAGGACCATTAAAAAGGTAAGAGCATCGCTCTTACCTTTTTTGGTCCTTCTTTTAACTGTCCTCTATCAACTATCAACTGTCAACTCATCAAAGCTGTCCTCTGTCAACTCTCAACTGTCAACTACCTAAAACAGTCCTGTGATTGTACCTTTTTCATCAATATCAATTTTTTCTGCGGAGGGCACTTTGGGCAGTCCCGGCATCGTCATGACTTCTCCGGTGATGGCTACGATGAAGCCGGCACCTGCAGAGAGCTTGATTTCCCTTACGGTAATATCAAAGCCTTCCGGCCTTCCCAGCAATGCCGGATTGTCCGAGAGGGAGTACTGGGTTTTTGCCATACAGATGGGCAGTTTATCCATTCCCATCTCTTCGATTTTCTTTATGGCTTTGTCTGCGGAAGCTGTGTAGACGACCCCTTTTGCTCCATAAATTTCCCTGGCGATGGTTTCAATTTTCTGTTTAATCGGCAGGGAAACCTCATATAGGGGTTTAAAGTTGGATTTTTGGGTTTTAAGCAGGTGCACCAGCTTTTCTGCCAGTTCTACTCCACCCTCTCCACCCTTTGCAAAGACCTGGGAGAAGGCAACCTCCACATTCATATTTTGACATCGTGTTTTTATGTACTCGATTTCGTCTTGCGTGTCTGTATGGAAATGATTGATGGCAACAACAACAGGCACTCCGAACTTCCGTAGGTTCTCTACATGCTTCTCAAGGTTCACAAAGCCCTTTTTCAGGGCATGGAGGTCTTCCTGTGCCAACAGGTCCTTTTTAACGCCTCCGTTGTATTTTAGAGCGCGTATGGTGGCTACCAGTACGACAGCATCCGGTGTTAGTCCTGCATACCTGCATTTGATATCAAAGAATTTCTCAGCACCGAGGTCGGCGCCAAAACCGGCTTCGGTAATGCAGTAGTCGGCCATCTTCAAAGCCATCTTTGTTGCCATGACGCTGTTGCAGCCATGAGCGATGTTGGCAAAGGGGCCGCCATGCATAAAGGCAGGCGTATTCTCTAAAGTTTGGACCAGATTAGGCTTAATGGCATCCTTCAACAGAAGTGCCATAGCGCCATCGACCTTTAAGTCTTTCGCTGTTACAGGCTGGTTGGCATAGCTGTATCCAATGATAATTTTTCCCAGGCGCTGCTTCAAATCCATAAGATCGGAAGCCAGACAAAGAATAGCCATAACCTCTGAAGCCACTGTAATAATGAATCCGTCTTCGCGCGGTGTGCCGTTGGTTTTTCCTCCCAAGCCCACAATAATGTTACGCAGAGCGCGGTCATTCATATCCATGGCCCTTTTCCAGATAATCTGGCGGGGGTCGATACCAAGCTCATTTCCCTGCTGAATGTGATTATCAATAGCTGCCGACAAAAGGTTGTTGGCGGAAGTTATGGCATGCATATCCCCTGTAAAATGAAGGTTGATGTCTTCCATGGGAACCACCTGAGAGTAGCCACCCCCGGCAGCGCCCCCTTTCACGCCCATGACAGGGCCCAAAGAGGGTTCCCTGAGGGCTATGATAGTCTTCTTTCCGATTTTTGCCATTGCCTGGCCAAGGCCGACGGTGGTAGTGGTTTTGCCTTCACCGGCAGGCGTGGGGTTAATGGCGGTAACCAAAACAAGCTTGCCATTCTTTTGATCTTTTACCCGCTGCCATAGCTCATTGGTAAACTTTGCCTTATACTTTCCGTAGAACTCCAACTCATCGGGTAAAATGCCGAGCGCTTGTGCAATATCCGTAACGGGCTTCATTTTGCACCTCTGGGCTATTTCTATATCTGTCAACATGCGAGATACCTCCAAAATCTGAGATAACACTATTATACCGTTTTATTTGTACCCTTTTCAATACTTACTCTATGAATACGATAAACATCTTACAGGCCAGGGATTTGACTGCCAACGGTTTTGGGATAGTAAAGACCCGGAATGTGAGGGATTCTTCGCAATTTCCATAGGTATCCGGCAAAGGCGACTATGCACAATAAATTAGCACAAAAATACCTTAATCTCCATATTATGTAACATAAGACATACATAATTAGGCAATAGAGGTGGTATAATATGGGCAGCTTAAAAATCGGAGACATCGTCGCAAGAAAATCTTACGGTCAGGATGTTTTTTTCAAAGTAGTGGACATCAAAAATGACGGTAAGGAGAAAATCATTACACTAAAGGGAATTACTTACAGGATTGAAGCGGATGCACCGGAGTCAGATCTGATCGTACAGCCGGAAACTGCGGTAAATGAATACAACACAAGATGTTACAGGGCCGCATACAGAAAGGCCGACGACATAATTATGTCCCGGTCAGGGGGCAACCGCAGGTCGGCAGGTAGATCAAAAAAAGCTTTATGGAGAGATACGGCAAAAGATAATACCGGTAAATTTACAAAGCCGGGCAAAGTACTTCATATTGATGGGGATAACGATTACCTGAGCACTTGTCTGGAACAGTATAAGAAGTTCGGGATCGAGGTTGTAGGAAAATACGTACCCGAAAAAGACCAGCCTGGAGCCGTATATAAGCTTCTTCAGGAGCATAGGCCCGATATCCTTGTCCTGACGGGGCATGACGGTGTTATAAAAAACAAAGCCGATTATGATCAGTTGGATAATTATAAAAATACGAAGTATTTTATAGAGGCGGTAAAGGAGGCCAGAAAATATAGCAGGGATCTGGACAGTCTGGTGATCTTCGCGGGTGCCTGTCAATCTCTGTATAAAGACTTGATTGACGCAGGGGCGAATTATGCCAGTTCTCCCTACAGAGTATTAATCCATGCGCTGGATCCTGTTTTTATCTGTCAAAAGGTGGCCTTTACCAGCTTTACAAAAATCGTTGACCCCAATGAGGCAGTGACCGCTACTATTACCGGAAAGGAAGGGGTCGGAGGGATTCAAACCCGTGGGAAATATCGGGATGGGTATCCTCTGGAGTCCTATCCGAGTACGGATAATTAGAGGCTGGCGCATAAGCTCGTAATCGACGAAAAACAGGAGGTTCCAGGGTGATCCGCAGAATTTGGAAGGATTATTGTTAAAAAGTTGAAAAATTACTTGACATAATTTGATTCGGCTTGCTATAATATAATATTTTTGACAAATCAAAAAAACTGTGATATACTATTATACAATTAAGACCTATATAATGTAAACGAAAAATTTTGGCATAGCAGTGACTTTATATTGTGGCTTATTCGAGGGTTTATGCCTCCATCAAAATCTTTTATATGGGTTTTGAAACAGAAGATGAGGTGATTTGATGCTGGACAGAAGCGACTTGTTTCAAATTAAGAAAGACATTGAAACCTGTATAGGCGAAAAGGTTCAGTTGAAAGCCAACAAAGGCAGAAAGAAGGCCTTTATCAGGGAAGGTATCCTTGAAAACACGTATCCCAACATCTTTGTAGTTAAGTTTGAGAACGATTATGAGACGACTAGAAGAGTTTCCTACAGTTACACTGACGTTCTTACGAAGGCTGTAGAGCTGGTGGTTTGCAAAGACAACAAAAAAATACAGGTAAGCTAATCTTAGTATGGGTTCAAGTCAAAGTGTATATAAAAAGTCTGAGGACCGGATAATGCCATCCGGTCCTCAGGCTTTTTATGCAGATGGGGCAAAAAGATTCGGCTCCCTCTGTAATTTTGTATATTTTTTGTTCTATTTCCTACACCTTGTCAATATATATTACTTAGAAGTATCGTTTGTACACAAGCAGTCAAGCCTCAAATTTGAACGTGCAGGCAGCGATAATGTAATAAGAGCGGGGGAGGATTATAAGAATGTCATTAGAACTCGTTAGAGAATCGATAAAAGTAAGCCAGGTAATCGGGCAGGATGTAGCGCAAACCATCGTAGAAAATGACATCATTGTACCGGACGTTAAACCTGACGTTGCGGATATATTGGTTCTGGACGGTGATGTTGCCGTTAACAGCATGGATGTTATGCAGGATAAGATCCTCATCGGCGGGACGATCCGATACAAGATACTTTATGTTTCGGATGATGCGGATGAGCCGGTTAAAGGAATCAACACTGCGGTGAATTTTTCCTGCGGAGTGGATGTAGCGAATGCAAGACACGGGATGAAGTGTAGGGCAAAGTGCGATATCGAACATATCGATTATGAGATCCTCAACGGAAGAAAAATAAATATAAAGACCATACTGTCCGTATCCGGGAAGGTTACTGAAGAAGTTGAACACGAAATCGCCAATGGTCTGAGAGGATTGGACGATATCCAGGTGTTGAAGGATAACGTAAATGTCAACTACTATCTGGGGGATAGTGAAGTAAGCTATACGGCAAAGGAGGCGCTGCAGGTACCTGCGGGCAAGCCTACTATCGCCGAAATCCTGCGGAATGATGTAAAGATAACCGGAAAAGATTACAAGATCGTGGACGACAAGGTGATTGCCAGAGGAGAGCTTAGCATAGCCACCCTTTATATTGGAGATGATGAGGAAAGAAGCATCCAGTACATGGAACATGAAGTTCCTTTTGCACAGGCGGTAGAATTGGAAGATCTGGGGGAAAATGCCGTATGCCAGGTGGAATTCAGGGTGATCGACTCACAGTTTGAAGCAGGTGAAGACAGTGATGGAGAGCTTCGTGTTTTAAACAGTGAAGTCGCGCTGGGAGTATATGCATCGGCTTTTGAAAAAAGAAATATCGAGATCATTGCGGATGCGTACAGCCCGCACACGAAGGTAAACATAGAAAAGTCCCAGGTGGGTATGGAGGAATTTATTGCGGAAAACAAGGGGCAGGTGACGGTAAAGGACTCCGTAGTTGTTCAGGAGGGTAACCCTGAGATCGGGCAGGTATTTAACGTGATCTCCACCCCTGTGCTGTCCGAGTGCAAGGTTCAGGATGATAAGGTTCTTGTAGAAGGTCTTGTTAATAATAAGATCATATACCTGGCAACAAACAGTAAGCAGCCGATATTCTGCAGCCAGCAGGAGACTCCTTTCAGGCAAAGCGTGGATATGAAGGGCATAACGGCGGAGATGCCTTGTGATGTGTCTCTGGATGTTGAACATTGCAACTACAGCATGATATCGGCATCAGAAGTTGAAATAAGAGTCGTCGTAGGTGTAAATGCCAAGGTGATGAGCCAGTCCGTGATCCCTGTAATATCAAAGGCAACGGAATCTCCCCTGGACGACAAGAGAGTCGCTTCTGCACCCAGTATAACCATTTATTTTGCACAACCGGAGGATACCCTTTGGAAGGTTGCGAAAAAATATTATACTACGATTTCCGACCTGGTCAGGGTCAACGACCTGAGTGAGAGGGATGCTATAATTCCAGGCCAGCAGATCATCATACCAAGGAGAGCCTGATTAAAACAGATATCTTAGGAGGTGTGGGTGCAGCAGCCTCCCGGATGGAAAACACTGAAACACCATCTGTCCTTAAGGAATCCTACAAAAAGCCGGAGAAATAAAAGTGCCTGAAATATTAATTTCAGGCACTTTTTGTTGATTATGGAATGTACTTTGTATTATAATATGTATTATTTATTGTTAAATAGATAACGAGAGGTACTTTATGAATAGGATTGAAATGAAAGCCCCTGGCAAGATCAACCTATCACTGGATGTTTTGCATCGAAGACCCGACGGATACCATGAGGTTAAGATGATCATGCAGACAGTCGGACTTCATGATTTGGTAGTTCTGGAGAGGATTCCTGCGGGTATTGAGATCGAATGCGGTTGTCCGTGGGTTCCGAATGATGAGGGGAATATAGCCTATAAAGCGGCGCAGCTGCTGTTAAATTCATATTCCATCGACAGTGGAATACGGATAAAAATAAAAAAGATGATTCCTGTAGCAGCCGGAATGGCAGGCGGAAGTACGGATGCTGCGGCTGTTATGAAGGGTATGAACCGGCTTTTTAATCTCGGACTGGGAATGAATGAACTAATGAAGCTGGGCAAAAATATAGGCGCTGATGTACCTTTCTGTATGAAGGGTGGAACCATGCTGGCAGAGGGAATCGGGGAAGTTTTGACGGAGCTGCCTTCCTTTTCGGGAGTGGATATTGTACTGGTAAAACCTAAAATAGGAGTTTCTACAGCTTGGGTATATAAAAACCTGGATATAGCAAGAATAAAAGAGAGACCGGATACTCAGCTGCTTATGGAAGCCCTTGAGCATAAAGATAAAAAACTGGTTTCCCACAACATGAAAAATGTTTTAGAGATGGTTACAATTCAAAAATATGATATAATCGAAGAAATAAAGAATAGACTTATAAATTTGCGGGCATTGGGAAGCTTGATGAGCGGCAGCGGGCCAACAGTTTTTGGAGTTTTTGAGGACAGGCAGTCAGCGGAATACGCATATAACGCAATTAAAAGCGACAGGTGGGAAACCTTTCTTACCACCACGATAAGTGAGGAGATGTAGAAAATGGCAGGAAAACTTTCGAAGATAAACCTCAATGACTATAAACCTTTAAGAGAAGTTATTTTTAATACCATAAGAGAAGCAATCATCGGTGGTGAGCTAAAGCCAGGAGAGAGATTGATGGAGGTTCAACTGGCTGAGAAAATGGGCGTCAGCAGAACTCCGGTAAGAGAAGCCATAAGAAAGCTTGAACTGGAAGGCCTGGTTGAGATGATACCCAGAAAGGGAGCCCATGTGGCTGAGGTATCTGTGAAGGATATCATGGATGTTCTGGAGGTGAGGGCATCCCTGGATGGACTGGCTACCGCCTTGGCAGCGGAGAGGATGAAGGAGGAGGAGCTGCGGGAGCTCAAGCATATCTATACTCAGTTTGCCAATTATGTGGAAAAGGAAAGCCTGCAAGGAACCGTAAAAAAAGACGTGGAGTTTCACGATATCATATACCGTGCCGCGAAGAACGAAAAGCTCATGCAGATTAACAATAATCTCAGAGAGCAGGTACAGCGGTTCAGGGTTATATATCTTAAAGGATTCAGCAGTCCGAAGAACATCATAAAGGAACATGAAGAGATCATTAATGCGATCTCCTCAAGAGATCCGGAAATAGCCAGAAGGGTTGCGCAGGAACACATCAAACGCCAGGAAGAGGCTATTATAAAGGCGTACAAAAAGAATAACGTAAACTAGATATATTTTGTACTGCAAGTAGTAGGGAGTAGGAAGGCCTATGGTAAATGCTATTATACTTGCCGGTTCGGAAATGAAAAGAGAGGAAGGCGGACTTGCCAATAAAGCGCTTCTTACTCTGAATGGCCGGCATATGATTGAATACGTAATTGAAGCTTTGAAGAAGTCCGGGTATGTTGACAAAATCATTGTTACCGGTTCTGCGGATGAGCTTCGGATTCTTCAGGATCGTGGCATTGATGCCGTTATCGATTGTAACGGAACGATTATGCAGAACCTTTTGCAAGGAGTGGGCAGTTTAGATGCAGATAAAAAACTGTTGATATGCTCCTGTGACATCCCTTTTATCACCTCAGAGGCGGTCTGTGATTTTATTGAAAAAGCCATAGGGACTAAAGCGGATGTATGCTACCCTGTTATAGAAAAAAACAAAAATGAAGAAAAATTTCCGGATGTACGAAGGACCTATGTAAGGGTTAAAGATGGAACATTTACCGGTGGAAATATTTTTTATATAGATCCTAAAGTACTGGAAAAAGGAATCGGGTTAGCTGAAAAACTGCTGGAATCCAGGAAAAACCCTTTTAAAATGGCTGGCATTCTCGGCTCCGGCTTTCTTATACAATTTCTCACTGGGACACTTACCTTAGAAAAAATCGAAAAAAAATTCTCAGCACTTATTCAAGTAAAAGGGAAAGCCATTATCACAGAATACCCCGAAATAGGAAATGATATCGATCGACCGGAAGATATTGTCTTTGCACAGGCCTATTTTTCAGCAAAAGCATAAGGTTATACAGCAAGCCCCTGAAGTGAAGTCGGGGACTTGCTATATAACCTTAGGGTTGGCGAAAATATAACTTTTGCTGCACCTTAGCCGGCTTAGCGCTCTACCTCATATCCCATGGAAGAAACTTTTTTGCGGATATCCTGTGGCTGCAAGTGGGAAGGGTCATATTGTACATTGACCATTTTGGTCTTAAGATCTACATCGACATTTTCTATACCGTCCAGAGTTTTTAAACCTTCCTGTATTTTGTTCGAACAAACGCTGCAGGTAATGGAAGGTACACTAAAACTTGTTGTTTCCATAAAGCCCTCCTTGGAAATTTATTATGGCTATTAAGGTACTTATTTATTTTTTACCGATTGGCTAAAAATATGATTCCTAAAGTATTCTTTTCAGGGTATAATTGGAAAGTGGCGAAAGTGTTAAAATAGCAGACTTTCAAAATGATTTTGCGTATAGTTAAATAAGTGCGTACTGACTCATTATCTATCTCCTTTCTTTCTAAAAGAGCAGGAGGAAGAGTAGCGGAACGTTTACCTTATAGAAGGAGGAAATATGTGGTATACAGAATTTTTAAATAAATACAAAGCAGGAATATCCCACGAGTTCCTGTTTTATTTTAATGTCCGGGATGTAGTAGATAACTACAGGAGCATAGACAGATACCTGTATGATGAATTTATAAAGCCGAGAAATTTTGGTATTGTAGCCTTTTATGATATATCTACCGGGCTTACTTTCCTGGAACCGGGGATGGAGAGGGAATTTAACCGGATCACCTCCAATCAGGCTGCTGCGTTGATGCATGGCCTGCCCTCAAAGATATTCCCGTTTATCGACATGGCCCTTAAGCAAACGAAAATGGCCCTGTTCATCAATCATATTGAGAAAATCATACCTGCAGGGGATACGGGCAGTATGACGCTGGAGGAGAGAATGGCGCTGATTTGGACCAGTGAATGGTCTGTCAGTCCGAAGGTCTCTACGGTAGGAAGCTCCATTTTCATGTTTTCCGACAATTTAGCAGATGTGAGCCGGGAGATTTTAAAGTCTTCCTTCCGTGTAGAACCTGTCCTGGTGGAATTACCCAACGAGCAGGAGCGAAAGGAATATATCGAGTACTTGCTAAAGGATACTGCAGTAAAAACGGATATTACCATCGACGTGTTCGCGAAGCTCTCCTCCGGCCTTAGCAAAAAATCCATAAAGGATATCAAGCTCAAAGCGGAGGCAGAAGACGTACCTGTGAGCTTTGAGTTTATAAAAGATAAAAAGCATTCGGTATTAAAGAAGGAGTATGGGGATGTACTGGAATTCATCTACCCGGAAATCGGCTTTGAGGATATCGGAGGTATGGAGAAAGCAAAGCGGTATTTGATAAAAAATATCGTTGAGCCGATACAGAAAGGCGATTTGAGAAGAGTTCCGATGGGTATACTATTGTGTGGACCGTCGGGAACGGGAAAGACACTTTTGGTCAATGCGCTGGCAAAATCCAGCGGATTTAACTGTGTTAAAATCGATATGTCCAGAATTCTGGGACAGTATGTGGGAGAAAGTGAAAAAAACTTTAAAAAGTGCCTTTTAGGCGCCCAGTCCCAACAGCCGGTTATTGTGTTCGTGGATGAGATCGATACGGCTTTCCGCAGAGGCGAAGAGGGAGATAATGGTGTCAGCAGAAATATATTTAGTGAATTTTTACAGTTTACCAGTAATACAAATAATAGGGGAAAAGTTATCTTCATTGCAGCAACCAATCGGCCGGACTTGCTGGACCCGGCACTGAAAAGGGCAGGACGCTTTGATAAGAAAATCCCGCTCCTATTGCCGGAGGAAAAGGAGAGAGCGGATATTTTCAAAATTATGATTAAGAAGTACGGCTTCGAGACGGACATAGAGGATTTTACTCCTTTTGCAGCACAGACGGAAAACTATACGGGGGCGGAAATTGAGACAGTGGTCCGAAAGGCCTATGAACTGGCTAACGAAGACGAGGTGGAAGGAAATATGGTAACAGGCCAGATCCTTGGTGCGGCTGTTAAAAAATGCAGGCCCAGCACGCAGCAGGTGGAGTTTATGACAGACCTTGCCATCGACGAATGCGACGACGAGGACCTGCTGCCGGAACGCTACCGCTTGGGGTCGGTGGAAATATAACTTCATCTATGCCTTTGCTATACCCTTCATTGAAACAATGGCGGGCCCGCAAAAAGATGAAGTAATATTTTCACTCTTCCTTGGGAAGCGCCGCAGTCGAATAAATGCGTCCAAGAAATTACCTGTTTACAACATCATACATTTATTATAAATTATTAGTAATGAGAAAATTAGGGGAGGCGTAACCATGGGTTTATTTAGTAGAATGGGCTCTTTGATCAGAGGATTTTTCGGTTTGTTTGTAGGGGGCCTGGAAGAGAATAATCCGGAGCTGCTTTTTGAGGATATCAAAAACCAGATTGAAAAGGCGAGGAAGGAAGCCGAACAGCAGATCATTGAAATTCAGACAAATGCTGAATTGATAAAGATTGAAATGAAAAATGCGGAGAAGAACCTGAATGCCGTAAAGGCCAGGATTGAAGCTGCACAAAGGTCGGGAGACAAGGATGTCCTGATCGAGCTGCTGGTGCAGGAAGAAGAATTCCAGGCCACATATGAAACACATAAGGCCACTTATGACAGCGCAATGGCAGATGTGGCAAGAATAAGGGAGGATTACAGAATCTTTGAATCCGAAATGAATGCCAAGCTGAATGAGCTTAAAACTTTGAAATCTCAAGCAAAGATGGCAAAATTGAAGGAGAATATAAATTCTGTAAATGCCAAGTACACATCCAGGGATAACCGGATCGGCAGCCTGAATGCCAATATGGACAGGGCAAGGGATATTGTAAATAAAAAGACTGCCAGGGCCAACGCCGTTGAATCTCTGAATGGCGACAATATGGAAATGAAGCTCAAGAGGCTGGATATGAACTCGGCCAGAGACCGGGCAAGAGCCAGAGCGGAAGCTATGTTGAACGGGGACCAGGGATTTGAAGTCAAGGAGAAAATCGACAACAAAGCGAGCTACTAACATGGATATGACAATCAGGGAAGCAAAAGAAACCGATATCGAACAACTTACACGTATTTACAATTGGGCGGTAGAGAATACGACAGCAAGCTTTGACTTCACAGCCCAGACGGTAGAAGAACGACGGGAGTGGTTTCACCATTATGGTGGAGTATATCCTCTCATCGTAGCTGAAACCGATGGAAGGATAGCGGGATACAGCAGCCTTTCAAAGTTCAGGCAAAAGGAAGGCTATGCCCGGACGGTTGAGATTTCCGTCTATGTGGATCCCGAATATCACGGAAAAGGCATAGGAACGCACCTGATGAGGGAAATTATAGACAGGGCCAGGAAGCTGGGGCATCATGTCATTGTTGCGGGGATTACCGGCGGAAATGACGTGAGCATAAAAATGCATGAGAAATTCGGCTTCAAATTCTGCGCCCATTTCAAGGAAGTTGGATACAAGTTCAACCAATGGCAGGATTGCATGTTCTATCAGTTGATACTGGAAGAATAGGTTAGGATGCAGAGGGCGATAACCCGCCTGCCAGGGTTATTAAAACAAAAAGGAAAGAAGCAGACAGATGGCTATGAAGGGTAAAATGTTTGTAAGCGCACTTTCGACTTTCAGAAATATCTCAATACTGGCAGTGGCAACGCTCCTGGCAGTAGCTTACCAGGATGGTTTTTTCAATGAGATGATGATACCCTACCTCAATTCGGTTGGGTATGCCGGGTATGGTGCTGCATTACTGGTGTATATGGGATTTGTACTGCAAACCATGACAAGCAGGAAATTTCAGGATAAGTTCATGTACAAAATGAAGAGAAGACAGATACAGAACTTGAACTATACCTGCCTGCGATTGGCCAATGATGCAAAACGGAATCTTCCGCAGCCCTATTTGCTAAGACTCAGAAAAGTGATGCAGGATAAAAACGATATTGTAGATTCTTTTTTCAAGGGAGAGCGAAACTATCTGAAGGAAAAGATCGTAGAGCAGACACTGAACCTGGTAGCGTCTTATGTGAAGCTTACAAATAATTTTTGCATGCGCAACAGAGAATTGACTACCATCAATGTAGGTGAGATCGCAAACCGAATCAGCATGAATACCCGGAAGCTGAATTTTACAAAAGACCATTATGCTGCTGAGGATCTGAAGAAGGTCATAGAAATGGATGAAAAAATCATCGACCGGCTAAAGGAAGAAAAAAAGGATCTGGAAAGAATCAGTACAAAGCTGGAATATATGGAGAGTACGGTGAATATGTTCAAGCACCAGATCATGTCCAATATAGAGTCGGAAGAGATGCTGGACAAATTGGAAACTGCAGTAAATGAGGCTACGGCACTGGATAGTGTTCTGCAGGAGCGAAGGCGCAACAGAATCAATATGTAGAGTATCAAAAGCAGGCATTTGAGTGCCTGCTTTTTGTATGTACAGGAATTGTCGGAGTGCGGTGGTGCTTAGTAGCGCAGCTTCATCGAAGGGAACCGTGGAGTTCCCTGATGGAGAACAAAGTGCGTTAGTATAGGCACATGAAAAATTTTGATAAAATATTATCCATGTTTTTACGATATAGTGTATAATTGAGGTATATTATCGGTGTATTTTAGGTAAAGTTACAAAATTTTGCTGAAGTGGGGCCAAAAGATGGAACATGATGTTATTTTCTCTTCCGAATATGTTTTAATAACAAAGAGGAATCAAGGCTTCTATATTGAATCCTTCAAAAGCGGTATGTCTATCGAGCAGTTTAATAAGGTTATGAGTGAGCATACGGAAATAAAGATAACTAATTTCATGGCCATCAAGAATGCCCTTTTATATGCTCCAAGTAACCCGGAAAAATTCGGAGAAATTAAAGACCGGGTCAATGTAGAGATTTCCAATGATGAGCTCCGGGCATATATAACACTCTGTGTCCAGGACTGGGAGCTGACGGAGGGAAATAGAAGAAACATTATAAACGAAGTAAAAAGGGCGCTGAATGAGAATGGTATCGTATTCGGAATCAAGCAGGATGTACTTGCGATGGAACTCCAGAATCATCGACAGATTCTTATTGCAGAAGGAATAGCACCTGTCCATGGTACCGATTCCGTTATCCGGATGTATGAACTGAAGGAAGCCAAGCCGGAAATCAAGGAAGATGGAAATGCGGATCACTATGAGCTAAATCTTATCAACAAAGTAAGGGTAGGGGACTGGCTGGGAGAGAGAACCGATCCTACAGGAGGAATTCCGGGAAAGTCAGTGAGAGGAAATGATATACTTCCGGTGAAAGGAAAGACCGTACCGCTGCTGTACGACAAAAGCTCCGTAAAAGAGAGCCATGAGGAGGGAATGACGATATTGCGTTCACTCCGGGATGGTGCAGTAAGCTATAGCGGAGATAAAATCAGTGTGTCAAACCATTTGGAAATCGCCGAAGATGTAGATTTTAAAACGGGGAATATCGACTTTGACGGATTCTTGACTGTAAAAGGGTCCATAGAGGACAATTTTGTTGTCAGTGCCAAGGAAGATATCGAAATATTGGGTGACTATGGTGTAGGCAGTGTAAAAGAGATTATAAGCCGACAGGGCAGTATCTATATAAAAGGTGGCATAGCCGGTAAAAACAAAGCCATTATAAAGTCAAAAAGGGATATCTATACAAAGTACGTTTCTGATGCTACCATTATCTGTGAGGGACGTGTACATATCGGGTTTTACTGCTTGAATAGCAACATCATTGCCAAGGAAGTGATACTGGACTCAAACCGGGGGCAGATCATTGGAGGGAATATCCAGGCGGAGGTCAAGGTCGTAGCATCCATTATCGGTTCTCCCAGTGAAAAAAGAACCCATGTATCGGTAAAAGGCTTTAACCGTCAGGAACTAAAGGATCGCCTGGAAAAGCTGGTGAGTGAGTCGGAGAAGTTAAAAGGCAGCCTGAATAGGGCAAAACAGGAAATGGCCGTTTATTCCGGAGGTACAAAGGGGGATCCGGCGCAGGAACGGCGTCATGAACAGGTAAGAGAGGCTTTTACAAGGCTGAAGGATCAGCTCAAGGATATGGAAGATGAAAAAAAATGCCTGGTGGGATACCTCCGCACCCATGGTGAGGGAGAAATTGCCATATTAAAGAAGGCCTATCCTGGAACGGTATTGGAATTGAAAAAGAATATTAAAGAGCTATCGAAGGTAGTTTTGACTACTACCTTTTACATCCATGAAAGAGAAATAAAATCAATCTAATGAATCATGGAGTGTAGCGGACGAATAGGCATATGGGGTGAGTAGCTTTTGGGATTGCACTGTGGAGTGGATATTGTTGAAACCGAAAGGCTGGAAAAATCCTTTTCTTTAAAAGGTGATATTTTCAGAAATAAGGTTTTCACTGAAAAGGAAATTGAATACTGTGAAGCGAAAAAAGCCGGTAAATACCAGAGCTACGCAGCAAGATTTGCAGCAAAGGAGGCTGTCTCCAAAGCATTAGGGACCGGAATCAGCGGGGGAATCGGCCTCAAGGATATCGAAGTAAGTAAAGACGCTAATGGCCGGCCAGGTGTATTGCTCTCAGGAAAAGCGAAGGCGGTTTTTGAGGAAATGCAAGGGACGGATATCTCCCTCAGCTTATCCCACTGCAAAAGCTATGCTGTGGCGTACTGCATCATACTCACAAAATAAATGGGGTACCCTCTAAATGTAGAGGGCGCAGGGTGAAAGCACATCTGCTCACGGCTTTAACCTCGAAAACATGCTCCTCCACGAGGAGGGGCAGGGGCGGGGTTGGCTTCCCCAATGTATATATTGATTATCAATTGCAGGGAAGTGCGAACTGTGAAAAAAATAAAATTCCTCCATTTTGGAGATCTACATCTGGACATGCCCTTCACATCCTTGGGAGATACGGGCCTTCAGTCCTCTGTTCGGAGACAGGAGCTGAAAGAATCTTTTGACAGGGTCATTGGTCTTGCCCAAAAAGAAAATGTGGATGTAATTCTTATTAGCGGTGATTTATTTGAGCATTCCTATATAAGAAAGTCTACCATTAACCACGTCAATGATAAATTCAGACAACTTAAAGAAATAAAGGTTTTTATCGTACCTGGGAATCACGATCCCTTTGTAGTAGATTCCTACTACAAAACCTATGAATGGAGCGAAAATGTGACTATTCTGGGGGGGCGCACAGCTTCTGTTATGTTGGAAAATGAAGGTGCCTGTATTCATGGGGCTGCTTTTAGAAGTTTCTATGAAAAGGAGTCTCTGGTGAGCGGTATAGGTCCTGTAGACGAAAGCCTTATCAATATTCTGCTCATTCATGGTACGGTGGATTTGAAGCTGGACTCGGGGAATTATAACCCCATGACCTGCGGAGAATTGGATGCTCTGGGAATGGACTATGTTGCCCTAGGGCATTTCCATAACCGCATCGAGGGAATGGGAGCAAGGAAAAATATATATAATCCTGGAAGCCCGGAGCCTTTGGGCTTTGATGAGCAAGGGAAACATGGAGTGTTTGTGGGGACTCTGACCAAGGCAGAAGGAGATAGGGCGGGGCATCTGGAAATACGGTTTGTTGAAACCGGCCTAAGGGAGTATAAAACCCTGGAAGTTGACGTAAATGGATGCAGCTCCGAACAGCAGATCGTGGACCGGGTCGCATTGGCGATTTACCGTGAAAACGCAGGTAAAGACTTGTTTAATGTGCGGTTGAGGGGATATCTGGAGCGGCATTTTGCCCCGGATATCGGATATATTCAGAGATGCTTTTCGGATAAGGTGTTTTTTCTGAAGGTTAGAGATGAAACTGCTATAGATTTTGATATTGAAGAGATCCTTAAGGAACCCGGGCTCAGAGGTTTGTTTGTCCAAAAGCTGGTTTCCCTTATGGAGGAGCAAGGGAATGGAGATAAGGAGCTTTATAAAAAAGCTTTATACTATGGGCTGCAGGCGTTGGAAAACGGAGAAATCCATATAGAGTAGAGGGTGCAGTTGGAGTAAATTTATGCAGATAGAAAAACTTGAGATAAAGGGCTTCGGAAAGCTCGCGAATCGAACGCTGGAACTTTCGAAAGGCCTAAATGTTCTGTTTGGAAACAATGAATCGGGAAAATCCTCAACGCAGACCTTTATAAAGGCAATGTTTTTTGGGCTTAAAGGTGGAAGGACGGCCAAGGATGGAGAATTGCCTCCTGTTAAAAAATACAGGCCGTGGAACAGTGTGGATTACAGCGGATTTATGGAATACAGGCTGGATAATGGTGAGGTTTTCCGGGTTGGAAGGAACTTTGAAGAAAATTCCGTACGCGTATTCGACTCGCTTTTTAATGATATTACCGGTTCCTTTGGCACCGGAAGAGATAAGAATGCATTGTTTGCCGAGAGACACCTGGGAGTGAATGAAAGCTGTTTTGAGCGAACTGTATTTGTAAAGCAGATGGATACGAGAATACAGGATGGAAACAAAGAGTTGGCGGATAAAATCTCTAACCTTTATCAAACAGGCGCGGATGACATTTCCTTCAAGCGTGCGGAAGAGGCGCTAAAGGGGGCTTTGAAAAAGCACGTGGGCACCGAAAGAACATCCACCCGGCCTATGGATCGGATTCTTGGCCGGCTGGCAGAATTGAATGCTGCTAAAGTGGAACTGATGGAAAAGCGGAAGCAGATGTTTCAGCTGGGTGAACGGCTAAGGCAAACAAGACTGGGAAAGGAAGACCTGGAAAACAAAAAACAGGCACTGGAGCTTTTGCTGCAGGTGGATTCTCTACAGAAAAGCCTGGACGAAAGTCAGCGGCAAAAAGTCGAGCTGCATCGGGTATTGTCAAAAATGCAGGAGCTGGATGGGCAGCTTCAGCAGATCCTGAAACAGATTACGCAGATCGATGCAGAGAGAGAAAGATTCTCCGCTTTTACTGCCTATGATGATGAAGATATTGAACAACTGGCCCGGGATTACAATGACCTAACAGCTGTTATCCAGCAGAAGGAAAGAATAACAGCTGCGACAGAGCAAAAGGCAAAAGAACTTCAGGAGGCCCAGAGAAGCTATGAGCAGGTAAGTGCGTTTAAAAGCTTGCCTGCGGATATCGAAAGCAAGGTTTCGGAATTGAATAAAGATTTGGAGATTCTCACGTTCCAGTGCGATAGAAAACCGCTGGATGAACTGGAAGCGAAAATCCTCCCTTCGCGGGGAAAGGTTCGAGGTATAAAGGAGGCGGTTATTTCAGCAGTTCTTGCAGCGGTTTTCCTGACTGCAGGCATTGCGGGGTGGAGACCGGGATATGTACTATGTACGCTTATGGTCGGCATAGCCGGTGTACTCCTGTATATAGCCGCTCGACGCCGGAGGAATCTGGATGTGCTGCTAAAGGCTCGAAAGGGGATACTGACTGATCTGGATATCCGGATAAAGGAATTGCAGGCCAAGTCCATGGAACTGGGAGAAATTTATAAACGTGTGGGCGCTGAAGGATATGAGGACTTTCTGAAGCGAAAGGCTACCTGTGATAGCAGGCTTGATGCGGTTATGGCGTTGAGCAATCAACTGGAACAGCTGGAAAGCGAATCTTATTCTCTGGATCGAAGAATTTTCTTATTGAAAAACTCTATTCTGGAGAGGCTTTTTTCGGTGGGTATGACAGAAGGTTTGACGGATGAAGTCCGGGAGGAGCAGGTCAAGGATTTCAGGCAAGGGTTCCACAAATATAAAGGGTTGTGTGAAGAAATTGTTCGGCTGGAACAACGGCGAAATGATATTGAAAATGCCCGGAAGGAAACGCTGGACCTTGTACATAATGGGGAAGGAGGTCTCAAAGAAGCGTGCAGAAAGCTGGAGGACAAAAGCCGGAGTAAGCAGGCTGTGATGGATGAGCTGCTGAAAAGGGCGGAAGAACTTTGCAGACAACAGGGCTTTGAAGAGTTTATTGATCCCTATAAAGGGCTGAAGGAGAGCAATACGGTATTTCAAACACCGGATGCGGTGCAGCAATCTTACGAGGCATTGGAGCGCCGCTTGCACGATACACTCCTGGAATTAAGAGAACTGGAGACCCTGATGAGAAGTATGGGATCCGATGACGAGGTTCTTCAAAAAGTAGAGGAGGAAGCCGCACAGCTCCAGGAGAAACGAGGAGAACTGGAGGAGAAAGGAAAGGCACTGAAACTGGCATTGGAAACCCTGGAAGAGGCCAGTTTGGAAATACGGAGAGATTTTGCCCCCCTCGTAAGCCGGAAAATGAGTGCAGTGGCAGCCCAAATTACGTCAGGGAAGTATGAAAACCTCAAAGTGGACAACGAGCTGCTGCTTAAGGCTCTAGCGCCGGAAACAGGTGATGTAGTCCCTGTATCCGCCTTAAGCGGAGGAACTATAGACCAGATGTATTTAGCCATGCGGATTGCATTGGCAGACGTAATATCCTCCACTACCGAGAGGCTGCCGCTGGTTTTGGACGAGGTTTTCTCCCAGTATGATGATGTACGGACCAGGGAGACGGTCCATTACTTGAAGGACTTGGCCCAAGATCGGCAAATCCTGTTTTTTACTTGCAAGGCGAGAGAAGTAGAGATGTTTGAAGAGATTTGCAGAGAGAAAGTAAATTTGATTACATTATAGGGAGATTTCAGCTTCGGAACTGGCCTGGGGGTGCAGGGGGGCAATAGCTCACCTGCTCGCGGCTTTAGCCGCGAAATAAAGATTCCCTCCCTCGGGGTGGGGTTGAATGTCTTTACCTATTTTCCAGTTATTCATAGACCCGGAGGAATTGCTATGAAAAAGAAAACGATCCTTGGTGTTATTTTAATAATTCTATTCCAACTGCTGCTGTCAGGGTGCGGTGAGGTGCGCACTCTGTTTAAACACTTGCCGGGAGAAAAGACGCAGCAGGTTTTTAAAACAGGCCCCGGAGGCGCTGCAAAATCCGAAGTCCAGTATAACAATATGGCTGTGGTTATTGATACGGTGGTCGATGTTTTTGAAGAGGCAGACACCAAATCCCGGAGAATCTCCCAAGCCCTCTATAACCAGCCCTTGAAAATCATAGAGGAGAAGGAGTACTGGACGAAAGTGAAGCTTGTGGATGGAAGCACAGGCTGGATCAAGTCAAAATACCTGGATGGGGATTGTACCAGTATTATGGCTTCCAATTATAAATACAGGATCGTAATAACGGCTAAGACGAAAAACATTCGCTGGGGTGCAGGGAATAATGTCGTCGCGAAGGATGTGGTTATGGGTTCGGAATTCTATACGCAGGGAAAACGGGATGGAGGCTACGAAGTGGCTTTACCTCAGGGCCAAAAAGGCTGGATTGATGTAAGCGGAACCATAGAACTGGAGACGGCTGATCAAATCCCAAAGACAGAGGCACTGGATTTTATTACTACAGCAGACAAGTTCCGCGGGGCAACGTACCAGCTTGGGGGAATCAGCAGTTGGGGCGTAGATGCTTCAGGGCTTACCTATATTTGTGCAAAAATTAATGGAGTGAACCTGCCCAGGGAAGTCAATGCGCAATGTGAAGCAGGTAGAGAAGTAAAGCTGGAAGAGGCAGCGGCAGGAGATTTGATTTTTTTTAGCACGAATGAGGGTCAAAAGGATATTTCCCATGTAGGTATTTTATTGGGAGACGAGAAATTTCTTCATGCAAACAAATCAAAGGGCATGGTGGCCGTAAGCGCCTTGAGTGAAAGCTACTACCAGAAAAGGATTGTAGGAATCAGAAGGATATTTGAATAATAAGGCCTATAAAAAGAGTAATGGTTTGAATAAAGCCATTACTCTTTTTTATGTTAAAAACACCGGATATAGGATGCTGTGGGTAAAAGGATAAAAAACATAGTTTACATAAAACTTCAAAATCTGTGAATATTTTATTGTAAAAAACAAAAAATAGTATCGAATCGTATGTTTTTTCCAGCAAGTTTTGAAGGGAGGTAAAAAAGGTTTGAAAGCTGCAAAAAGAATTGCAATATTTATTTTCTTATTTACCTGGATCATAACAGCAATAAGCGGCGGACAGGTGGTGGGTACCGGGTCATCTCCCGCCCTGCACCCGGGTAGTGCGGGGAATGAGGTGAAAGAGCTGCAGCAAAGGTTGAAGAATTGGGGCTACTATGAAGGTGCAGTAGATGGAAGTTACGGACTGGATACCTTCATGGCTGTAAAGGATTTTCAAAGAAGCTGGGGGATCGGCCCGGACGGCATTGCCTCCAGGGACACGCTTATGGCGGCAGGGATGTCAAAATTCTTTTACAAAAATGAAGCCTTCGCACAGGGAAATGGTATCAGTGAGGAACAACTGCTGGCAAGGGCGATTAATGGAGAGGCCAGAGGCGAACCCTATGAAGGGCAGGTCGCGGTGGGAGCTGTTATCTTAAACAGGACAAGAGACTCCAGATTTCCCAAAACCGTTGCCGGAGTCATATACCAGCCGGGGGCATTTACTGCTGTAGACGACGGGCAGATCAACGTACCTATTGATCCAAGTTCCTCCGTAGTAAAAGCTGCAAGGGATGCCATGAACGGATGGGACCCAACCTACGGATGTCTATACTATTGGAATCCCGCCACGGCGACCAGTAGTTGGATATGGAGCAGGCAGGTCAAGGCAAGAATAGGAAAGCATTATTTCGGAATATAGGAAGAGGGTGTTACATTGGGTATAAGAGAAAAATTACTGGATTTTAAAAGAAGACTTTCGGACAGGAGAATGTACAGTATTGTTATCGTGGTTGTTGCAGCCGTGGGTATATGGGGAATCCTTCAGTACAAGCATGCTGCAAACCTGAGGCAGGAACTGGATAATCAGTACAACAGGGCCTTCTTTGATATGGCAGGGTATGTAAACAATATCGAAACCCTGCTCATGAAATCGATGATTACCTCCACCACCGACAGAACCGCAGCCATACTGCAGGAAGCATGGAGACAGGCGAATATGGCGCAGGAGAATTTAGGGCAGCTGCCCATTTCACAGCATACACTGGCCAATACCTCAAAATTTCTGACACAGGTGGGAGATTTGGCCTATGCGCTGAATAACCAGAACCTGGAGGGAAAGCGGATGTCCAATGAGCAGTATGGGACCATCGAACAGCTTCACGGCTTTGCCGTTACTCTCAGAGACAGCTTAAATGACTTGCAGACGCAGCTTACCAGTGGGAGGATGCAGTGGGAGAAACTGGCCAATAAAGGAACTCCTTTATTTAATAAAACCTCGCAGAATGTGAATATGAAGCAGGTAGAGAATATCGACAAGACCTTTCAGGATTATCCCACGCTCATCTATGACGGGCCTTTTTCCGATCATATGGTTACTGTGGAGCCCCGGGGAGTAACCGGAGATCAATTAAATACGGAGCAGGCCAAGCAAAAGGTTGTGGACTTTTTTGGTGCAGATAAGGTAAACCAGGTTTCGGACAATGGAAGAAATGATTCAGGCCCCATAAATACCTACAGCTACAAGGTAACATTCAAGGGTGCTCCAGATTCACAGTTTGCAACCATCGATGTAGCTCAAAAAGGCGGCAGTACCTTTATGATGCTGAATAACCGGGCAGTGACGCAGGAAAATCTTAACATGGATCAGGCAAAGCAGGTAGGAAGAGATTTTCTTGAATCCAGGGGCTACAAAGGGATGGCGGATACGTATTATCTGAAGGAGGATAATACGGCGGTAATCAATTACGCATACAAGCAGGATAATGTCGTAATATATCCGGATCTTATCAAGGTAAAGGTTGCGCTGGATAACGGTGAGATCGTAGGTTTTGAGGCGAAGAGCTACCTATCGTCCCATGTACAGCGGAAGATTCCGAAAGCAAAGGTTACGGAGCAGCAGGCCAGGGCCGTTATAAACCCTAAAATGCAGGTACTTAGTACGGGAATGGCGATGATACCGACCAATTACAAAACAGAGATTTTTACCTATGAGTTTAAAGGGAAAATGAACGACAGGGATTTTCTCGTTTATATCAATGCGGAAACAGGCAAAGAAGAGCGGGTACTTATGATTATTGATACACCCAATGGAATATTGACTATGTAAGTGGAACGGGAAAAAGGCCGGGCGAAAATGCTCGGCTTTTTTGCTGCATTTTGAAGAAGTGATTTGATCGTTATTTAATTAATGATGCTTTAATTTACATAACCTACATGTTACAAGGAAAGCATCATGATTTTATTTGATTTGAATGGCAAAAAACCTTTTTAAAACTTTTTGCACCCCTATCATCAATGAACGGGTTTTTCCTAAATATAATAAAACAGAGAGCAATATCATGGGGATATTACGATGCTAATGTTGAAAATGAAAAAAGCAGGTCTGCTGGCCCTCTCGATAGGGTTGGCATTTTTGGTTTCCCAGGCTGGCCTGGGGAGCAGTCTTTACGATCAAAAGATTTCTGCTCGGATGAGCAGAAGCATGAATGATGTACAGGAGCCCGAGGTGTTGAAACACCGAAATGCGGCAAAAAAAGTCGGCTTTTCCGATCTCAGGTCCGGGGACTGGTATGCTTCGGATATTGAGTGGCTGACAAAGCAGGGACTGGTCAGCGGCTATGAAGACGGGACGTTTAGACCGGGCAAAAAAATTACCGTAGGCGAATTTTTGAAGCTGCTTCTTGTGTCCGTCGGTGAGAAGGTGGAAATACAGGAAGAAACCGACTGGTACGAAAGCTATGCAAAGAGGGCGGAAGAGCTTGGTGTAATCGCGAAACGGGAGAGTTATAACTATGAAGCCGTCATTAGCCGCACAACCATGGCGAAGATGGTCTACAACCTGCTGAAGCTCTCACAGAAAAAGAGAGAAGGAGCGATTCTGGCGGATGTTTGCGCTGCCGATCTGAACTGGGTTGAAACCGTATTTAACGAATGCTTGATGCGTGGGTTTATGACCAACAGCGGGCAGGTCGTATTTAGGCCCAACCAGGCCGCAACCCGGGGAGAGGCCTGTGCAGTTATAGCACGAGTGCTGGATTATCGAAGGAATCCCCTAAACAGCGGGAAAGCAAAAGTTCTGAATCAGGCATCCCAGCAGGAAGACAATAAACCCCTAAGCCCCATTATCCAGCAGGAGGTAGGTCCTGCTGCAAAGGAAATACCGGTACTCATGTATCATCATATCTTACGAAAAGAGGAGAATAAAAACTTTAAGAATAACTACTCTGTCATCTCCCTGGAAGAATTCGAGAGCCAGATGAGACTGCTGTATGAAAAAGGATTCTATACCATGACCCCTTATGAAATGGAGAAGTTTCTAAAAAAGGAAATCAACCTCCCCGATAAAAGTATGCTGATTACTTTCGACGACGGTTACCTGAGCAACTATCTCTATGCCTATCCCATATTGAAAAGATATGGGTTCAAAGCGACGCTTTTCGTGGTCACTTCAGCAATCCGTGAGACCCCGCAGAAGTTCAACCCGGATCAGTTAAACTTTATTAGCTGGGAGGAGATCAACAAGAGCGTGGATGTATTTGATTATGCAAGCCATACCCATGCAATGCACAATCAGGATAAGGGAATGGGATTTCTGGTAACTAAGCCTGAGAGTGAGGTAAGGCAGGATATTAAGCGCAGCAAGGAGTTACTGGGGCTGGACTATTTTGCCTATCCTTATGGACAATATAATGCAAAAACCATTGCCATTTTGCAGGAAGCCGGTTTTAAGCTGGCCTTTACTACAAAGGAGGGAAATGTTACGCAGGAAAGCAAGCCTTTCGAGTTGGGAAGGTATTACATGAACCCGGGAAGGGATCTTTCGGCCATTCTCAGAAAAGTATATCCGGACTTTGATAAATAAGCGTAAATTACAGTCCATGAGCCTTTGCTCAGGGGCTGTAATTTTTCACTTTTAATGGAGCCGAATACGTGTTAGAATAGTTTAATATCGGAAAACATAGTATAAGGTATGATTCTTTATACGGCAGAAGCATGGAGGTTTTTTATATGTTGGAAAATTCGCAGGGGGAATCTTTCAGGAGTCACAGGCCGACGATACGTCAGGTGTCCCTTCTCTACTTTATTACCATCTTGCTGTTTCTGGTGATTGGTTCCAGAGTGCAGCACCGGGAATTTTACTCGGGGGTACTGGTTACGGAATTCCTTCTGGTAATGGCTCCGGCCTTAGGGATGCTTTTCCTCTACCGCTACGACATCCGGAATACCTTACGGATTCATCGGGTAGGGCTTCTTAACCTGTTTATCATATTTTGCATCATGCTGTTCTGTATTCCCATCATCAGCATATTGAATCTTGTAAATCTCTCCATCATCAAACAGATTTTCGGAAAGGTTTTAATACAGCAGATTCCGGTTGCAACAAATGGCCTGGGTCTGTTCATTAATATATTGGTGATCGGTGGGTCTGCCGGAATCTGTGAGGAAGTTCTGTTTCGTGGTGTGGTTCAAAGGGGATTTGAGCGATTGGGCGTCGTCAAAGCCATCCTTATTACTTCCTTCCTCTTCGGGCTGATGCATGTGGACTTTCAGAAGCTTTTGGGAACCTTTTTACTGGGTGGTTTAATCGGATTTATTGTATACAGGACAAATTCCCTGTTCGCAGGAATGTTTGCCCATTTTTGCAATAATTCCCTGGCAGTACTGATCTCCTATGCTGCAAGCAAGCTAATGAACACGATGCAGTCTTCCGGACTGAATCCCGGCCAGTCCGGAGCCTCTCCGACGGATATATCGTCTTTGTTTGAAATGCCCACCATGCAGATGGTGGCAGTCATCATCGTCTGGGGGACTATATTCCTTGCCTGTGCTGCCTTTCTGGTAGGGCTGATGATTGCTTTAATCAAAAATACGGAGCAGAAGGTAGAACGGGTACGGGAACCTGCGGAAAAAGTAGATTTAAAAGGTATGGTCTGGCTTTTGCCGCCATTCCTTCTGATTGGGACCATCTATGTTGCCCAGGGCTTCGGTTTACTGGGAATAAGGAATGAAGCCCTTGATATGGTACTCAGATTCATAGGTATCAGATAAAGAACCTGGTGGCATTGCCACCAGGTTCCTTATCCAGTGTTTATTTAGTACTTTCCTTTACTTTTTTCAGCCTGCGGATATCCTCTCCTGCCAGCCGGAACATATCAAAGCCCCCAATAATCCGGGACGCAACTCTTTCCGAATAATACTCATATAACTGCCGTGCCTCGATGTTGGTTGAAATAATGGTTTTGCAGGGCCTTGTAAGATTGTTAAGCTGCCGGGTATTCAGTATGGTTAGGAACTCTGCGAACCGGGAAGCACTGGGAGGCTCAGTCCCCAGGTCATCAATGATCAGCAGTTCTACCTCCAATATGTTCCGGTACCGGGTATCCATGTATCCTTCTTCGGTAAAGGCTTTCATCTTGTGTTCATTCACAATATTGAACAAGGTTGGTGCTGTTTGGTACAATACGGTCCTTCCCCCGTTGATCAGCTCCATAGCGATGCAATTCGATAGAAAGGTTTTCCCTACCCCCGTGGGACCACTCAAAAACAGGTTTTTTTCTTCCGAATTTGCAAAGTTTTCAATAAATCGGGTGCAGCGTTCCCGGATACTCAGAATATTCTGCCGGGGTGAAATTTTTATACCGTATTTGGCTTCATTGACAGCATCCGGGTAGAAGGTCTCATTGAAGGTGGAGAAATTCTCATTTTCCACCAGCTTCAGGTTGGATTCGCTGTACAGATGGCTGATAAGCTGCTGTTTGTAGCACACGCATTTTTCCGCTCCGCTGGTACCCTCGATATATCCCGTATCCCTGCAATGGCTGCACTGATAGCTGATTTCCAGATAATTGACCGGATAGCCGCCTTCCATAAGCAAGGCAAGCTTTTCCGCTCTGAGCTCATCAATTCGGCCCAGGAGGCGGGTCGAGGCATCTTCTGTCGAAATCATACCTTTAAGGATCATCTTATTATAGTGGATTCCGTTCAGCTTGATTTCCTCGTCAATGTCCTGTATCCTGGGGAATTTGGCATACACCTCGGATTTCTTTTCCTCCAGGCTGTCATAGGCCGCTTTCTGCCGCTTGTCATATTCAGTTTTTATAAGGTTATGTATACTTGCACTCATACGATCACCCTTGTCGTTTGAAACAAACTGCCCGGACTTTTTGCGAATCCCGTCAGGATGTAGCAAAAGGTTCGTCCATGCCCTTCGTTTCAAGAAACTTATTTCTATGTAATAGGTTGGTTTTACGCATTTTCATAGAGGCTGTCATAAAACTCGTCATCATAGTCCCGCTGCTTAAAGTTGCTGTGCTGAGGAACGGCAGACTCCTTGGCTTTTGGCTTCTTAGCCGCCGCCTGCTTCTTGGTGTTCATATAGGTAATGATCTCTTCCATGGTTTTAAGCCCGTTCTTATACCAATCCGTCACAATGTTATGGATATACTCAAAGCTTGGGTTGGTCCGGGTAGTAGTCCTTTTTAAAGCCAGTTCGATGATTTCAAAATCATACCCGTATTCCAAAACCCACTTTTCTATGTAATCCTGCTCATACTCCGTAAGCATTCTGTTAAACTTCAACTTTTTAGTGATGTTCAGCTTTATATCCTTTAGTTTCTGGTATTCTACAAAATATCTGTCCAGATCAAAGGAATTTACTATACTTTTGCTGTGCCAGCTGTCTGCAACTTTTGCGATATATCCTTTGGCCAGTCCCTTATGGTCATAACAGTGCTGGAAGAGGGCATACATCACATCCTCTTCGAACTTGTATTTATCAAACCAGGCATCGATGTCGGTATACCAGGAAGGCGGCATGATCCCCTGGAAAAAGGAGTTATTGATGGCGGAAATGATGGCATTGCGCTTTTTGTTGCGTTCACTGCTTTGCAGGGCCTCTTCCGGTGTCGACGTAAGCTTGGGCCTGTACAGCTTGTTGATCTCTTTTTCCTTCAGGTCTACCAAAACTACACTGTTTTCCTTTCTGGATATTGCACCAACACTTTCAAGATAAGTGAGAGCGTCCTTTACCTTGTTTATATCGATTTCCAGCTTTTTTGACAGCTCTTCCGTGGAAGCCTGCTTGTTGTACTTGTCCATAAACAGGCAGTACAAATAAACCTTTACGCAGTCCCCACTCATGGAAGGCATATACTCTGTAATGAATATATCAGGTAAAAGTGTGTCCGAATACAATATTGACTTGTATGACTCAAAAAACATATGTTCCATTCCCTCACTCGTTTGTATATTTCTGTAGAATAAACATTATATCATATAAAATTGACATATAACAGGTATATTAAACCAATACTAGTGGATTGTAACCAAAAAGTTAGGAAAGTGTTAGGGAAATTTATTTTTATAGGGAGGAGAAAGAAGAAATTTAATTTTTCCTAAAACTAGTAGTTGATTTTTTCTTCGTTTTGTATTATTATAATATGTGTTCGCTAAATGTGCGCTCATAGCTCAATTGGATAGAGTGCTTGACTACGGATCAAGAGGTTGTGGGTTCGACCCCTGCTGGGCGCGCCAAAATAAGATTCCTGAAATTCAGGAATCTTATTTTTTTGATGGTAAGGAAATTATGGTTTTTAATTTTCTTACCATGGGGAGTGCAGAGGGGATTCCCCTCGCCGGTTTAGAGGGGGGGGCTCAGGAGCGTTAGCTCCGTCGAAGGGGGAAGTAGTTCCCCCTAGCGAAGAACAAAGTGCGATAGCATTTTGTTCTCCCTTCATATTTGCTATGAAGGATTGGCAGGGGCAACAGGCAGCTGTTATGCTAGGACCGGGAAATGTAAAAAAGGACCGGTAGTATCCTGACAGGCTGCCACAGGGGCAAAAAGCCTCTTCTCAGGAAGAAGTAGCTTTTTGCCCTGTAGAGTCTTTTCTCTGCCGGTATTCCGTAGGAGTGATACCGGTAAACTTTTTAAATAGCCGTGTAAAATGCGTCGTATCATTAAAGCCGATATCAAATGTGATTTCTATTACGGACTTATTGGGCATGTTTAATAATTCCTTGGCCTTATTGATTCTTATTTCCGTGCGGTAATCAACAAAATTAGCGCCTGTAGTGGATTTGAAAATCCTGCTGAAATAGCTGGGATTTAAACCGACTTTTCGGCTGACATCCTCCAGGGATATATTTTTATTGTAATTTTCTTCTATATATTTTTTTGCCAGGTCCACCGATTGGTAATCAACACAAGCTTTTCTTGTTCGCACGGCTTCTCCGATATGGAGGATTTCGTCCATAAACCATTTTTGAAGAGCTAATTTATTGGTGCCCTCGTATTTGGATATATCAATGAGGGGCCGGTATCCCATCCTTGCGGATAATTTGCGCAATACGATTTCCAGAATTTCGTCCGCAGTTTTAATGCAGTAATTTGCAGGAGCATCTGTGCAAACCCCTTTAAAGTCCTCACAGGCACTTTCTATATCGGCTTTGGAATTTTCCCATAAACCGGACTCAAGCGTATAAATGATGGAATCAACTTTTTCCAGAGGCATGGTATAATTTTGTTGATTTTTATTGCAAGTTCCGATTAATGCCGAAATAACGGAGATAAAATTCTTGTCGTTTAAGGGCTTCAGCAAATAATCCTTAACTCCGTAGCGTAACGCCGTTTGTGCGTATTTGAAGTCTTCGTAGCCCGAGACAATTAACGTGGTCATGTTGGGGTTGAGTTCCTTTGCTTTCTTACTTAGCTCCAGACCATCCATTTTAGGCATTTTTATATCGCTGATTAAAAAGTCAAAGTCCCGGTTTTCGAGAAAAGCTACCGCTTCTTCTCCGTCATTTGCTTCCACAATATCTCGGATGGGTAAGCCGGACTGTCTTAAAATTACGCTCATGCCTTCTCTTACCACGGGTTCATCATCTACTAATAAAAAGCTATACATTATTCTTCTCACTCCGATCTTCGATAGAATGTATTTGCGTCATGCCACGATACGGATTTTGCACTGACAGCATCTATTGGTTTTCCACATCACCATCGCGCATGGAAGGCAGTGGCATTAGCATAATGACTGTCATTCCAATTCCCTTCTTACCGCTGATTTTTATCCCATACTCGTTACCGTAGGCGAGTTTCAGCCGTCGATGTACGTTAGATAGGCCAATCCCCCCTTTGCCGCCTCTTTCATTGGCGATAAATTCAAATTCCGGTATATCCCATTCGGGGCCGACGCCATTATCCGAAACTTCAATGACGAAAGAGCCGTTCTTTTCCTTTGCTTCAATCCAAATGGTATGTTGAAACTCGATGCCGTTCGGAAAGGCGTGGTTAAAAATGTTTTCAATTAAGGGCTGCAGTGTCAGCCTTAACATAGGATATTCGGCGTATTTTGCCAGATTCCATTCGATCTTCGGCATGTTTCTCTGCCTGTAATTCTGAATCAAAAGGTAATTCTCCACATGAAGTATCTCATCCTTTACCTTCACAGGCTCAAGGGGGTTTTGTACCGCATACCGGAACATATTTCCCAATGCATCAATCATTTCCTTGACCGGCTGCTTTTTATCCGTTAATGCATAGGTATTGATAGCACCCAGGGTATTGTAAAGGAAATGGGGATTGATCTGGGTCTGCAAAGCTTGCAGTTCGGCTTTTTTTTGAGCCAGCTCCTCTTTCTGATGCCGTAATTCCGCTTCATACACCGTTTCAATCAATTCCGACACCTTCCCCACCATGACATTGTACCCCTGGATCAAGTCTCCGATCTCATTGCGCGGCAGATTTCCTTCGATCTTTACCCAGTTCCCCTTTCCTACCTCTTTCATCACATGCTGGATTTTGCGTATGGGATTGATGATGATGAAAACAATAAATACATAGCCGATAATGATGGCCAGGGGAAAAGCGAACAAGGCGGACAGGAGAATGGCGTTTCTCAGATTGTTAACTGGCTTGTTCAATTCCTTTAAGGGAACTGCCGTTATGGTTTTCCAACCTGTATAGCCGGAGGTGCGGTAGACCACGAATTGCTCCGTTCCATTAATTTTACAGGTAAAGGCGCCGGAGTCCTGGTTCAGGTTGAGCATATCCATCGTCTCACCTACGTTTCTCCCAAGGTACTTGCTTTCAGGATGATAGATAAATTGGCCATTCTGGTCGGTAATCCATATCTGCCCGCCTTTAAGGTCAACCTGCTTCCATATGGAACCGAATTGCTGTGTTCCTATTTCCATGAAAAAGGTTCCGCTGGTTTTATTTGCATTATAGACCAATGAGCGGCCTAGAAACACAAAAAACTGGTTGCTGGTTATGGCACCGGTGTCTCCGGCAGCACCCCGTGTAACAAAAAGCTTGATGGAACCGTTTGTAGGAAGTGCCTGCTGCAGGCTTTCTATTTCCTTATGGTTCTTTCCCGAGTCTGTCGTATAGACGTAACCGTTACTGCCATAGATGCTGAACCATCGAATATAAGACTTCTGCATAAATATATCATTGATGAAAGAATTACCGGCCCAATTTTGAAACAAATAGCTGTCATAATCCGTATAGGATTCAGCTGTAGTTATTTGCCGGACCTCTCTGGAAGAGATGATACGGAGGGACAGCCAGTCGTAATCACGAATGATGGTATCCATCTGATTGCTTACATTCAGGACAATTTGCCCCAGGTATTCCTCGGTCTGTATTTTAAGGTAGTCGGAAGAACGTAAATAGCTCAAACTTCCAATAATAATGATTGGAAGGAAAATTACGATACAAAAGGTTAATGCAAACATCTTAAAGAGACCTCTTTGACCCGGATAGGGTTTCATTTCTCTGACACCCCCAATATGCATACAAAATAATGGGAAATAGGTTGAATGATTGTATGGAAACCTGTTGTGAACCGTTTTCCGTTGGCAACTTTATTATTGCATAAATCCGATGACAATGCAAATGGTAAGATTTTTTCGGCAGGGGGTAAAAAAAAGCCGATCACATGTCAAAAATGTCCTGTGAAGGCGCAAAAGTTTAATGCTAAAATATAAATGTAGCATCTAATCGCTTATAAAGGGAAATATTATAGTAACCAAACGGAGGTCTAACAATGGAACGAAAATCCTTTTCCTACATTTGGAAATACAAAGCCTTGTACTTTATGGTTTTACCGGGTATATTGTACTTTGTTGTTTTCAAGTATATACCTTTAGCAGGTATAATTATTGCATTTCAGGATTACAACGTCTTTAACGGTATTAGAGGAAGCAGTTTTGTAGGCTTCAAACACTTTGCTACACTGTTTAACTATGCGGAATTTTTTCAGGTGCTTTGGAACACCATAAGCATTAATATATATGACATGATTATTGGCTTTACAGCTCCAATTATACTGGCACTTATGATTCACGAGATTGCCAGCATGAAGTTTAAGCGTGTGGTCCAGCAAACCGTGTATTTACCGCACTTCTTATCCTGGACCATCCTCGGAGGAATCATAACGACCCAGGTTCTTTCACCGGAGTACGGGCTGATCAACATGCTTCTGCAGTGGCTGGGAAAGGATCCCATATATTTTTTGATAAAGCCTGAGATGGCAAAGCAAATCGTTGTGAGTGCAGGGGTATGGAGGGATACCGGATGGGGAACGATCATATATTTGGCTGCACTGGCTGGCATCAATCCGAATCTATATGAAGCCGCTAGCATAGACGGTGCGGGGAAAATTAAGCAGATGTGGTATATAACCCTTCCCTCTTTGCTGTCCATTGTAATGATATTGTTCCTGTTAAAGATCGGACACTTTCTTGATTTCGGTTTTGAGAGAGTATGGGTGTTCAGAAACCCTGCAAACCGTCAGGCACTGGAGATCTTCGATACCTATATATTCCAGTACGGTATGCTGGAGCTGCGGTACAGCTTCTCAACTGCGGTCGGCTTGTTTAAATCGGTAGTGGGATTGTTGCTGTTATTTGTAGCAAATAAATTAAGCCTGAAGGCTACAGGGGAAAGCCTGTTCTAAAAAAGAGGTGAAAATAAGATGAATAAAATGGTAGGAAACTCATCGTCTATAAAAATAAAGGAATCATTGCCAAGAAGAATATATATTGTCCTAAGTACCATCTTTCTGATCGGACTATGTATCATAATGGTTGCACCGCTAGTAAAGGTAATTGCAGAATCCTTCAGTTCCAAGCAATTCGTCGAATCAGGGCAGGTGCTTTTCTGGCCGAAGGGATTTTCACTGCTTACCTATGAAGCCGTATTAACGGATAGAGGAATCCGGAAAGCGTTTTTCAACTCGGTTTTCATTACAGCTGTAGGCACTGCTGTTAATGTATTCATGACCGCTTTGATGGCGTATCCGCTGTCCAGAAAGGAATTTGTATATAGGCGCCAGGTACTGTTGATGGTTACTATTACATTGATATTCTCGGCTCCGTTAATCCCGAATTATCTTCTGATAAGAGGGTTGGGTATGGACAATAGCTTTCTTGCGGTAATTGTTCCAGGTGCGATCAGCGGCTTTAATCTGATGGTTATGAAATCCTTTTTTGCAAACCTTCCAGGGGAGCTCATTGATGCATCAAGAATTGACGGATGCTCTGAAACGGGTCTTCTTTTCAGGATTGTGCTTCCGCTGGCAAAGCCTTCCCTTACAGCTGTTGGTCTTTTCTACGGAGTAGGACATTGGAATTCTCTTCAAGGTCCGTTGATGTATTTAAGAAAAGCGAATCTACAGACGCTTCAAATCAGGCTTTACCAGATGATACAGGCAAACCAGACCAACTTTTCGGATATGGTCGAAAACTTTGTGGCCGCTCCACAGAGTATAAAGGCAACCACCATTGTAGTTGCAACTGTGCCGATTTTGCTGGTATACCCGTTCCTTCAGAAGCACTTCGTACAGGGAGCGACATTGGGGTCGGTAAAGGAATAACACATATTTTGTGGGGCTCGGATTTAAGGCGAAGGCTTTAAATAATATAAAAAAATCTAGGAGGAAAAAACATGTATCGAAAAAGTGCAAGATTGTTTTCCTTAATCATGGCTGCAGCAATTGGAGTTTCCTTGTTTAGTGGTTGTGGAAACGATAAAAAAACGACTCCAAAAGAAACTACGCCGTCTGCTTCAGGGGCGCCGGCGCAGGAAAAACCATTGAAGTTTTCCATCCTCAGTTGGGCTGGAACATCCGACTATGTAACACAGTCCCCGGATATCACCAAGGATAAGTACCTACAGGCTTTCAACAAGAAATTTAATGTAGAAATGACCATGAAGATGGTGGATGACAAAAACCGTGACCAGCAGACGCAAATGCTGATGGCATCTGGAGATATTCCTGACGTGGTATTGGGGCTGGGAGACGTTAATTACGTGGGCTTGGCTGGTTCCGTCCAAGCAGGAATGTACTGGGATCTGAACGATATCCTTAAGAAAAACATGGACAAGTGGAAGTATGTAAATGAAATACCGAAAATTGCATGGGAATACGGCCAGGTTAACGGAAAGCAGTACGGTATTCCGGTACAGTATCTGGGTATTAGTGCAAGAAGAGGAACAGTCATCCGTAAGGACCTTCTTGACAAAACCGGTCTAAAGGTTCCTAGTACACTGGATGAGTATCTAGAAGTCCTCAGAGCATTTAAAAAGCTTGGAGTTAAATATCCCTATGCAGGACGTACAAGATGGGAGTACACCGATCTGTTCTTCTCAGCTTTTGGCGTACAACAGTATGACCAATGGAACCTGGATAAGGATGGAAAAATGGTGCCGGATATGATCCGTCCTGAAATGAAGGAAGCCCTGAAATTCCATGCTCAACTGTATAAAGAAGGTTTGATTGACCCGGAAAGTCTTACAACCAATAGCACCGACTGGGGGAATAAGATCAATGCAGGAAAAGTGGGACTTTTCACTTCAAATGTAGGCGATCTTCCAGGCAGAATTACAAACCTCAAACAGAATGTGCCCGATGGAGACTATATGCTTATACCAAGTCCTCAAGGACCGGCTGGAAACAAAGGAATGTATAAGTATCCTCCAGTGAACGTAATGGCCTATATCAACAAGAACTTTAAGGAACCGGAAAGAATCTTGAAGTTGATTGATGACCAATTGTCACCGGAAGGCCGTGAGATGATAGCCTTTGGTATTGAGGGAGACACTTATACTAAAAAAGATGGAAAGATCCAATACACATATCCTACTACTAAGTCCGGTATTGACGAACAGGCATGGAGAATGAATTCCGTGTGCTTTGCAAGAGATGATGCCTACAATAAGTTGATGCTTCCGTTCCAGCCAAAAGGTACGGAAATCCTGAGCTGGTTTGAAAACATAGGCGCGAAGGAAGGATATACTTACTTCCAGCCTAAGGAGAAATTGAAGACTGTTGATGCAAGACCGGAATTGGCACCAAAGAACAATAACTTGTTCCTGGACTACTCTGCGAAGATATTCCTCGGACAGGGTGATGCTGACAAATTATTCGATGAATTCGTTAAGGAATATTTGAAGCGCGGCGGAGAAGAAGTTATTAAGGAAGCTACCGAAATGTACAAGGCAGGTAAGTTCTACAATATAAAATAATATAAGCTCAAAGTAAAAGTTGGCCGGGAAAAGCATATTTTCCCGGCCAACTTTTTTTGTAAAGTCAGCAGTCCTGACTTTACAATGGACAACGGAAGTCGGTTTTGATATGATATTGTTTATAAAATATGGATTATTTTACCTTGCTCTTGAAATCAGGCCGGCAAAGGGAGTACGTTTCCCGATGGAATACTGCAATTTTGCTATACCAAGGAGTGTGGGGAGAGATTGAAAATATCGAATCGATTACGGATGAGGCTGCACATTACAGCAATTTGCACCACAAGAGCATTTTCCAAACTGCTGAAGAGTTTTTTAAGTTTAAAAATCAAAACCAAGCTTCTTGTAACTTATATTTCCGTCATCCTTACGATAACCATTGCCATAGGGTCCATAACCCTTTATACTTCAACACGGATTATTGAAAATAACACCGAGGAACTTTCAGGGCAGCTGGTCAAACAGGTGGCGGAAAACATCGAATATAATGCAAAGGATTTAAGTAATCTTATCTATAATGTAATCAGAAACGAGGATATAAAGGATATTCTCATGGAGAGAGAGGAAGCCATTGACGAGTTCAATTATCCTGTAAAACAGAGAAAAGTATCCCAGACCGTAGGAGAGATGCTGGGAGCCAATAGATATATCAACTCGGTTTGTATCAAATCACAGAAGGAGAAATTGTTCTGGTGGGAAAATGATTCTGCCGGTTTATCCAGGAAGAGGCTGGACAGGCAGACGGTAGAGAATACTCTTGCCACCATATCCGGGGACCTTGACAAGGCGGATAACGGCATGCTCTGGGTGGCCTCAGGCACCGAGGGCAATCAGGTTTTCTTTGCCAGGAACATGATCGACGAAAAAAATCTGACAAACAAGCTCGGCATCATTGTATTCAGTATTGACAGCAGTTTTTTCAAGGTACTGGAGTCGGATCAGTCCATGATTAAGGAGAGAAATATTGTTATATTCGATAAGTTTAACGATACCTTGGTGATTAACAATATTTTAAACGATGAAGAGCTTCGTCAACTGGCGGAAGACAAACGCTTTTTCAATTCTCCCGGAGACAGCCAGAAAGTAAAATTCGGCGGCGAATGGTATATTGCTACAAAGGTTGAAAAGGACGGTTTACGGTTTAAGGTATTTTGTTTTATTCCCGCTGCTGAAGTGGCAAAAAACTCCAAATTCCTGAAATCACTAATTTTGTTCATTTGTTTGGGAGCTATTATATTTGCGGTTTTTATTGTTTATATCCTATCCTCCAATATAACTAAAAACATAAGTTTCCTCGAAAAAAGCATGAGAAGGGTAGAAACCGGAGATTTCAATATCCGGATCAAACCCGCCAGCTACGATGAAATAGGGCTTTTAGGCCTGCGCTTTAATTATATGTCCAACAAGATCAATGAGCTGGTCAATACCGTATATAAGGAGAGGCTGGCCAAGCAGCAGGCAGAATTTCAAGTGCTGCAGTCCCAGATCAACCCCCATTTTCTTTACAATACCCTGGGCTCCATAAAATGGCTTGCAAGGATGAAAAGCCAGGAAGATATTGAAAAGATGGTGACTTCTCTTATTGAACTGCTTAAGACTTCCATCAGCAATAAAAGCGAATACCAGACCGTCGAGGAAGAAATAAATTATGTAAAAAGCTACCTTTTGCTTCAAAGGATTCGGTATGAGGACCGGTTTCGGGACGAATACCAGGTGGATGCGTCCGTAAGAAACTGTAGAATCCTGAAATTCATATTGCAGCCTTTGGTAGAGAATGCACTTTACCATGGTATTGAGATGTCAAAAAACAATGGTGTTATTACCATAAGGGCCTTTGAAGAAGGTAGAGGAATAAAATTAGAGGTTGAAGATAATGGTGTCGGGATGACCCGGGATAAGGTGGAAGAAATACTCTCTGACGGGTATAAAAAGATCTATCCGGGACTTAACAGCATCGGTGTGAAAAATGTCAACGAAAGAATAAGGCTTTATTTCGGTGTGCAGTATGGATTGAACTTTACCAGCTCCGTGGGGGACGGAACAAAAGTAGAGGTGACTCTACCGTATTTAGATGATGCAAGTGAGGGTATGGAAAATGATAAGGATCATGGTTGTTGAAGATGATGTTATGTATCGGTTTGCTGTAAGAACCATCCTAGATTGGGGTTTGTACGGATGCCGCATTGAATCGGAAGCCATCAATGGCAGACATGCGCTTCAGCTGATGGAGAAGGAGGTTCCGGATGTACTGCTGACGGATGTCAGCATGCCGGAGATGAATGGAATTGAACTGATTAAGGCGGTTAAAGGGCTCTATCCGCAGGTAAAGATCGTTGTTCTGAGTTCCTATGACGATTTTAACTTTGTGAAGGACGCCCTTAAGTTCGGTGCGGAGGATTATATCCTAAAGCATGAGCTAAACCCCGGTGACATCGTGAAAGTTATAGAACAGGTGAAGATAAAGATCAATGAGGACAGGGAAAAAGAGATAAAAAGCAGGGTCATCCGCAATAATCTTCCGGGAATCACAGACAGCTTTATAAAGAGGCTATTGACCGGAGAGGTTAAGGCCATGGATAAAATAAAAGAAAGTATGTACAGTCTGGATCTCAAAATTTCCCTGGCGAAATTGGTAGTATTGGTGATAAAACTGGAAGCTGGAGAAAAGGTCCGTCCATTGAGCCCAGACTTGAATGCTGTTGACAGGGGTATTGAGGCAGAAAAAAGTATCAGGGGTATCATGGAAGCGGCGGTTTGCAATCGCCGTGAGGGGCTAACTGCAAAACTGGAGAATAACAAGTTTGCTGTATTGGTGAGCTTTGAAGGAGAAAAAAGTGAAGCGAAAATAAAAGCAGAGGTTTTAGAAATTGCCGGCAGGATCAAAGATGGCATTCATACAAAAGCAAAATACCTTTCTTCTATCGGAGTAAGTGATATTTGCGAACATATGGACAGTATATCCCTATATTATACGCAGTGTGAGATGGCCCTCCAAAGCCGGCTCTATGAAGGTACGGGGAAGATCTTCCATTATAACTTGGCCAAGCGCTGCAAAACCGAAGAGTATTTTATCGACCCGGCTCTGGCAGACCGGCTTTCGGACGCTGTCAAAAATGCAGGGCCTGAGGCTATATCGGGGGAGCTGGATAAATTTTTTGCCGATCTATACAAACGGCGCTTACATGGACTTGACCTCAAAAAAGCTTTATTTGAGCTGTTTTCCATAGCGTACTTTATCGCAAAGGAGAGACAGCTGGAGTTTAAGGAAATGGCAGGGGCAAAGTATGCTCCTTTGGAGCTTCTGGATGAAATAGAGTCCATTGAGAAGATGAAAAACTACTTTTTGCAGCTCTTCCTTCAACTAAACGAAAGGGTAACGGCAGACAGGATGCCTTATAAAAGAGAGATCCAAAAAGTAATTCATTATATAAATGAAAACTATATGAATAATATAACACTGGCACGGATAGCAGCGGAGCACAGCTTCAGTCCCAACTACCTCTGCAACCTGTTTAAGCAGGAGACGGGATTACGAATCGTCGAATATATAAACAAGGTCAGGATTGAAGAAGCGAAGAAGCTTTTGAGAAGCACCGGTTTGAAGGTGTATGAAATCGCCGGCAGAGTCGGCTTTAGCAACACGTCCTATTTCTGCACGGTTTTTAAGGATATTACCGGAGCAAAAGTCACGGACTTTAAAAGACTTCCTTAATACTGCTGCGTTAATTTGTAATGATCCTTATAACAATGACAACTTAAAACCGCTGCTCATTTTTACAAGGCGTAATTTGCGGACAAATTACCGAAATCTCAGGCAATTAATGCAGTAGCAGAGGAAGAGGGTATCTTCCAACATCTTAAAATTTTTAATAAAAAGGTAATTTTTTTAAATGTAAAATTTATCCATCCCATTTATAATGAATGTAAAGAGGAATGGAAGCTTCCGGATTGAATTATTCACAGTAAAAAACTGAAGGAGGATCATTTAATGAAAAAGCTCATATCTTTGTTTATGGCTTCAATGATGTGCGTAAGCCTGTTTACCGGGTGCGGAGGACAGAAAAATGAGACAGCGGAAGGGAAAAGCGCTGCCGATTCCGGAAAACAGAGTACAGATGTGCAGAAAGCAGCAAAACTCACATGGATGCACCATTTTAATGAAGAAGGTGCAATGAAGTGGATGAAGATAGGCACGGATAATTTTATTAAAAACAATCCCAAGGTAAGTTTCGACATCGTTACGGTGAGCGGCGGCGAATACACGCAGCTGCTGAGAACAAAGATGGCTTCCGGCGATATGCCCGATATCTATATGATCGATAATATAAACAGCTCAAAGGAATTTATCGATGCCGGCTATGCGGTGGATTTATCCGGTCAGGCATTTATAAAGAACAATATTATGGAAAGCGCTTTGGCGGGGGCTACACTGAATGGGAAAATATGGTGTGAACCCATCGATACCAATGGCTTTGGTGTTACCTACAACAAGGATGCTTTTGTGAAAGCGGGGATAAAGGAGGTTCCCAAAACCTATAAGGAATTCATGGATGCCTGCGAAAAAATCAAACAATCCGGAGTTACACCCATCGGTGCTGCCTATAAGGACGGATGGCCCATCGGATGCGACATTTATGCCGATGTGATTCAAACGGCAGTAAAATATGATCCTAACTGGAAGCTTGACATTGAGGCCGGAAAAGCAAAGTGGTCGGAGGATAAGGGTAAGTTTAAGGAAGCATTAAGCCGAATGGGAGAAAGGTTCGCCTATGTAAATAGCGATCCCTTCGGAACGGATTGGAACAAGGCCACGGAAATGCTTGCCACAGGAAAAGTTGCCATGATCATTAACGGGACCTGGACGGTGGATGCCGCCCGGTCGAAGAAGAGTGATGTAAACTTGGGGCTATTTGCTTTCCCCTGGTCGGACAATGCAGCAGATAATAAGTTCCCATTAAAAGCAACCGGCGGTATCGCCGTAAATGCGAAGTCGCCCAATAAGGAAATGGCGGTAAAGGTTCTCGAATACTTCTCCAGCCAGGAGATGGGCAAGGTGTTCCAGGACAACAAGAAAGCCATTTCGGTCATCAAAGGCTTGAAAATTGATTTTGACCCGGCCTTTGCCGATATAGAAGCGTACATTAAAGCCAACAACACAGTGAATTTCTCAACCCACAACCCGGACTTTGTAGCAGACGAGTATAATAAGCTTCATGAGTCCATTATTACTAAATTCCTGATGGATAAGAACAGGGATATCGGCAAATACATGAAAATGGCGGATGATGAGACTGCCAAAATTGCGGGTGCTAAGAAATAAAAACCATTAAAACTTTTAGCGGATCAGAGTAATTGTTTTCCCGGGGAAAACCCGGGGAACAGTTACTATAGGGGGCAATATGAGGATTAACAAATCATTTGGGAATGCACTGATAAAGAGCGGATTTATGCTGCCGGCAGTATTTTTTTTTGGCTTTTCCATGTTGATCCCCTTCTTTATGGGGATTAACGTTGCATTTACAAACTGGGATGGAATATCTCCCGAGGTAAAATACGTAGGACTTAATAATTTCATTCATATCTTTTCCAATGACGACATTCTGATTCCGGTTAGAAATACGGTATATTTTGCTCTTCTTTCCACCATAGCGGGAAACATACTGGCTCTTGTCCTGGCTCTAGCCATAAACAGGCCCTTTAAGGGGAGAAACTTTGCCAGAATGGCCTTTTTTCTACCCTGCGCACTTAGCGGAGTGCTGTCGGTATTCATATGGAGCTACATATATAGGGAGGTATTTCATACCTTGTTCGGCATCAACAGCCTGCTGGGGAATCCTTCGACGGTTATACCCGGCATAGTAATCATGGGGCTGTGGAATGGTGTGGGGATTAATATGATTATCTACTTATCTGCACTGACGGGTGTTCCAAAAGATATGTATGAGTCGGCAACCGTAGACGGAGCGAGTCCATTTCAGCAGTTTAAAAACATCACTTTGCCAATGATCGTTCCTGCATTTACAGTGTGCGTAACCCTTTCTTTGACATACGGCCTTAGAGAATTCGGAGGGCCCTATATTGCCACAAAGGGAGGACCTGTAAGGTCCTCGGAAACAGTAGCCATCTATATATACGAGCACTTGTTTAATTTTAAAAGGGCCGGATACGGGCAGGCTGTGGCATTGGTATTTATGATATTCCTTTTGGTCATCGGCAGGGTGGTATCAAACCTATTCAGGAGCAGGGAGGTGGAGTTATAATATGCGGGCGATAAAAATCCGAAACAGGATCGGAAGTACGCTTCTGACGGTGCTTACTCTTATGGGGGTCATAATCTTCCTGGCACCTTTTTACATATGTATTATTACTTCTGTAAAAACACCGCTCGAAACGGCGGAATCCGTGCTTGCTTTCCCCAGGTATATTCAATGGTCCAATTTCACCAAGGCGGCAGAAGTAACAAATTTCTTTCAGTCCTTTATGAACAGCATGATTACAACTCCCCTCTCTGTTTTTCTGATCGTGGTTTGCTCCTCCATGGCAGGCTATATCATCTCAAGAAACATACAAAAAAGGGTATACAGATACAGTGAAATGGTTTTCCTGGCAGCCATGATGGTTCCCTTTCAAGTAATCATGATCCCGGTGTACAGGATCATCAAAGCCCTGTCCTTGATAAATACTCTTCAAGGTGCCATTATACTGATGGTGGGAACCAGCATTCCCTATTCTACTTTCCTCTATATCGGTTTTATCAAAGCAGTACCGCGGGAACTGGAGGAAGCGGCCATTATTGACGGATGCGGGCTCTACAGGACCTTCTGGCAGATCGTATTTCCGCTTCTGAAGCCCATAACCGCCTGTGTTGCGACACTGCACGTACTGTGGATGTGGAATGAATTCAGCATTGCCTTGATCGTGCTGCAGAGAAAAGCGGTCAGAACCATTCCCATGCAGCAGTTTTTCTTCTTCGGACAGTATACCGCCAACATAAATGCGGCTTTTGCGTCGGCGGTCTTATCCATGATCCCGGTTTTGATATTCTTTGTCGCAGCGCAGAAATTTATCGTGCAGGGTTTAACGGCAGGAGCGATAAAAGGCTAGCTGGAAAAATAGGAAGGGAAACCGAAAACAAGTGTACATTAGATCGATAATAAAGAAAGGATGGTAATGTATGATAAAGAGGTTAAAAAGTATCGCATGGGTTTTTGTCCTGGCGGTGTCGGTTGCTTTTTCACCGGGAAGTATACGGGTAAATGCTGCCGCGGAGATCGTTATAGATCCCGGCGAGCAGTTCCAGGTTTTTGAAGGATGGGGGACCTCCCTTTGCTGGTGGGCCAATGCCGTCGGAGGGTGGAAGAGTGAAACAAAGAAGAATGAGATTCTGGACCTGTTGTTTAGTCCTACCAAGGGATTAGGGCTGAACATCGTAAGGTACAATATCGGCGGCAGTGAGAATCCGTCCCATGAGCATATGCGTGCAGGCGGAGAAGTGCCCGGATATCAGGTAGTGAAAGGTGCTTACGATTGGATGGCTGACGCAGCCCAAAGGTCCATCCTTCAAGGGGCCATCGCAAGGGGGGTAAATATTACGGAAGCTTTTTCGAACTCACCGCCGTACTGGATGACGTACAGCCAGTGTACGGCAGGGTCCGCAAACGGGCTGTCCAATAACCTGTATGATGACTCCTACGATGCCTTTGCCGACTATCTACTGGGATAATCATTATTCCGGCAATGCCAATGACTATTTTACCGTATCGTTTTATGGCACGCAGGTAAAACTCATCGGTTCAAAGGATATTAACTACGGCTGTGCGGCGGTTTCAATCGATGGGGGGCCGGAAACGACCATTGACTGCTACCGTACAACACGGGCAGGTCAGCAGACACTGTATCAGAGTCCGGTTTTGGCCCGTGGACAGCATACGCTGAAGGTCAGGGTGACGGGAAACAAATCGTTCTTAGCAACAGGTACGGTTATTAATGCGGATCGAGTCGATGTAATCGACTGACAAAAGACCTGTAAAAGGAAAATGAAAAGGGGATGTGGATGGTTTGAGGAATCGTCCTCAACTTTAGGATAAAAGCTCCTGGCTTCGGCAAGAGCTTTTATTTTTTACCCAGATGTAGACAGGGTAGCGTAAAAATGATACCATTTTTATGGAAGAGGTGTTTCAAAACTTATAATTAGTGAGTAAATATTTTTTAGTACGGACATCTCTACATATATAATAAAGCCTCTAGCTGGATGAAGGAGAAGCAACGATGAATCAAAGAGAAGAACAGAAGAATAGCCCCTACTACACCACATGGAGCCAAATTATTGAAAAAGTGGACCAAATGATACCGCAGTTAAAGGGTAAATCACCCCATGTTTCCAGAGGGGAATATGACAATATGCGCCTGGATTGGTGGACTTCCGGCTTCTGGCCGGGAATTCTCTGGGTCCTGTATGACATGACAGGAAAGGAGGAATACCGGAATGAAGCCTGGGAATGGGATGAGAAGATCGAAAGCTGCTTCATGAAGGACAATAATTTCCATCATGATGTAGGATTCCAATTTCTGCCTACGGCTGTAATCAAATACAAGCTCACCGGAGATCCCGATGCAAGACGCCGCGGACTGCAGGCAGCAAATTTCCTGGCAGGGCGCTTTAATATAGCCGGAAACTTTTTGCGTGCATGGAATCAGGAAAAGAAAGGTTGGGCCATCATTGACTCCTCTATGAACCTTTCCATTCTATTCTGGGCCTCGGAGGAGCTGAAGGACCCACGGTTCAAGTATATTGCCAAAGCCCATGCCGATACGGTGCTGAAGCACTTTATACGGGAAGACGGGTCCGTACGGCATATCGCCAGCTTTGATGCGGAAAGCGGCGAGTTTATAGAAGCACTGGGAGGACAGGGATATGGGCCTGATTCCGCTTGGAGCCGCGGACAGGCATGGGCCATCTATGGAATGGCAAATACCTACAAATATACTGGCGATATAAAATATTTACGTGCGGCACAGCGGGTAGCTCATTTCTTCCTGGCATCATTAACGGAAGATTATGTGGCTCATTGGGACTTCAGAGTACCCAATCTGGATGGAGAGGAAAGAGACACCTCAGCGGCTGCCTGTGCGGCATCCGGCTTGATTGAAATTGCGGGCTGCCTGCCGCCGGAAGAGGGGAGACTCTACCAGACAGCGGCAGAACGGATTATAAAATCCCTGGCGGCTTCCTATGCAACCTGGAATCAACCGGAGTATGAGGGAATCCTGCGGGAAGGCACCGGAAACAAACCGGCAGGGCAGAATGTAGATGTTTCGCTCATCTACGGAGATTACTACTTTGTTGAAGCGGTAGCCAAGCTGCTGGGATGGGAAAGCAAGGTGTTTTAATCCTGTTATTGAATGAATTTATACGATTGAAAAGTAAAGTAGAACCCTGAAATGAAGGGTTCTGCTTTTTTATTGCTCCATAGCGCATTTCATTTTTTTGCCATCATCCGGATTAATATCCTATGATTGCTTAAATAATTCATTTAATGTATAATATAGGAAAATGTCTAAAATACGTACACGAGGTATATTCTATGCGAAGGAATTTTGAATATATGACTCTAGTTACCCTGCTTCTTCTGCTCACTGTTTTTAGTGCATGTTCTCCCGGCACGCAATCCCGCATCATAGTAAATAAGGAATCGGCACCACAAAACCAGAAAATCAAGCTCCGCTTTATCAGCAGCTGGGGAGGGAGCGACCCCAGTGCGGACACCCTGCAGCAGGTATTGAATCGATTTACGGACATGAACCCGGATATCGAGGTACTTAACGAATCCACCTTTGCAGAAGATTTTTTATATAAATTGAAAATCGATTTCGCTTCGGGTTATAATCCGGACGTGTTCGGGCTCTGGCCCGGCTCGGACATCCGTGCCCTCATTAAGGCCGGTAAAGTAGCGGACCTGACGGAACTTCTCGACAGTGACCGTCCATGGAAAGATAATTTTAAAAAGGATATGTGGTCCTACAATACCGTGGAAGGCCGGATTTATGGGTTGCCCTTGGAAATTATTTATGAGGCGCTGTTCATTAATAAGGATTTGTTCCAGAAGTACAACGCACCCGTTCCTACTACCTATGAGGAACTAAAGCGGGCGGTCCAGATTTTCAGAAAGAATAATATTGTTCCCATTGCCTATAATTCCCTTGCCGAGGGAACTTACATATACCAGAACATAGCGGCCATGCTGGGAGGGCGGAAAGGCATTGAAGAACCCGTTACAGAGGGCCGGATCAACCAGTGTTATATTGATGCCATGAGATATATGAAAGAGCTGTATGAGCTGGGCGCATTCCCAAAAGAGGCTTTCAATATGAACAGCAGAGACCGGAACAATCTCTTTTTAAACAAGCAGGCAGCCATGATTGTTCAGGGTTCCTGGTTTACCGGGTCCCTGGGAGGTAAGGCGGACACCGTCGATATTATTCCTTTTCCCCGGATGAAGGAGGAAGGTGATTCTGCAGGTGCCCTTGTCTATGGATTGGGAAATGGGAACTTCCATATGAGTAGAACTGCATGGGAGGACAGTGTGAAGCGGGAGGCTGCCGTGAAGCTGTTGAAGGCACTTACCTCGAAGGATACGGCTTATACTTTTGCCAGGCAAAGAGGCATGCTGCCGAATGTAATCATCGATGAGTCGACAGCTGGATACAGTCCTTTGGTAGAGCGGGGGAGAGCGCTGCTGAATCATCCTGGAGAACGGATCGGCCCCCCCGACAGCTTTGTGGACCGGTCTGCATGGGAAGGGATTATTGTAGAGAAGTTTCCCTATGTACTGGAAGGAGCGCTAAGCGCTGAGGCCGTCTGGGAGGAAGCACTCAAAAAAAGTACACAGTAGGCTATTATCCTAAAGTAAAAGAAAGGAGTGGTCCGGTGATCCTCGGTAAAATGAAAAGCTTCTACAAAGACCTGTCCATTCGACGGAAGCTGCTTTTAGTATTATATATTCAGATCATAATTCCCCTGATACTCATTGGATACCTGAGCTATAAGGACTCCGAGGAGATCATACGGAAAAAGTCCACGGATTATTCCCAGGATATCCTGCGGATGATCGGAATGCGGCTGAATGATTATGTAAACAACTTGACCCTTATCTCTCAGGATCTGCTCTATGACAGGAACATATACAATATACTAAACAAGGACAGCTCCATAAGCGACCCGCTTACAGACTATGAAATGGGAGGGAATATAAACAGCGTTCTCAAAAAAATACTTCTATCGAGAAATGAAATACAATCCATTTGCTTTGTATCCAATAACGGCACCCATTATTTCGCAGACAACAACCGGGAAAAAGTCAGCATCATGGACGTGATGAGAGATCGGGAAATGCTGCTGAAAGCCCGTGAAGACCAGGGGCGGGTGGTATGGTACCTTGACAGCAGCCAGGGGAAGGTGGCCAATGTCTTTCTGGTAAGAACCATTTACAACATGGATAATTTCAAAGAAATCGGGCTCATGGTGATCCTGGTAAAAAAAGAGTTCCTGGAGCGAGTTTACCAGGACCTGGTCAATGATGATATGCAGAATATCGCAATTATCTCTGCCGATAATGAGCAGATTGTGAGCAGGGACCCTAAAAATACCCGGTTGTTGGATAATGAACTGCTGGCGAATATCCAGGGGAAAAACGGATCGATCATCGATGCCCGGGAGAAGGCACTGGTATCCTTCGTGTCCATGGAGGAGCCAGACTGGAAAGTGGTCTCCTATACACCGCTCCTGAAGCTTTTCAGGGAAATTGACGGTTTGAGGAAACGATTTATTATGCTATGCATTGTATCCGTACTGCTTTTGTCCGTCCTCAGCATTTACATCGCTGTTGACTTTACCAACCCTATCAATCGGCTTGTTAAAGGAATGCAGAAAATGCAAAAGGGTGGGGACAATGTTTATATTGAAGTGGACCGGAAGGATGAATTGGGATATTTAAACAAGGCCTTCAACAAGATGTCCAAGGAAATCAACCATCTGGTCACCTGGATCTACCGGGAACAGATTACCCGAAAGGAAGCGGAGATCAAGGCGTTGCAGTCTCAAATCAACCCGCACTTTCTGTTTAACACCCTGGAATCCATTAATTGGATGGCACAATTGAACCATGTACCGGAGATCAGCGAAACGGTATCCGATCTTTCTTCCCTAATGGAAGTCAGCATTGGCAGGGATGACAGGTTGATCACCCTGAAAGAGGAGTTCTCTTACATGGACAAGTATATAGCACTGCTCAAGCGAAGGTTTGAGGACAGGGTGGAGCTGGTAAAGGAAGTACAGGAGGCGGCGCTGGAGGTAAAAATACCTCGCCTGCTTATACAGCCCTTGATAGAAAATGCAGTATTTCATGGAATTGAAAAATGCAGGGGGAAAGGGATCATCCGATTAAACGCCTTTATTCAAGGAGAGATCCTGGCCATTGAGGTCATGGATAACGGCGCAGGCATCGAGCAGGATGAACTGGAGACATTGAATGAACGTTTGGAACTGGACAATGACACTTATTTCAAGACGCTGGAAAGCAAAAGAACCAAGAGTGTGGGAATTGAGAATGTAAACCGGAGAATCAAGTTGTTTTATGGAGAAAGCTACGGACTAAAAATTGAGAGCGAACCGGGAAAATATACACGAGTAGTGGTGACCATTCCACTCTGCCCGGAGGAGAAAAAGGAGGGCCTTTATGTTCAAGGTGCTAATTATCGATGATGAACCCATCATCCGGAAAGGCTTGAAAAACATTGTCAACTGGAAGCAGCTTGGATGCGAAATCTGCGGCGAGGCTTCCGATGGTCTGGAAGGAATCGAGGAAGTCAGAAAATGCCTGCCGGATATTATCATCACCGATATACGGATGCCTGAAGTGGATGGGCTGACCATGATAAGGGAGATAAAGGATACGGTTTCTCACTGTAAGATTATTATTCTAACGGGCTACAGAGATTTTGACTATGTCCACGAGGCCATTAAGCTGGGCGCTTTTGACTTCATTTTAAAACCCACAAAGATCGGGGAATTGACGGCAATCATTAACAGAGCGGTGAAAGAGCTGAAATTCCACAAGGAAAGAATGGAAGAGTTCGACAAGCTGCGGAGCCTCTTCGAACAGAACATTCCTATTTTAAGAGAAAAGCTTTTATATGACGCCTTATGGGGAATAAACACAAACGAAAGCGAGATGAAGGAAAGAATGGAACTTTTCAAGGTTTCCATCTCTAATTTCATCCTGCTGGTGATCGAAAATGATTTCGATGCCATGGAGGCGGATCGCATATCTCCCTATGACAGGCATCTATATCAGTTCGGTATTATAAACACCTTTGCAGAGACTTTCGCAGACCGGTTTAATGTTATTAATATCCCGCTGAACGATGCAAGAATTGCCTTCATTGTTCAAGAAATGAACGGTGGGACCAATTACTTGAATACGCTGACGGAGAAATGCATGCAGCTGCAGGAGATCGTAAGCAACTGCTTTGGCTTCACCGTTACCATTGCCATCAGCTCGGAAGGAAAAGGTGCTCCGGATTTGCCCATAAAGCTGAGAGAATGCCAGCAAAGCTTGGAGTATAAGCTTTACATCGGTACCAACTCCATCATCCCTTATAGTGATCTGAATTCGTTTTTTACCTGTGAAGATTATTCTCTTCTGGAAAAGTACCAGCATTCCCTGCTGGAAAGCATCAAAGCAGGGAATGAGAAAATCGTCAGGGGGAAGCTGCAGGACATTTTTTCCTATATCCAGCAGTTGAGTCCTGTTAATCTGGACTATGTGAGAAACTTTTACTGGACTGCCATTTCCTCTATCAACAATATCAGAGTATCCGTGTCTGCTGCCGACAGCGAAGCCGGACAGGCAAAAAACAGCGATATCAGCAGCTTGCATGAACTGATCCGCAAATGCAGCAATATAAAGGAATTGCAGGATGTTCTGGAAGAGGCGGCCCTGCGGGTTGCGTCCAGAGTAAACCATTATAACAGCAAAAGTCTCAAGCTGATTCTTCGTAAAGCATTGGAGCATATTCAGCTGCATTATAATGAACCCATTACGCTCCAGGATGTGGCCAATCATGCCTATGTCAGTACCTGCTATATCAGCAGGATGTTTACGAAGGAACTGGGGAAAAATTTTGTAGAATACCTGAATGAGGTGCGTATTGAGAAAGCGAAGGAACTGCTGCGGGACGTGAAATATAAGACCTATGAGGTGGCTGAGATGGTAGGGATACCGGATGCCCATTACTTTTCCAGGCTGTTCAAAAAGCACACGGGGGCAACTCCGACGGAATTCCGAGAATCTGCCACAGGGAAATAAAACGGATCTGATTTTGATAAGAGGCATACGATAAGCGATGTCTCTTTTTTGTTGCTCAAAAATGCATATTCGGGGGAGAAAAAGTTCGAAATTCAGGATATTCTCACGAAAAGGGGGATATAAGTGGTATGATTATTCTTTGTTGGAAAATTTTGTTGTACAGTTTTGTTCTCCCAACAAGGCAATATCGTACACCATAAAGCAAGCGCTTCTATTCCGGTTTTTATGTCGCCAAAGTACAATAAATATGAAAACAGGAATTTGAGAGGGGTGAGTCAAGGTGTATAAATCCAACGGTTTTCTAAAGGAATTCAAGAATAGCTGGCCGTTATTTGTAATGCTTTTACCAGGAGTTTTCGTTCTGATCATCAACAACTATATTCCCATGTTGGGTATTGTTATCGCTTTTAAGCGGTATCGGTTTGCCGATAATTTCTTTAACAGTCTGCTTAAAAGTGAATGGATTGGTTTTAACAATTTCGATTTTTTCTTCCGGACGCCCAATGCATGGGTTATCACCCGCAATACCCTGCTTTACAACTTGATATTCATTGTGCTGGGACTCGTCATTCCGGTATTTTTTGCTCTTGCACTGAATGAAATCAAGAATAAAATGTTGTCCAAGGTATACCAGAGCGTAATGTTTCTACCTTATTTCCTATCGTGGATTATTGTCAGTTACTTGGCCTATTCCATGCTCAGCATGGATAACGGCTTCATCAACAGGAGCATCCTTTCCCCGCTGGGGATTGATCCGGTGAATTGGTATTTTGAGCCGGTGTATTGGCCTGTTATTCTAACGTTTTTTCAGATATGGAAATACACCGGATACAATGTGGTTGTGTACCTGGCAGCCATTTCAGGGATTGATGCCGAGTACTACGAAGCTGCGGCCATTGACGGGGCAACCCGGTGGCAGCAGATCCGGAATATAACGATTCCCATGCTGCAGCCTTTAATGATTATCATGACATTACTTGCCGTCGGCAGAATTTTTAATGCGGACTTCGGTTTGTTCTACAATGTGCCTAAAAACAGCGGAACGCTCTATTCCGTAACGGATGTTATCGATACCTATGTATTTAAGGCACTGCGCAATTCAAACAATGTAGGGATGGCGGCAGCAGCCGGCTGCTACCAGGCTGTTGTGGGATGTATCACCGTGTTTACAGCCAATTACATTGTCCGTAGAATCGACTCGGACAAGGCATTATTTTAGAATTGGCGAAAGTATAACTTACGCTACAATTACGCTACACCCTGCATGGGTGCCATGGCCGTCGGATTTTATAAAAATTTACTCCGTATCCAACTAACCCTACTGCCGGCTATTTGGATACTACGCACGAATTAATGCATAAAGTCCGTCGTCCGAGAAGGGCGCACGCAAAAGCGTAAGTAATATTTCGCTCACTTTAGGGGGAATGAAAATGGAGAGCACGTCGGTAGTAAAAGACAATCGTTTAAACCAGATAAGCACCGGAAGCAATTTGTTGCTGAACGCCATGTTTATCATTTACATAGGAATATGCATGGCGCCTCTGCTGCTAGTCATCGCAATCTCCTTTACGGATGAGAAGGAAATCCTGTTAAACGGCTACAACTTCCTGCCCCGGATATTTACGGTAGAAGCCTATGATTACGTACTGACCGCAGGAGATGCCATCTGGCGGGCTTACGGGGTGTCTATCTTCGTAACGCTGGTGGGGACATTGCTAAGCCTTTTGATCATCTGCATGTACGCGTATCCTCTTTCAAGAAACAGCTTTAAATATAAGAGCGGCTTTGCCTTCTTTGCCTACTTTACCATGATCTTCGGAGGAGGACTGGTACCCTGGGTCATGGTCTACACCCAGTTCTTTAAAATCAGCGACAGTATTTGGATTCTCATCTTTCCCTACTTAATGAATGCATGGTTTGTGATGATTATGAGGACCTTCTTTAAGACCACCATCCACGAGTCCATTATTGAGTCGGCAAAGATTGATGGAGCGGGAGAATTCCGTACCTTCTTCGTTATCGTGCTTCCCCTGTGCCGCGCAGGACTGGCCACTATCGGACTTTTCTGTACATTGAACTACTGGAATGACTGGTACTTGCCGCTCATCTTTGTGACCGAACGCAAATATTTCAATATTCAGTACCTCATGTATCAGACACTATCCAGCATACAGTTTCTGACTAGCGGCAGTGCCAGCTTCTCGGAGTCTACCAAGGTACTGGCGGACCTGCCCAGTGAGAGTGCCCGTATGGCCATCGCCGTTATCTCCATCGGGCCCATTATATTCGCCTATCCCTTCTTCCAAAAATACTTTATCAAAGGCCTGACAGTAGGAGCGGTAAAGGGTTGATGAGAGAGCATGTGGTCGGAGCGTTCCCATTTAAATCCATAAATCGCAGAAATGATGTTGCGATGTGCAAGGGTAATTTCTGCGGTTTACAGCAAGAAATATAAACGCACAGGAAGAAGGTGCAAAGTCTTTTGTGCGTTATATATAGAATAAACTTACAAGGAGGGTATATTTATGATTAAGGCTAAAAAAGGTTTATGTCTGGCTTTAAGTGCTGTACTTTCCCTGTCCGTGATGTTGACAGGATGTAAAAGCGAGAAGAAAACGGACCCGGTAAGCAACGATCAGTCCACAACCCAGACGGCCAAAGACAATGGCTCCAAAGATCTCGTGGAACTTACCTTTTACAGTGTTGGTGACAGCCAGGCAGATATGCAAAAGGTTTGTGATGCAGTCAACGCGTACCTGAAAGACAAGCTCAATGTAAAGATCAAGGCTGAGACTTTCGGGTGGGGAGACACCTATTCACCCAAAATCAACCCGATGCTGGCAGCCGGACAACCCGTTGACATTATATTCACTGCCAACTGGGCTGCCAACTACAGGCAGAACGCTGCTGCCGGGTATTACCGCGAGTTGAACGACTACCTTGCAAAGTATCCGAAAATCAAGGAAATCGTAGGGGAGGCCTTCCTCAACGGTTCCGCTATCAACGGCAAGAATTATGCGGTTCCCACCAATAAGGAAAAGGTCCATAACTGGGGATTCCTTTTGAAAAAGGACCTTGTTGACAAGTACAAGGTGGATGTAAAGAGCATTAAAAAGATGGAAGACCTGGAGCCTTACTTTGATAAGATCAAAGCCGGTGAACCTGGAGTAACTCCTTTGCTGGCAGTGCAGATGGATGCACCCTGGCATCTTCTGGATTGGGATAATATCAGTGATGATGACATCCCGGGCGCCCTCTACTCGGATAACAGAGATACAAAGATCATAAATCAGTTTGAAGCACCTGAGTCCATCGCTCAGTACAAGAAACTGCATGAATACTACCAGAAGGGCTACATTCATGCCAATGCAGCTACCATGGATAATTTCTCGGAAGAGATGAAAACCGGCAAGTATTTTGCAGCAGTACAACCGCTGAAGCCGGGAAAAGCGGATGAAATGTTTACAAGTACAAATATTAAATGGGAGCAGGTGGACATAACCCCACCCATCATGAGCAATCGTGAGACGACAGGAGCTTTGCTGGCCATCCCTGCATCCTCCAAAAATCCTGAGAAGGCATTCCAGTTTATCGAAATGCTGTATACTGATAAAACTTTGAAGAATATGTTTGTATACGGTGTCGAGGGAACCCACTATACAAAAGTATCCGACAATGTAGTCAAACTGACGGATAACAAGGGATATAGGGCAGGTAACGGCTGGAGATTCGGTAACCAGTTCATTGATTACCTCTTGGACAACGAAGATCCGCAAAAATGGAAGCAATTCGAGGAATACAACAAGAAGGGCCTCGTATTAAAGAGCCTCGGGTTCGCCTTTGACAGCAAAAACGTAGAAAGTCAGGCTTCCGCCTGCAAGACGGTTATCCAGACCTATTACAAGCAATTGTTTACAGGCTCCGTAGACCCTGATAAGACAGTTGCCAAGATGAGCAGTGAACTGAAAGCTGCCGGTGTAGAAAAACTCATAGCAGAAATGCAGAAGCAGTATGACGAATGGCTAAAGGCCAATAAGAAATAACGAAGATGAAAAACAAGGACCCCTTCCTTTTCCAGGAAGGGGTCCTTGTTTTTCTATGATGTCAGCTAAAGGTCGGCTTTATTCCTTCTTCTCTCCCGTAAAACATTGTCCAGGGCCATGGCTTCATTTACAATGCTTTCGATTTCTCCAACAGCGGGATTTACTGCATCGCTGGAAACAATCTGGTGTTTGAAGGCTGCGATCATGCTTTCGATATGATCCAGTTTTACACCGATCATTTCTACTTCATTTTTTTCTTCCTGTATATCCTTTACCAGCCGTTCATCCATCTCGATAGTCTGGGTAAGCTTTAACACGGCGTCATAGCTTTCCAGGCTTCCCAGCTTCCGGTTGTTCTTATTGATCCGCTCCAGCAGACCCTTTGTGTCCATGGCATTTACCTCCTGCAAACGAAGGGAATAGGTATGGAGCAGCTTACTATAAGCAATGACTAATTGCAAGGCCTGTTCAATAATTGTTTTATTCAAAGAGTCGTCTGCATTCTTGAAAAAGTAATTCTCCAGTTCTTGCTTTTTCTCCATAATATTGTCGAGACGTTGTCTGGAAGCCGCCCCCACTTGCTTGTATACCTTTTGATAGGTGCTCCGGCACTCCGCGCTTAAGGCTCGTATATGATCCAGAGAACCCTCCGAGGCCAGCTGGCTTTGAAATTTCTCCGACTTTAGGGTTTGCATTACAAAGTAAGCATATCCAGCCAATCCAATCAGAGTAAAAGGAATAAACTCCGTCAGGAAGGAGATGATAGCCACTGCCGCAAGCAGTACAAGATTTCTCATTTGAAATGCAGCTTTAAAATAATTTTTAAATCTCATAGATCTCTCCCAGGAAAGGCTTCAGAGCCTGACTCATGACTATTTTATTTCTCGGGTAAGTATAAATTCGGTTCTTCTGTTTCTCGCCATGTCCTCTTCCGTTTTCTCAGCGGCTATAATGGGCTTGGATTCGCCCCAGCCCCGTGCGACCAGCCGATTGGCATCGGCACCGATGGTGATTAGGTATCCCTTAACCTCTTCTGCTCTCTCACGGGATAGATTTAAGTTAAAGTTCTCATCTCCCACGGTATCGGTATGGGCATCGATAACCAGGTAGTATTGAGGGAACTGCTTCAAAACATTCAAAACCTCATGGAGGACTGCCAGAGATTCCCCTCGCACTGTAGCTTTACCGGAATCATAGTATACCGGTGGAAGATCTACCTTTGCCACTTGCTCCGTATTTTTTTCAATGCTGGCGGCATCCTGCTTTTTAAACTCCGTTTTCTGCTCGGCAGGTTGGGCGCTGCCCGACGTACCCGGGTCGATGGTTCCGATAATCAAATCCTTGTCAGTCTCCTTGTACAGCTTTGCCATAAAGGCATCTGCCAGAATGTCTTTCGGAACGGTATCCGAGGGGATATCCCCATATTTTTTCCAGGTCTGTGCAGTATCGGCAATAATGGAGCTAATGAGCTTTTCCTTGCCCGTAAGCCCGAAATAAGTATAGTTATCATTAATGGACATGAGCTTTATGGTGGAGAAGGATTCCTTCACATCTTCCAGGGTAACATTCCCATATACATCCTTTTGTTCCGACATTAGCTGGGCCAGCTTCTCATAGGCTTTGTCCGGCCTCTCTATAATGTACTTGGAGGAAACGTACCAGGTTTTGAGAAAGCTTTCCAGGTCTCCCGGATACTTCTCTTTTATATCTTTATTTGCAACCAGTACGGTAGGTACCAAATCGGGGACCTCCTGGGTTGTGATAAGAAGTTTTACAGAACCTGGCTGTGCGGAATTCATTTCCTTTACCACCAGCCCCATATCAGGATTCCATGAAACCATCAGATCGGCCTTGCCGGTTTTGAAGTCTTCAATGACTTCCGACATTTCTTTTCGCTCTATGGGTTTAATATCCTGGAATCGTAAACCTGTCAGCCGCAGAAACCGATTTAAAATAAATTTTCCTGTACCGCCCCCCGTATAGGCTACTCTTTTGGCATCCATATCATTTAAGGTTTTTATGCTGCTTTTGGCAACAATACCGTCGGCGCCTCTGGAAAAATCGGTAATGCCTATGATAACGCCTGCGTTTGGATACTTGCTCAGAAGCCGTATGTAAGAGGGAAGAGACATTTCAGTTACGTGGATTTCCCCCTTTTTAAGGGCGTTGATCCTTTCCTCATCATCGGGAACATATTTTATTTGCAGGTTCAGAGAATAATCCTTATGGTACTCTCTATTCAGGGCCATCAGCGCCGGAGTGCCTCCGATCCAACTATCCAGCCCCAAAACAAAGGTTTCTTTAGGAGATTTTTTTGCTGCCGTTGCTTGCGTCTTATCCAACAGATTTGGCAGCACTCCGGGGTATTTATAGTAAAATGCTGCAACTGCAGCTGCGATGATAAGTAGAAGAATCAGTACGTTTCCCCACCGTATTCGTAATCCAGACATCGTTGAGACCCTCCAATCTTTAGGGAAAATTCCGCGTTTTGTAAGTATTCGTAAGTACTATTATAATCTATAAAACTGCTGGCTGGCAAGATGAGTACGCATGAAACACAGGATATAGCCAACAGGAGAAACGTTATGTAAACTTATGTCGAGCAAAAAGATAACTTTATCTTGCAACATCCTCATAAAGTTGACATAAGATGTATAAAGGGGTGATTTTATGCCAAATGAATTGCACCGGCATTATTTCAGAGGAGTGACCTCCTATAACTATGGACATGTGCACCGGTATTCCGGGGCTACCAGTGCTGACCCGGACATTCCCAGGCATGTACATTACATGGCAGGACGTACAACGTTTGATGACGGACATACCCACGACTATGCTGCTGTAACCGGGCCTGAGATCAACGTGGATGGGGGTCATTACCACTATTACGAGGGAGTCACCAGGGTTGCCCGTGGGCATGTGCATTACTTTAGAGGCTTCACGTCCATCCACAGGGAATCATAGGTGCCGCAAATATAATGAGGCCTCGAAGAGCCGATCTTCGAGGTCTCATTATATTTAGCGGATAAAATTACAAAATATCTTTCACATCCTTCGCGGAATGACGAACTGTAAAATAAATTAATATGTGACCCACTGATTGATTATAGCCAAGGAAAACCCCGCCCTTTCGAAATTGGATAGAGCAAACCTTATCACCGTTGATTACTTCGTACAGCAGTATGCATGAAAGGAAAAGCAATTGCAATAGGTTAAGTGCACTTCCAATGCACTATAAATCTTGTTCCGCAGGAATAACATGAGGCAGTGCTTACCATAATAAAGGTATGTTCCAATTTGGACCATAGTTTAATGAATGAGGTGATTTTATGCCACATGTTTTACCTCCCCTTCCCTATGAATATGATGCATTGGAGCCGCATTACGACGAACAGACGGTACGGCTTCACCACGACATGCACCACAAGTCTTATGTGGATGGACTCAACAATGCAGAGGCAAAACTGGAGGACGCAAGGAAGACAGGAGATTTCGGACTGATAAAGCATTGGGAAAGAGAGTTGGCTTTCCATGGTTCAGGGCATATTCTCCATACATTGTTCTGGGAGAATATGACGCCCAAGGCTCCTGAAAATCCATCGGGACCGGTAGTGGACCAGATTCGGAAGGATTTTTCCGAGTATGAAACCTTTAAAAAGCTGTTCAGTGCAGCTGCTGTCGCCGTGGAAGGGTCCGGCTGGGCGATCCTCGGCTGGAACCCGTTATTTCAAAAGCTGGTGATTCTCCAGGCGGAGAAGCACCAGAACCTTACACAATGGGGGATCATTCCGCTGCTGATCCTGGATGTGTGGGAGCATGCTTATTATTTGAAGTACCAGAATAAGAGGGCGGCCTGGGTCGATGCGTGGTGGAATATTGTAAACTGGGATGTGGTGAACGGTAGGTTCAATGGTGCGAAATCATAGGGCACCCATAGCCAATAGGATACAAGGAGTAAATTGTATAATTTACGCTGGAACTTGGTAGATTCGAAGATCATCAGTTACCAGTCGTATTATATAAAATAAGGGTGCTGCAGGTTCCGACTCTCTGCAGCACTCTTATTTTGGTGGATGCTGCTACCGGAGGGAGAAATGAATCTCTATTCGAAGTAAATATCTGAAAACTCGATAGCAGTGGAATGAGTTAAATGATTATCGGCGAATTCGCACATGTCCAGTTCAGGCTCTACAGGAGAGGCTGCTGCAATGGGAAACACAAGAGTAAATATACTTCCTTTGCCTTCCTGACTGTTTAAAATAATACTTCCGCCCAGTGCACCCGTCAATGACTTTACCAGGGATAAGCCGATGCCGGTTCCTTCGTTTTGCCGTGTAAGGGAGCTGTCCACCTGTCCAAAGCGCTCAAAGATCAGCTCCTGCTTCTCTGCAGGGATTCCCACGCCCTTGTCCTTTACTTTTATAACAATAGTGTCATTTTCCTTTGACACCATCACCATAATGGATTTGCCCTTTGGAGTAAATTTGATGGCATTTGACAAAAGGTTCAAAAGAATCCGCTCATATTTCTCATCATCAAGGATGACCCTTTGGCTGGGAAGGAGAGAGGAGAACTGCAGGTGAACGCCTTTTTGCCTTGCATAAGGCTGTACGGACTCTATGATAACGCGGGTGGCAAACACGATATCCATGTTCTTCCTCTGTATTCTCAGGGCTCCGGAGTTGAGGATCGTCAGGTCCAGCAGGTTATTGACCAGCCGCATCTGCCGGAAGGAATTCTGGTGGATGCTCCGTATAAACCCTTTTGCCTTGTCGGAAAGCTCATTTTTGCATAAAACCTCCAGTGCCTGGACTGCTGCATTGATGACGGCCAGAGGTGTTTTAAACTCGTGGGAAACGGTAGCTATAAACTCATCCTTCATTTTTATAATGTTTTTAAGCTCGTCTCTTTAGTCGATTTCTGCAGTAATATCAACGCCTGTTATAAGGAACTCACTGACATCGCCTCTCGCGTTCAAAACCGGTTGGTAAATTACTTTGAGGTACCACTTCCTGCCGTTATGTAAAAACTCACAATCACCAATCTGTACCGTACTTTTTGTTTGCACCATTTGCCGAATGAAAGCATAGTTCTCATTACCATCAAACTTTGGAAATATCTCCTCCATAAATACTCCGCACTGAATCTTCTCTTTTTTGGGCACATGAATACGATCTAAAGAGTTCAGGTACTCCAATGCTTTCCTGTTCATCTCCGTCACTTTAAAGTCAGGATATGTCAACCGGATAATGGGCAGGTTAAAGGTATCAATGATCCCGAAGAGATAGTCCCGCTGCTTTTCGATAACCTTTTCCTTCTTAACCTTATCCGTTATATCCCGCGAGCAGATGATCCCCATAATAAAGTTACCGCTGCTATCATAGATGGGAGTTCCGCTCACATCGATATCCATAGAGCGGTTGTCATGAAACTTTATTTCCATCCGCAAGCCCGTTATTTTCTCACCGCGCAGGACTCTTCGCGACAGTGTTTTCTCCAACGGGATCCGATTCCCGCAGCTGTCGTAATACTCGGCATATTTCAAGCCGTCTCCCGCCTCGAGAATGAACTGGGACTGGGAAAAATAGTTTTCCCGTGCGGCTTTGTTTAATCGGGTATATTTTCCATGCCGGTCCATGATAAATAATGCATCCGACATGTGTTCAAAAGTTGCTTCCAATTGCTTGTTTTGTTCCATGATAATCCTGTTTTGACGTACGGTATCCGAAATGTCGCGAGAGCTTACGATGCCGATAACAAATCGGCCGGTTTCATCAAAAATGGGACTGGCATTCACACTAAAATGATATTCCTGGCTTCCAAGCTTCATGGTCAGTTTGAACCGGGAGATTACTTCACCCTGTAGAACTCTTCGAAAGGGGAGTTCCTCCTGGGCTAATTCCCTTCCGGCAGCATCAAAGTAGCGGGCCAGGCTGTGGGAATCGTCGGTTTCACTAGTACAAATATCGGAAGGGAAATAGGTCATGGCTGCTTTATTAAGGGTTATATACCTTCCCGTACCGTCAACGATACCCAGCTCATCGGATACGTTGTTAATGATTGCCTCCAACTGCTCTTTTTGCTTTTTAACAATTTTCGTCTGCTCATCCAGCTGTTTCCTTTGAAGGACATATTCCGTAACATCATTGGAAGTCATAATGATATATTTAATTTCTCCTGCCTCGGAAATAGGTGTAATGCTGCAGTCCCAGTAGGTTTCTCCTCGCTCGGGGTGATCAAACCGATACTCTTTGGTATGGAAAGACCTGTTTTGAAGAATAATATCCTTCCAGATTTTTTCGGTGGAGCTTCCAGCCCACCCAGGAAGGATTTCGGGGATTCTCCTGCCGACGCATTTTTCAACCTTGCCTAGAGATTCTTTAAGAAACCCCAGGTAATATTCGTTGGACGTTAAAAGGATAAAATCAGGGATACTGTAAATGGCAACCCCCATAAAGTTTTCAGTAGAAATCTGGGTGACATAAGGGAATTTGCTCAGAATTCGTACCCCCTGAGCTTCTCTGAATACAAACGTTTTTTTTTCGGAAGATGGGTCTTGTTGGGCCCGGATGCGCACTTCTACAGGTTCCAAGGACTTTGTAAACATAAAGCAGCTTTCCTCCGGCTCCTCCATTGAAAGACAGTTCAGATCCTTACAAAGGCGAAGGAGCTTTGTGATCTCATCCGTGGATTTACCACAGAAATCTTCCTTCCGGTATTCCGATAGATATAAAAAGGCATCGCTGACATCAAGGACTCTTCCATCAAAAGTTTCAATATAAGAAAGGTGATCCATGGTGATATTGATTTGTTCGTCCATCCGAGTGACTCCCCCAAAACAGCCAGTTGATTTATATACTTACTCTGGCAATATTACAAATATTATACAACAAACCCTTGGACAATACTATATTTTATAGGCTGTATATTGCAATAAGTCGATAGAAATATATTTATTGCAGATATAAGGAAAAAGGCCTTTATCCGGAAGGTAGGGTATGACAGCAATGCATTTCCGTGATACTATAAATAAAGAACCCCTTGGAAGATGGTCAAGCGTATATAAATGGAACAAACTATAAAGTGGCGGAGACCTATACAAATTCGGATGGAACTTAGCCGATTCGATTGTATATAGTAGGAGGATAGAATGTCGGTAAGCAGATTGGAAAAAGGAAAGAAATTATTGGATTGGTACGTGGAAAACCAACGGGATTTGCCCTGGAGACATACCAGGGACCCGCATAAAATATGGATTTCAGAAATCATGCTGCAGCAAACACGGGTAGACACTGTGATCGAATATTATAACCGGTTTACACAAAGGTTCCCGGATATCGGTACTCTGGCGGAAGCGGATGAGGGAGAGGTATTAAACTACTGGAAGGGACTGGGATATTATACCCGGGCCAGGAATCTCCATAAAGCGGCGCAGCAGATGGCAAAAGAGCATGGAGGCATATTCCCGCGAGATATCGAGGAAGTAAGGAAACTGCCGGGTGTTGGAGCCTACACGGCAGGAGCTATTTTAAGTATTGCCTTTAATGAGCCGTATCCTGCGGTGGATGGAAACGTACTCCGGGTAATATCCCGGTTGGAAGGCTTGGAAGAGGATATCGCCAAGGAAACCACAAAGAAAACTGTGGCGGGAGTTGTTTCACAGATGATACCGGAGGGAGAGGCCCGGGATTTTAACCAGGCATTGATGGAATTGGGTGCACTTATCTGCATTCCGGGAATTCCGAAATGCGGTCAATGTCCGGTACAATCCATGTGTACGGCGTTTTTAACCGGGCGGCAGGAGGAGCTTCCCATACGCAAAAAGAAGGAGAATTTGCTGCCGGAAATTCCTTACTGGGTTGCCCTGGTGGAAGAGGAGGACCGGATTTTGCTGGAATACCGGGAGAAGGAAACTCTCCTGGGAAGGCTTTGGGGATTTCCCATGGTGGAAAAGAGCGGGGAGGAAAAACCGGAAATGCTTTTTGAGAAAAAGTATGGTTTGCAATTACAGCCGGGGGAAGAGTTAGGTACGGTACAGCATGTTTTCTCGCACCGGATCTGGGTAATGGATACCCTTCGATGCACGGCTCTTTCCGCACCGGAGGAGGCATCCGCCCTACAATGGGTACATAAAACGCAATTGCAGGATTTTGCCATTCCTACGGCTTTTCAGAGGGCGTTAAAGTTAGCTTTTAAGCAGCCGTAGGTCCGTATTCTTGGGGCTATACAAAGTCCGGTTTCATCGTTTTTAATAATTAGGGGGTGACCCTGTGCTGCAAGGTCGCCCCTTATTCTTACTTCATTTTGCATAAAACAGCTTTAATGGTAAAGTAATCGACTTCCTCCGGCAGTGCATCCTTGAGAGGCTTTAGTTTCTCTGCGCCCAATTCTTTAACAGCCTCCAGCACCAGAGCCTCCTGACCTTCCGGGATAAGGTCGCTCCAGCGAATTTCCATCCCTTCCTGCGCACATCGAAGAATATGCTCTTTAATGGTCAGAATTGCTACATCCCTTTTCTTCGCGATATCCCATAGGGATGACCCCTCCTTGTACAGGTTGTAGGTGATTATATGGCTGGGTACTTTTGCCAAGGCAGGTGGAGCTGCTTCAGGCTCTACTTCAACAGGAGCCGGAGCAACGTTGTGCTCTTCAACATAGGCTTTAATCACAGCCATAAAGCGGTCTCCGTACTTATTCAGCTTGCTTTCTCCCACGCCAGGCACGTTCAGCATGGCGGTACGGCTCACGGGAAAGCTCTTGCACATTTCCTTTAATGTACTGTCATGGAAGATAACATACGGCGGGACCTTTTCCCTTTCGGAGATCTCCTTCCTTACGCCACGCAGCAGATCGAAGAGGGTGGTATCCTCCTTGGGTGCCTGTGCCTTCTTCTGCATCCGCTGGAAGACCTTTTCTTTGCCCTGAAGCACGGAAACTGCCTTCTTCTGGAGCTTCAAAACCGGATATTGGCCTCCGGAAACCATGAGATAATCTTCCGCCGTCAGAAGGCTGATCATTTGGGTGATTTCATCCGCCTTATACTCCGGCATGATGGCATAGGTGGACAGTTTGTGAAAGCCCAGCTGCTGTATCTTCTTTATACTGGAGCCCTTCAAGACACCGGCTACCAGGTTGGCTCCGTATTGTTCTCCCATGCGTTTGATGCAGGAGAAGATCTTCTGCGCTTCCACTGTGATGTCCGCCAGTTCGGTGTCATCGTTGCAGGTGCCGCAATTACCGCAGCTCTCAGGGACTTCTTCTTCACCGAAGTATTCCAGTATATACTTTCGCAGGCACCCGGAAGTATGGCAGTAGTCCACCATATCCTGCATCTTCTTATATTCATTGGCCTTTCTTTCGGGAGAAAGAAGGGTTTGCTCAATCAAAAACTTTTGTACCTGAACGTCGGCAGCCCCATAAAGGAGGATGCACTCCGCAGGTCCACCGTCCCTGCCTCCGCGGCCGGCTTCCTGGTAGTAGGATTCCATATTCCTGGGCATGTTGAAATGGATAACATACCGGACATTGGATTTATCGATTCCCATGCCAAAGGCATTGGTAGCAATCATCAACTGCACATTATCATAGAGAAAAGCTTCCTGGTTGCTGTTCCGCTCCTCATCACTCAGGCCTGCATGGTATTTACCCACGGAATAGCCTCTGTTTGCAAGGAATTGATGAAGCTTGTCCACTTCCTTCCGGGTAGCGGCATAAATGATTCCGGACTGGTCTTTGTGATTGTCAATATAGTCCGTAACATACTCCGTTCTTTTGGCTCCTCTCACAATGGAAAAGTGGAGGTTTTCCCGGTTGAAGCCGGTTACATAGGCATTGGCCTTCCGAAGTCCCAGAAGGTGAATGACATCCTCTTTAACCTCTTCAGTGGCTGTAGCCGTGAAGGCAGCGACGATGGGCCGGTTCTCCAGCTGATTGATAAACTGCGGAATCAGGCGGTAGCTGGGCCTGAAATCATGACCCCACTGGGAAACGCAGTGGGACTCGTCGATGGCCAGCAGCGATATGGGAATGTTCCTGAGCATGTCCGTGAAACGATCGGATTCCAGTCGCTCCGGTGCCACATAGAGAATCTTGAATTCCTGGCGCAGCGCTTTATAAATACGGTCCGAAATCTCCTTCGGGCTAAGGGAGCTGTTGATAAACGAAGCTGGAATTCCCAGGCTTCCCAGTGCATCTACCTGATCCTTCATCAGGGAAATCAGCGGTGATATGACCAGGGTAATCCCCGGCAGCAGCAGTGCCGGAACCTGGTAACAGATGGATTTTCCTCCACCTGTAGGCATAATGCCGAAGGTATCATTTCCGCTGAGTATGCTGGCAATAATCTTTTCCTGGCCCTTACGAAAGCTGGTATAACCGAAATATTTTTTTAAAGCCTTTTGGGCATCCTGTATCATTTGTTCCCCCTTGCAAATCCAATATACAATAATTATATCAAATTTCAGCAGAATTTTCTACAGGATTATTGAAAAATTTACATGAAATGGGTTTTGCATTAGGTCAAGAAAAGCAATGTTTAAGCCAACAAAAGCAATGAATTGGAGTTTCGCGCTGCGATAGAATAGAAAGCAGAAGTGTTTTTTAATCAATGGGAGGTATAAAACCATGCCAAATACAACCATAGCGGCACAGCTATATACCCTGAGGGAGTTTATCAAAACTCCGGAGGATGTGGCAAAAACCTTGAAAAAGGTAAGGGAAATCGGATATGAGGCGGTTCAGGTTTCAGGAATGGGGCCCATTGCTCCGGCAGAACTGAAGAAAATTGCAGATGAAAATGGGCTGGCCATTATTGCTACCCATACGCCCTGGCAGCGATTGAAGGAAGAGCTTGACGGTGTCATAGCAGAGCATAAGTTGTGGAACTGCAAATATGTAGGTTTGGGAGCCATGCCGGCAGAATGCCGTACTTCAAAGGAAAACTACCTGCAGTTTGCGAAGGACGCTTCCGTAATCGCAAAAAAGCTGGAGGAAGCGGGGTTGAGCTTTGTTTATCATAACCATGCTTTTGAGTTTATTAAATTCGACGGTAAAATAGGACTGGAATACCTTTATGAGGAAAGTGACAAGGCTGTTAATGGGGAAATCGATACCTTCTGGGTTCAGAAGGGCGGCTCCGACCCTGCCGCATGGATACGCAAGCTGAAGGGACGCATGGAAATCGTGCATTTCAAGGATATGGCCATTAATGATAAAGGCGAGCAAATCATGGCGGAAGTCGGCGAAGGAAACCTAAACTGGCCGGCTATCCTCGAGGCCTGCCGCGAAATCGGCATCCAGTGGCATATCGTTGAGCAGGATGTATGCCAGAGAGATCCTTTCGAAAGCCTTGCCATCAGCTTGAAGAATCTGAGGGCTATGGGATTAAAGTAGAATTTAAAAGGGCGGAAGGAAAAGTTTTTTGCCACCTTTGTAAAAACGAACCGTAGGAGTAAGCATTCTGCGGTTCGTTTTCTATATAAACATATTTTTGGCCTTTGTGGGTACGGGGGATGGCGTTCCCTGACTATGCATTACTTATGTCACTGGGAGGTTTTATACCCTCAGAGGTTAAGAACTATGGTAGTCTAAATGCCGGATAGGGCTCCCTCCGCCAGCTTCGCTGCCACCTCCCTCTGAGAGGGAGGCCTTCCTTCCTAAGCCTTTGGCATGAGAAAGGTGCCGGAAGTCTCCCTCCCTGAGGGGGATGTCACGGAGTGACAGGGGGAGCAGGTACCGTTTTACTACTCTTTTGCTTATAAAAGTATATATTATCCCCGTGGGTAATACCTTTCCTCCATGGGAAAGGGCGAATTCACTACAGGTTGGATAAATTATTACTATTCTTTTCCTGTGCAGAATGCTAAAATAGAGAGTACGGAGTGTGGTTTAGGGGGATTATAACTTCGCATGAGTGATACGATACAATGAGTTAACATAAATAAGAGTAAGGAGTAAATGGAATGAGTGAAATAGGAAAAGAATTTATGGAATTTACCAAATACAAGCATGAAAGTGAGTCCGATCAGTCAAAAAAGCTGCCGCAGCCGCCGCTGGAACTGGCCTATGATATCACGGCCAATGCAATAAAGCTGCCGCTGCCTGACAGTATAAAACTGGGGAATACTCCTTTGATAGAGGCTATTGTCAATCGAAGAAGTACCCGCCAGTATGCGGACACTGCGTTGACATTGGAGGAACTGTCCTATCTGCTCTGGTGCACCCAGGGAGTAAAGAAGACCAAACCCGGAGTGGCAACACTGCGCACCGTACCCTCTGCCGGATGCAGGCATGCTTTTGAAACCTGGCTGCTGATTAATAATGTAGAGGGTATAAACCCGGGACTGTATCGGTTTGTCGCAACGGAGCATAAGCTGGTGGAAGTAACTGCGGAACCGGACATTAAGGATAAACTGGTGGCGGCCTGCCTTGGACAGGGCTTTGTTGGTACCAGTGCAGCTACTTTTATTTGGGCGGCCGATATCTACAGAATGGAATGGCGGTATGTTGAGAGAAGCTACCGGTATATTCATTTGGATGCGGGACATGTATGCCAGAATCTCTATTTGGCGGCAGAATCCATTGACTGCGGCGTTTGCGCCATAGCTGCTTTTGACGATGACGAGATCAACGGGGTACTGAAACTGGACGGGGAGAAGCAATTTGTAGTTTATGTGGGTACCGTCGGAAAAAAACTGGAGTAAGGTGATGCTATGAAACTGGATCGACTTCTGGCCATAATCATGCTGCTGATAAATCGAAAGAAGATGACGGCCTCTGAGCTGGCCCGGCACTTTGAAGTGTCGGAACGGACAATCCTGCGGGATATGGAGGCCATCGGCCAGGCGGGGATTCCCATCGTCTCGTACCAGGGGGTCAATGGAGGCTTCGGCATTATGGAAAACTTCCGGGTAGACAGAAATGTCCTGACGGAGGATGATGTTATATCCATCATTACTGCCCTTAAGGGTGTCACTGCAACCCTGGAGGACAGAAAGATGGAAGGAGCGCTGGAGAAAATCCGAGGCTTGGTTTCCCCTGGAAATGGAGCCCATATCGAAGGCCTGGGGAAAAGACTGGTCATCGATTTCAGTCCGTGGGGAGTCTGTGAAGGCCTGAGACAGAAGTTGAATCGGGTTCGGCAGGCCATGGAGGAAAACAGGGTTCTTCGTTTTCATTATACAAATAGCAGCGGGGAGAATGCCTTCCGGGTTATAGAGCCCTTGAGCATAGCCTACAAGGGCTTCTCCTGGTATATCTACGGGTATTGCAGAACCAAGGAGGACTATAGGGTGTTCCGCCTTTCCAGAATGAAAAACCCAGAGTTGGGGGAAGAGAGGTTTGATCCCACCCGGCGGGTTGTAGAAGAAATCAACTGGTTGGGTGTACCGGACAGCAGCAGGCCGGAGGTTGAGCTGCTCATGAAGTTTGCCCCCAGGGCCCGCGCCCGGGTGGAGGACTTCTTTGATGCGGAAAACATCCAGGTCCGGGAGGACGGTTCTATCCTTGTGCGGGTACAGTATCCGGAGGATGCGTGGGTTTATAGTACCATTTTAAGCTTCGGAGAAGATGTGGAAGTGCTGGAGCCGGAAAGAATACGTACGATTATATCGGAAAAAGCAAAAAAGATTTGGGAAAGATATCAGGGCTGATGTTAAATCGTTAAATAAACATGACATAATGTTGTCATGTTTATTTTTTTATAATGAGGAAAAAGCCTGAGCATATAAAGGAAGGGAAGAGTTATGGAAAAGTTGGATTTGAAAAGGAAATACAAAGCGCTATATACCGCTTCGGCCAAAGGAGCCTCTCTGGTTACGGTTCCCAAGCTGAATTATATCCGGGTGGATGGAGCCGGTGACCCGAATACCTCCCCGCAATTCCAGGAGGCTACCCAGGCGCTTTACGCCGTATCTTATACCCTGAAGTTTATGGTAAAGAAATCGCAGGAAGGCGTAGATTATGGTGTGATGCATCTGGAAGGTCTTTGGTGGGCGGACGACATGGAGAAGTTCAGTATGGAACGAAAAGCGGATTGGAAATGGACGCTGATGATCCTGCAGCCGGATTTTATCACCGAGGGCATGTTCCGGCAGGCGGTTGACGAAGTCGTTAGAAAGAAAGGGCTGGTTATGGCAGGGAAGCTGCGGCTTGAGAGTGTAGAAGAAGGCCTTTGTGCGCAGATTCTGCATATCGGTCCCTACGCCGAAGAGCCGCCGACAGTACGGAAACTCCACGACTTTATCGGGGAAAAGGGTTATACTTTTTCCGGACTGCATCATGAGATTTACCTGAGCGATCCAAGAAAAGCGGCACCGGAGAAGATGAAGACCCTTATACGACAGCCTGTTAAGGAGGCGTGAAAATATTACTTCTGCATGGAGAGAAAATGGAGGGAATGAACCCGCTTATGGCGAAGGAATAAGGAATGCCGGGAGGACGATGGCTGTTCACTGCTATTTGGGATATCTGAAATGTCCGATGATTTTATGACCCTGGCTCCAACGAAGCAAACGGTCTTCCTCCCTGGCATAAGTGCTTGCGTTATGAAGGATGTAGGGAACTCCATCCTTTTTTCTTTTGTCGGATACGATGGCGATGTGTTCCGTATCCTGAATCACTACAATATCGCCTCGCTGCCACTCTACTAAATTACTTTTATCGTAAGGAATCACCTCCAGGGTCAGGGAATTTGCATATTTTTTGAAAAAAGCATATTGGTTTTTAACCCGCCGGAAATCAATATTGGGGTCGGGAGCGCCGACGACTCCCGGATAGTCCTTTGTATTTCCTTTAATGTCCGCGTCCATTAATGTTTTTAAATCAAAGCCTGCATTTTTTAAAGCCCTCCATACTACGTCGGTGCATACGCCCTCGCTGTCCGGGGGGTATCCTCCGTTATAGTAGACGCTTTTGTATTCCGTGCGATTGAGAACTTCCTTTCTCGCCCCTTCTGCGATATCATCCGCATCAAAAACCCCATCATTATCCTTATCGGTAGTACATAAAACGGTATCGATTTCCGTTGTACCTTTCAGAAAGTAGAAAGCATCTCCATTGAAATAATGGTTGTAACCCAGAAAAGCAGTAAGTGCTATTGCTGCCAAGCCCCCTATAAAAAACAACTTTTTTTTCATTGGTCTCCTCCTGCATCATTGAGAGATTAGGATTATAATATCAAGAGATTACCCTATTTTCAATAGTTTTGCTGTAATCATTTAGATTAGTGTCTAAACGTTGTTTGACGGTACAGGAAAACTGTTGTAGAATATATTTAGATGAACATCTAAATGATATTATACAGAGGTGATTGAATGGGCTTTCAAGATACGTTTAAAGCACTGTCTGACAGGACAAGAAGACAGATTCTTAACCTATTGAAGAATGGCTGCATGACAGCCGGAGATATTGCGGCAAAATTTGATATGACACAGGCTACAGTTTCCCACCACTTATCCGTACTAAAGGAAGCAAATCTGGTGTCGGATAAAAAGGATGGAAAATTTATTTACTATGAGCTGAATGCTTCTGTGTTGGATGAACTCATTACGTATATTATGGACCTGAAAGGAGAGAAGGAAAATGGAAAATAGCAGAACAAAGTATATTCTGTTGTATGTACTGGCAGCATTGCCATTAATAGTAACTTTATTTGTTTTTAATAAACTGCCGGATCGGATTCCCATGCATTGGGATGTTAACGGCAATGTAAATGGCTATGGGGACAAAATACCTTTTGCGTTTATATTGCCCCTTATTCCGCTTGCAACCCCGGCATTCATGTCTTTAATGGCTCGAATAGATCCCAGAAAGGCAAATTATTCAGTTTTTATGGGCAGCTATTACATTGTACAGCTCTTGTTGGTTTTAATCTTTGTTTCCTTAAATTTTATCACGATCTCTGTGGCCCTGGGTTATGCGGTTGTAAAGGTAGATACCTTTATAAAGCTGATTATCGGCTTGCTGATTACAGTCATCGGTAATCTGATGCCGAAGTTCAAGCACAACTATTTTGTGGGAATAAAGACACCATGGACCCTCGCCAGTGAGGAAGTGTGGTTCAAAACTCACCGAATCGGAGGCATGCTTTGGTTTTTCGGTGGAATACTCATGATGGCACTGGCTTTCGTACCCGGGAGGATATCCGCCGTGCTCTATATTGCCATTGTACTTGCAACGAGTCTTGTTTCCTTGGTATACTCTTATATAGAGTTTAGCAGGGCAAAGAAATTAAAATAACTGTAGAATGGATAAAGGCGATTGACAGCGTACCGTGTATCTGAATTTTTCAGTAGGGAAACCGCCTCAAAACCAAGGTGTTTTCCCTACTTCGTATTCAAGGGTTAAAGTGCGCTGTCTTTACAAAGAGGTAAACGATGGAAAAACAATGTGCAGCTGCTGTTTACAGCCAGCTTGATTCACTGAACATCCCCTATGATTTCGTAGTCCACGAACCCGTTCAAACCATGGAGGACTGTAAAAAAATTGATGAACAGCTCGGCGCTCCCTTTTGCAAGAATCTGTTTCTGCAAAACAGGCAGGGAACGGAATACTTTCTTTTACTGGTGAGTGAAAACAAGCGTTTTCGCACAGCAGAGGTTTCAAAGAAAATAAACAGGGCCCGTCTTAGTTTCGGAAACGAGGAGATGCTTTATGACCTATTGGGACTGTCACCGGGGGCGATAAGCCCCATGGGGCTTATCCACGATACGCAGAAGAAGGTGATCCTCCTTATGGATTCGGATTTATTAAAGCATGAAAAGCTTTGTGTTCATCCCTGTGTGAATACCCAAAGCCTCGTATTGAAAACACAGGATTTTTTAGAAAAGTTCCTTCCTCATACGGGACATAAGCCGGTTTTTATCGAAATTGAAGAGAATGAGCAGTAGCGGCGGCTACTGCTCTCTGAATACCCAAAGCTTGTAGCCGATGTAATTGATGGCCAGCGTCAGGAAGGTAACCAGCCCCTTCGCAATATATATATTTACTCCTGCTCCTTCTGAGAGGAATTTGATACCATAGATACTGATTCCCAGCGTCACCAGGTTGACGATGACAAACTTCACGGCCTGAGCGCTGGTTTTTTTATTGACCTGCTTATTCTCAAAAGTCCAGAACTTATTCATCAAAAAGCTGTTCAATATCCCTGCGCCATATCCTGCGACCTGGCTGATGGCAAAGTGGACGCCAAAGAAGCCTTGTAGCAGAGAGAAGGTAAGAAAATCGACCCCTGTATTGATAACACCTACCACCACGTACCGTAGGAGGCTTTTATACCGTTGGATATCCAGCTTGTTTATCTTTTCCTTAATCATATGTATACCTTACCGTCCATTTTCCTATATTTTTAATGGGTAATTTAACCGGGATTCCTGTAACCCCAAATTACCCATTGAGGCTTTTAATAAATTAATTGTTGGAGCTTCATTCCTATTATATAATATATCCCATAGGGAAATAAATAGGCAAGGAAAAGGAATTTGTACTGTGCTTTTGCCCGTATGGGAAAGGTTAAACGGAGGTGTTGGAGGATGAAAAGGTGCGATTGGTGCGGAAGTGATCCGTTGTATGTAGCATACCATGATGAGGAATGGGGTGTTCCCGTTCATGATGATAGGAAATTGTTTGAATTTTTGGTGCTGGAAAGTGCCCAGGCCGGTTTGAGCTGGATTACAATCCTACGGAAAAGAGAGAACTACCGGCGGGCCTTTGATGGATTTGACCCGGAGAAAGTAGCCTGGTATGACGAAGAAAAAATCGTGGAGCTATTGAGCAACGAAGGCATCGTCCGAAACAGAAAAAAGATTGAAGCTGCCATTAACAATGCCCAACGGTTTTTAGAGGTTCAAAAGGAGTTTGGGAGCTTTGATGCATACATATGGAGCTTCGTTGGAGGAAAGCCCAAGATCAATGCCTGGAAGACTCTGCAGGAAGTCCCGGCTACTTCTCCGGAATCGGATGCTCTAAGTAAAGACCTGAAAAAGAGAGGCTTTAAATTTTTGGGAACAACCACGTGCTATGCCCATATGCAGGCTACGGGAATGATCAACGACCATCTGGTGGACTGTTGCCGGTATGGTGAAATGTAGAGCGCAGTGAAGCTTGAGATTAAAGCAGTTCCATCTTCAATTCGTAATTTGGCTGTGAGAGTGATCTGCGTAGGAAAATTTCTCCCGACCCGTAAGGAATACCTCTAAGGAAAGTGCCTGATGATGCGCCCTAGAGACGTTTCCCTGCCAGGCAGCTTTCCGTTGCTGTTGAAATTTTCTGGAGCAGACCACTGAACAGAAGCCAAATTACGAATTGAAGGTCCTCATGTATCATGGAACTGTTTTTGGGAGCTCTTTGGACATTCCTTGATTATGTATTGTGAAGAGGAAGCTGTCAGGATAATCCCAGTTCATATTCCAGATTCTTAATAAAAAGCTGCAAAAAGTCCAGTCTTTCCTGAAACAGCTTTGCGCCCGTGGGGGTTCTCAGCCAGGGCTTTTGTTTACAGAGCTGGCCGTACACATCCTTTAATTTTTCGCAGGCTTTCAGATAGCTTGCATTCTCTTCCAGCCCGGTGGCCATGCAATCCCAGGCGATAGCCAGAGCCCCAACCTCGTCCAGGAGGTCCGCATCTATAAGAATTTTATCCTCCAGCGATAAGTCCAGATCCTGAGCCGATTTGGAGGAATGATGCCGGATGGCATTCACTACACGGATGCGCTTGTCTTCCGGATACCGGGCTGCCTTTAAATATTCGCCGCAGAGTTCTGCCCCCACGGAAGCATGGGGTTGGTCACTTTTAACCCATTTCCCGATATCATGGAATATGGCGGCAATAGAGAGGATTTCCGTATCTCCCTGTTCTACTTCATTGATTCGCAATGCCCATTTATATACGCGCAGGGTATGTTCAAAACGGTCCCGGAAGGGGAATTTTGGAGCGGCGCCAATGCTTGTTTTTTCTAGAAAATCCTTTACATAATGGAGCATGTTTTCGTACATGAGTTACCTCCGGTTAAAGTTAAAACTGATAAAAGTAATTTTTTAGCAAACGAAAAAGCGACAAAAAAAACTGGTTTACATAAACCAGTTTTTATATTAATTCTCAAAAAGGTCTTCACTTATTCACTTTACAAGTATATTATAGGAGAAAAACGTGAAAGTGTCAAGAAAAAGTTAGTAAATGTATGAAAAAAGAATTTTCATCGGACCATCCCTGCTGCAGCCCATAGGAAATCGGCATTTCTAAATATTGGCTTCTTTATTTTTATAAAAGAGTAGGGTAGAATAGAGTTCCATAGCTATCAAGTCGTAAAGATCATGAGGGCTAAAAATCTAATTTGCGCATACTGCGCACAAGGAGGTGTTCTTACTATGCCTGCTGCAAACCATCCGGCTTATAATGAGGAACTGGAAAGGTGCAATTATACCTTGGGGTATGTAGAGAAGAGTTTGGAAGCAACTGTAGGAAAGAAAAATCGAATCGACCAAGACCTAGACAGGGTGAAAAGGCATTTTAATGCGGAAAACAGCCAAAACTACATTGATATGATTATCAATACCCAGATGCAGGGAAGTCTGGAATTAAAACTGCGAAACCTGGTGACAGCCCGAAGCAAGCCCTATTTTGCAAGGATTGATTTTAAGGAAAGGGAGAGTGTCCGGGCAGAGAAGCTTTACATCGGAAAGATGTCCCTTATGCGGGAAGAGGACCAGGAAATGATTATCGTGGACTGGAGAGCACCCATCTCAAACCTCTATTATGAGGGGCGGCTGGGAGACTCGGAGTACGAGAGCCCCGGAGGAAGAATCCGGGGGGATTTGAAGCTGAAAAGGCAGTTTTCCATTGATGAAGGAAAGTTACAGGAGATCTTTGACATAGATATTACCACCAATGACGAGTTTCTTCAGACCTACCTGGGCGCCAGTGCCGACAACCGGCTGAAGGAAATCGTATCCACCATACAGGTGGAACAGAACCAGATCGTCCGGGCGGACATGTGGAAGCCCCTCATTGTACAGGGGGCCGCGGGAAGCGGTAAGACCACCATTGCCCTGCACCGTATCGCTTACCTGATCTACACCTTTGAGAAGTCCTTCGAGCCGGAGAACTTCATGATTATTGCACCCAACCGGCTGTTCCTCAACTATATATCCGAAGTATTGCCGGAGTTGGGAGTTGAGCGGGTAAAGCAGACCACCTTTGAAGACTTTGCCATGGAGCTCATCGGCAAAAAGTTCAAGCTGCGGGATGCCAACGAGAAGCTGACGGCCTTTGTAAATAACAATGCGCTGCCGGAGGAAGTACAAAGGAATACGCTGGTGCGAAAGACGGCAGAGCTGAAAGCCTCCATGCTGTTCAAGGAGATATTGGACGGCTATATAGCGGCCATTGAAGAGACCTTTATACCGAAGGAGGATTTCGGGATCGGCAGGAGGGTCATCTTTACCTACAAGGAAATTAATGACCTGTTTATAAATCAATACAGGCGGTGGCCCATCGTTCAGCGGGTCAATGAGATTAAGAAGCACCTGACGAACCGATTGAAACTCCAGAGGAATTCCATTATCAATCAGATTCACGATGAGACGGACCGGAAAATTGCCCGCCTGAAGTTGACGGTAGAAGACCCGAAAGAGCGGCAGCGTCTAGTGGTTGAAGCCATTGACAAGAAAAATGCCGTACTGGATAAACTGGATGCCTTCTGCAAGAATGCGGTAAAGGAATATGTGAACAAAATATCCAAGTTCAGTCCCTATGAATACTATAAGGACCTGCTCGCCGATGCGGAGCTATGGAAGCGGCTGCTGGAAGGCAAAGTGGAACCCGAAGTACTGGATTTTGCCAGGAAATACTCCAATGAGGTTCTTCAATCCGGCAGCCTTGAACTGGAGGACCTGGCCCCGATTATTTATCTGAAATACGGCATATACGGGATGGACGAGAAAATTCCCGTCAAGCATATCGTGGTGGATGAAGCCCAGGATTTCAGTGCCTTTCAATTTTATGTCATCCACAAAATCGTGAAGGACAGTTCCTTTACCATACTGGGGGACTTATGCCAGGGGATCCACTCCTACCGGGGTGTCAAGGATTGGGAGGATATAAGGGTTCATGTCTTTGACGACAGGAAGTGCCAGTATCTGACCCTGGAGCAGAGCTATAGAACCACGGTAGAGATTATGGATGCGGCCAATAAGGTGATTGGACGGCTTAAAGACCGGAATTTTATCAAGGCAAAACCGGTCATCCGTCATGGTGAGGAAGTCCGGGTGATCCAAAGGGATGGAATCAAGGACATCGCCACGGAAATCGGAAGTAAGATTACGGAGCTGAAAGACGGAGGCTACAAGACCATCGCTGTGATCTGCAAAACCCTGGAGGAGTGCAAAACTATGCACACCTACCTTAAAAAATACGGAGATATCCATGTAATCACAGGAAAGGAAGAGGTATACAAAAGCGGAATTGTTATTGTTCCTTCCTATCTTTCCAAAGGGTTGGAGTTTGATGCGGTTTTAATCGCCAATGCCAGCCGGGAACAGTACACAGAGGATGAATTGGACGTGAAGCTGCTGTATGTATCCATGACAAGGCCGCTGCACAAGCTGTATATCTATTATCACGGAGAGCTGTCACCGCTCTTGGAAGAGGTGTAAGGAACCCCATATTGACCCGGAGAATATAGTCTGTAGGATATGAAAGCAGGCTTTTTGCAGGTAGATAAAAGGCTGGTCATGGGAACCAGCCTTTTGTACTATTTCAAGTTCTCAGGATTCAAGCAGTGCAGTTCTTCGGGAACGAATATACCATCCTTGCGAATCAGGGTATCGTCAAACCAGATTTCTCCCCCGCCGTATTCCGGCCTCTGGATAAATACCAGGTCCCAGTGGATGGAGGATTTATTGCCGTTGGGAGCATCGTCATAGCTGTTCCCTGGAGTAAAGTGGATGCTTCCCTTGATCTTCTCATCAAAAAGGGTATCCTTCATAGGCTTTTCAATGTAGGGATTTACACCAATGGCGAATTCACCGATATATCTTGCACCTTCATCTGCATCGAAGATCTGGTTGATCCTTTCGGTGTCGTTGGCAGTGGCTTTGATAATCTTACCGTCCTTGAACTCCAGGCGGATGTTATCGAAGGTTACGCCCTGATACACGGCAGGACAGTTGTAGGAGAGAACACCATTGACGGAGTCTCTGACAGGGGCTGTAAACACTTCACCGTCAGGGATATTCAGCTTACCGTCACACTTGATGGCGGGAATGCCTTTTATGGAGAAGGTCAGGTCGGTATCCTTTCCTGTAATCCGTACTTTATCGGTCCTCTCCATGACCCGAACCAGATTGTCCATGGCCTTTGACATCTTGGAATAGTCCAGGTTGCACACCTTGAAGTAGAAGTCCTCAAAGCTCTCGGTGGGCATGTTGGCGGACTGGGCCATGGAATGGTTCGGATACCGCATGACGCACCATTTGGTGTTCTTCACACGCACGTCCGAATGAAGCGGGCGGGAGTAATGCTGCATGTAAATGCGCATTTTCTCCGAGGGAACTCCACTCATTTCGCTGATATTTTCGCCGGCACGCAGTCCGATGTAGGCCTGCATTTCCTTCATCCGGGCAATTTCAAAGGAAGCCATTTCCTTCAGCTGCTCTTCATTGCATTCCGTCAGCAGAACTCGCAGGAGTTCGTGATTTTTGATGCTTATGTAAGGGACACCGCCTGCTTTATAGGCTTCCCGAATCAGGGCTCTTGTCAGGGGTACTTCGTTTCCGAAATTCTCGATCAGTATTTTTTCTCCCGGTTTCAGTTCTACCGAGTAATGAATTAGGTTTTGCGCGAGTTGTTCAATTCTTGGATCCTTCATGGTTTTTCCTCCTGTTGTGTAGCAATTGTGAAAAGCGTTCCTAGTTCTTGGTTGCTATACAAATCCGGATGGAACTTAGCTGATTTGGGCCTCGTAAAGCCCCAGAACCGTTGGCTGTACGAGGCCCAAATCAGCAGTTGCCAATCCGATTGTATATAGTTGTTGGTTATAGTCAGGGTTGCACTTTGAAGCTTTTGTACCGGTTGCAAAAATAACTGCGAAGGCATACTCCAAATACTAGGAACCAATAACCAGGAACTAACAACTCCTTTATTATATCAGTTTTTCCAACTCTTCTAAAGTCTTCTCAAAATCTTTTAGTGCATCCTGCACCGGTTTCGGTGTTGACAGGTCGACGCCGGCTTTTTTCAGGAGTTCCAGCGGATAATCGGAGCCGCCGCTGCGGAGGAAATTAATGTACCGGTCCACTGCGGGCTTGCCTTCGGTCAATATCTGGTTTGCCAGGGATATGGCAGCAGAGAAACCCGTAGCGTATTTGTAAACGTAAAAGCTGTTATAGAAATGAGGAATTCTGGCCCATTCTATATCGATATCCTCATCCACGATGAGTTCACTGCCAAAGTATCTTGTGTTGAGCTCACGGTAGATGCTGCAGAGACTGTCTGTCGTCAGCGCCTCTCCCTGCTCTGTCTTGGCATGAACGGTTTTTTCAAACTCAGCAAACATCACCTGACGGAAAATGGTGCCCCGGAACTCTTCCAGGTGGTGGTTCAGCAGGTAGGCTCTTTCCTGTCGGTCCGTTGTTTTTTGCAGCAGGTAGTGCATCAGCAGCGATTCATTCAGCGTAGAAGCTACTTCCGCAACAAAGATCTTGTATTCGGAATAAATATAAGGCTGCGTCTTATTGGTATAGAAGGAGTGCAGTGCATGGCCCATTTCATGAGCCAGGGTGAATACGTCGTTAATGGTGCCCTGGTAGTTTAACAGCACATAGGGGTGCGTTTTGTAAGCTCCCCAGGAGTATGCGCCGCTGGTTTTGCCCTGGTTCTCAAATACATCCACCCAGCCTCCTTCAAGACCTTTCCTGAGGTAGCCCTGGTATTCTTCACCCAGGGGTTTCAGCCCTTCTTCCACCATGCTCACAGCGTCGCCATACAGGATGTTTTTCTTTGGCTGGTCCACAATGGGGACATACAGGTCGTACATATGCAGTTCATCCAGCTTCAAAGCCTTTTTACGAAGCTTCAGGTATCGCTGCATCAGGTGCAGATTGTCATTGACCGTTTTTATCAGGCTGTCATATACATCGGTGGAAATGTTGTCGGAATCCAGTGAGGACTCCAACGCTGAGCCATATTTTCTTACATTGGCATAGAACTTATTCTTTTTTATATTGCTTAGCAGCATGGCTGCCAGAGTGTTCCTGTTTTTGTTATAGGAGCTGTAGAGGGCATGGAAGGCGTCCTCTCGAACCCGACGGTCCTTGCTCTCCAAAAATGAAATGTACCGCCCCTTGGTGACCTCTACCTCTTCACCGTCCTCATCCTTGATAAAGGGGAAGCGGATGTCAGCATTGTTGAACATAGTAAAGATGTCTTTGGCCGCATGGGAAATTTCAGAGGATAGTGCCAGCAGCTCCTCTTCCTTTTCGGAGAGAATATGCTTCTTCTGCCGAAGAAGTTCATCGATATACGGTTTATAGACAGCCAGTTCCTCTTCCTTTTGCAGATAGTCCTTCAACTGTGTTTCGGAAATGGCGATAATTTCAGGCACAATGTAGGAGCTAGCCGCGTAGACTTCGGTACTAAGGGCCATGGCTCTGTCCGTAAGTGCCTGGTATGTAGCATTGGAATTATTCTCATCTCTTCGCATTTTTGCATATACGAATAGCTTATCATTCAGCGACATCAAGTCATCTGCCAGTTTGAGGCAGTCCAGCAGCACACGGGCTCCCTGGGAAAGGGTTCCCCTGAATTTAGGGATTTCACCGGATAGTTCCTTAACTTTTTTAAAGTCATCCTCCCATTGTGCGTCACTTTCATAGATGTCTTCCAGGTTCCATTTGTACTTTGGGTCTATTTCATCACGCTTTGGCAGGGCTTTACCTTTTTCACTCATTGCCATAAACCTCCTTCAGCCGTATTACACGAGGGTAATCGGTGTTAATTTACATTATAAGGGTATTATATATTTTTTACCAGCATATAATTAATATGTATTAAGGTTTAGCAAAAAAATTACTTCCACTTTTTTGCAGGCTGTAAGGCTACTTTTGGTAAAGTCCAAGGAAATGCCGTGGCATTTATTGACAATAGGACAACCTGGATGGTAGAATGTTACTACTCAATAAAACCTAAAAAATTAACAGGAAAGGGGAGATTCCGATGAGAAAATGGGGAAAGGTACTTCCAGTAGTTTTTAAGGTAGCAGTTGTTCTTAGCCTGGTGCTTACCAGCGTAGCCGGCCATAAGTGGGGCTGATAGTAAAAATATTTTGAATTTGTATTTAAAAAATAGCCCTTAGGGCTATTTTTTTTTGTGCCTGAAAATAAATAATTTTTGATTTAGGAAGGTTTTCGTAGACTTTTACAGAATATTATATGGTAGAAACACGAACATATAGTAATAACTTTTGGCAAAGGTAAGGAATAATGAATACAAATTCTATGATGAAGTTGCGAAGCAAAGTAAGTAACATATATATTTTTTTGGTGGGTATAAGTGTATTCCCTGTTCTGTTTTTTTTTATACCCTATTTTAGCCCGAAAGAGATTCCTATTATTGTATTTTGGGTTATTCTTGAGATTGTCTCCGATTTGAGGCCTGTTACCATTCTGAAGTCAGGCGAGATCACGGAGATTACAACCGCTCTTGCAGTCCAGCTGGCGTTGATTATTTTGTCGGGACCCTATAAGGCGACCTGGATTATTGTAGTGGCCACCCTTTTGGTAGAAATATATTATAGGAAACCCGCACACAAATGCCTTTTCAATGCGGGTCAATACGGCCTTTCGGTATTGGCCAGCGGCCTTTTGTTTGAACTGCTCAAAGCTTCTCCAAAGGGCGTTGTACTGGATGTTGTAAAGGATTTGCCTGCTATATTTGTTGCAGCCAGCGTATGCTTTCTGCTGAATATGTTTTTTGTTTCAGCGGTCATATCCCTTACCTCAGGAAATAAGTTTGTTCCTGTATTTACGGAAAACCTTAAAACGGATATCGTTTATTACTATACCCTAACACCCATAAGTGTGGCAGCTTCACTGCTTTACAGGCCGGATTTTCCTTTTACCCTGCTCATTATGATACCGCCTCTCTATGCGGCGGATCAGGCCCTGCGAAGGTATTACAGTTTGCAGAAGGAAACCTCTGATACACTGATGGCGTTAGCGGACACCATTGACAAACGGGATAAGTATACCTATCTCCATTCGGCCCGGGTAGCGGAGTATGCAAAAAAGATTGCCCAGAAGCTGCAATTGTCACAAGAGAAGGTGGAGAAAATCGAGACTGCGGGAAGAGTTCACGATCTTGGGAAGATTGCCATTGAGGATACCATTTTAAGAAAACATACCGGCCTGACGGACGAGGAATATGCTGTTATCAAACAACATCCGGAGCTGGGATACCGGCTGATAAAAAACCTGAAGCCTTACGAAGAAGTGGCGAAATACATCCTATACCACCATGAGCGACTGGATGGAAAGGGGTATCCCATGGGGATATCCGGCTTGGAAATCCCTCTAGGGGCAAGGATTCTCGCCGTAGCGGACAGTTACGATGCCATGACCTCGGACAGGCCCTATCGTACGGCACTGCCTCAGGCTGCCGCAGTGCAGGAATTGATCAAATGTTCCAATTTTCAATTTGATCCGGATGTGGTAGCTGCGTTTATCAAGGTGCTGAAGGAAGACTATGGATATGTGGAGGAGTAAATTGCTGTGTTTGTGCTGTACGCTGTTTTAATTGCCATTGCCATAGGATACATTCGGGGAGGCAGGCTGGCGGGGATTGTAGAGAGTTCCTTCCGGTGGAGCCGGACGGTTCTTGCTGCCATTGTCATACAGCTGATTATTTTTTCCGGATTTTCCTGGGTGGAAAGATTGCCTACTACTGTTGGGGTTGCTTTACACCTTGTATCGTACCTTTTGGTGCTGGTGTTTATTGTCGCAAATATCCGGGAGCGCGCGATTGCAATCCTGGGCACAGGCACTTTGCTGAATTTTCTGGTGATTATACTGAACGGTGGGTACATGCCGACTCCCGCTGCCAACTTTAAGGGAGTACAGCAGGCTGGAGAAGTAAGCAACAATACCATGCTGGCAGACTCCGGAACCCTCCTGCCCTGGCTGGGAGATATATTCCATTTGCCTTCCTGGCTTCCCCTGACCAACGCTTTCAGCATTGGAGACATCTTCATTGCCGTAGGGGTATTCCTTTACATCCTTAAATACATGAAGCCTGTTAAAGCGTAATTCGGAGAGAAAGGGGAGAGAAATGATGAAAATAAAAAAGATCATAGACATAAGCAGGGAAATATCGCCGGAGACGGTTCTGTGGCCCAAAGATGCAGGGGTAAAAATAAATACCGAGGCTTCTCTGGAGAAGGGGGATTCCTGTAATTTATCATCTATAGAAATGGGCCTGCATACCGGGACTCATATCGATGCACCTTTTCACTTTATCCAAAAGGGTATCGGCATTATGTCACTGGATTTGTCCAAGTTCATTGGGGTTGTCAAGGTTTTTGAACTGCAGGTGGAAAGCGTCATAACGGAGGAAAGCATCCGCTCATTGGATATTCAGGAGGGCGATGCAGTGTTTTTTAAAACCTCCAATAGTGAGTTACCCGTGAAAGGTGAGTTCAATAAGGCGTTTATAGGCATCGATGCTTCTGCATCCCAGTACCTGGTAGACAAGAAGATAAGAACCGTGGGTGTTGACTACCTTTCCGTAGACAGATTCGGTTCTCAGACCCACCCTGCCCACCATATATTGCTGGCGCAGGAAATAGGAGTCATTGAAGGCCTCTACCTTAAGAATGTAGACCCCGGAACCTACTTCTTCTCCTGTCTTCCACTAAAAATCCAAGGTGTGGAGGGGACTCCGGCAAGAGCAGTGCTTTTGGAAATTGAGAATTGAGAATGGAAAATTGAGAATTAACTTAAAGGCCTCTGATACCCTGGTATCAGAGGCCTTTATAGTTACGAAGTGCATTTCAGCACGTAATCATTCTCAATTCTCAATTCTCAATTTTCAATTCTCCATTTCCCATTTCCTTCATCTATCAATAATCCGGTACAGTATGACCGCCGCTTCCGCTCTCGTAGCAGTATCCTTGGGTGCCAGCATCGTATTGCTTCTGCCGCTCAGGATACCTTCTCCTTTTAAAGCTGCGAAACACGGCAGCGCGTAAGGGGTAATCAGATCCTTGTCCAGATACCCATCGAGAATATGTATGTCCTGTCCTTTCAGAGGCTTATCTACAGCCTTTAGGGCTTTATAGATAATGACTGCGATATCTTCCCGGGTTATGGGTACGTTCGGATAAAAATACCCATTGTCGGCAGATATGATCCCAAGGGTATTGGCGGTCATAATGTCCTTGTAGTACCAGTCGTTGGAACTAACATCGGACAGGTAGCCGATGGGAGTCCGGGACAGCTTAAAGGACCGGATTACGAGGCTGGTGAACTCTGCACGGGTAATCTGGTCATCGGGGAAGAAAAGATTCTCCGTTTTTCCAGTGATTACACCACGGCTGCTGAGATTTTCGATGGCACCGATGGCCCAGTCGTAATTCCAGATATCGTTGAAGGATTTTAGTGCTTTGCCTATGGCATATTTTTCATTGGTATAAGCACTGGAACCGGTTTTATTAACGGCAGTAACCTTGTAAAAGTACGTATATCCAGGGGCTAAAGAGTTATCAACAAAGGTAGTGACTCCCGGTGCGGTAGACCCGATCTGGACATAGGATTGACCCTGTGCCATACGTTCTATGACGAAACGGTCTTCATTATGGGAATTATCCGTCCATTTGAGTCGTACGGTATTGGGCGCCAGGGTCTCGATATCCAGCAGGGTAGGCGCCGCAGGTATACCGGTGGAAACGGTAATCATATTGCCGGCTTTGCTGCTGTTATTAACAGGGTTCACCAGCACCATACGGTAATAATATTTTGTATAGGGGACTAGTCCATTGTCGGTAAATTGGCTGGTTGTCCGGCTCAAGGAAACGATTCTTTGCCACTCCAGATCCGATTCCGATTTTTTCTCCAGGTACAATACTAGGTTGGTTTCGATGTCATAGATGTAATTCCATTTCAGTTGAATACTGTACGGTGTATTCACAGTATAGTCAAGGGAAATGTCCGACATGGGACTGACGGTCTTGGCAGAGGCATCCCCTGAAAATGCAGAATATACATTGCTGTAGGAGATATTGGCCCGCACTCTATAATAGTAAGTGGTATTAGCACTCAGCCCCGTATCCTTGAAGGTGCTTACATTACGATCCAAAACTGCATACTTGGCCCAGGTGCCGTTTTCTCCGATCTTTCGCCACAGTTCAAAGCCGGTTTCATTATTGGAGGTATCACCCCAGTTAAGGGAAATCTCTGTTTCGGATATGGCAGTAGCCGTCAGATTACCGGGTGCGGACAGGTCCATGGTTACCACCGTTACTTCGTTGGAGTAGCTGGAAGTTACGCTGCTGTTAGCCGCTCTGGCACGAATTCTATAGGTATACCGGTTGTTTAGGGATACGGTGTTGTCGACCCACAGTATTTGATTCTTGCCTGTTTCCTGAATCTGTTTGAATTCACCGCCGTTATCTTTCCTTTCAATGAGAAAGACTACATCTTGATTTCCGTTGTAATCCCAGTTTAATAGGATCATATTATGGGCAATCATACCTGCGGTCAGTTCTCCGGGTTCCTTCAGCAGGGTATCCGTGCTATAGGTATCGATATACCGGGAGTAGGCATTAATGCCCAGCATGGCGCGGATTCGATACTTATACTGGGTATTGGGCTTCAGGCTGGAGTCCCTGTATTGGAGAGTACCTTGGGGCAGTATGGCAATTACACCCCAATTCTCGCCGTCTGCCTTTCTTTCAATGACAGTTCCCGCGCTCTTTGATACCGGGTAGGACCAGGCCAGATCGATTTCCGAGGAGGAAGCCGGTGTAACTTTAAAATTTGTTGGCTCTGTTATATTGGACAGGGTCAAGGAAGCCTCGTTGGAATATCCCACCAGTTGGTAGCTGCTATCGTAAACTGCGATCCTGTAGCTGTATAGATTGTTAAAATTGGCTTCCAGTAAAGGGTCTCCGCAGGAATCATGGATGACAGCATCCAGATAACCGGAAACACTCTCAAAGGTTCCCCGGTTTATACTTCTTTCCGCACGGTAGTAGTAGCCGCTCCGGGTTCCACCGGTCCAGTCCAGCCGAATGACGGTGGAGCCACCCCATATAGCGTTGGCACTCATACTGAGAAAAGGCATGTCTGCTGCCGACGCAGGGGCGGGGATGAATACCAGCGTGGATAAAAGGGTTATTATAAGCAGCAAGGCTACATTGGTTTTAAAGACTGATTTCATGATAATCCTCCATTGGATTTATTTGCTAAGGCGCGGCGAAAGAATTTCTAGCCCCAGCCTATATGTATTATATCGGGGTTTTAAGCATTGTTATTTATACTGGAGTGAAGTTTTTTACGGTTGGATGAAAAATCCTCTTGCAAAAGAAGGAATTTTCTTGTATACTAGTAAGCGTCCTTTCACATATGTACCCATAGCTCAGCAGGATAGAGCGTCGGTTTCCTAAACCGCAGGCCGGAGGTTCGAATCCTCTTGGGTACACCAGTAAAAACCGCTAGTCGCAAGGCTTGGCGGTTTTCTTGTTTTTAGAAGTTTATTAAAACCGCAGGTCGTATGCCTAAACCGTGCCTAAAGACTTTTTTCTGCTTGCAAAGTCAATTATATTTTTCCCTTGTGGTTCGTCAGGCTCATTGGCGGTATCAAGGAATATCTTTGAATCTAAACCCTTTATAATCTGTTCCTGGAGATTAGGTATAAGGTGCGAATATATGTCTAATGTGATGTTTACTGATGCATGTCCAAGTCTTTCCGAAACTACTTTTGGATGAACGTTATTTCGTAGCAACCATGATGCATGCGAGTGCCGTAAACTATGAAATGTTGCGTCGGGGAATCCAAGTTTACGAGCATATTTTTTAAAAACTTTCGAAACATTATCGGGCAATAGTGGAGATCCGTCTGGATGAATACAAAAAAAGTAACTTTCATGATAAATCGAAGAATTTTCTCTTTTCCATTGTTCGCGTTGTTTTATATAGCATTCAATAACCTTTTCTGTACCTGGCAACATAGGTACAATTCTTTTACTACTTTTAGTTTTTGTACTCCCGAGTTCCATAGCACCCTCAACTCGTTGAAACCCATTTGTTACTGTGAAAGTCTTGTCTTTTATATTGACATCCCCTATTTGCAGCCCGCATACTTCTCCTAATCGCATTCCTGTTGTAGTAGCTATATATTGAGCAATAAAAGTATCTTCTCCCTTTACAGCATTTAGAAAAGTTTCAATTTGTTCATCATCAAGAAATTCTATTTCATATTTTGATTTTCTTGGGGCCTTAACGGAATCGCATGGGTTAAAGGAAATATATTGCCATGTAACAGCGTATTTTAAAGCAAGATGTAACATTCTGTGTATATGAAGTACTGTTGTTGACGATAACCCTTTTACCGTCTTTTTTACACTGCTTTCACAATTGTCTTTCGCGTCTATATCTATAATAGTGTCCTTCATAAGATTTGTGTAAAAAGCTTGTATATACCCAGGTTTTAGATCGCAAAGCTTTAATTTTCCAAGAGCAGGAATAATATGTAGATTTATAAATTCTGCATATCTCCTTTTAGTTCTTACACCAACATTGAACTCAGCATAGTCCCGAAACCATCTTTCAAGATACTCAGCTAGAGATATGTCCTTGTTTACAACATAGCCTTTTTTGTGATTAACAAGGTACTCCATCATTGCCATTTCTGCATCCTTTTCGGTTTTGAAGTCCTCCAAGTATACTCTTTCCCTTTTTCCGGTAATTTCATCCTTTGGAAGATAGAAGCGTATTGAATATCCATTTTTACGCTTAAAAATCTGTGCCATAAAAACACTCATCCCTTTCCTAAATCAGTAACTTATTATCCCCTTAACAACCTTACCAACCACTCTAACCTCTGTTTTCATAGTGTCAATAATTCTCGGCACATAGTCAGGGTTGCTACTCTGTGGCATCAATGTAACTGTTGTATCGGTATGATAAAACCTTTTTACTGTAGCATCTTCACCGTCTACTATTACAACGGCGATTTCTCCATTTTCAACAATATCTTGTTTTCTAACCACTACAATTTGTTGGTCCAAAATTGGAACTAAGTTCATGCTGTCTCCAGTAACTTTCAATCCGAAATATTCCCCACCCTTTACGATTTCGTCAGGAAGGTATTCGTATCCGATAATATTTTGATCCGCATACATTGGCTCACCGGCACGGATTACACCCATTACAGGGATTTTTACTAAATTGAATGTTGGGTATGGGCTTGAAGAAATTGCCTCATTAATTGTGCTTCTTATATCATCGTCAAGTTCATAAAATGAATCCGGTTGATGAATAGCTGTTAATTTTAGAATTTCTCTTTTCTCATTCTCAGAAAGGTTTTCCATTCCGCCGGAAAACTGGGTAACTTTATAAAATTCTTCTGCAATTTTATTTATTGTTTCTTCTTCCTCTAATAACAAACCTACTGGCACATCCAAGACTCTAGCTATTTCCTTTAATACTTTTAAGCTAGGTTGAGATTTTCCATTTTCTAAGTCGGCGATATAACTTTGTCCAACACCAATATTTTCAGCTAACTTTTTCTGTGTTAACTTCCGTTCTTTGCGTAAACTCTTGATTTTCTGCCCCATATTTAAGCGCCCCTGAGACATTTTACCACTCTCCATTTGTTAATCTAATAAAATATTTTTTCCAATAATTAGTCTGTTATTCACATTTTATCACTATTTATGATAATTAGTCAACTATTTTGAGAAAAGTAAAGGAAAATTATGATTATAAATGATAATCCATTAAAAATATCAGAATTAGCGATAATCTGGTTTTGATAATTATCAGAAATACTGATATTATTAATCGTGAAAGGGGCGATTGAAATGAAAATTATTGAATTAGTTCAAAATTTGACATGGAACCAGAAGATTGCAGTACTAAGAACTATTAATAGATGGTCGCAAGAGGAAGCCGCAGAAAAGTGTGGGACGGACAAAAGAATATATTGGGGATGGGAAAATGGAACCAATTATCCGCGATTGAATAGTAGAAAGGCTATAGCATCTGCATTTAAAGTTAGCATGGAAGAGATTTTTCCAGTAACGACTCAAAGGAGGGGAGCTTGAAAATCATAAGTGCAAATGTACTATGAACGTCAGTCACTAACAAAAAAATGAAGGGAAAGGAGGGACATTATGGGTGATTATCCAGAGGTAATGTGCATAACACAGGCTGCTGAATTTCTTCAAATTAACAAAAATTCGCTTTCAGTGTTAGCTCACAAAGGAGAGATACCAGCAAAAAAGATAAAGAATAAATGGAGGTTTCACAAAGGATTGCTTTTAGAGTGGTTAGCAGATGGGTGCAAAAGGAATGTTGAGGCTGAAGAAGTAAAAACTATTAAAGTTTCAGAAGAAAGCCCGCTGTATAGGTATGCAAGCAAGAAGCAAAAAGAAACTATGATGTCGAAATAAGGAGGTTAATATGTCAAATCTAACACTTATCAAATCAGAAAACTTCGGTAAAGTGAAATGCGATTTTTGGCAGGATGAAAATGGAACTGTGCTAATGACAAGGGAACAAATTGGAATAGCCCTTGAATACGTGGAACCAAGAATAGCAATTTTCAAAATCCACGAAAGACACAAGAACAGATTGGATAAATTTTCAGTTGTAACCAATCTGACTACAACTGACGGAAAGGCTTACGAAACCTATCTTTATACTTCAAAAGGTGTTATGGAAATTTGCCGTTGGAGCCAACAACCAAAGGCAGACTCATTTATGGATTGGGTATGGGATGTTGTGGAATCAATACGTAAAACAGGCTTTTATTCTGCACAACCCAAAACTTCCCTTGAAGTATTGCAGCATACAGTTAAGGTGCTCGGGGAACACGAGACTCGAATAAATGCACTTGACGAAAAGGTTGACAATCAGATAACTGTTACATACAACCAGGCAAAGGAAATCCAGTTTGCAGTAAAAAGTAAAGTTATAGACTTATTAGGCGGTAAAGAATCTGCTAGCTATAGAAAACATAAGGGGTCATACTTCAAACAACTATACAATGATTTGTACAACAGGCTTGGAGTTCCAAGTTACAGGGATACAAGAAAAATTGATTTTGGTAGTGCTATGGCTTATATAAAAGCATGGCTGCCAAAAGCGGAAGATAGGCATGTATAATCAAATGGCGTTAAAGTTGTGAACAGCGGAAAGGGGAACGTATATGAGGATATACACTTCACGGGATAAAAGGTATTGGTGTGAAACAACTGAGGAAGAAGGGCTTTACAAGGTAAGCGCCGGGCACGTTACATATACCATGTACTATCCTTCGAGTACGGAAGCTGTAAATGCAGTTAAAAAAGCCAGGCGCGAAGATGTGGCAAAAGCTAAAAAATGTTAACTGGAGGGTGGAAAGGTGATAAAGATTTTATATGTTGGAGCCAGTAAAAGGAGGTTTGAGGTAAGATTGGACTTTATCCCGAGTGTTACATTGGCAACAGTAACAGGAGTTTTGATCGGCAACATAATAGCAAATTTGATTTGGTAAATTCAAAATTTGAAAGGAGGGTTTCTTATCTTGGAATGTCAACACTGTGGCTATAAAAATATTAATGGACCTGCAAATTTCTGTCCTAAATGCGGGCAAAAACTGAATGAGACATGTGAGATTTGTTGGGTAAAAAATAAGAAGCCTTATAACTGTGGGCAGGACAAGTGCCCAGGCTATAGACTTCACATGTTGGGAAAGAGGTCACGGCCATAACATTTTCTTCGCAGATTCTGCTGCAATTTCTATAAGGATTTGTTTTAAACCTTCTCCAGTAAAGTTTACAGCCTTATTAACAATCTTCTTAAATCTTGTCGCAGCTAATTGAGTTCTTGGAGTTTCAGAAACTAAGTCAGGTAATGTTTTGTTTAAGATTTCCTTTTGATCATCACTTAACTCTTCATCCTCATAAATCAGTTCTTGCGCAGCTTTTAACTTTTCCTCTGTCCAAGGATATGGAGATCCACAGTTGTGACAAAATGCTGGAGATTCGTAGCCTCTGTAACTTAATACCCCAGGAGCGTAATAACTGCCTTGGATGTTAACTTCACATTTTAAGCACTTTGTAATTGTTGCTTGACCACAATCCGGACAAAAGTTCTTTGCAAACTCCGGGTAAGCATCAGCAGAGCCTGTAATAGGATGACCATTTAAACAAATTTGTCCCAATTGATAATAACCCATATAATATACCTCCCTTTGAGGAAATTTTACCACTTTAGGGAGGAATCTACAAGCGTAAAAGGTCAAGACCCCGTAAGAAAGGAAGTGGTTTTCATGGGGGCACATAAAAAGCCACAAGGCACAGAAGGGCTTCTGTCTGTAGCAGAAATGTGTGAAGAGTGGTTTTGTGATAAAAACACAATTTTCAGATACATAATCCAAGGCATGCCTGTTCACAGAATTGAAAAAAGAACATTATTTGACCTTAAAGAGTGCCAACGATGGTATAGAGGGGAGAGGTGAAAATGATTGATTCAGAAAATCCATTGACAGCTATTAAGCCGGATGATCCAGAAGTTCTCATGCTTCGGATAAATGAACTTGAAAAAGAAGTTATGGGCCTAAAACAAAGGAACTCGGGCAATGTTTATTCGCTTCCTACTGAATATGCAAGGATAATTGGTAAGTTTCAAGGGGCTGTAGAGGCTATAGCACGATCTGTTCATATGCGCGACAAGCTATCTATTAAAAAAGCTCTTGAAGAGGCTGTT
>JAEZXR010000017.1 GCA_023419605.1 Bacillota bacterium | reverse complement strand
CACTGGCAGCAGCCCCAGGTGGAAATGGACGGGGAGATGAAGGAATACCCAAGGATTGCAGGCATATCCTCCTTCGGGGCTGGCGGAGGGAATGCACATATTATAGTTGAAGAGTATGTTCCCAGGCACAGAGAGCAAAGACCGGAAGAGAACCCTGTAATTATCGTACTGTCGGCAAAGAATGAAGAGAGACTTAAAGAACAGGTTCAGGAATTGGCTGCTGCAATCGACGATAAGGAGTTTGCAGGCAATATCAACCTGGAGGATATGGCCTATACCCTCCAAACAGGGCGTGAAGCCATGGAAGAGCGCCTGGCACTCATTGTGAGTTCCACGGAGGAGCTTTTACAAAAACTGGAGTCATTTGTGCACGGGCAGGCAGATATAGACGACCTGTACTATGGACAGGTAAGGCACCATAAAGATACTCTGGATGCTTTTACATTGGACGAAGAATTACAGGAAGCAATCGACAAGTGGATTCAACGCAAAAAATACGGGAAGCTGGCAGACTTCTGGGTAAAAGGTCTTGCGCTGGATTGGAATAAGCTGTACGGAGAAAACAAGCCGTACCGTGTAAACCTGCCTACCTATCCTTTTGCAGGAGAAAGCTACTGGATATCCAGGTCCCGTGCTGACATAACGGGAATTCCGGCATCAAGCAGCCCGCTGGAAAGGGAAGATGATAAGGGTATTTTGCAAACGGCTGCACTTTCGCAGAACTCCCAGGAAAAACCCAATAACATACTTTTACGCCCTTTGACAAATCAGGCAGTCGAAACGGAAAAAAATACAGCCCAAAACCCTCAAATAAGCACATTACCGCTGACAAGCCCTGCATTGCCGCGCGGTGTAAGAAGCGAGGAAGCTATGCCCGAAGCAAAAGCACAGGAGAACGGCACAGGAATGTCTGTGCAGGAGGAACTTACCCGGATGCTGGCAGAAGCACTGGATATGAAGCAAGAAGACATTGACGCCGAAGCAAAATTCCTTGATATCGGCATGGATTCTATTTCAGGGATGGAATGGGTGCGGAAAATCAATAAAAGTTTTGGTGTTGTAATAACCCTAAACCATATTCATGAGAATCCCAATATCCGTACATTGACCGGTTTTTTGCAGAAAGAACTGTCTAAAACAGGACTAAACCCGCCCCCTGCATCGATAAAACCAAAGAATATGCCTTCAGCCCAGGGTTCTGCATTTCCGGAACTTATTCACCTGAACCGGAATACGGAAGGACGGCCTGTATTTTGGATTCACCCGGGGTCAGGCAGAGTAGATTTGTATAAAGGGATTGCACGAAAGAGTAAACGCCCCTTTTACGGGATTCAGGCGCGTGGCTTGACTACGGACGATGTACCTTTACAGGGAATTGAAGCCATGGCTTCGTATTATGTGCAAATTATACGAGCAATACAGCCCGAAGGACCGTACGACCTGGGAGGGTATTCCTTGGCAGGGCGTTTATGCTATGAAGTTACCCGGCAGTTGCAGGAAGTCGGACAAACTGTAGATACAATCGTTATGTTGGATTCAATCTATGTCGACCCGAAAGAGCGTACCGAACCGGAAAATGAAAATATAATAGAGAAAAATAGGATTATGCAGGCAATTAACTCTGCGCTGTTATCTACAATTCCTCAAGGCTCAAAGAAAATGTTTAAAACACTTATACACCGCAAAGAGGTGAACCCGGATGCGGACAATGAGGAATTTTTGAAGCAAGTCGTACAGCTTGCAAAAAGCCGGGGACTGGGTATGGATGGAACCCTGTTGCAGCATATGATCAAAAAAGCGGTAACTATACAACAGGCCTATGCCATCGACCAATATTTTGCTTTGCCGCTGGTAAATCCACAGGCAGTTACTTGCTATTACTTCCGCAATAAAAGCAGAAAGTTCTTCGGTAAATTAGAACCCTATTTCACTGTTGTAGACGATAAAATAGCATTTGAACACGTTGATTATTGGGAAGAATGGGAGAAACAGTTTCCGAAATTCCATTTGGAGGATGTTGACACTTCCAGCCATTATATGCTGATGTCCGAACCCGAAGCCTATGCGCCCATTATTGCACTTTGCGAGAAGTTATACGTAAAGTAGCAATTAGCAAAAGCAATTCAACTGTGGGACAGCGTATACGGGAGAAAGGAGGACATTCAAGTTGCCCTGCCGGATGTTGAAAAGCTTTCGTCAAAGCGGAAAACGGATGGGATAAAAAGTCAAAATTTAAGGAGGGGAAAAATGGTTGACACAATTTTATTAAGTGGGGTTTACTCTGAATTTGACGGTTATAGACAAACAGATATTCTAAAACGAAAAGGAAAGAATATAGACCCCAAAAAACTGTATATAAGAAAAGACTTTGATTCGGCAGAAATGTTTGTGCCTTTTCCGGTAAATGTTCAAGATGAGGAAAGTGTTTTTACAGAGACGGATAGCTGCACCAGCGTGACTCTTATGAGCATCCTGGAAAGAAATGGACTTTCCTTTGTATGGAATAACCTTGCTTTATTTTCTAATGAAACAGGAAAAAAGTCTATCGCTGTATCCCTGCAGACAGATGCGCCTACGGTTTCCCTATCAACAACATTTATCTTGTCCGAAAAGGAACTGGATAATGTTATCCAGTTTATTCGTGAACATGCACCGGGGAAAAAAATCATATTAGGCGGGCCTCTGGTAGAACTGAATCCCGAATATACCGCGAAGGCTGATTATGCGGTAATAGGGGAGGGAGAATATACTTACCCGGCATTACTTCGAGCAATATTGGAAAACAGGCCCCTGGATGATATCCAAGGGGTGGCTTACCGCAGAGAGGATGACTCCGTAGTAATGACCGAACCGGCTCCATATCTTGATTTGGATGCGTGTCCTCCGGTAAATTGGAATTTGGCCCGGTATGAAGGTGCAAAAACCGTACCTTATGAAGCCAGCCGAAGCTGCCCTTTCAAGTGCAAATTCTGTACGTACCATCTGCGAGGAAAGTTCAGGTTTAAAAGTGCCAAAAAGATTTTTGAGGAGTGGAAGTATTTTGTAGAAGAATGTGGGGCGAAGCATATTTCCGTTTTTGACAGCGTGTTTTCCGCACCGAAAGAAAGGCTTAAGGAGCTATGTGAACTGATTATTCGGGAAAAACTCGCTGTTTCATGGGATTGCTGGGTTCGTGCAACCGATATGCAGGATCAGGAGATTACCGATCTTATGGCTAAAGCAGGATGTAAGACCGTGGCTTTCGGCTTGGAATCGGCATCCGATGAAATATTGCAAAACATGAATAAGCGGGTAACGGTACAGCAAATAGAAAATGCAGTGAATCATCTTACCGCTTCCAAAATTATGATTTTGGCTCATCTCATCGTAGGCTTCCCCGGCGAGACGGTCGAGACCGTTCGTTCTACTACTGATTTTCTGATTCGAAGCAAGATTCCCATGTATAATTCCTTAGCGTTTCGCATCCGTGAAGTTAAGCTGCCCATTCTTGAGCCGGAAGAAAAAGAGAAATTCGGCATTAAGGTAGGGGATGAATGTGACTTTATCCCCGAGTCCTATTCCGATGACTACGGTGAATACTGGACAACAAATACCATGACGTTAATGGAGGCCATTCAATTGAATAAAGCTATGATGAAGGAGGTGGCATTGAAGGGACGTGCTTTATGTGCGAATTTAATTGATATCAATAAAGCCAGAAAACTACTTTTCGTTTTGAACAGTCGGTTTGTTTACCAGGCACTAAAAATGTTTGAAAAAATTATGGTCTTAAGTATGGAAGAAACAGTTCCCGAGGAGGAACTGGAAAATGCATGGGAAGAATTTTTAACCCATTACGCTATTTTGACCGATTGAGGAGGATAAATAAAAATGATTGACACAATATTATTAAGTGGCGTATATTCTGAAGCATTCAGTTACAGACAAGACATCCCATTACGATATAAAGGAAAGGAAGTCGACCCGACAAAACTATATATAAGAAAGGATTATGATTCGCCTGAAGCACATACATTGTTTCCGGCAAATATTAATGACGAGCATCGAGGGTATGCAGAGACGGATTGCTGTACCAGTATTACATTAATGAGTATGTTGAAAAGAAACGGACTTTCTTTCAAATGGAACAACCTTGCCCTATTTGCCAGCGAAGAAGGAAAAAACACCCTTGCTTCAACATTAGAAGAAGATTCACCTTTTGTTTCTTTGTCAACCACATTTATTATCGACGAACGGGAATTGGATAATGTAATCGGATTTATTCGCAGTCATGCGCCTCATAAGAAAATAATACTGGGCGGGCCTCTCGTTGAAATCAACCCTGAATATACGGCAAAAGCGGATTATGCCGTCATCGGGGAAGGGGAACATACGTATCCGGCGCTGCTAAGAGCCCTGCTGGACGGAAAGCCCATAGACGACATTCAGGGAATCGCCTACCGAAAGGAAGATAATTCTGTAGCAGTAACTGAACCTGCACCTTACATGGATTTGGATTCATATCCACCTCCGGATTGGAATCTGGTCATATACAATGAGGAAAAGAAGGTTTACTATGAAGCAAGCCGTAGTTGCCCATTCCGCTGCAAATTCTGTACCTATCACCTTCGAGGCAAATTTCGCTTCAAAAGTGCCAAAAAGATATTTTCCGACTGGAAGTACTTCGTTGAAGAATGTAACATAAGGCATATTTCCATTTTTGACAGTGTTTTTTCAGCCCCGAAGGAAAGGCTGAAGGAATTATGTGAACTGATCATCCGGGAAAAACTTCCGATCACGTGGGATTGTTGGGTTCGCGCAACCGATGTGCAGGATAAGGAGATTACCGACCTTATGGCTAAAGCGGGCTGCAAAATGGCTGCCTTCGGTATCGAGTCAGCCCACGGGCAAATATTGCAAAACATAAACAAACAGGTAACTACCCAGCAAATAGAAACAGCAATCAACAATATAACATCTTCCCGTATATCGCTCCTGACACACTTTATTGTCGGATTTCCCGGCGAAACTCCTGAAACAGTCCGTTTTACTACGGATTTTATTATCAACAGCAAGATCCCCTTATATAATTCACAGACCTTCCGTGTACGGGAAAAGAAAATGCCCATCCTTAATCTGGAGGAAAGAGAAAAGCATGGTATTAAATTAGGACATGAATGTCAAAGCATGCCTGCAGGATACCAGGATGAATACGGAATATACTGGGAAACCAACAATATGACATTAAGTGAAGCATTGGACCTGCATCGGGAAATGATGAAGGAAGTATCGTTTAAAGGACGCGCTTTATGTGTAAATATCGTGGATATCGGCAAAATAAGGGATCTCCTTCCGGTTCTGAACGGTAGGTTCATCTATATGGCACTAAAGATGTTTGAAAAAATATCCGTACTAAGTTTTGATCTGGATGTTCATGAGGATGAAGTAGATAAAATGTGGGATGAATTTTTAACCCATTATGCAATTTACGCAGAAGCTTAATGGAGGGATGCCAAATGAGTAGACGTGATTACAAGGTTTTTTCCGAAGGAAAAATCGCTAATTTAGTTTTAAAGAATCGTCTTGTACGGTCCGCAACCGGAACCAATAAGATGACGGTGGAAGGGAAGACTACCGATGAACTGCTGAAAATCTACCGGGATCTTGCAGCAGGGGGAGTAGGAATGATTATCAGCGGGGTAATGGCAGTGGCACCTGGAGGGAAAAGGACTCCCAAACAAGCATGTATTTATGAGGACCGGTTTATAGAGGAAATAGCAAAGATTGCCCACGCAGTTCATCAAACGGATGCGCAGTGCGCTGTTATTGCTCAGATTAATCATGCAGGTAGGCAGCTCCTTCATGATAACGACTTTGCGGAGTGTGTCGGTCCATCGGCAGTAGCATCTCCGATATTAACGAAAAAGGCAAGAGAACTTTCCATACAGGAAATTGAGGAAATCATACAGTGTTTCGTTAGTGCCATTGCAAGAGTGAAAAAAGCAGCTTTTGACGGAGTACAGCTTCACGCAGCCCATGGGTATCTATTAAGCTCTTTTCTTTCTCCTTATACCAATAAAAGAAACGACCGCTACGGCGGCTCTGTGCAGAACTGTGTAAGCATTATCAGGGAAATAGTTTCTGAGGCAAGAAAAGAGGTTGGAAACTTTCCTATTTTGATAAAAGTCAACTGTGACGACCATGTTGAAGGCGGTATTACGAAAGACACCTTTCAGGAGCTTTTAAGCGAAATTGAAAAAACAGATGTTGATGCAGTTGAAGTAAGCGGGGGAATGTGGGATTGCATGGTCCGCAGTGAAGAAGAGCTGGGATTTTTCCCATTCCCGATCCCGGAATCACGGACCCGAATTAATACATTGGAGAAACAATCCTATTATTATAATGATATTAAGGATATACATATGAACCTACCGTTAATCCTTGTGGGAGGGCATCGCAACATAGAACATATGGAGTCATTATTGAAAAATGAGAATGTCCAGTATCTGGCCTTATGTCGCCCGCTTATATCTGAAGCGGACCTTCCAAAACGCTGGCTTGAAAACAAGGGGCACGAAACCACGGATTGTGTTTCCTGCAATGCATGTCTTCTTATACTAAAAGATGACTTTGGGTGTGCACTTAAGAAGATGGGAATTAAAAAAGAAATGTTTGAAGATAAAGCGGCAGAAAGTTGGAGAAGCATGTTCAAATAAAAGGACCATTACATTTTTGTCCATTAAGGATGAGCGCACCTTGCTCTCTTTTGGGGATCCATTGCTTCTTCCCAGCCCCTACAGTTTCTGATTGGCATGAGGTAATATATTATTAAAGCCACCCTGTAAATTCAAGTATGGAGGCTTTTGCTGATTGAGCCTCAGATTGTAAAGCTTTCTTACGCCATTCTCTTGGTGACTCACCCATGAGCTTAGCGAAGCATCGATTGAAGCTTGTTATGGAATGAAACCCAACTTGTTCAGAGATGGAAAGGATCGAATCTTCTGTACTTTTTAGCAACTTGCAGGCTTCATCAATTCGAGTACTGTTTATAAAATCCAGAGGCGCTGTGCCCATCGTTTCATGAAACTTTCTTCGAAAATGAGTTGTACTTAAATGGCAAAGGTCAGCTAAAAAATCTATGGTAATAGGTGCCATATAGTTTTTATAGATATACTCTAGAACCGGAGAAATGGCAAAAGTGTCTTCCAGGTTCTGCTCTGTTTCCTGGTCTGCCAATTTTGCATCCTTTGAATAGATTCTCAGGAGTTCTATATAAAGGGATAATAATAACCCGTGCACACTTTCCCGATAGTAAGGGTTTTGCTGCTTTAACTCATCTACGATCGTTGTTGCAAGGTTATGAACCTTTGGATACCTTTCCTTGCTTAGAATGTAGTTAGATATTTTCATAGCCGACGTCGGTCGCTCAAAGTTATTACCGGGACTTCTGAGCAAATTTTTAAAGAATTCCTCCGGTGCAAAAAAGATATAGGACCAAAGGCTGGCTGCATGGGGTGAACTATATGTGGTATGGGGAAGATATCGGGGTATACAGGTAACATCGCCGGCTTTAAAGGTCACAGAAACTCCTTCAATTTCCATGATCCCGCTATCAGAATGGCAAATGCCGATTTCCAGGCAGTTATGGAAATGGAGATGCTCACTTTTAATGTCAGAAATCCTCCAACGTTCGCCGCTTAATAGTAAAACAGGAAAGTTTATGGGTAAGCTATAGTGACGATATTCAATAACGGGCTTTTTTTTCCTGGACACTAAAAGACACCTCCTATAAGAGGATGTGAAAAACATAGGGGTTCTTTTGCGGGGGCCGCTTGTGGAGCCCCACACACGGGGTAGCGCAACCTATAGAACCCCTTTTTTCACATCCGCCTTCACTTTCGTTTGATTTCATTATATGTGTTGTTTATGTGAATTTCAACTGTGTTTTATTGGCATCTTATGTTATAAAAATAGATGCTTGAGGATCGTTAGTGTAAAAATAAATGGTTGAAACTGCATAGTTTTACTGCGATTCTGATTAGATTCAGTCCCGATTGTTGCATATAATAAAGCTAATAAAGTACTTGTACAAGTTTAGATTTGGTTATTTATAGAATACTACAGATCGAAAAGGGTTATTAATTGTAAAAGAATTAAAATTATTAGCTCTCATTCACGTTTGGGAGCCTGTCTCAAAGGGAGGAGAAATATGTTGAAACTAAATTATGATAAAGAGGATATTTTTAAAGTAATTGATAAAGTTGTCAGAAAAACTATGACCATGGATTTAACCTGGGATTGGCCTTGTGGTGTAGCTTATTATGGGGTATCCAGAGCTTATAAAGTAACAGGAAATAAAGAGTATTTAGACATGCTGAAAAATTGGACGGACGAATATATTGAGCTGGGTCTGCCAAACTGGAATGTTAACACATGTGCCATGGGACATATGCTGATAACACTGTATGAAGAAACAGGTGAAGAAAAATATTGGGATATTGTTATGAGCAAAGTGGATTATCTCCGTAACCGTGCGCTTCGATTTGGAGACAGTGTTTTGCAGCATACAGTATCCAGTAAAAATGATTTTCCAGAGCAGGCATGGGCAGATACATTGTTTATGGCAGCATTTTTCCTGCTTCGTGTAGGAAGCAAATTAAATGACCAGGATATAATTAACGATGCGTTAAACCAATATTATTGGCATATCAAATATTTGCAGGATCCTAGCACCAGTTTTTGGTACCATGGCTACAACAATGTTCATAAGGATCACATGTCAGGGTTTTTCTGGGGAAGAGCCAATGCCTGGGCAGCTTATACCATGTCGCAAGTGAAACCCCTTCTGAAGGATTGGTACTTATATCCGCAGTGTATGGATGTTGAATGTGCACTTCGGGATCAGTTGGCAGCACTGAAGTTTGTTCAAACCGAAAATGGTTTATGGCGAACGATATTGAATGATGAAGAGGCCTATGAGGAAGTATCTGCATCCTGTGGTATTGCAGCTGCTATGATTAATAATGGCAACCCGCTGCATACCAAATATGTGCAAAAAGCATTGGAAGGTGTCTTGAAAAATATCAGTGAAGATGGCCGTGTTCTGAATGTATCGGGTGGTACAGCGGTCATGAAAGATAGAGAAGGATATTGCAATATTCCAAAAGAGTGGATACAGGGCTGGGGTCAAGGCTTAGCATTGGCATTCCTATCCGATATGATTAAATAGGGGGGAGTAAATATGTCAAAACAAGTGAAGGGAAGCTTCACACTACCGGGAGAATCAGGGTATGAGGCACTCACCCTGGAATTAGCTGAAAAGTGGGGAGCCGATGTCATCCGTGATAGTGATGGGACACAATTATCCGATGAAATCATAAACGCAGGATACGGTATTTACTCAACCATCTGTATCATTAGAGATCACAACCAATGGGCGTCAAAAAACCTTGATAAGTTACAGCAATGTTTTTTGATTACAAATCCAAAGGTAGCTGTTCAGGATTATCTATCCATTTATCTCATGGAAGATTTTTTTGCTGAACAATTTAAGGTAAATGATTCAAAAGAGGCTCTTAAATATTGGCAAGTTTATGATAGAACCACTGGGGAAGAAGTACCAAGAGAACAGTGGCACTATGACAGGGAGTCGGGAAATGTAGTTATTACCGGAATTACTTCATGGCATAAGTACACGGTAAGCTTCCTGGCATACCGCATTTGGGAAGAGATATCCATGTACAACCATACAACGAATCATTGGGAAAAAGAGCATTTGATGCAAATCGATCCAATCTACGAAGATACTCAAAAATACTTGCTGGATTGGATGGAAAACTGGTGTATCAACCATAAGGAAACAACGGTTGTGAGATTTACGTCCCTATTCTATAATTTTGTTTGGATTTGGGGTAGTAACGAACGAAACAGGCATCTTTTTACCGACTGGGGTTCCTACGATTTTACTGTAAGCACTCGGGCGCTGGATCTTTTTGCTAAGAAATATGGTTATTCCATGACTGCTGAAGACTTTGTAAATGGCGGAAAATACCGGGTAAGTCATATACCCTGTGAACAACGTAAGCTAGATTGGATGGAGTTTATTAATGATTTTGTAATAGAATTTGGGAGGAAATTAATCGACATTGTACACAAATATGGCAAGCAGGCATATGTCTTTTATGATGACAGCTGGGTTGGCGTAGAGCCTTACAATGACCGTTTTCATGAGTTTGGATTTGATGGTTTAATCAAATGCGTGTTTTCAGGTTTTGAAGCAAGGCTTTGTTCAGGGGTAAAAGTGAATACCCATGAAATCAGATTGCATCCATACTTATTCCCGGTTGGTTTAGGCGGTCTGCCAACTTTTAAGGAAGGCGGAAACCCAACACTGGATGCGAAAAAATATTGGATTAATATTCGTCGTGCCCTTTTACGTGAGCCCATTGACCGAATTGGGCTGGGCGGATATCTGCATCTCGTAGAACCTTATCCGGATTTTTGTGATTACATTGAAAAGATTGCAGATGAATTTAGAGAAATTAAAGAACTGCATCATAAAGGCAAACCCTATCAAATTAAGACAAAAGTAGCCGTACTGCATAGCTGGGGCAAATTGAGGTCGTGGACCTTATCCGGTCATTTCCATGAGACTTTTATGCACGATTTGATTCATGTAAATGAAGCTTTATCCGGATTGCCCGTTGAAGTTCAGTTCATTGATTTTGAAGATATCCGTCAGGGTAAATTAAAAGATATCGATGTAGTAATCAATGCCGGTTACGCAGGTTCAGCATGGAGTGGCGGGAAACACTGGGGTGACAATAAATGTGTTGATTTGCTAACTGAATGGGTATATAACGGCGGTACTTTTATCGGGATCAATCAACCTTCTGCGGTTGAAGGTTATGATAACTTCTTCAGAATGGCCCATGTTCTGGGCATTGATGAAGATACAGGTGCCCGGGTAAGTCATGGAAGATGTAAATATGATGTTGTTCCCGCTGCTGGTTTGGTACCTGAAGGAGCTTGTATAAAACCCAAAAATAGCGTTTATCTAACCGATGGATCAGCTGCAGTACTTGCCGAGTCAAACGGCATGATAACCCTGTCATCTCATACATTTGGTAAAGGAAAGGGGATTTACTTACCTTCCTTTGAATTCAGCTTGGAAAATGCTAGATTGTTTCTTAATATCATTCGTTTTGCTGGTAATGAGATCAATGAAACCAAATATATAACAGATAATTTATATATAGAGTGTGCTTATTACCCGGAAAGTAAAACATTGGTTGTCATTAATAACAGCGATCAACCACAAACAACAACAGTTGATACAGAATATGGAAAACAAACATTCGAATTAGAACCATACGATACAATGATTACAAATATTGGCGATTAATAAACTCAACGAATAAAGGGACAGTTTAGTGGTTACTTCAAACCGTCCCCTAGTATAATGGATTTGTAATAAAGTTACATGGTTCTCTCTACATCAGAAGTTGAATCCTCCGAATGAAAGCAAATATACATTCAGTAATGTTCGGATATTCTGCAATATTCAGCTTCCAAA
>JAEZXR010000054.1 GCA_023419605.1 Bacillota bacterium | reverse complement strand
ATCTATATTTGTTTTATGGTCTGAACCCATGTATCTTTTTATAGAAGCTATTGTTCTGTCTGGGTTTGTTACTGCTTGTCTTTTTGCTGTTTCTCCTACTAATCTTTCACCATCTTTTGTAAATGCTACTACTGATGGAGTTGTTCTAGCACCTTCAGCGTTAGGGATTATTACAGCTTCCCCACCTTCCATAACAGCTACAGCTGAGTTTGTAGTACCTAAGTCTATTCCTATAATTTTACTCATTTTATATTCCCCCTATATCTCTTTGATTATTCACTAACTTTTACCATACTTGGTCTAATTACTTTATCGTTTAAAATATATCCTTTTTGGAATGTTTCTATTATATGATTTGACTCTACTTCATCATTGGATTCCATAAGAATTGCATGATGATAATTTGGGTCAAATTCTTTATTATCTGAATCTATTTGTTTTAACCCTTCTTTTTCTAATATATTAAGTAGGTTTTCATGTATTAATGTAATACCATCATAAAAACCATCTTTATTATCAGCATTGTCTAAAGCTCTTTCAATATCATCTATAATTGGCAATAATTTTAAAATCAATCTTTCATTGGCAAGGGCTATAGATTGTGATCTTTCTCTTTCAGTTCTATTTTTATAATTAATAAAATCAGCTTGTAATCTAGATAATGAATTTGTCAATTCTTCTATTTTTTCATCTTTATCATCTTCTACATTATCTTCATCTGACTTAATATCTTCATTGTTTTCTTCTACATTCTCATTTACTTCTTCATCTAGATTATCTTCTAGCAATTCATCCGAACCTAGATTTTCATTGTTTTTAATATTTTCTTCCATAATGATCTCCTTTATTAATAAACTAATTTATTTACAATCCACTATTAGATAAATTATTTATCTTCCACGATAACTTCAACATTGCTTCTATAGTTTTATGATATTCCATTCTTGTAGGTCCAATAATAGCAATTTTCCCATTAGAATGACTATCTAAATAGTAATTAGATATTATTAAAGTATTATCATTAAGCAAATGTTCTCTATTTTCTTCTCCTATATAAACTTGTATATAATCATTGTTCTCTTTTGACAATAACCGTGTTATATTTTTTTCGTTTTCAATAAATCTAATAAAATCTCTAGCTTTTTCTAAATCATTATATTCTGGAAAATCGAATATCTTAGAAATTCCTTCAAAGCTTATATCGTATCTATTATAATTCTCCATTTCTTTTTGTAGAATATAATCTATAGATTTTCGTAGCCTTGAATATTTAGATAGCTTTTGAAAAATCATCTGTCTATTATTATCTATCTCTGTAATATTCTTACCCACTAAAACATTATATAATATAAAGTTTATCTTTTTTAAATCTTCTACTTCTAATTTATTCTCAAAACGAATTACTGAATTATTGACATCTCCTGAATCATATACAGTAATTAGTACATAATCATTATCACCTATAGATAATAACTCTATATGACTTAAAGTTATATCTAATGGTTTTATCATCATAGTTATAACTAAGTAATCTGTAAGAGATGCTAGTACCTTTGCAGAACTTTTGATTATTTTTTCAAAATCTATATATCTATTATTAGTTAATTTTGTAATTGATTTTTGATTTTCAATTATTATATTTTTTTTATATAAGTTTAAAATATTATTTACATAATATCTATAAGCTTTATTCGATGGTATTCTACCTGAAGATACATGAGATTTTGTTAAAAGTCCTAAATCTTCTAAATCACTCATTTCATTTCTAATAGTTGCTGGGCTTACGCCTATTTCATAATTCTTAGAAATGAATCTTGAACCTGCTGGTTCAGCAAAGTTTAAATAACTATCGATGATTGCATATAAGATTTTTTCTTTTCTATCATCTAATATTATTTCATTAAACACAATCTCACCTCTTCTTTAAATTACCATTTTCTTTTCTGTTAGCACTACTTCTATCTGAGTGCTAATATTATTATAAAAGCTATTTTCTAATTTGTCAATACATATTTAAAAATTATTTAATTTTCATGTTGACAAAAAAGTTATTTGAAATATAAAATCCTTTAGAAGTAAATCTAAGTCTATTTATATCTCTTTCTATTAATCCATTATTTATATAAGACTCTATAAGGTCTTTATTGTTAGTATAAAAATCATAATTATATTTTTCTTTAATATAATTTAAGTCTAAACCTTCTTTTAATCTAAGGCGCATAATTATATATTCAAATAGACTATCTTTTTCTGATAATATCTCTTTGCTAGAAATAGGAAGTTTGTTTTCTATTATTTCATTTCTATTTTTTTTCCAATTAGAGTAATTTACATATCTCGTATCGTTTATATAACCTGCTGCATTTAGACCTATACCTAAATAATTATCACAGTTCCAATACTTTTTATTATGATAGGATTGATGATTTTCTTTAGAAAAATTTGATATTTCATAGTGACACAAACCTATTTTTTCAAGTTCTTTTATTATATATAGATAAAGTTCTCTTTCTAAATCATCTTCCATAGGTTTTATTAAACCCTCTTTATACAATCTATTAAATTTTGTATTTTCTTCTATTATTAAACTATACCAAGATATATGCTCTGGATTTAATAATTTTAAATATTCAATATCATTTTTTATATCTTCAAAGTTTTGATTAGGTAAAGAAAATATTAAATCTAAATTTATATTTTTAAAATTATATTCTCTTAATAAGTCTATATCTTTTATAACATCTTCTTTGGTGTGATTTCTTCCTAAATCTTTAACTAAATTGTCATTAAAAGACTGAACTCCTAAAGATATTCTATTTATCCCTATCTTTTTATAAGTCTTTATCTTGTCTTCATCTATTGT
>JAEZXR010000121.1 GCA_023419605.1 Bacillota bacterium | reverse complement strand
TAATTTTGTCTTCATCAACTCAATTATACAACACTTGCGGGTCCTACGGGACCCGCATTTTACTATTTTCAGGCAAAAAAAGGACTGCTGCGAAACCGACTTACTCAGTTTTGCAACAGCCCCTTTTCTTATCTTATCCTACAAAATTACTAATTATTTGTTGCTTTTTAATAATTCAACAACATTATTAAAGCGTATATCACATAATTGCTGAGAGGTTTCATGAATGGAGTATTTTGGATGCTAAATCGATGAAGCTGATAGGCTATGATCGTTTAGAGGATGAAGTCAGCCCACATCACTGTTTATTCCGGCGACCAAGAGGAGACTGGTATTTTGCAAAAATAGTACTTTTCCATAGTTTCGGATGGTTCTCTTGTCTTTTTCCAGGGTGGATACAAGAGTGAAAACATAAGGGACGATGAGTGAGGTATATTCACCGGAATCCAGTAAAAGCAGAGATGGTGAATAAGCCTGATGATTAGAGAGGGAGCAGTTGCCGAGGATATTAGGGAAACAACTATTGCTCATATTGTCTGCTAAGCAATGCCCCGGATGAAAATCGCTCGACTTGCACTTTTACAGGTATGAGTCGGGCGGTTGCTTGCTTTGTGGAAAATTATTTTAGTGAAATTACCGCTAAAAGCCAATAACGAATAATTAGATATACTATAATTATTTTGAGGCGGTTTTCATGTAAAAGAATAAGAAATTTACGTAAAGATAAAGCCTTGACACAAACACAAGTTGCAAACTTACAATAGTTTTCCTAGAATTAAGAAAAGCTTCACAGCAGCAACGCTATGCAATAACAGATTCAAAAATCCAGAAAAATAAAAAGGAGACAAAATATGAAAACCATCTTGGAAGAACTTTATAGCGGCAACATATACCCTGCTGAACGGATTGTTTCAAAGGACCCTGAATATCGATCGGTAAACAAAAAGATATCCGACATAATGGCAGAGTGGGAAAAGAAGCTTTCAGAAGAGGATTACAAATAGCTGGAAGCGCTGCTGGATTTGCGCTGTGAATCCGGCGGAATGGAAGCTTCAGCCTCATTTGCATACGGCTTTAAGCTGGGCGCGGTTCTCATGATTGAGGTGTTGACCGGAAAGGGAGAGCTCGTTCGCAGCGAGTTTTAAATCCTGCAAGTACAATTATGACAATCAAACCACTGACGAATAAGTGGTAGACTTTAATTGAGGAGCATGTTTAGGGCTGGGGAATTTAACATAGCTAAGTTAAAAAGGCTAGAAGCCAGTTTTAGACCGACTTCTAGCCTTTTTACCCGGCATTACCTCCCGGGATATGTCTTCCTTAACCATGATTACCCTTGAAAACCGTAACCTTTGAGAAATCCGCTTTGTTGAATTGGCTGACGCATAGGGCAAAAAAGGCAATTCCGATTGCTATAATCATTAACAACCCGAGGTAGGGCACGATTACGAACCCGTTAATATCGAAGGCGACTCCCGCTTTAACCAGTGCAGCCGTTGGCAAGCTCTCCATCGCAAGGGTGAGGTATCTGAAAATCGCTGTAGTATAGGTTAACGGATTGAGATAAACGATGGGGCGAAGAAAATCGGGCATAACCGTAGTTGGGATATAGGCACCGGAAAGGAACGTCAGGGGAAGCGTAACCAGGGAGATCAGCAGTTGGAAGGTTGTTGAATTCTTCGCCAGTGTTGCCAGGTATAATCCCATGGAGCTAAAGGTGATTCCCACCGCGACCATTACACCCAGCATCTCCAGAAAATGAAGAAGGTCTACTTTTAACCCCATAAATAGTCCCATGATGATGACGATGAATCCCTGGAGTATGGCCAGGACTGCGGAGGAGAGGATCTGGCCGATGGAGATCTGCCACCTTGTAATGGGTGCAACCAGGATCTCCTTCATAAATCCGCTGGAGATATCCTCCAAAGTGTTCATCGAATTGTTCAAGGCTGCCTGGAACACCGTCATGATGATTATCCCTGAAATAAGGTAATTCATGGGCTGGTCCAAGCCGGTAGCAGTTGATTTCATTACAAAGGAAAATATGAAAAGAAAGAATACTGACATGAATATGGTAAAAAAGAACCTCATTTTATCCCTTGTAAAATTGGTCAGGTTTCTGATTAATATCGCTTTTATCGCACGCATTAGCCTCTGATCTCCTTTCCGGTAATCGCCAAAAATACATCATTCAGTGTTCCTTTATTTACTTCAAAATCCGATATGGAGTTTCTGAAGAGGGATATAATCTCAAAGGCATCCTCTACATTGGAGGAGTATACGGTGATAAGCTCCTCCTCCAGTTCGTATCGTAGGGAACGCTCCTTTAAATAGTTTACAAGTGCGTCTTTTTCTGTGGTTTTGATTCTCATTTTCGACGAGGTATATTTTTTCTTCAGGTTATAAGGAGTATCAAAAGCCACAATTTTTCCGTGGTCCATGACGGCGACCTTGCTGCATATTTCTGCCTCATCCATATAGTGCGTTGTTAGGAAAATTGTTATGTTTTTCTGCTTTTGGAGCTTGTATATATAGTCCCAGATATTGGCCCTGGTCTGCGGGTCCAGACCTGCGGTGGGTTCGTCCAAAAACAGGACTTTGGGGAAATGCACAAGGCCCCGGGCGATTTCCACTCTTCTTTTCATACCTCCTGAAAGGCCGTTTACAGTGGCTTTGCGCCACTCCTTTAATTCTACAAGGCCAAGGACAAAGTCGATTCTTTCCTTTATTTCGTTTTTAGGTACATGGTAGAAGTCGCAGTGAAGCTTCAAATTTTCTTCTACTGTTAATTTACCGTCGAGGGTGGATTCCTGAAATACAATTCCTATATCATTCCTGACTTTTGCTTTCTGCTCTGTTACATCATTCCCGTTAATGACCAGAGTACCCTCCGTTTTGTCGAGAATCGTGCAGAGTGTATTGATGGTAGTACTTTTTCCGGCTCCATTGGGACCCAGAAAGGCAAAGATGGTTCCTTCCTCCACCCCGAAGGAAATGTCATCTACAGCTGTAAAATTACCGTATTGCTTCGTGTAGTTTCTTACTTCTATAATATTAGCTGCCATTGTAAAACCTCCAAGTTTATTGATTCAAGCACATTCTAAGCCGTGAATTTAAATTTGCCATAAACTGATTTTAAAAACTTTATAAAATATGTTTAAATTTTTATAAAGTCTGGATTTTATGGAAAAGCTGTTTCTTGTTCCTATTCCGATGAAAAAGTGATCCATCGTAAATTTTAAAAAATTTTTAAAGTTTGTTATAGAATTTTTAAAAATGCTTTATTATAATTTAAAAATCCGGTTTTATACTATATACAACGCACAAAGGTTTTTACATTCATTCTTTTGTGCGCTTGTATTTCCTTAATGTATATCGCAAAAATTCAATTAATTCCTTGTAAAATCATTTTTGCGATTTGCATAGATTCATTAAAGGAAAACGAAGAGAAATGCTCTAATTTAAAATGGAAGTGAAATGTAAAAAATGATATAATTGAGAACCGTATATCCTATGATGAAATTTAGCTGATTTGGAATATTAAGTGAGTATGGGGAACGGATGTGGCTGGAATGGGAAAGTATCAGGATTTTCTGGAAAAAATCCGAAGGCATCGGGAAGAAGAACGTAAAAGGCATGAGGAAATGAACCGGCTTCATGAGGAGTATGACAGGCAGCATCGAGAGTTGCAAAGACAACAGAGGGAGCTGGAAAGGAATTTTAGAGAATCCTATAGACATAGTAGGGAGTCTCATCGATTGCAGAAGGAATATGCGGAGCTGCATGCTGATTTTCACAAGCAGCAGTATGAGCTTCAGGAGCGTTTCAAAGAGCTGCACAAAAGCAAGGTTGAATTTCACAGACTCCATAGACATGTCAGATTTTCTCCTCCCATTATCCTGGTGCTAAACCTTCTCATATGGTATCTGATTTTCAGATATGCAGGAATAAAGACCGTGAGCATATTTTTTGCCCTACTGATCAGTATGGGCGGCTTCATTGAATTTTTCTTTCTGCGAAAAATAGAAAGCAGAATATTGACCCCCATTGACAAGCTTAAAAACGGGGTGGAAGAAATCGCAAAAGGCAATTATAATGTAAAAATTGAAAGCGATGTGTATAGTGAGATCAGTGTGCTGATCGAATCCTTCAACGAGATGGCAAAAAAGCTCCAGGAAAGTGAAAAGATCAAGACGGAATATGAAGAAAACAGAAGAACGCTCATCGCCAATATATCCCACGACCTGAAAACTCCCATTACATCCATCCAAGGATATATAGAGGCGATCACGGAAGGAAATGCAGTGTCTCCGGAGCATATAAACAAATATCTCAAAATAATATACAATAACACTGCTTATATGAACAAATTGATTGATGACCTCTTCCTGTTTTCCAAGCTGGATATGCAAAAGCTGGAGTTTCAATTTGTAACGGTTGGAGTACGGCCTTTTGTGGGCGATCTTATGGAAGAGTTCAAATTTGAATTGGAGGAGAGGGGCATCGCCTTCGACTATTGCGACCGTTTGGAAAGAGACTGTAGCTGTAGTATCGACCGGAAAAGATTGCACCAGGTGTTCAGAAATATTTTGGGGAACGCCATAAAATACGGTCCGGAGCAAAACCTGTCGATAAAAACCGAGTTATATGGATTGGATGAATTTGTTTACATCGACATAAAGGACAATGGGCCGGGGATACCGGAGGATAAGCTGCCCCATATCTTTGACCGGTTCTATCGTATCGATGCCGAACGTACGAAGGATTTTATGAGTACGGGCCTTGGACTTGCCATTGCAAAGGAGCTTGTGGAAGCCCATGGAGGCAGGATTACCGTTTCCAGTGTGGAACATGAGGGGACCTGCTTTACGGTTATGCTTCCGGTTGCCCAGTTCATTTAGAAAAGAGGAAGATGAATGAAAAATATTCTGATTATCGAAGATGATGTAAATATAGCGGAATTGGAACGGGATTATTTAAAACTGAACGGGTATAAGGCCGATGTGGTCCATGATGGAGCCCAGGGCATGCAAAAGGCTGTCTCGGGCGCTTATGACGTCATAATCGTGGATTTGATGCTGCCCAATAAAAATGGCTACGAGATCATAAAAGAAGTAAGAAAAAAGCTTGAAATCCCCGTTATTGTGGTTTCAGCCAAGAGTGAGGATATCGATAAGATACGGGGGCTGGATTACGGGGCGGACGACTACCTGACAAAGCCTTTCAGTCCCGCAGAGCTGACAGCGAGGATTAAATCGCATGTCAAAAGGTATGAGCGGCTGAAAGGAAATACCGCCTCTGCTGAGATCATAACCCATGGCGGGCTGGAAATTAATACCGCAGCGCACAAGGTTTTTGTGAATGGCAAGGAAATACAGCTGACTACGAAGGAATATGACCTGCTGATTTTCCTTGCGTCAAATCCCAACATCGTTTTTACCAAGGAGCATTTATTTGATTCCATTTGGGGCGATGAATTTTACGGGGATACTGCAACGGTATCCGTTCATATCCAGAAGATCCGGAAGAAAATCGAGAAGGACCCGTCAAATCCCGAAATGATCGAGACCTTATGGGGGACAGGGTATCGATTTAATTCCTTTTAAGCCATTACAAGCCATGGGATCTGGACCCAGCTTCCTATGGCTTGCAGTATAATTTTATTTTGCAACTCCGATGGATTACCTATTTGTTGACTTTTTCAGATTTGGCAATTGTTTCATCTATCTAATTCCACTACACAGCGGATTCCCCGGATATTTACCGAATAGGAAATTATATTTTAAGGCTTTCGAGATTATCTTGAAGGTCCTTTTATCTTGTGTCTCCGGCAAAGCTTCACTATGCTTCCTGGTAACAATTACTACGAGGTCCGTTGGCTGCGTGTGGCCTCATACTTTGGGTTATTATGAAGTTTTTATTGCTCTATCCATGTAGAAATTAAGCGAAAAGGGAAAAAAGTAAAAAAATTACTGGAAAATTCACTTATAGACATATTACAATAAAATTCGACAAAAGCGGACAAAAACTCCTCTAAAATAGGGGTTGACACTAGTTCGGTGATAGAGTAAAATGGTAAAAAGAAGCATGAAAAATGGAAATATTAGATAAAATTTACTGGATAATTTTAGGCGAAATTGTAATCAAGTACGATTAAATAATGTAAAAGTAAAAGCACATTTGATTTGAGGGGTAATTGTGTAGAGGGAAAATTAAAAATATCCTCGGTATATACAATATATTTCGAAATATCATCTATTCGAAGGTAGAGTCCATAAGACTTACCCCCTGTCAGTACCATTTTTATTTTATACAAATTAGGATAGGACTTAGCTGATTCAGAAAAGCATCTACCTCGAAATCATTAGCTATATGCTCTCCGAATCAGCAGTAACCAATCCCATTGTAAGTAGTATCCCGAAAGATTTTAATAGAAGCACTTATTGGTGTTAATCGCTGCTGGGTCACGTTAACAACTGGTGAGGATTATACAGTGAAAGTCATTGTAGGCTTATTGAGCAGGATAAGTCAAAGAGCGAAGCTATGCAAATCTTGATAAAGAAGTTGAGAGGGAACAACGGATGTATTGGTATGTACTCTTTATACGAACGGGACGGGAAGCAAATGTTGAGCTACTCTTAAAAAAACGATTAGATGCTAATGTATTTGTGCCATTTGTACCAATGCTAGAGACATTATTTAAGATTTCCGGTCAAGTAAGAAGAGAACTGAAACCCTTATTTCCAGGTTATATATTTATAGAATCTGAAGTGTCCGGCGTGGAATTTATAAAAAGGAAAAACAGCATTATTTCTGCTTCAGAAGATATTGTTCGTTTTTTAAAGTATGGGGATACCTCTGAATTTGCGATGAGGGAGCATGAAAAATGCATGCTGTTGAATTTGTGTAATGATGAACGTTGTATTGAGTCATCAGTTGGAATTATAGAGGGAAATAGAGTGTACATAAAAGAAGGACCATTAAAAGGAATGGAAAGCATTGTGAAAAAAATTGACAGGCATAAAAGAAGGGCAGTTATTAACCTGGATTTTATGGGTGAGATACGGGAAATTAATGTGGCCTTGGAGATTGTCGAGAAGGTATGAGATAAAAATGTGTTTCAACACGTATAGGGCTCGGCGTATAACCAAAAGAAAGAGATAACCTCAGCAAAAAGAACACTGCATTGGTAATAAGAGTGATTTGTCGGTGCATATAAAATTAAATTTGCCTCATTAGCGGTTGGATAGTTAGTGATGCAAGTTTTTTTATTTTTAAGAATATAATTCCAGGGAAGAGTAGTTTTTAAATCCAGCCATGGATTTTCTTCATTCCGTCATTTCTTGAGGAAAGTATTTTCTATACTTGAGTAGACTATTTAAGCATTTGAAACAAATTAACAAGGCCATTGGGCAACCTGTAATTATTTGAGGGGAGAACAGCTATGAAAGGGTTAATCTGTTATGACTCAAAATATGGCTCTACGGAGCTGGTTTGCCAGTCCATTAAAAGAGGTATGGGAATTGCTACAGATATCAAAAATGTAAAGGACGTAAAAGATTTTAACTACAATATAATAGTCATCGGCTCCCCGATTTTCATTGGCAAGCCGATGCAAAGCATCACCGACTTTATCATTTCAAACAGAGAATACCTTAATGGCAAAAATATAGCGTTGTTTGTGACCTGTTGGGCTGCAGCAACGCGTTATGTTGCGGCAAGCGATGAGTTTATAGAAATGATAAAAAAAGACCTGCCGCAATGTTTCCTCCTATGCAGCAAAGCGCTTCCGGGAAAGCTTCTAATGGATGAGATAACGGAAAGGGACAAGAAAGCCCTTGGTAGAATAATCAGGAGAATAAGCGGAATGTCAGATGAATTCGGCTGTGAGGATACGGCATGGAGAGATGCAAGGGATACCGAATATACCGAGGATTTTGGAAAAGAAATAATAAATCGGTTTTTTAACTTTCGCAAAATATAAGGTAGGGAGGTATAGAAGTGAATAACTATAAAAATAATGAGGTTGCGGTTATAAATTATCCTTTAATGGACCCACGGATAAAGCCTGAAAATTATATCAAATATTTTGAACTTGAGAGTATAAGTGTGGACCCCTGGAGCGTACCGGTCTATATTCATATTCCATTTTGCAGCAGCATATGCAAGTTCTGTATATACAATAGAGAAATACCCGATAGGGAAGGCACAATAGTAAATGATTATGTAGAGGCATTGAAAAAAGAAATTAGAATGTATGGTGAGACTTCTTATGCTAAGTCCCTTAAAATCGGTGCTGTTTTTATAGGCGGAGGCACGCCTACCTGTCTGTCAACCGATCAGATAAGAGGCTTGATCGGTACTCTTAGGGAGTGCCTGCCGATAAATGGCTGTGAGATAACCATGGAGTGCAATATAGCAAACGCAGATGAAGAAAAAATAAAGGCCATGAGCGAACTGGGAGTTACCAGAATAAGCACGGGTGTTCAGACGTTTAATCAGAAGTATCGGTCAATGATGAGTATGAAGACTGCAGTAGAAGATATATGTGGATGGATAGAAATGGTGAGGAGATATCCTTTCCAGGATATCTCCATCGACCTTTTATACGGATTGCCCGGGCAGAGTGAGGATGAATGGTTGGAAGATATTAAAATGGGAGTTTCGCTGCCTGTTGACCACTTTTCTATATATAAGCTGACCGTATTTGCGTATACGAGGCTATATCATGAATTGGAACAGAAATTGGTGCCTCCACTTCCCGATGATGATAGGATTTATCGAATGTATCTTGCTGCCGATAGTGAATTGAGAAGTAGAGGATTTATCCTGCAGAGCAGCCAGGAATATTGCAGGAAGGGAAAAAATGCACGATTCTGGGATCTCACCTATGACGGTTACGGGGACAACCTGTCCTTTGGTGCATTCAGCTTCGGATTCATCAATGGTATAAGCTATCAAAACATCCCTGATCCAAGAAACTATATTGATGCAATCCAAAAAGGATGTTTGCCTGTAAAAATGGTCAGTAAAAAAATTACCTATGAGCAACTCATGGAAAGATCGGTAATTCTGGGTTTCCGAAGGTCAGTGGTAGAAAAAAACATATTTTATGAACAATACGGCAAAGCGCTTAAGGAAGTGTTCGGGCCGATTTTGGAAGAAGTTATTTCACAAGGCCTTGTTGCAGAAAGTGAAAATGAATATAGGCTTACCACACAGGGGGAATATGTTCAGGGAAACATCAGTGCTAAATTTATGAGGACTACTTTTGAAAATATTTCTCCCATAAAAAAGAAAATGGCCATAAGCATGCATGTGGCGCCGGAGGCGTTGAATAACACAGGGAAAGAGTGATATAAAGTGAGATGTATTATTCAGGACTTTAAGGTTACGCCGGGGAAAAGCTGTCTGTATGCCAGCTTGTACGACTTAATGGCTTATTACGGGTATATGTTGGGTGAATCCGACATTTTTTACATTTGTGATGGATTTCACTTTGAATATGAGAGTCTGGAAAGTAATTTGAAATTTAATGCAGGAGAAAGACTAACCTCAGACAATTGTGAAAAGTGGGCGAGGGAATTTTCAGACGTATTGTCTATAGAAGCGAGAATCGGCAAGGAAATAAAAGATGAAAGAGTTTTTCAAAGCTTGATCGGTGCCTTAGCGAACAATAATCCGATATTGCTTCTGGTTGATTCAAAAGTCTTGGATTATCACCCCCGTCATTATCAATTGAATAACATTCAGGATTCTCACTGCATAATTCTTTATGGAGTAGATGACAAGGAAAATCATGCCTATATAGGGGATTCCTATATATTAGACAATACGGGAGAGGTAATCCTATATTCAGGCGAATTTCCTCTGAATAGAGTTATTGAGAGTACCCGAGGCTTTGTATGGTTTAATATTGATGCCTCAAAAGCCGTTGATAAGAAGAAGATATTTGACAAAATGGCAGAAAACCTCGAAAGGTTTCTTACCGAAAAAAGGGAAGGTACGTTATTAAAGGGGAATCTGGCTCTATACAGATGTATAGATGACATCAGGATGATGAAGGAGATAGACACTAGGGTGTTTGAGGCTGTCTGTACCGAGTTTGCCTATTTTATCAGTGCTCATTTTCTAAGTAAGTTTGACTATTTAATTAACATGCTTGCCGAAGACCGGAGCTTCCATATAAATCACCATGAAGTAATTCTTGAAGATGTTAAAAGTCTCAAATCGGATTGGAGCAGCTTCTGCGTACACCTCCTCAGAGCAGGCTTTTCCACGAATAAGAGCCAGATCGATAGAATAGCGGAAAATGGAATAAATCTTGTAAGAAAGCAGGAAAGAATATTTTTTGAAGTTCTCAACCAAATAAAAGCAGTTGTTGATACTGTATGAGGGCAATACCGCCGTACAACTATTATAGATAATTGGGGGAGGGAAAAATGTGGCATTAGGTAGCATGAAAATTTTACTGATGGCTGTTTATGCAAGAGCGATGAATGTCATATATGAAGAACTTGGTATATGTTATATTGCATCATATCTAAGAGAAAAAGGTTTTGAAGTCAAGCTGATAGCTGAATACCAGGGTTCAATCGATTATGAAGAGATTATAAATTTTCAGCCGGACATCATCGGCATGCCTATGTATACCGTATCGGAGAGTGCAGTATTCACGGTAAGCAGCGAATTGAAGAAATATATGCCCGACGTGAGGATTTGTGTAGGAGGCTATTCACCGACCTTTCGAGGTGCTGAGATTTTGAAGGAGTCTGTGGATATAGATTATGTCATAAGGGGTGAGGGGGAGAAGGCAATGCTGCGGTTGGTCACAAGGCTGGCCGAGGGCGGAAACCTGAAGGGTATTGGAGGACTGATTTATAGAGAAGGAAATCAAATTATAGTGAATGAGGATCAGGAATTGGAAAAAGACCTCAATACATTACCCTGGCCGTCGAGGGATTTACTGGCACAGAAAAAATACAACATCGCTTTGCTTTCAACCTCCAGAGGCTGTACGGGAAGCTGCAGTTTTTGCATTACCAAAGCCTTTTGGAAAAAATGGCGGGGCAGAGATGTAAAGGATGTAGTTGATGAAATGGAATACGTATTCAGGAACTATGATATAAATGTATTTTATTTTATTGATTGCAGCTTTGAAAACCCCGGTATATGCTATGAAAGAGTAAGGGATATTGCAGAAGAAATAATAAAACGGAATCTTACCATCTATTATTTTGCTTTTATGAGGGCTGATTTCCAAAGAAAAGCAACGCCTGAACTTATGGAGCTTCTGAAGCGGTCCGGTATGGTAGGCTCAATACTGGGTATTGAGTCGGCAAATGAGCAAAGCCTTAAGATTTATAATAAAGCAGCAACAGTGGAAGACAATACGGCAGCAGTCGAATTGTTTTCCAAATATGGAATCCATGTTGAAATTGGATTTATCATGTTTAACCCCTATTCAACCTTTGAAGGGCTGCGCAGGGATATAGATTTTCTTGAAAAGTACTATTTTGCCTGTAATATAGATTATTTTGCAAGTATCTACGCGATGTTCAAAGGATGTTCACTTAACCGCACCATCGAGGAGGATGGCTTGCTGACAGATGCGGAAAACATATATGGATATAGGTTTGTAGATGAGCGTGTAATGAAGCTTGCCTATTATGTTTTCAATCATGTTGCGCGGGTAAATGTCGAAACTAACGCGGCTTTGATGAAAATACGCACTAATCTTGCAGTACTCGAATACTGGAGGAGAATATTTGCAGAAAACGAAGCGATGTACAAGGCTATAGTAGAAACAGGACAGTATTTTCATGCAATAAGGAACGAGTTTAATGCCAGGGTGTCGGAGTGGTTTAGAAAGCTGATGTCGCTTGCTGAGGATAAATGGGATGAGGGAGAGGCTGAACTTCTGACAACGACGATGTTAAGTCATGAATATATTTTAAACGTAGCGAAAAACCTCGAGCACAGAAAGAATGTATTGCATATCAAGTTGAGCAGGCTGGGGTACGACCTAAAAAGAGCTCCCTTTATAGAAGGTATTTAACTTGTTTACGATGATATTTCTGAGATATGGTGGAAAATATGCGAAAAGGGGATGTAAAATATGAATGAGAATATGAGAGTGCTTTTTCTGGTAGTACAAAGCCAGGCCTCCTACCGTTTATTTGAAGAAATAGGAGTAGGTTATCTCGCAGCATATTTAAGGAAGCATGGACATGAAGTCATGCTTATGACAGAAGATGCAGCAACAGTAGATTATGAAAGGATACAGAGCTTCAAGCCCGATCTTATAGGTATGCCTGTTTATATTCCTACCGAAGAAGCCGTTTATAAAGTAAGCAGTGAGTTAAAAAAGCGAATACCCTCTGTATACATAGCCGTAGGAGGATATTCTCCTACATACCGCGGTGCAGAAATGCTAGCAGAATCGTCAGATATAGACTTTGTACTTTGTGGCGAAGGTGAGCTGGCGACACTGAACCTGATAACGGCACTATTAAATAATCAAAGTCTTGGGGACATTAAAGGCCTTATATATAGGAATGGAGACAATATTATTGTCAATGAGGATCAGGAGCTTATACCGGATATAGATATTCTCCCCTGGCCTGCAAGAGATCTTCTTGTAGAAAAAAAATATAAGGTTGCCCTGATTTCAACCTCCAGAGGTTGTACCGGAAATTGCAGCTTCTGTGTAACACGACCTTTCTGGAAAAAGTGGAGAGGTAGAAACGTAAAAGATGTAGTAGATGAAATGGAATATATAGTAAACAATTATGGGATAAATGTATTCCATTTTATAGATTGCAGCTTTGAAAATCCAGGAATGTGTTATGAGCGGGTAAAGGAAATTGCACAGGAGATACTGGACCGAAAACTTAAAGTTTTCTATTTCGCATTTATCAGGCCCGACTTTCATCGCAAGGCGGATCATGAGCTCATGGAGCTTGTAAGGGACTCCGGAATGATGGGTGCCTTGATTGGTGTGGAATCAAATGACGCGGAAACTTTGAAAGTTTATAACAAGCATACATTGCCTGAAGACAATGCAAAAGTGGTTGAGCTTTTCAGAAAGTATAACATATATGTAGATATAGGCTTCATCATGTTTAACCCTTACTCAACTTTTGAGGGGCTGAGGCAGAACATATATTATTTGGAGAGCTTCGGTTTCGCCTGTATACTGGGGTATGTTGCCGGGTTGTATATTATGTTTGAAGGCTGTGCCCTTTTTGAAAAAATAAAGAGAGACGGAATCCTCGAAGACGAAGAAAATATATTGGGCTATAGATATGTCGACGAGAGGGTGGAGAAGGTATCCAAATATGTATCACGATTTGTTCAGCAGGTAGAGACAAGTACGAATGCTACTTTTCTTCGTATTCACAAGAGCCTGATTACATTAGCCTATTGGAAGCGGATCTATGCAGATAATCAAAAATTATATGAAGTCCTTGTAGAAATGGAACAGCATTATGCCATAATCAGAGACGAGTTGAACAGCCGTATTGCCAATTGGTTTAGAAAGCTCCTTGATTTGGGAGAAAACAACTGGGATGAAGCAGAGGCAGACGTTATAACAAATGAAATCATGAGCAGGGATTATATAATAGGTGTATCCAAAAACATGGAACATAAGAGAAACATACTGCACATCAAATTGAGCAGACACGGCTTTGATATAAAAGCGGCACCTTTTATCGAGACTATATAAAGTTGGGAATGTTTGGGGATGTCAAAATGGATGATGAAAAAATTAAAGTTCTTCTGTTGGTAGTGAGAACTAAAATATCATATCGGTTATTTGAGGAAATCGGAGTATGCTGTCTGGCTGCATACCTCAGGCAAAACGGCTATGAGGTAATGTTAATGGAGGAGAACGAAGATTCAATAGACTATGAGAGAATAAAAAGCTTCGATCCAGGACTTATTGGCATGCCTGTTTATATTTCAACAGAGCATGCCGTAAAAAGGGTCAGCAGCCAGATGAAGGAAAGAATGCCTAATGTCCTGTTGTGCCTTGGAGGCTGCTCACCTACGTATCAAGGGGCACGAATCTTGAAAGAAATGCCGGATGTGCATTTCATAATCCGCGGAGAAGGAGAGCAGGTGCTTCTGGAGCTGGCAAATAGACTCTCAAGCGGGACAAGCATGGATGGTCTCAAAGGGTTGATATACCGCTGGGAAGATACGATTGTCGACAATGGTGAACAGGAGCTTATTAAGGATCTGGATACCCTGCCTTGGCCTTCCAGGGATTTGTTGGTGGAAAAAAACTATAATGTAGCGCTTATTTCAACCTCAAGGGGTTGTACCGGTAAATGCAGTTTTTGTGTTACAAAGCAGTTTTGGAAAAAATGGCGGGGTAGAAATACGAAGGATGTAGTCAATGAGATGGAGTACATAACAAAGGAGTATAACATAAAATCCTTCTATTTTATTGACTGTAGCTTCGAAAACCCGGGTACTTCCTATGAGAGAGTCAAGAGTATAGCAGAAGAAATAATTAATAAGAATCTGAATATAACCTATATCGCATTTATAAGGCCGGATTTCCATAGGAAGGCTGACACTGCGCTTATGGAACTTCTTAGGAAGTCTGGAATGATTGGAGCTCTGATCGGTGCAGAGTCAGCTAACCAGCATAGTCTGAATATTTACAACAAGCACACAACACCTGAGGACAATGAGAAAGTGATTACACTTTTCCGTGAATATGGAATAAATGTTGAAATAGGTTTTATAATGTTCAATCCTTACTCTACTTTTGAAGGAATTCGCCAGGACCTTAATTTCCTTGCAAACTATGGATTTGCATATATAATCTCCAATATTTCCAGCCAATATGCCATGGCAAAAGGGTGTGCCCTTTATGAAAAGATAAAGGCTGATGGGTTGTTGGCGGATGAAGATGATGTATATGGGTACAGGTTTGTGGATGAACGGATAGAGAAACTTGCAGGATATGCTCGCAGTTTTACCGACCATATAAGCTTGGAAACCAATATTGCCTTTCTGCGAATCCATAAAAGTATAATAAATCTGGCGTACTGGAAAAAGATATTTGCCGGCGATAAGAGCATATATAATGCAATTGTAGAAGCAGAAGTCTATTATAATGAAGTAAGAGATGAGTTGAACAGCCGTGTGTACAAATGGTTTGGAAAGCTCATTGAGCTTGCGGAAAATAACTGGGATGAGAAAAATGCTGACGCAATTTCCGAGGAGATCCTATGTACTAATTTCATAACTGGGGTCTATAGAAACATGGAGCATAAGAAAAACATATTGCATGTGAAGCTGAGCCGGCGGGGATATGATATTAGAAAAATTCCTTATGTGGAAAATACATAGTTTTTTTCATCTATTAGATAAGGCAGCAGGAAAAAAGACTCCAAGAAGGGCAATCGTTTCTGGGGAGGTGCGAGTAAAATGATAGAAATATCGGAGAACTGCCTTGATAAAGTTACTATTGAATTGGACGGCGGTCCTATAAGAGTAGGAAGGTGTTTATGCATAGGACCCATAGAGAATCCGGCAGAAAACGACCATTTGAATACGGCGTTTTCAAATATTTTTATGGATGAAAATGCAGTAATTGACGAGGCGTCAATGATAGCGCTCAAGGACGGGAGAACATACCGGTCCTTTTTGTTTGGTAAAAGATATGAAGGTTTTGCTGCAATAGACTTTGCCGAATTCAAGCTTGAGCATGAAAAGATGCTGCTTCTAGCCAATGTTTTTTGCCAGGAGGACAAAAAGGCTATAATCAGGTTTGGCTGCTTATGCCGGTTAAAGGCATGGATTAATGGTGAGCTGGTCATGAATAGTCATCTGAACAAAAACGATAATTATATAATACTCTATAACTTGAGGAAAGGTAATAACTTAATCGTTGCGGAGCTTTCCAAATATACAAGGCCTCCAGTGTCCTTTTCAATAAGGATAAATGAATACGAAGACGACACCGACGGTATTGAGGGGGTTTTGCTACAGGATTATCTGGAATATGTAGAACGCAATAAGGCTGTTGTTTTACATGAGAATTGGAATAATCAAGATCGCCGTTTTTACGAGTTTATTATAATCCCGCGGGATTTTACATCCGTGAAGAAGGACAAGGAAATGACTGTGGCTGTAAAAGCCATGGATGGAACCCTTTTGGATGAATTCGGTGCTAAAATGGGTACGAGAATAAAATATAATTTGCAGCCTATAAGAGAGAAATACGATAATCATGAAATAGTGTGTTTTGAAGCTTTCTTCCAATCGGATAAGGGCTATGAAAAAGTGGTGAGCTGTATTAAAGCCGCAGATACTGAAGGCATTATCAGCAGCTTGAGGAATGAATATAAGTTAATAGAAGCAGTATGTACCCTGGAAGAGGGCGATAGGATCAATACGGAAGAGCGTTTGAAGAAGCTGGAGATTGCAAATGCCTTAGCTTTCAGGGAAACCTATTGGGAGATTAAGGAGTTGTTTGGGTATTTTCGCCGGGGAAGGCATTTCCGAAACTATCTATTCCATAAGAAATATGCTGCTGTATATTATATGTCGGACCTGGACCAAACACGGGAGGTATATAATATAGCCCTGCCTGAAAATTATTCAGAAGAGGTAAAGCATCCTGTCATAATCTACCTGCATACCGGACGATACTCCTGGTATAGTAAATATTTTTATGAGGCTTATGAGGAGCGGTCGGCTATTATGGTGGACATAACCCTCAGGGGTTATACAATGGGAAGCTATATCGGTGAAGCATCCTTTTTCGAGGGACTAGGTATCGTAATGAAAAATTACAGTGTGGACGAAGACCGGATCTATATAATGGGATATACAAATGGAGCCTATGCTGCATGGACACTGGCCCAATCCTATCCACACCTGTTTGCCGGAATCGTAGCCATATCGGGTGTACCGATTCTTGGAAATGTTATAAACCTTACTAATATGAATATACTCAATATTTGCGGTGACAAAGACTTCCAGTATGAAAAGGGGTATAAGCAGCCTGAGGATATACTGAAGGAAAAGAGCCTGGCATGCTACAAGGGTATAATCCAAAAGGAAGCAGATGATAATACGGTGTACTGGTCCAGCTACAGTAAATATGTGGCTGATTGGCTGCTTCAGTATAAAAGAAACAAGTATCCGAGAAAAGTCTGCTACAGAACGGAAAGAATCCGGCATAACAAGGGTTACTGGATAATAATAAACGGAATAGAGCAGGGGAAAAAGTACGGACAAGTGGAGGGAGAAGTCCGGGATGCGTCCTGCATTGATCTTACACTTTCCAATGTCACAGGAGTGACCATTACGGTGCCTGATGATATGGAAAGTAAGATATCAGTTAGCATAAACGATCGGAATGCATACACTTTTGAAAATATTGCCGGTAGGGAGATATCCTTCAGGAAAGCCGGAGAAGACTTTATTCCTGCCGAAGAAGTACTGCCGCCAGGCATGGTAAACAGCAGTAAAGGTTTGGGAATCCTGGACATATATTTGGACAGCCTTAGAATCGTTATACCGTCTACCTATGATTCCGAAGAAGAAAAAACAGTCGTAGAGGAATTGGCAGAGAAACTTGCCCATCCTGTTAATCAAGGTTGGAACCCGAATATTTTCGTGGATTATCCGATTATTCCGGAAAATAGCCTGGGGGCAGAGGATATGGAGAAAAGTAGTATAATCGTTGTTTCAGCCAACAAGTGTACGCCTCTGATGGAAAGATTAAAAGGGCATATCCCCATTGAATTGGAGGAGACAGGGTATAAATACATGGATGAGGGCTATACCGGGGACTACGTGAGCATGCTTATATTTCCCAACCCTTTTAACAAATGGAAGAAAGTGTTGCTTATTTACACTAATAATTATAAATTGCTTAAAAAGTGTTTTTTTACGAGGAAAATGATAATACCAACATTTTTAAACGGTATGCACCCCTATTTGAGCGGTGAAGCCGTTTTATATAATGGCAGAAATTATTATATTATCAATGAATGGGGGGAGAAGCTCACAACACCATAGTCAGAATCATTTAGACCCATAAATGAGTAAGTGCGCACAGAAAAATAAAAAATTGATGAGGTGAACAAAGAATGAGTAGTAGGTTTGAAATGACAGAACAAAAGGTAAGAGAAATCTTTGCACAGTATTCAAACATAAGCGATAGCGAAAAAGTAGTAAGTATAGATGATGATTTCAGCAAATTTTCAATCAATTCGGTAGATTTCATTAAAATAATCGTCGGAATAGAGACAGAATTCGGATTTGAGTTTTATGATGATGACTTGCAGGTAGACAGATTCAAGACCATGCATGAGTTGATGGATTATATAATGATCAGAACAGAGTAAACATAGATCAGCAGCACAAAAAAGGAAGTCTTTGGGTTTATACTGCTGGGATTATGGAGTGGTTATATGATAGGAATTTTATGTGCTTTGCCGCAGGAATATGAAGCAATAAAGGGTATGTTGGAGAATGTCGAGGAAAAGGACATTCGCAACTGTAAAATATGTACCGGTGATGCAGAAGGCAAAAAAACAGTTGTTGTCCAAACTGGAGTAGGTAAAGTCTGTGCTGCATTGGCTGCAAACCTTATATATGATATTTATAAAGTAGAGTTGGTTATATCCACAGGTTTGGCAGGCATAATCAATCCGGATTTGTCCGTAGGAGATGTAGTCATCAGCAGCGATATATGCTATCACGACTGCTTCCGTGATGAAAGTCTGGACAAGAAGCACGTCGATGGGTATTTGTGCATGCAAAAGGTTTTCTCTACAGATGGCTTTATCGTATCAAACATAAAGAATATTCTAAATTCAAGTATGTATGAGTTGCCGCCAAGATTGAAAAGAAATGGTAGAGAATACCCAATGATTGAGGTGGGAAAAGTCATTTCAGGAGATGTGCCGGTACATAAGACGGAAATATCAAGAAACCTGTACAATACATATAAGGCTTTATGTGTAGACATGGAAACTGCTGGAACGGCGCAGAGCTGTTATATAATGGGAATTCCGTGCGTAGCGGTTAAGATAATGAGCGATCATGCAGATGAACGTTCCTATATAAGTGTTCTAAGGTATATGGACATCCTATGCGGGCACATGGCAAAACTGATTCGCGAAATCATAGTAAGACTGACCTGTGAACCGAAGTAGCCGATCATGAAATTTCTTCTACAGGTAAATGCAGCTTTCGAGGTGATATGGAAGTGGATAACAGTATAATGAATTTGATTGACTTGGAGATGGATGATCCAATAGAAAATGAATATAATATGGTGGGTTTTTCTCATAAAGATGTTGCAATTATAGGTGTAGGCCTAAAATTTCCGAGGGCAAATACCGTTGAGGAATTATGGGATATACTGAGCAGTGGGAGAGACTGTACGGATAAAGTACCTTGGGACAGACAGCGAGATATGGAAAACTATTATAGGGCTATGGGGGATGGCCGATGCGGTATTGAATTTCCAAAAGCAGCTTATTTGGATCATATAGATCGGTTCGATTACAGATTTTTCAACCTGTCACCGAAAGAAGCGGAATTAATGGACCCGGGACAGAGGCTTTTTCTTGAAACTGTCTGGCAGGCTATTGAGGATGCAGGGTATGGGGACGGTAAAATACGAGGCAGTAGGACAGGTGTCTTTGTTGGCTACTCAAATGAGGCTGAATACAAGAAGCTAATATCTGATATGGCTCCTGACATGCTGTCGATCTCCGTCGCAGGAAATCTTCCGGCAGTAATACCGGGAAGAGTTTCCTATCTGCTTGACCTGAAAGGGCCGAGCCTGCTTGTGAATACAGCCTGCTCTTCCTCTTTGGTTGCAGTGCATCTGGCCTGTCAGACCATAAAAAACGGGGAGTGCTCCATGGCTATAGCCGGAGGAGTAAGACTAAACATTTTTCCGGTAGTCCAGACAAAGCTGGGTATAGAATCCTCAGATGGCAGAACAAGAACCTTCGATAATAGCTCCGATGGGATGGGCGGCGGGGAAGGTATTGGTGTAGTATTGCTGAAGTCTCTGAATCAAGCCATAAAGGATAGAGATCATATATATGCCGTCATAAAGGGTAGCGCATATAACCAGGATGGCGCTTCCATGGGTATATCAGCTCCAAATCCGGCGGCTCATGAGGATGTTATAACCAGAGCATGGAAGGAAGCCGGTATTGACCCGGTAACAATAACCTATATTGAAGCGCACGGAACCGGCACGGAGATCGGAGATCCGATTGAAATAGATGGCATACAGAGAGCTTTCCGCAAGCTTACTGACAGAAGGCAGTTTTGTGCGGTTGGATCAATAAAGTCCAATATAGGGCATTTGGATGCTTCGGCGGGAATCGCCGGACTGTTGAAGGCGGTGCTGGCCCTCAAGTATGGCAAGCTGCCTCCAACAGTACATTTTGAGAGGCCCAACAGGAAAATACCTTTCTATAAATCTCCGGTATATGTAAATACATCACTGGTGGACTGGGAAATTGATTGTAATGTTCGCAGATGTGGAGTAAGTTCTTTCGGCTTCAGTGGAACCAATTGCCATGTGGTTCTGGAGGAAGCACCGAAAATATGGGCGGATCATAGTGAGGAAAGTCATGACTTGCTACTGCTTTCTGCAAAAACAAAGACAGGACTGAAAAAGCTGGTTAAAAAATATAGCTGCCTTGATTATAAAAGCCTGGGTACAGGCAATGTTTGCTATACTGCCAATACGGGTAGGGGGCACTACAATCACAGGCTGGCGATTGCATTTAAGCAAGCGGATGAATTAACAGGCATACTTTTGAAGCTTACCGATGAGGGTATTGAAATAACGGACAACAGACAAATATTCTATGGAGTCCATAAAGATGCAACACCCAATAAGGCAGTAGCTTATAAGGAAGAAATAACCCCGGAATACAAAAGGGAAATCACTAAAAAGTCTGAGGGCAAAATCAATGAATTTTTGGCTTCGGGCAAACAGAATATTGATAGCTTATATGAATTAGGCTGCTTGTATGTAAAAGGTGCCGATGTGAATTGGGAGATGCTTTATAAAGGGGAAAACAGGAGAAGGGTAAGCATACCCACATACCCCTTTGAGTCGAACCGATGCTGGATAGAGACTCCACGCAGCGAAGACCTATACTACAGGCAGGTATGGAAAAGGCGCAACTTGCAGAAAGCACTTCCCAATACTGCAAACAATGAAATCATGGTATTCGGCGATGCACGGGGAGTGGCGGGGAGAGTAACTGCGCAGCTCAGAGGTAAGGGGAAAAAAGTTATAGAAGTTATGCAGGGAGAAAAATACTGTCGTATCCATGAAGATTCATTTATTGTAGGATGCAGCGAAGAGGACTACGATACGCTGATTTCCGAAACAAAATACAGGGGGATAACGCAGATTGTGCATATGTTCTCTGCACAGAGGACAGACAAGCAGTGTACCGCAGAGGGTTTTGAAGACAGATTGGGCAGGGGAGCCTACAGCCTGCTTTTCCTTTCAAAGGCATTAGACAGGCATGACAGGAAGGATATGGATATTGTACTTATATCCATGTATGCTGACAGGGTAGACGGCAGTGAAATAGATGTTTATCCGGAAAACAGCGCCCTGTTTGGATTAGGTAAAGCCATCAATGCAGAAAATTTTAACCTGAAATGCAGATGCCTGGATTTTGATGATGATACAGAGCTCGTACAAATCATTGAAGAGCTGGAAGCCGATTACCATGGATATAATACCGCCTACAGGAAGGGTATAAGATATTCGCCGGAAATCAGTGATTTCCATATGCCCGATGTAATTGAAAGGCCCACTGAAATAAAAATGGAGGGAATATACGTAATTGCAGGAGGCAGGGGAGGAATAGGACTTGAAATTGCCAAATGTCTGGCAGCCAGGGGGAACGTGAATCTGGCCTTAATCAACCGAACTCCATTGCCGGCGAGAGACAAATGGGAAAGCATACTGAAAGCAGGTGAAGGAGGAGGAACAGCGGCTAAAATAGAGTCCATTCTGGAAATCGAGGGATATGGAGCCTGTGTGGAATGCTGCTGTGCCGATATTACCGTAGAGCAGGAATTGGAAGCAGTATTGAAGGGTCTCAGAAGCAAGTATGGGAAAATAAATGGAATTATACAAAGTGCAGGGGTCGGTATAGGGAAAAAAGGCAGGCGATGCAAGGATGAGGACATAAGTGCTTTCCAGGAGGTTGTATCGTCCAAAATAAAAGGTACATGGAATCTGGAAAAGTTGTCCTGTAAGGATTCGCTTGATTTCTTTATACTTTTTTCATCACCCATAACCATTACCGGAGGGGTAGGATCAGGAAGCTATATAGCGGCAAATGCCTTTTTGGATGCCTTTGCCGCTTATAGAAACCGGTTAGGTAAAAGAACAATAACAATAAGCTGGGCACCATGGGAAAAGACGATACAGTTGATGAATGAGGAATTTGACAGAAGCAGGCACATGTTTGAGACATTGACTGCTTCAGAAATAGTAAATGCCTTTGAAGAAGTAATTGACAAGGGAGACGCTTATACAATCGTGGGCAGGCTGAACTACGGCAGCCAGCTTTTCAAGATGGAAGACATACTGCCTTTTAAATTGTCGGAGGAATTAGCTTCGAAAATCAGGGAAAAAAATGAAAAGCAGAAGCCCGACGAAGCGGATGCCAATGCTGTGAAAACAGTCTGTGTCAGGCTGAAAGGAAGTAAAGACGATAGCTATACGGAGACAGAAAAGAAAGTGGCAGAAGTATTCGGGAATATATTGGGATACAGGGAATTGGACATCAACGACAACTTTTATGAGATCGGCGGTGATTCCATCATCGCCTTAAAGATTGTCAATACAATAAAACAAAAGCTGGCCCTCGAAGTAGTTATTACAGATCTATTGAAAAATCCCAGCTTGAAAAAATTTGCAGAGCATTTGGATAGCAATTATAGTAAAGGAAATCGTCTTGGAGAAGGCCATACTTATATACCCAAGGCTGCTTCAAAAGAATTCTATGAAGCTTCTTCTTCTCAAAAAAGACTTTTTCTTATAAGGCAATACCAAAAAGATGAAACAAGCTGGAATATATCCTATGTTATGTCCGTTGAAGGCAACCTGGACAGAAAACGCTTTGAAGAGGCATTTAAGCAGTTGATGCAGAGACATGAAGCCCTGCGGACATCTTTTCATGTTGTGGGTGGAAAGATTATGCAGAAGATAAACGCAGAAGTAGAGTTCAAAGTGGATTATTTTGAATGCGATGAAAACTGCACAAATATGGAAAAGGAATTCATCAAACCCTATGAACTGAGCAGCCCGCCTCTTTTTAGGGTGAAGCTGGTAAAGCTAATGGAGAATAAACATTTCCTTTTATTTGACATACACCATATTATATCTGATGAAATTTCAATGGAAATAATTATGAGGGAGTTGGCTGCTTTATATGAGGGCAAGGTACTTCAGGAGCCAACGGTGCAATACAAGGATTTTTCGGAATGGCAGAACAGATTATATGAGGAGGGTGCTTTCAGCAGACAGGAAAATTACTGGCTGGATATGTTATGCGGAGAAATTCCGGTACTTGAACTGCCGCTGGATTACCCGAGGCCTTCAACCTATAGTTTTGAAGGGGAGAAGATAGACTTCACCCTTGGACCGGAGCTGACACAAAATATAAAAAATCTTGCGCGGAAAACCGATACTACTGAGTATTGGCTGCTGATGGCTGCATTTATTATATTACTGTCAAAACATTCCGGGCAGGAGGATTTGGTAGTAGGAGTACCCGTATATGGAAGGTCCCATTCGTCTTTGGAAAATACCATGGGTATGTTTGTGAATGTGCTTCCACTGAGGAGCCACCCGATACAAGGCAAAACCTTTTTACAGTTCCTTGAAGAGGTGAAGGATAGCCTCGTAAAAGCCTATGAAAATCAAGATTATCCCTTTGATAGGCTGGTGGAAAAATTAAAAATAGATAGTAAACCCAATAGAGCGCCTCTGTTCGATGTATCCTTTCAAATGCATAAGATATTATTTAGGGAAATGGGGATAGGAAATGAATTGAAATTTATTCCTGTTAAGCATGAGGATATGACTTCAAAACAGGATATACTACTGGAAGCTCATGAACTGGAAAATATCATGTATTTTTCACTTGTCTACTGCACGCGGCTGTTTAAAAGAGAAACGATGGAACGTTTCGCAAACAGTTTTATAAATATTTTAGAACAGGTGATCCATAGGCCCAATATCGTAATATCCGATATTGGCTTGATGTCTGTCCATGAGGTACGAACAATACTGGATGAGTTTAACGAAAAGTTTGACGACGATTTTTAGTAGAGGGGAGAAATGTGTGGCAATGCTCCAGAATATTCTGATATGTCCCGGCTGCATGGGGAAGCTTGAACACGCAGCCTCAAAATATGTGTGCTGCAGTTGCAGCCTTACATACAAGATAAGGGAAGGAATCCCCATATTGCTGGTAGAAGAGGCTGAAGGCGTTAGGGAAGATACCGCAGAAAGTACTTTTGACAATAAAAAAGAGCAGGTAAAACAGGGTTATACAATGGTGGCAGAATCCCTTCAAGCTTCAGGTATTGCGGATGCAGCGACCTTTCTGAACCTGGGCTATGCTGAAAATGAGAACCTTCAATATGCAAGGTTTGAGCCCTACAAAAACTGCCTTAACAGAAATTCGGTCAAGCTTTTACTGGAGGTTATCGGAGAATACGATTTCAGTAATAAGAAGCTTCTTGAAGTAGGTTGCGGCAGAGGGGGGAATATTGATACTGTAAATCGGTATTTTACGCCCCAAATATCTATAGGCGTGGATTTGTGTGAAGCCAGTATAAGGTTTTGTAAAAGTTACTGCAGTTCAGCCACCCGGCATTTTTGCGTGGGAGATGCGGAAAAATTACCTTTCCCGGGAGACTTTTTTGATGTGGTGCTGAATATTGAATCTTCAGATGCATATCCCCATATACACAGGTTTTACGATCATGTCTATAGAGTTTTGAAGAAAGGCGGGCACTTTCTGTATTCCGACATAATGCCCACAGATATTTTTTCAAGTCATTTATGCTATCTGAAAAATATCGGATTTGAGGTTGCAAGAGAGGCAGATATTACCTCCAATGTGCTTTTATCCTGCTATGAGGTTGCTAAAAAAAGAATGAGGGCTTATGAAAATGTCGAGGAAATGGAAGAACTGAAAGTGTTGGAGGATTTTCTCGCCGTACCCGGCTCAAAGGTATATGAAGAAATGAAGCGAGGGATCCAGTCATACAGAATCTATGAACTAGTAAAGTAGAATAAGTCAGAGGCGTAATATGTGCGGTATATGCGGGATATTCAATTTTAAAAATGAATATAGGGAAGATCCGGAAATAGTAAAAGCAATGCTGGGGGAGATTCTTCACAGGGGACCTGATGGAGCAGGATATTTTGTTCGCGGAAAAATTGCTTTAGGATTCTCAAGACTAAGCTTGGTGGATTTGGAGGGGGGCATGCAGCCCATATCCAATGAAGCCGGAAATATCATAATGATATGCAATGGGGAAATTTACAATTATAGAGAGTTGCGAGAAATTCTGCGGGGCAAGGGGCATAGCTTTAAAACAGGTACGGATGTAGAGGTCGTACTGCATATGTACGAGGAATGGGGGACAGCGTTCCTTAACAGGCTTAATGGGCAGTTTGCTTTTGCCATATATGATGCCCGCAGAGAAATACTCTTTTGTGCAAGGGATCATGCTGGGATAGCCCCATTTTTCTATACCATAGCGGAGGGCATGTTTATTTTTGCGTCTGAGATTAAGTCCCTGTTAAAACATCCCGCTGTAAAGAAGGAAGTTGATCTTATTGCTTTCGACCAGCTTATGACCTTTCCGGGTGTCATAGCTCCCCGAACCATGTTCAGAGGCGTAAGCAGCCTGGAAAATGGAAGTTACCTTGTGGTACGGACTTCCGGAACTTTAGATATAGGCCAATACTGGGATTTGAGATATCCAAAGCTTGGCGGGGAACCCTATGATACGGATGAGAGCTATTATATCGAAAAGCTGGACCAGCTTCTGACCGTGGCCGTAGATAGAAGACTTCAGGCAGATGTACCTGTAGGTTTTTATTTGAGCGGTGGAGTGGATTCTTCCTTGATAGCATCCAAGGCGAAAGGTCTTTACAGTTTAGCGGAGATGCATTCCTTTTCCATAGATTTTGCCCAAAAAAATATATCGGAAGCTAAATACCAGAAAATAGCAGCTCAGTATATAGGTACCCTACATCATGAAAAGCAGTTCTTTACTGAAAACATTGCCGATGGTTTGTGCAAGGCGGTATATCACTCAGAAATGCCGCTAAAGGAGACGTATAACACAGCTTCTCTGGTTTTATCGAAAATGGTGAGGCAGCAGGGAATTAAAGCGGTATTAACGGGAGAAGGGGCGGACGAATTATTTGCAGGCTATGTCGGCTATAGATTTGACCAACTCAGACGGCCCCAAACAGAACAGTACAGGTTGGAAACTCCTGAGGCTGAAATAAGAGAGAGGCTGTGGGGAGACCCTGACTTTTTTTATGAGAAGGATTACCATAGCTATACAGATATAAAGCGAGAGCTTTATTCGGAGCAGATCAATGAGATTTTTGACGAGATTGACTGCTTGAAGCATCCTGTGATCAACAAGGAAAGGATAGAAAATGTTGACATACTGCATAAGCGGTCCTATATAGATTTTAAGCTTAGATTGCCTGAACATTTACTGGCAGACCACGGAGACAGGATGACTTATGCAAATTCGGTGGAAGCACGGTATCCGTTTTTGGATAGGGAAGTACTTGAATTTGTGGTACAAATCCCTCCTGCTTTGAAACTGAAAGATTTTGAGGAAAAATACATACTCAAAAAGCTGGCACAGGGTATTGTGCCGGATCCGATCGTGAAGAGGCCAAAGTTTGCCTTTGTCGCTCCTGGAAGCCCGGAGTTGCTGCGGTTGAATAATGAGTATGTAACGGATATGCTTTCAAGTACACGCATTCGATATAATGGGTACTTTAATCCCCTGTTTGTTGAAGGCCTCAGGGATAAATACTGCAAAGATGGCTTTAAATTGAATCTGCCCTATGAAAATGATTTTCTAATAATTGTCATTACCTTTGGGATATTTTTAGAAAAGTTTGGCATGCCAAGCTTGAAATGACAGCATCAAGCCTATAGATCGAGTTTGCTTATATTATATGTTTTTTAGAAAGGGGGGATTAGGTTGAATGATGTTATACAGTCAAGATTATTGCAGGCTTTTGATAAATACAGCAGCAGAACAGCAGTAGAATACAGGGGAAAATGCATTTCCTATTATGAACTTGATGCAAAATCCAGGCTTGTCGCAAACGATCTTGCCGCCAGAGGGATTGGAAAGGGATCTCACGTCGCTGTATTGACGGAAGATAAAGTAAAGCTGATACACACCATGCTGGGTATAATAAGGGCCGGATGTGTATTTGTACCCCTGGATAATGCCTATCCGGTAGATCGGCTGAAACAAATGCTGGATGCCAGTAATACCCATATACTGATCAGCGACAATATTATTACGGCTGAAATGCTATTGCGAACGAACGATAGATTGCTGCTGCTGGAAATGGATGCATTTCCCCGGCATGCTTCCAATACTGGAGAGTCAAATTTCTCAAACATTGTATTCAGTCCTGAAGACAGTATATATATCTTTTTTACTTCCGGCACAACCGGAACCCCAAAAGCTATTGTGGGACAGAATAAATCCCTGCTTCACTTTTTACGCTGGGAAATAAAAACCTTTGGCGTCAATGAAAATTCACGGGTGAGTCAATTAACTTCACAATGCCATGACCCGTTTTTAAGGGATGTTTTTGTTCCGTTGCTGGCAGGGGGGACGTTATGTATACCTCCAAGCAAGGAGGCGATGCTTTCAACAGGCAGCCTGGCAGCCTGGTTGGAAAAGTCCCAGGTGGAGCTGGTCCACTGTACTCCAAGTGTATTCAGGCTGCTTACCGCGAAGACAATGAGTGGGGACAGATTAGCTAAGCTCAAATACATATTGCTGGCGGGAGAGAAAATAATCCCGCACGAACTTGTTAATTGGTACAACACCTTTGGAGAACGAATACAACTGGTTAACTTATACGGCCCCACCGAAACTACACTGGCAAAGATGTACTACTTTATAAAAGAGGCCGATACCGCGAGGAACAACATGCCCATTGGAAGACCCATAGACGGCTGCAAGGTTATTGTTGTAGATAAAAATATGAAAATATGCAGCAGTGGGGAAGTTGGGGAAATTTTGATAAGGACTCCCTACAGGACTCTGGGGTATTATAATGACCCGGAGCTTAACGGGAAGAAATTTATACGGAATCCCTTCAGTACCGATAGCAATGATATTGTTTTTCGGACCGGCGATATGGGAAGGGTTCTGCCCGAGGGCGATATTGAGTTTCTGGGCAGGCAGGACCGACAGATAAAAATAAGAGGCTTCAGAGTGGAGCTTGAAGAAATTGAAAATGAAATGCTCAAATATCCCGAAATAAACCGGTGTGCTGTTTTATACAAGGAGAGGTCCAACTCTTTCATGGATGAGACGGATTCGGTCAAATGCAAAAAATGCGGTCTTACTTCGTCATACCGGGATGTTAGCATAGACGGCCAGGGAGTATGCAGCATCTGTACTTTTTATGAAAGCAGCAGGACCAAAGCAGAAAGCTATTTTAAAACCGTACAAGATTTGAAACAGTTGTTACGCAAAGAGGAAAGAAATGAAAAGAAAAACTATGATTGCATGCTGTTATACAGTGGGGGCAAAGACAGTACATATGTTTTACATCAATTGGTTGATATGGGGCTTAGGGTATTAGCATATACTTTTGATAATGGCTATATATCGAAGACAGCGTTGGAGAATATCAGCCGGACAGTCAAGGAACTGAAGGTAGACCATATTGTGGATTCCTATGACAGGATGAAGGAAGTGTTTCTGGAAGGGCTGAAGGCTGAATATAGCGTGTGCAACGGCTGCTTCAAGGTGCTTCTCCTACGCAGCAACAGGCTTGCCTGGGAAAAAAGGATAGAGTATATAGTTACAGGATTTTCCCGCGGACAAATTTTTGATCTGAGACTTTATGAAATCTTTAAGCAGGAGATCTTCGATGTTGAAGAAGTAGAACATAAAATTTTTGAACAAAGGCTTTTATACCACAGCAAGGAAGACTACGTGACAAAAGTACTGGGAAGTGATTTTGAAGTCAATAAAGAAAAACTGGAAAGCGTGAAGCTTGTGGACTTCTTCAGGTATTCTGATGTTACTAAGGCGGAAATATTGGAGTATCTGAAGGGAAGAGGTGGAAATTGGTCCAGTCCGCAAGATACGGGATTTTGCTCAAGCAACTGCCTCATAAATGATGTAGGCATATACTTGCAGAGGGAAAAGATGGGCTATGATAATTATACTTTCCCAACAAGCTGGGAAGTGCGGACAGGCCATGAACAACTGGAGAGGATTGAGGGTGAATATGAAGGTTCCCTTGATATGGTAAAGATAGGAAGAATTATGAAGGAGTTGGGCTATGACCCCAGCTTGAGTGAAGCGGGAAGTCCGGATGGATATTTAGCAGCTTATTTCACTTCCGGGGGTGAGATCGATGAATTGGATTTGACAGCGCACCTACAGCAGCGGTTACCAGCTTACATGATACCTACATATTTTATGAAAATTGAAAGCATGCCTGTCACGGCTAACGGAAAGCTGGACTACAAAGGGCTTCCTGACCCTCGAAGCTATAATAGAGAAAAATATGCTGCTCCCAGAACGGAAACGGAAAGAGGACTTGAGAAAATATGGTGTGAGATTTTGGGAATTGAGCAGGTGAGTGTAACGGAAGACTTTTTCAAGATGGGTGTCCATTCATTGAAAGTTATGAACCTGATCGCCGGAATTTACGAGCACTTTGAAGTGGAATTTCCACTTAAGGAATTCTTTGGTACACCTACGATAGAAGCTGTAGCAAAATATATAGAAGAAGTCAAAACAGGCAGCCGGGCGGATTCGCTGTTTTAATGACAGGCTCTGCAAGACTGTCATTTTAGGCTGTATAAGCAATGAAAAAGAGGTGACACAATGGACCAGACAGTAATCACAGGAATGGGGGTTATTTCAAGTGCCGGAGTGGGTTTGGATGAATTCTGGAATAACCTTAAAGCTGGAAAAATTACCTATGGAGATATCGAGGAATATAAAAATAATAAAAATTACAGGATTACGGTTGGCGCTAGAGTATCGGATGAAAAGTGGAAGGACAATCTTAATCAGGAATATAGGAATAAATATGGAAAGGCATCCCAGTATGCAGTGAGTGCTTCACTTTCCGCACTGGAGGATGCAGGACTGCGTGTAGGAGAATATGCTTCTGACCGGATTGCAATTGTTATTGGGACTACAATGGGAGAAATTCAGGTAGAAGAAGAGATTTCGCTCCTGCGCCATAGCAGCGGACTGGAGGAAATACCGCAGCACCTGCTTAAGCACTATAAGACAGCAAATATAAGCTGCTCGGTAAGGGAAGCTCTTCAGGCCGAGGGACCGGTTTATACTGTCCCAGCAGCCTGCGCAGCAGGGAACTATGCTATGGCCTTCGGAAAACACCTGATGGAAATGGGGTATGCGGATATAGTAGTGGCCGGTGGCGTAGATGTATTTTCAAGGGTAGCATTTACAGGATTCCAAAGGCTGCTGTCTCTTGCGCCGGACATATGCAGACCCTTTGATAAAGGAAGAAAAGGCTTGGTGGTAGGTGAAGGCTGTGGTATTGCCGTATTGGAGAGGGAAAGCTCGGCAAAAGCAAGGGGGGCTCGAATCCATGGAGTACTTTCAGGGGTGGGGTTGAGTTCTGACAGATATCACATGACATCGCCCCATCCTGACGGAGATGGGGCCATAAGAGCTATGAGGTCCGCTCTGGCTGAGGCGGGAATTATGCCCGGGGATATAGATTATGTGTCTGCCCATGGTACAGGAACTCCTGCCAACGACAGGATAGAGTGCAAAGCCCTTGAGGCAGTCTTCGGAGAAGGCAGAATACCACCCGTTAGTTCGATAAAGTCGATGATAGGACATGCTATGGGAGCTGCCAGCTCTCTGGAACTGATTGCATCCATTCAGATGATGCGGCAGGGAATAATGCTTCCTACGATAAACTATTCAGAACCCGACCCGGAGTGTCGTGTTGATTGCGTACCCAATATTTCGAGAAAGGAAAGTATGAAATATATATTGTCCAATTCTTTTGCTTTTGGGGGACAAGTCAGCAGCATTGTGGTTAAGGGAGGTGACTGAGTTGGAAAAAAGAAAAGTTTACATATCAGCAGTAGGATTAATCAAAGCCGGGGAAGATTCAAAAAGTGACAGGTTTCTAAGAATAAGACAAGAACAATATGAGGACATTCTGAACGGCCTGCCGCTGAGAAATGTGGACAGGATAAGCAAAATGGCTCTTGCAGCGGCAAAACAGGCTCTATACTTTAGGGAGCAGGATATTCCAAAGGATAAAACAAAGGACTTGGGAATTATACTGGGGACTCAATATAGCTCATTAAACAGCATCCATGAATTTGACAAGGTATCTGTTGAAAAGGGGGCACTGGGAGTGAATCCTGGACTGTTTCCAAATACTGTATTGAATTCACCTGCCTGTCAGGTGGAAATACAGCTGGGGGCAGCAGGACCTTGCTATACGATATGCAATAAGCTGACATCAGCGCTGGATGCAATAGGAGCGGCCTATATCAATATTATGACGGAGATGGCATCCATCGTATTGGCGGGAGGCGCAGACGAGATAACAGAGCTGCAGTCCATAATGCACCAGACGTCCCGAAGGATTGGGGAAGCAGCGGGCTTTGCGGTAATGGAAGATGGTAAACAGCAGCCGGATGGTGGTTTTACAGCAGAGGTAGCAGGGTATAAAACCTTATCCTTCAATGAATGTGAAACAGCCCAATTATCAGGTTATGGAGCAGCAGCGGTAGCAGATGCCATGAGAACGGCCGGAGTGACAACCGACCGGATCGGTCATATCAGCTTTGATATTTATCTGTCACAGAATGAAAGCAGGCAGCTTGCTGAGGATATATGCAGCAGGCTCAACTATAAAGGGGAATATGAGTATTTGGATATCGACTGGATGGGAGCGGGAGGAATCGTGCAAACGGCCTCCGCTGTCGAAGCCTTACGTGAAGAAGAGACAGCCGTTTGGATTCTCGTAGGCATTGACAGGGATAGTACTTCAGTAGTTGTTTTGAGCCCATGCCGGTAACTGTAGAATAATGTCCCTCTCTTACTCGGGTTGAGCGGGGTGGGCTTTTTTAAAAATATAAAAAATGGAGGCATTAAAAATGAATGTTGAAAAAGAAATTAAAGCAATAGTAACTGAAGTTGTAGGTGTAACTGAAGAGGAACTGAATCCGGATGCATCCTTCATGGATGACCTGGGGCTTGACTCCCTGCGGGCATTGGAGATATTGGCAGCGATAGAAAACCATTTTTCCATTACAATAAATCCCGAAAGGTTAATAGAGATGACCACTTTAAACAATGTAATAAAAATCACATTGGAATATCTCTGATAGTATAGGGGCAAACGAAATGATGTATTTTAATGAAATATCCCGGCTCCTGCAGCAAAAGGCTCCTTTCGTCTATGTAGACAGAGTCCTGGAGCTGGAAGAAAATAAGAGGATTGTAAGCATAAAAAATGTATCGGGAAGTGAAGCTTTTACGGCCTTGCATTTCCCTGGAAACGCCGTATACCCCGGTATTTTTATCATAGAGTCCATTGCCCAGACCGCCTCTATCCTGTTGTCAAAATCAGATGAAATATCACTGAGGGAAGGGCAGTTTTTGGCGTTGGGGGGGATACAGCGTCTGCAGTTTATGCGTGCCGTGAAGCCCGGCGATACTCTCAGAATAGAAGTTGAAATCATTAAAGCTGTGGGTCAGATGGCCATTGTCAAAGCAGTGGTAAAGATAGAGGATACCGTGACGGCGGAGGGACAGATGACCTTTGGGGTTGGGAAAAATGAATAGAAGGCGGGACGATGTTCTCATTACAGGGATAGGGCTTTTATCTCCCTTCGGAAATACCTTTGAACTGTTTTGGGAGGGGCTAAAATACCGGAAAAAGGCGGAAAGGCAGATAAAACATTTCGATGCATTGAGAGTTAGAAATCTTCCGGGGATTGAAGTACAGTATCCTTCAGACCGTTATGAGCCTGAAGAGAGAATATTGCACATGGGGACAGCAGCTGTAAGGGCCGCTCTGGAGGACTGGGGCGGAAGCCTTGTGGATTACGGCAAAGTAGGGCTTTTGGTAGGATCGGGCCTCGGACTTTCGGATCAGATGTTCTTCCGGGATACCAAAGGTGAGGAGGAAGGGTATCTGGCTTCTCTGGCAGATAAAATCGCCCTTCGAGTCGGTATTGACTGTGAGACAATCTATATAGGAAATGCTTGCTGTGCAGGGAGTCAAGCGGTAAGCTATGGAATGGATCTGCTTGATACGGGGAGTTTTGACATCATTATTGCAGGGGGCATTGATATAATCTCACAAGCTGCATACGGCGGATTCCTACGATTGAATTCAATCGATATGAAAGGCTGCAAACCCTTTGACCGTGATAGAAAGGGAATCATGGTAGGAGAGGGGACGGTCTTTTTTATTTTAGAGAAAAGTTCCGGCATGAAGAGAAAAAATTGTAAGACCTACTGCTCGCTTGTGGGGTATGGCATCACCAGTGATGCTTTTCATGTAGTACAGATGCGGCAGGACGGTATGGAAATACAGCGAGCGATGGAGCAGGCTCTCGAAGCCGCTGGCCTGGATAAGGGCGATATAAATTTGGTCATTGCGCACGGCACAGGTACACCCCTGAACGATAGAGTAGAATCTCAGGTAATAAGCAGGTTTTTCGGCTGCCACCTGCCTTTTATAAATGTGACCTCGGTAAAGGGTGCTTTAGGTCATACAGGAGGAGCTTCAGGAGCTTTTAATGTGTTAACGGCTGTGGGAGCGATTACCAAAGGTATAATCCCTCCTACTGCAAACCTGGTTAATGTGGACCCCCAATGCAGCCTGCCTCTGGTGTATGGAGATTACAAGCCGTCTGGCATCAGGGCCGTAATGGTAAATTCCTTTGCTTTTGGAGGCACGAATATAACATTGGTTTGTAGTAAATGGCATGGGGAGGATACCGTATGAGCGGACTTGGGATAACACAAATTCAATATCTGGCGGAAAAAGATTTCCATGAGCAGCTTTTTGAACATAAGGATTCCAGAATTATGGACAGCTTTGCTAAAATGGCAGTTGAAACAGCTAAAAATATCTTTGGTGCTGCAAAAGGAGCTGAAATCCCCAAAGATAAACTGGGAATCGTAATTGCCACCTGCACCGGACCTGTGAGTTCTATAAGGGAATTCGGAACGGTGGTATCGAATAAGGGATATCTAGGCATAAATCCGAGCAAATTTCCCAATATAATGCTCAGTACATGCCTTTCGAGGGTTGCATCCGAACTTCAGGCAAGAGGACCCTCGACGGTGCTGTATATAAATAGAAATAAAATGTACCAGGCACTGCAGTATGGCGCAGTGCAGATCCTCAAGGAAAGGTGCATAGCAGTGATAGTGCTGTATCCGAATGAGGGACGAGGTTGCTTCGGAGTACTTCTTGAAACGGAGGAATCCGCCCTCCATAGGGGTTTAAGCATAAGATTTGCATGCCATCGAATTTAACTAAAGCATATAGAGAACAGGGGGTAGAAAGAAATGCGAGTAGCATTTGTCTCTCCAAAGGGAGTAGGGATGGGAACAAATGAAGAGAACCGATGGGCTTCTGATTTATATGGCGGGTTAGAAGGTATTGAATCACTGCGGGAGCTTATGACATGTCCGAATTCTCCTCTGCTTACTATAGCTGCCCTTGTGGAAGGCTTTTTTGATGAGATGGTATATATTGATGAGGAGATAGAGGATATTTGCTGGAATGAGCATTACGACCTGGTTGCCATGTCCTTTATGACCCAACAGGCTTCAAGGGCTTTTGAACTAGCGGGGCAATTTAGAGCCAAGGGTTCCTATGTGGTATCTGGCGGAATGCATCCTACAAATTCTCCGGAGGAGACTTTAGCGTATTTTGATACCGTATTCATCGGTGAGGGGGAAAAAACCTGGCTCGAATTTATGGAAGACTACCTGGTCGGCAGGCCCAAAAGGATATACGAAAACAAGTGTGAGATCGACATGGACACTGTCCCTATGCCAAGGTATGATATGTTGAAGATAGACAGGTACAAAACCATTCCCATTCAGATCTCCAGAGGCTGCCCTCATAATTGCGAGTTTTGTGCTTCTACAAAGGTGTATGGCCCCAAATACAGACATAAGAAAGTAGAAAGGGTACTGGAAGAAATAGAAATTGTAAAAAGGTTAAAGCCAAATCCGCACATTTACTTTACGGATGACAATATGCTGGTAAATGAAAAATTTTCATTGGAATTGTTGGATAAAATGCAGGGAAGTAAATTCAGGTGGATGACGCATACCGATATAAGTGTTGCAGACCATGAAGGGATATTGAAAAAATTGTTTTCTTCCGGCTGCCGAAAGTTGGTAATTGGTTTTGAAAGCATTGTACCGGAATCCCTTCAATGCCTAGAAAAATGGAAGTATAGCCGCCTCAGCACCTATGGAGAATCTATAAGGAAGATACAGTCCCACGGGGTGGGGGTGTGGGGAACCTTTATCGTAGGCTTGGATAGTGATGACAAATCTGTATTTCAAAGAGTCATTGACTTTGCATTGGAAAACAATCTCTATGGGGCAATGATTTCTATTCCGACTCCTTTTCCGGGCTCAAGGCTGTTTTCGAGGCTGGAGGAGGAAGGGAGGATACTCAGCCGTCATTGGGGAAGCTATACCCTATGGAATGTCGTGGTAAAGCCTGCACAGATGACCGCAGATGAGCTTAAAGAGGGCTTTGAATACACCTTGAAGCAGATATATTCCGAAGAAGCTGTAAAAAAGAGGATGGAGCATTTTAAGCAGATTTATTCCTCTATGCGGAGGAATAAAAGTTGAGAAGGATATTATTGCTGGTACCCAAAGGGAATGGACCAGGGAATGGCAGGCAATGGAACAGGGCGTGGCCGGAAAGGCTTGAAGAGGTAGTAAGAAGGGGTCTCTGGAAACTGGTGACTCCAGGGGTGCTGGTGCTGGCTGCTTTGGCAGAAGGTTTAGCCTATGAAGTGGAACTGGTGGATGAAGAATTTCAGCAGGTAGATGAAAGCGTCTCTTATGATATTGTGGCAATGTACACCGTTACGCCAAACGTCAGGAGAGCTTACTTTTGGGCGGGGCATTTCAGGGAAAAGGGATCACATGTGGTTTTAGGCGGAGTTCATGCGGCCATGTGCCAGGAAGAAGCAGCTTGTCATGCTGATACGCTGCTGATAGGAGAGGCTGAGTATATATGGGTTGAATTCCTTAAAGACTTCGAAAAGGGTAGGGCCAAGGGAAAATATCTACAGTGTCTGGGAACTGTAGATGTAGATAAATCACCTGTGCCTGCATTTCATTTGCTTCCTCAAAACGGGCGGAGACTTATACCTGTTCAGACTGCGAGAGGCTGCCCTCACGGATGCAGATTCTGCAACCTGAGAAATATTTATGGCAGGGGCTACAGACCTAAAAGAACGGAAGGCGTAGTTATGGAACTGGAAGCCGTAAGGAGGGTTAATCCGAAAGCAGCCATATATTTTACCGATGATAATTTCTTTAATGACAAAGCCCGCTCAAAAGAGTTGCTGGCCAACGTTCATGATTTCGGATATACCTGGTATGCAAATACTGACATTTCGTTAAGTCAGGACCCGGCACTGATTAGACAGGCATACGAAAGCGGGTGCAGGCAGGTGCTCATAGGCTTTGAAAGCGTTAATCCTGACAGCCTCATCGGGATCGATGAAAATAAATTTAAGAGTGGAAATTTCAGTTTGTACAGCGATGCAATTGAACGTATACAATCCTGCGGCATAGGGGTAATAGGCAGCTTCATTCTGGGACTGGACGAGGATGATGGCAGCATATTTGAAGCGACTGCCGATTTTATAAAAAAAACGAACCTCTATGGTGCCAATATTACGGTGAATACTCCTTATCCCGGAACGCTGTCCTTTGATGAAATGAAGGAGCAGAATAGGATTCTCAGCTATGATTGGGACCAATATACCATCTTTCAGCCTGTAATACGGCCGAAAAATATGAGTTTTGAAGAATTGGACAAAGGCTATATAAAACTTCTCGAGGAGATTCATTCATATGGAAATACAATTGCAAGGCTTGAATACTTTAAAGAGCAGTTTAAAAGAAGGAAAGGATATTGAAAAGTGATAGCTGGAGTAAAGAAAATGCCTGTAATTGGTTATATGTGTTCCTATGTTCCCTTTGAGCGCATAAAGGCCATGGGACTTCAGGTTGTTTCTCTCGGTAATTTGACGGTAGAGCCCGGAGATAGAAGCAGGGAGCTCCCTGTAAATATGTGCGGCTTTGTACGCTATTGTCAGAGTGTTGTCGACGATTTAGAGCTGGACGGCCTGGTTTTAACAAATTGTTGCAATGGAATGCAGCGGCTGTATGACTATATCAAGGTGAAAAGGCCGGAGCTTTTCTGCTGGATGCTGGAGCTTCCCAGAGGCATAGAGTGGGAAGAAAACAATTATTTCAAACAAAATGCCGACAGAATGCTCCGGGAGATATGTGAACACTTTTCGATCGATGAGTCTGTGGAGCAACTCAAATATCTTCAAAATGAAAAAGTCAAAAGTATTGAAATTGAAGCAGACACGATTTACATACTGGGAAGTGCAGTAAGCCCAAAAATGAGAGAATTTTTGGAGGAGCAGTTGAGGCCCCATAAGGTGAGGATGAATCTCTGCCATACAAGAAGCACGGGAGACGACATATTGGCGAACCTTGCAACCTCAAGCACCAATGTTTTAAAAGAAGCCTACACGGCACCTTGTGCACGAAAGCAGTATTTTATCGAATGGTATGAAAAGTTTGCACTGGAGAACAAGCCCCAGCTAGCAGGATTAATCTATATATCTTCACAAAACTGCGACAGCTTTCTTTTCAGATACACATCCATACAAAAGATATGCAGGGAGTATGGAATACCCGTAATAAACCTGGAGGAAGACTATGGCTCTAAAAGCTTCGGGCAAATATCCACCAGGATCGAAGCCTTTAAAGAGAGTATTAATTTTGACAAAGAGGCCAAGGCGGCAGAGGCTTATCTGGATGCGGGCGGAGATACGCGGACTTTTCGACAGAGAATGAATCTGATTCGTGCGATTGTTCCAAAGCTGCCTCTGAAAGCCATACAAAGGGTAGTAGAAAACCAAGTTGAGATCTTTACACAAACCATGTGGGAAGAGCCTGACAAAATAATATGGACAAACATGGTAATGCCGATGGAGATATTTTATGCAGCAGGGCTGGTGCCTGTGAATATGGAACTGGTGGCTGGGTGGCTGGCATCAATAGGACTGTCCAGAGAACTCATTTCCAAATGCGAAGGCATGGGCTTCAGTTCTTCCTTGTGTTCTTATCATAAAGCTGCTTTGGGGCTGTTGGCAAACGGTGGTTTACCTGCTCCGAAAGCTGCTGTTGTTTCCTCTCATATTTGTGACGGGAGTTTAGGTGTGGCCTACCATTTTGTAGAGAGGTACGGCAGCAGCATAAAAATACTTGAAGTGCCCTTTGTATATACGGAAGAAAATATTGCATATCTGACAGGGCAGTACAAGGAGCTTATAAAATGGATTGAAGGGTACACGGGCAAAGCTTTTGACATGGAAGCCCTGCGGCATGCAATGGAGCTTTCGAACAAGGCACGGGAATACTGGTTGCAGGTGCTTGAACTCAGAAAGGGTGAGCCTCTGTTTCCAGGCTTCCTCTCCCTGCGTAATTTATATGGAGCCACCTTCTTGTTTGGCTCCCGACTGGGATATGATGTGGCTAGGACTTACTACGAGCAGCTGCATGAGATAAGGAACTGTACTGAGAGAACGGACGCTCCCAGCAAAAAGCGTTTGCTGTGGATACATTTTGCACCTTTATACAACAACAGGATTATGGAATATCTTGAGAAGGAATTAAACTGCTGGATCGTAATGGACATAACCGGACATATCTACTGGAAGGAATACGACTTGGACAAGCCTTTGGAAAGCCTGGCTTCAAGAATGTTGTCGCATTTTTATCTGGACAGCGCCGAAAAAAGAAAGGAACTCTTTATAAGGCTGGTACAGGAATATAATATTGACGGAATCGTACATTTTATGCATAATGGCTGCCGTGCAATTCCAGGAGCAGCCTGGCTTGTGAGGGAAGTAGCAAACGAACTGCGGCTTCCTTTTTTAGACCTGTCAGGCGACTGCATAGACCCCAGAGGTTTTTCGGAAGAACAGATGCGGCTGCGGATGGAAGCTTTTAGTGAGGCATTAGGGAGGGATCGGTTTGTATCTGGGAATTGACGTAGGCTCGGTAAGTACAGATGCCGTACTGCTGGGGCAAGAAGGTGAAGTAAAAGCCTATTGTATTGTGAAGAGTGGTTTTGACCATAAAACAGCCATTGAAAGCGCTATGAACAAGGTATGCTGCGAAGCCGGCATAGCCTGTAGTGAAATAAAGGGCATCGTAGGTACAGGCTATGGAAGGCGTAATGTACCAGGGGCCTGTAAAACCGTAACTGAAATTTCCTGCCATGCCATGGGAATCCATTCTATATTTCCGCAGGTTCGGACGGTCATTGATATCGGGGGCCAGGACAGTAAGGCCATCTGTGTTTCGGAGGAAGGTTTTGTAGAAACCTTCGTTATGAATGATAAATGTGCAGCAGGAACAGGAAGATTTCTGGAAGTTATGGCTAATGCCATGGGTGTTGAGATATTTGAACTGGGAGCTTTGGCTCTGGCAGCCAAAAAAGTAGAACCTATAAGTAGTATATGCACTGTTTTTGCAGAATCCGAGGTCATATCAAAGATTGCCGAGGGTTGTTCTCGGGAAGCGATAGTCTCAGGCATTCATCATGCCATCGGAGAACGCCTGATGGGTATGGCAGCTTCCATAGGCGTCAAAAAGCCTATTGCGCTGACAGGTGGGGTTGCTAAAAATAGCGGTGTTGTAAAGGCTCTTTCCAAGCACCTCGGGAATGACCTTTTGATACCGGATGATCCTCAAATAGTCGGCGCATTAGGTGCAGCCATATATGCTAAAAATTATGTCAAGGAAGGGCTGTAGGAGGGGAGAAAGAGTGTGGGTAAATTACGAATTGGCTGGTACTGCCCTTATACTTTGCCGCCTTTGAAGGAAACAAAAGGTATACAGGCAGTGCAAATAACGTGGAATAACAATAGAAGCAGCGCAAACGGAACTCTTGGAGTGACTAAGCTTTGTAAAAAGCTTACGGCGGTTCAGGAGAATGTTAGGAATGCTTCTTTGGATGGAATCGTAATGGCTGATTGCTGTACCCTTTCTCGAAGCCTGTACAGCTTCATAAATGAAAACCATCCCTCACTGTTTATTCATGAGGTATATATTCCAAGAAGGATTGACTCTTCCTTTGTGAATAAATTGCAAAGTGAATGGGATAAGCTTACGGCCAGCATCCATTTCTTATTGGAACAAAAGCGGATGGAACCTTTGGAGGGTAGCACGGTGGAGTTAATCCATGAAGACAATTTATATTTAAGCGGCGGTTGGTGCGAGCTGCCTCCATCAATATCGGAATATTTGGATTCGGATGCAAATGATTTGAAAGAAATATGTATAGGACTGCTTATGAAGGTCCAATGTCCCAGACTTATAGGCCCAAATATCCGGGAAGATGAACAGGGAACAGTCCCAGACGGGGACTGCCATATTCAAAGCTACCGAAGTGCAAGGGCTTGAAAGCTGTAGGAAGGAATGTCGTATGAATGCATTATGCCATAGGATGGATTTGGCTGCCAGATTTCACGAGGCAAAGGCTGAATTTCATACAGCAAAATTAATAAGAAAGCAAGTGGATGTATTTAAACGGATAGAGCAGGGAGCTCCCTATCTGGCAACAACTTTTTACGTACCCGGGGAGTTGCTGGAAATGTTTGACGTACAGGCTATATATATAGAAAGAACTGCAGGTTTTGCAGCAGCAACAAAAATTATTCCATACCCGGTTCAGCAAGGCTTGGGGTTAGGGTTTCCCGAGTGCGGGTGCTCCTATCAGGCGATGTTTGACTTGCTGGTAAAAAGAGGGTTTCTACCTGAACCACATGGGTTCATCGCATCCAATTTTGCTTGTGATGACGCGTGGATGTATTGCCAGACCGCGGCTGCAAGGTGTAAAGTTCCCTTTGACTTCATTGATGTAACGGGGGAGCCTGGCGAAGCTTCCATCCGGTATCTGGCCTGTCAGTTGGAGTCCTTAGGCGAAAACCTGGAACTACGTTTCAAAAGGAAAAGCACAATGGATGAGATCGTTAAAAGATCCAATGAGGCAATGAACATAAAATTATGGATCGATGACATGAGGGTGAAATATCCGGGCATTATAAGCAGCATTATAGGCCTTAAGCTGTTTACATTATACAATGATTTGGGAAGTTCGGCAGCATTGGAAATTCTCCAGTGCTTAAAAGAAGAAGTGGAGAGCAGAATTCCCGGTTACCGGTCTGAGAATAAGCCAAGACTGCTTTGGCTGGGAATAATACCCCTCTATAGAAACAGCCTGATCTCGGATATAGAGCAAAAGTATGGATGCAGGATTGTATTGGAGGAATTGTTTAAGTATACTCGGCAGCAGTTGTCTTGCGAAAATCTGTATTACGATTTAGCAAGGCGGATTGCTTCTACAGTATTTTTTTCCATGGAAAACAGGCTTTCCTTTATATTAAAGCATATCGAAGCCATGAATGTGGATGGAGTCATACATTTTTCTCAAAGAAACTGCAGGTTTTTGCCGCCGATGGTTCCGGTACTGAGAAGTAGACTAAAGAAGAAAGGAATTCCATTTGTGGAAATACAGGGTGATGCCGTAGACCCCTCCTGCTTCGATGAAAGCAGATGCTGGAATCAGTTGGACGTATTCTTCGAGATGGTGGACAGAAGGTATAATTTATGCATATAAAGATAGAGGTATTGGATGACATAGCAGTTATAAGCTTGAATCGCCCCCGTACAAACAGTATGAACAGGGCTTTCCTTGAGGAATTACAGCAAAGGCTGTATACCGTGGAGCGCATCGAGAATATCAGGGTAGTAATAATAAAAAGCCTTCAGCCTTTTGGTTTTTCTTCGGGAATGGACCTGGGAAGCTTCTTTTGTGAGGAAAGCACGGAGGCCTTTGCAGACAATGTGTACAGAGCTGTAGAAATAGTTTATAAAATCAATCGGCAGATACTGTCATCTGAAAGAATATTTATCTGTGCGCTGTCAGGGCCTGTTATAGGCTCGGCAGCCTCTATCGCATTCAGTTGTGATTTGCGTATAGCGGCATCAAATACATGGCTTTGGCTGCCTGATCCCCAATACGGCGGCTTGCTGGCTGATGGAGGAATCGAATTGCTGGTGAGGCTTGTAGGGGCTTCTGAAGCAGCGGCATTACTGCTTACAAATGGTAGAATGAATGCCCAAAAAGCAGAAAGCTGTGGGCTGCTGTACAAAACAACTGAAGTGAAGGAGCTTGATGGTACGGTGATGGATGTGGCACGGCGCATCGCAGGTTATTCAAGCTGTTCGCTGGGCTTGAGCAAAAAGATCATAAACAAAGATGCGGTAGGTAGCTTTCGGAGTGAAGAGTTAAAAAAAGTCCTGTCGTCAGGGGAAGCCTACGAAAGGTTGCAGAAATCTGCAAATAAGATGTGCGGAAACGAATGACGAGGCAGAATCATTGGAGGTGTAGCAATGGCACTTAAAGGAAAAGTAGCGCTGGTATCAGGAGGCTCAAGGGGTATCGGCAAAGCGGTGGCGCTTGCATTGGCGGAGAAGGGATCAAAAATAGCTTTTATATACTTCAACAGTGAAAAAGAAGCAGAAGAAGTAATAAAAGAAGGGGAAAATCTGCTTGGAACTATTAGAGCCTACAAAGCGGATATAAGAAACAAACAACAAGTAAAGGCTGTAGTTGCTGCGGTAATAGAAGAGTGGGGCGCTATTGACATCGTTGTCAACAATGCAGGCATTCGTAAGGATAAAACCCTGGCATTCATGGCGGCTGAAGATTGGAATGAGGTGCTGGAAACCAATATTGGAGGACCTTTTAACCTGACGCAAGCAGCCATATATTATATGTTGAAGAAGAGGTCCGGAAGAATCATCAATATCAGCTCAGTAAGCGGTATATCCGGAATTGCAGGACAGACAAACTACTCAAGCTCAAAAGCTGCCCTTATAGGATTTACCAAGGCCTTGGCAAAAGAAGTGGCAAAATACGGAATTGCCGTAAATGCCGTTGCGCCGGGCGGGGTGGAAACCGATATGCTGCGAGGACTTACTGATAAGGAAAAGGAAAAGCTGATAAGCACAGTGCCGGCAGGAAGATTATGCAGGGTAGATGAAGTGACCAGTGTTGTTTTATTCCTTGCAGATAGTGACTGTGCTCCAGACTATTTGACGGGCACAACCATACCTTTAGACGGAGGGATGGGATTATAGATGGATATATCCATGGATAAGCTCACAGGACTCAGAAGCCGTGAAGCCATTATTTCATATCTTGAGGATAAACTGTCAGGAGATGGTGAAATCGGTATAGCTTTGGCGGACGTAGACTTCTTTGTAAATATAGATTCCAAATTGGGGTCGGAAGAAGGGGACAAGATATTACAGCGTATTGCCCTGTTTTTCTCCGGCTGCGAGGATGCCACCGTAGGAAGATATGGTGGGGATGAATTTCTGCTTATATTCGACAATGCAGACAGGGAAAGCTTTATGGCAAGACTTGACTCTATCAGAAAAAGTTTCAGAAAGCAAAGGTTTATAGGAGAATATTCAATATATGCGAAGACCCCTATGACCGTCAGTTTTGGAGGAGCAATCAGTAGAGAAGGAGAAAAGAATGCCGAGTTGCTGCTTAAATCCACGGAGATTGCCTTAGCTATGTCAAAAAAAGGGGGACGCAATCAGGCAGTCTTTGCTCCTAAAGTTTGTATTCATGTAACGGGAAATAAAGAAGAAGAAATGTCGACAGTGGCCGGTGGAGGGCTGAGAGGCTTCGGAGGCGACATGGGACCTGCCTTTGAGGCGAAGCTGCTTGAGCCATACGGAGTAGATGTTTTAAATAAAACAGATCTGGTTTTTGCAGACCGCGGAAATCATAGGATCAGAAAAATTACGAAAGACGGCATGATAGAAACAATAGCGGGAGAAGGAGATTACGGATACAGTGGCGATGAAGGTCCGGCAATCCATGCCAGGTTGAACAAGCCGAGCGGTGCTGCTGTTGACAGTGAGGGATGCATATATGTTGCCGATACGGGCAACCACTGCATAAGAAAAATAGACTGCAGGGGCTTGATTTCCACCCTGGCGGGCTGTGGCGGAGAAGGCTATGAAGGAGATAATGGAAAAGCACGGCATGCAAAGTTAAGCCGGCCCGGGGGTGTGGTTGTAGACGGATATGGAAATGTTTATACCAATGACTATGGGAACAATGTAATAAGGATGATAACAAAAGACGGCATAATACGCACTATCGCAGGCTGTGGAAAATTCGGCTACAGCGGTGATGGGGAGGATCCCCTAAAGGCCTCATTGGATCGTCCTTATGGATTGGCGGTATCCTCCAGGGGCGAGTTTGTTTTTATTGCGGACTATGGTAATCACTGTGTAAGGATAGTTGATACTGAAAAGAGATGCATAAGGACCGTATGTGGAACGGGAGAGCCCGGATACTCGGGAGATGGCATGGATGCAAGGTATGCCGCGCTCAATTCTCCCTTTTGGGTCAGTACCTGGACAGATAAATATCTGCTTGTAGCTGATGCCGGGAATCATTGTATAAGAATCATTAATTTGCTGACAAACAGAATAGAAACACTGGTAGGGAATGGAAGCCCCGGCTATTGGGACGGAAGGACCGAAGACAAAAAAGATTGCTTGAATATTCCGGCAGGAATGGCTGTTGACAATGAAAACCGCATACTGTACATCGCGGACTATGGCAACAATGCCATAAGAAGATTTATCATAAAAGGAATCCCTTGTTGAAGGTGGTAAAGATGAGTCTAGTTATTATAATACTAATTATTACATTATTAACAGCAGTCCTGGTATACCATTTTGTAATTGCATACCAGTTGGTATACAGCCTGAGCCATCCCAAAAGGTTTGATTATCCCATAAAGTCCAATGTTCCGCTGACGTATCGTAAATTTGATATTGTCACTGCAGATGGGAAAATGCTTAAAGGCATTGATTATAAGCCTAAGATGAAAAGCAGGGGTACAATACTGGCCTGTCATTATCTGGGGGGGTCAAAGGAAGCTGTGCTTCAATTTTTTGATTCCCTGGTTGGGTGTGGTTTTCGGGTATTGAGCTTTGATTTTCGCAACCATGGTGAAAGCGATAATGATAGGTTTGTAAAAAACAGCATGGAAAATGATTTTGACACCTTTTTTAAGGCGATTAAAGCCATGGGGGTGGAAGGACCTTTTGGCACCATAGGTTTTTCGATGGGTTCGACGCCGGCTTTATATGCATTGAAAAAATATCCCGAAGTAAAAGCTGTGGTGGTCGATAGCGGTCCTCTTATAAAGGTCAGGAAATATTTTGTATATGTATTGGATAACAAAAACATTAAAAATCCCCTCTGCCGGCTGTTTTTCCTTGCCATATACCTGTACTATGTCGGATTTGTGAGAATGGCCGGAAAAACAGTTAAAATGCTTAAGACATTGAAAGGAAAACCGGTATTTCTCATACACGGAGTTAAAGATAATATTATTACCATAGAAAATGCAGAGTTTGCATACAGTCTTTTGGAATCAGAGAACTCTATATTCTGGAAGGTGAAAAATACCCGGCATCTCACAAACAAATGCATAAACGAAAAGGAATACTCAAAACGGTTGAATGATTTCTTTGAAAAAAATTTAATTGGGAAGGTAGAAGGATGATAAGGATTGCATTAATATCTCCTAAAGGAAATGTTTTCGGAAAAAATGAAAGGATGGCTTTTTTTCTGGAAAATACGAATAATATGGAGAGTTTCCGGTACTTGTGGACAGGTCCGAATCTGGGTTTGCTGACGATTGCAGCTTATTTTCCAGAGGACTGGGTGTGCGACTATATCGATGAAAACTACAAGCCCATCGATTACAGTAAGGATTATGATATCGTATGTATTAGCGCCATGACACAACAGATAGTAAATGCCTATGAAATTGCTTCGAAATTCAAGGAAAAAGGTACAATGACGGTACTGGGGGGGATCCATGCCACCATACTGACGGAGGAAGCAGGCCGATGGGCTGATGTTGTTATTGCCGGAGAAGGAGAGGAATTATGGCCCCTTTTTATAGAGGACTATAAAAAAGGACAGGTTAGGAAGTACTATCGAGAGGCTGAGGCAGGGAAATATTGTTTTGAAAATGCCAGAATTCCCAGATATGATCTGCTGGAGGGTTACAGCTATCCGATAGTTACACTGCAGACTACAAGAGGCTGTCCCCATGACTGCGCATTTTGCTGTGCTTCCAAGATATTTGGGGTTCACTATAGACGTAAGGGCAATGAAAGCATACTAAGAGAGTTGATGGAAATACAGCGTAGATTTCCCGATGTGCTGGTATTGTTTGCCGATGACAACATGTTTGTGAAAAGGAAGGAATCGAAGGATCTGCTGCGGCAGATGGAAAAAATGGATCTGCGATGGATTGCTCAAACAGATATTTCGATTGCAGAGGATCCGGAGCTGCTCGAATTGATGGTACGATCGGGGTGTCAATGGGTAGTAATCGGATTTGAGAGTGTATCCTATAATAGTTTGTATAACCTGGATAATAAGAATTGGAAGCTGAAACAGCTTCCCAGATATTCAGATATGATAGAGAAAATCCAATCTTACGGAATTCATATTTACGGGACTTTTATAGTGGGTCTGGATAGCGATGGTACCGATATATTCGCAGCAACGGCTGATTTCATCAAAAAGAGCATGCTTTACGGGGCAAATATTACCGTACCGACACCACTGCCGGGGACGCGGTTGAGGGAAAAGTTGGAAAATGAAGGAAGGATTATAAACAAAGACTGGAGCTATTACACCTTCTGGGATGTAACCATCAAGCCTAAGAATATGACGAGTGAAGAATTGGAGGAGGGTCTTCTTGAAATCTACAGGCAGATATCTGACAGTACTTCCGCGATAGATAGGCTGATACATTTAAGAAAGATGATAAAGCGCAGAAAGGAAGTCCTAAGAAGCGGATGAAGTTTGCTTAAATAATCAGGAGGTTTGAAATGGACGGCCATAGTAAATATGCGATTGCATTTCCTGCAAGGGATGCATTTTATCAGGGTCTTAGCGCTGACTTTTATAATGAGTTTGAAGCCTTCAGAAAAATCTATGATACCGCTGGCAGCTTTATTGGAGAAGATCTTCATGATATATCCTATAAAAATCCGTCGCAGCGGCCGGAGTTGCATACGGTATGCCTTATTACTCATTGCTTTGCGCTTTACACGGTTCTGGCAGCGGTTATATCATTGCCGAAAGCTTACATCGGATTCAGTCAGGGGGAGTTCACTGCTGTTGCATCCGGAGCCGTAGTTGCATTCCCGGAGGTGTTGGGGCTTGTATATGAATTGGAAAAGCTTCTTTCCGAAAGTGATACAGTTAGAAACGGCGGTATGGCAAGGGTATTTGAATTGGACAGAGAAAAGCTGTACCGATGCTGTAAGGAAATAGACCCGGAAGGAAAAGAAATAGCGGTAGCGATTTGCCTGTCAAAAGACCAGAATGTGATAGCCGGAAAAAAGGAAAAGCTTGCGAGGGTGTCAAAGCTGGCAAAAGAAAGCGGTGCGAGGTGGATAATACCCATAGAAAGTGGAGGGGCTTTTCACAGTCCGCTATGCTGCAAAATTACAGAAAAATCGGACCTGATATTTGACAAATATCATTTTTATGATGCCCAAAGACCTGTGTTTGCATGCTCCGATGGGTCATGCTCCACGAAGGGCAGGGAGATAAAAAGCAGGCTGTCAAGGCAGATTTCATCTCCCATTCACTGGGATAGAGTCATTGCCAATCTAAAAGCTGGAGATACGAGAAAAATTATTGAATTAGGACCGGGCTGTACCATATCCGGGAATACCAGGATCATTGATCCTGAAATGGATTGCCACTGGGTAAACGATGGAAAAGATATGGAAAAACTGCTGCGGGTGCTTTGAGGTAAAAGGAATCGAAGTAAATGAAATAACAGTATTGGGGGAGAGTGGAAATGAAATTGCCTAAAAAGCTACAGACATCACCTTTTATAGCCCTTGTACCCAATAGTCCCAATAATAAGCTTCACTCGATTATGACAGGGGACTTCTACGATATAGACAGTTCTGTAATAAAAGTGCTGGAGCATTGTAAGCTGCCTCGAGATACCGAACACCTGATTCAAATGTTTGGTTCCGAAACTATAGAAGAGAGTATCGGCGGAGGCTTTTTGCTGGACCCACAAATGATTTGGGATACCACCAATATAGAGTATTTGGAGATAGAAACCAATACGCATTGCAATTGGCGCTGCGGATATTGCCCTGTCCATTTCAATCCTAAAGCAAAAAGTTTTATGAATATGGACTTATTTAGTGAAATCATTGACAAAGCACTTAGACACCCTTCGTTAAAGTATGTTACATTAAATTTTTACAATGAACCGACTTTAGACAAGTACTTTGAAGATCGGATTAAAAAACTGTCGGGTACGAGACTGAAGCTTATACTCAGTACAAACGGAAGCGAACTGGATACGGACAAAATCCGTACATTGAGTGAAAGCGGAGTGCTGTCGACCATCAGGTTTAACCTTCCCAGCATTGAGCAAAAGGAATTTACTCGCCTGACAGGCTCGATGCAGTACGGACAAATCATGAGAAACGTTGAAAATGCAGTACATTGGGGTTTAAACGTTCAGATGATAGTAAATGGAACAAGCAGAGAGATAAGAGATAATTTGAAAGGAATAGAAGAGAGATTCCAGGGAGCTTCAACAGTGAGGATTGAGCAAAATATCACTCATGACCGTGCCGGGCTGGTAAAAGACAGGTATGCTATGAATATCCGCATAGGAGGCCTGCTTTACGGGTGCAGCCAAGTAACTAATTGGCTTCATGTAGGTGTTAACGGTGACATTTTTATCTGCAGCATGGATTACTATAAGAATGAGGTATACGGAAATATAAGGGATGGTGAAATCGCCGATATCTTAAAAAGCGAAAAAGCGAGACTGCTGCGTAAACGGATATATGGAGCGGAAAATGCTCCGGAGGACTATATTTGTAGAAAGTGCATCGATATGAAGGCTATCAAGATGCTCTACTATTATTCAAAGAGTTTTAGGCCTGTATTTGAAGTATAAAAATCAGAGTGGTGTGTAAAGCCGTTGAGGAGGTTGGCAGTGTCAAAAATAATCTTTTATATTAATCCGTTTTATGGACATATAAACCCTACCCTGGCTTTGGTAAAGGAACTAGTGGGAAGAGGGGAAGAAGTTATTTACTATTCCCACCCTGCCTATAGAGCTATTATAGAAAAAGTAGGTGCCCAATACCGCTGTTATAAGGATCCCGAAGGAATATTCAACTGGCAACCAAAGCAGCACGTGGAGAGCTTTGAGAATGATTTGACATTTATATATGGGAAAATTGCATCTATTTTTGCAGGACCCAATCAGCGAATGGCACAAGCACTTTATGAAGAAGCAAAAGATGAATATCCTGATTATGTTGTGTATGACTACTTTGATGGAGTTTGGGGAAAAATGGCGGCAGAAATGCTCAAGGTACCGGCCATAGCTTCTGTTCCCACTTTTGCCATATGCAGCGGGGTCTTCGAAGCCGCACCGGAAGAATGTTCAAAGTTTTTCCTGCATATGTCGGAGGAACGTATGAACGAATTGCAGCTCAGCCCCAACCGGCTGATCCACATTTTATCACAAAGAGTTGCATCGGCTTTCGGCCGTAAGAATTTTAATATATTTGAATATGGGAATTCAGAATACTTGAATATTGTCTACACATCCAGATGCTTCCAGCCCTATGGGGAGTTGTTTGACGACAGATTTAGCTTTGTCGGATGTACCTCATACCTGAGGGAGGAGGAAGATGACAATCTGTTTGGAAAGAGTGAGGATAAACCTTTAATCTATATATCGCTGGGAACAACAGAGGCAAATAAGAATGAATGTTTTTACAGGGAGTGCTTTAAGGCGTTTAAGGACAGTAACTATCAAATTGTAATGTCAATAGGAGACCGTATTGACCTCTGCGAGCTCGGTGAAGTACCGGGCAATTTTATTATTCAAAGCCATGTACCGCAAGTGAAGGTTCTCAAAAAGGCCAGCCTTTTCCTCACGCATGGAGGTATGAACAGTACCAGTGAAGCGCTCAGTTCCGGGGTTCCCCTTATTGTATATCCCCAACAGGGAGACCAGTTTGCAGTAGCTGAACGGATAAAGCAGTTTGGAACAGGAATTTCCCTGGCAGATATGGAAGCCACTGCAAATCGTATCAGAGAGGTGGCGGATAAAATAATCAGTACACCATTCTATCGCCAAAATAGTATAAGAATCGGTGAAACCTTACAGTTAGAGGGAAGTTTGGAGAAGGCTGTGAATGAACTTTTAAGAATTAAAGCAGCGAAGTAGAGCTGCTCTAATTTACTCTGCATTGAGAACTTTAGCGGTTTTCGGAAAGTTCCGCTTTCCGGATGATACGGAATGATATCGTTCAGGGAGTATCCACTGAAGAAGTTAGTACTTCCAAAAGAAAACGAGCCAAATAAAATAGGGGGAAGAAAGGGAATGAATAAAAGAGTAACCGCATCGGTATTTGCTCTCTTGCTTTTAGTAGTAATTACATGCGTTGGTCCTGGAATGGGAAGTGGCCTTAAGGTATATGGCAGTTCCGCCAAGGAAGTGGATTTCCAGAAGGAAAAAATAGAGAGCTTTATAGAAAAGCAGATGAAGGAAGGTAAAATACCCGGGATGGCCGTAGTAGTGGTAAAGGGAAATGAAATCCTTTACCAAAAAGGCCATGGTTATTCAGATGTGAAATCCGGGGAAAAAGTCGGCTCCGATACTTTGTTCGAGTTGGGATCCACCAGTAAAGCCTTTACCGCATTGGGGATATTGCAGCTTGAAAAAGAAGGCTTGATTAAATTGGAGGATTCAGTTCACAAATATTTGCCCTGGCTTACTGTAAGCTATAAAGGTGAATACAGGGATGAAAAAATAGATGGAAATGTAGAGATCAGCCTGAAGCAACTTTTATACCACACAAGCGGTATTCCGGCAGAAACCATAAGTCATATACCTGCCTACGATGGAGAGGATGCATTGGAAAAAACCGTAAGGTCTCTGGTAGGAACAAAATTGAAGTTCTACCCCGGAGAGAGCCATCTATATGCAACCATAAATTATGACATATTGGGACTGGTGATACAAAAAGTTTCAGGACAATCCTTTGAACAGTATATGAAGCAAAAAGTACTGGATAGGCTGGGTTTGAAAAATACCTATCTATCCAGGGGTGAGGCCGCGATCCACAATATGGCGATCGGATATAAAATCGGTTTCCTTAGGGCACTTCCCTATGATGCACCCGTCTTTAGGGGAAATACACCGGCAGGTTATTACATAACGAATGTGGAGGACATGGCCCGTTGGCTGAAAATACAGCTAAATACGGAGAAGCCGGATGAATTTGACCCGGTACTTATTGAAAAATCGCAGGTGCCGGACCGTTCAGTACAACCAGGACCCGATGGATCTTCCTATGCCGGGGGCTGGGCGGTATACCAGAGCGGAGGTGGGGAGCTTTCGCATGGAGGCAGCAATCCGAACTTTTCCTCTTATGTAGTATTCAGGCCTGAAGAAAAAGTGGGCGTAGCTGTGCTTGCCAATATAAACTCCTCCTATACGCAGAACATAGGCCAGGGTATTATGGAGATGATGAAGTATAAAAGCCCCGCTACATCAGTCAATGATATGCTGATTAGCGTGGATAATTTTTCATTGACCGTTTTATGCGTAATTATTCCTATACTACTAGTGATCCTTGGTCTTTTTCTATTCATGGCTATAGAGCTATATAAAAAGGAGAGGAAGTTTTCAAGGAATATAACAAAAAATCTCACTGGTTTTCTAAAACTTTTATTATCCGCAGCGGGCTTTGGATATTGCCTATATAAAATACCCGACATATTGTTTGACGGCTTGCCGTGGGAATTTGTAGGAGTATGGGCGCCTTTCAGCTTTACGGCGTCGCTCGTTATGCTTTTCTCCGGAGTTATGCTCTTCGGATTATATTATTACTCTACAAACATGTTTGTAAAAACGGATGAAAAGCCATGGTTTTTAATTGTAATTATAAGTATTTTCAGTGGTTTTGGAAATGCCTTGATCATATTTATCATAAATGAAGCACTGAACAGGACACATGAATTTCAAGGCGGCCTGCTGATTTATTTCTTCCTGGGCCTTGTTATCTATATATATGGACAGAAACTGGTCAGAACAAAGCTTATAACGATTACAAACAATCTGGTTTATACAAAGAGAATTAAACTGATAAATAAAATTCTTGAATCTTCCTACCAGGATTTAGAGCAACTAGAAAACGGAAAAATACATGCCGTTTTGAATAATGACACCGTAGTAATAAGTCGCTTTGCCAACGCTATAATTACCGGAGTAACAAGCCTCATAACACTTGTTTGCTGCTTTATATACCTGGGCATGATCAACTTCGCAGGACTGCTGATTTCCATCGTCGTCATACTGATAGCGGTAGGACTGTATATTGCAGGCGGTGTATACGCTAACAAAATGTGGGAGCAGACGAGAGAAATTCAGAATATTTTCTTCAGCTTTATTCATGATTTGCTATATGGCTTCAAGGAGCTCAGTATCCACAGAAAAAGGCGTGAGGAATTCAAACAGGACATGCAGGAAAGCTGTGACAACTACAGACAGAAGAATATACAGGGAGAAATGAAGATGGCGGAGGTTTTTGTTTTTGGCGAGGTGCTTTTTACTTTTGTAGTAGGGGTTGTAGCCTTTGTATTTCCGCATATATTCAAAGACCTGCAAAATAGCCTTTTGAGAAACTATGTGTTTGTTTTCCTGTATATTACCGGTCCTGTACATGGTATATTGAATACCATACCTAACATTATCCAGGTCAGGATAAGCTGGAACAAGATGAAGGAATTGGACCAGGAATTAAAATGTAAGGAGCTTTGTCCGGAAGAAAAGGCAATAACAAAAGAAGAGATTAAAGTTAATATAAAAGATATGGAATTCCGGTATAAAGGTACAAACGATGAAGCGTTTTCCATCGGACCCATAGATTACGGATTTAAGTCCGGTGAAATTGTGTTTATAACGGGAGGAAACGGAAGCGGAAAATCTACTCTGGCTAAAATCATTACTGGATTATATGCACCGGATAAAGGGCAAATACTTATAAATGGCAGGCAGGTTAGTCCTGAAGAGCTGGGGCAAGAATATTCTGCCGTATTTAACGATTTCCACCTGTTTACCAAATTGTATGGCATAGAGCATGACAAGAAGCAGAATGAGATAGAAAGTTATCTGAGAAAACTACAGATCGATGACAAGTTGCAGGTACAGGATGGCAAGTTCAGCACGCTAAAGCTTTCGACAGGGCAGAGAAAAAGAATTGCACTGCTCGTCAGTTATCTGGAGGATAAACCTTTATACCTTTTCGATGAGTGGGCTGCAGACCAGGATCCGGAATTCAGAAGATTCTTTTATGATACACTGCTGCCTGAACTGAAGGCCAGAGGCAAGTGTGTTATAGTAATAACCCACGATGATAGATATTTCAACATGGCAGACAAGCTTATAAAGCTTGATATGGGTAAGATCGTATCCTAAAGAGGAGACGCTTTGAATTTCCATATATTACAGTGCCACTGCCGATAATTATGCTTACCGGCAGACTTGGAGGATCATATGAAAAAAATAAAAACACTGCTTATGTCAGTTTATTGCAAGGGAATGCAAATAAGGTTTGAAGAGGTAGGAATAAGTTGTATAACAGCATACCTGCGAAGCTTTGGCTATGAAGTCATGCTTTTGGGAGTAAAGGAAGAGGAAGTGGACTATAAAGCGATAGAAGCATTTTCACCGGATATTGTAGGAATGCCTGTATATGACATAAACAAAAATACCATCTACAATACAAGCAGGAATTTAAAGGAGATGCTGCCCAATGCTGTTATATGCGTAGGTGGAAACCTTCCGACCTATTATGGAGAGGAAATATTGGAGGAATGCAGTTCCATTGCCTGTGCAATCCGGGGTGAAGGCGAGCAAGTTATGCTGGAAATTGTAAAAAAGCTGGAGAGCGGTGAGGGACTGAAAAATGTCAAAGGAGTGACATTCCGTGATGGTAACGCCATCGTTGTCAATGCGGACCAACCGCTTTTGGAAGACATGGACCTTCTTCCTTTCCCTGCCAGAGACATATTGGCGCAGAATTCCTATGGAGTAGCCCAGATAACCACATCCAGAGGCTGTATGGCAAAATGTAGTTTTTGTGCTTCTCAACTTTTCTGGAAAAAATGGAGGGGAAGATGTGCCAAGCATGTAGTGGATGAAATTGAGCAAGTCGCTGCAGCCTATAATATAAAAATGTTTAATTTTGTAGATGGAAGTTTCGAAGACCCGGGGGGAGACTGTGAAAGGGTACTGGGAATTGCGGAGGAAATAATAAAGCGGAATTTGAATATTCACTATTTCGCCCATATTCGTGCAGAATTCCAGAGAAAAGCAAATCATGAAATAATGCAAATTCTCAAGCAATCGGGGCTATGTGGGGTTTGCATAGGGCTTGAATCAGGCAACCGCTTTGACTTGGATTTGTACGGCAAACTGGCAACACAGGAAGATATGGATAAAGTCATTGAGCTTTTCAGAAAATATCAGATCAACATAGAACCTGGCTTTATAAATTTCAATCCGTATTCAACCTTTGAAGGACTTCGCTTGAATATTAACTTTCTGGAAAGGCATGGATTTGCATCTAATATCGAGCATGTTGTCACTATATATAAAATGTATAAGGGCACAAGGCTGTATAACAGGGTGAAAGAGGACAAGCTGCTGTGCGATGGAAAATTCAATGAATTCGGGTATGAATTTATGGACAATCGGCTGAGACAGCTTCACAGCTATCTGTACGACTATGTAATGAAGAGGGATGAGAACACCATAAAGGCCTGTTCTGCAATCATATATTACACTACAAAGCACTTGACGCTTCTGACTTACTATAGAGGGCAATTTGAAAAGTTTACCATGGAAGATGCCATGAGAGTGCTTGAAGTCCATGAGCAGGAAAACAGAGATATTCGCGATGAATTGAATGTAAATATTGCAAGATGGTTTAGAGCTTTGCTGGAGCTTGCAGAAACGGGCTGGGATGTAGAATGTGCTGAAAATATTTCAGCGCAAATGCTGAGTAATGACTACCTTATGGATGCGGCAGTGAGGTTTGACAGCAAAAGGCGCAGGTTTTTTATAAGCTTGCTGCGAAAAAACCCTGAATATCAAAAGTTTTTTATAGATATTAGCTGACATATATACCTTTATCTTTGAGGCATCTGCAAAGATCCGGCAAAGGGGAGTATGGTATTGTTGAAAGTGCTATAACTCTAGGATACGGCTTTATCCTGGTTGCATAAGAGTAGAGGCCGATGCAGGGGAGGGGAAGAATGGATAAAGTAGCCTTATTATTTCCCGGGCAGGGTTCACAGTTCGTCGGCATGGGTAGGGCGCTGTACAATGAATTTGCAGCAGCAAGACATGTTTATGAAGAGGCAGGAGACGTACTGGGAAAGGACCTGTGTAAAATTTGCTTTGAGGGAAATCTGACAGAACTGAATAAAATAGAGAATATGTTTCCGGCAATAGTAACTACCGGAGTAGCTGCATTCAGGGCATACATGGAGGAAGTCGGCATACAGCCCGAGTTTGCAGCAGGGCACAGTCTGGGTGAGTATACTGCATTGACATGCAGCGGTGTCATAAGCTTTTCCGATGCCTTAAAGCTGGCATCTGAGAGGGCAGCGCTGGCACTGAACAACGACTATACGGAAAGTGGAACCATGACGGTAATCAATCAGCTAAGTAGCTTTGCAGTGGAGGAAGAATGCAAAAGGATCTCAGTGCCGGGCTGCATTGTGGTGCCAGCCTGCTATAATTCACCGGATCAAACTGTTGTAGCGGGTCATCACAGTGCTGTAATGAAGCTGGAAGACAGGGTAATTGAAAAAGGAGCGCAGATAACGCCCATGCTCATGAGCCCACCCTTCCACAGTCCACTCATGGAAAAGGCTGCGCGTGCTCTCCGGGAACGACTAAGCGCTTGCCATTATAATAAATGCAAGTGGCCTGTATTATCAAACTTTTCCGGGCTGCCCTATGAACCTGAACCGGAGCGTATTATAGAATGCCTTGTAAAGCAAATGATGAGACCGGTACAATGGCAGTCGATCATGGAGTACCTCAAAAGCCACGTGATTACAACTGCCATTGAAATGGGTACCCAGGCGATATTAGCCAATCTTGTAAAAACGGACATAAAAAACTGCAAGGTAATTTCTTATGGACAGGGCAGGGACAGGCAGCAGCTGAAATTGGATATAAATGGTTCAAGGGCAAGTAAGCCTGCGGCTACAGTATTGACCAAATGTCTGGCAGCAGCATCTGCAACCCGTAACCGTAATTGGGATAACGAGAAATACAGGCTAGGAGTGGAACTGCCTTATGAGAAAATAGAAAGGATGCAGGATGAACTTGACATCAAGGGAGATTTACCTACAGAGCGGCAAATGAGGGAGGCACTTGTCCTGCTGCGCGGTATTTTCGCCACAAAAAAGGTTCCCGAAAACGAGCAGCGTAAATGGTATGAAAAAATAATAAATGAAACAGGAACGCGGGATATATTCCAGGAGTTTTTGCAGTCTTTTGAGAAGAGGGAATATTCATGAATAAATTAGACCGGGAAAATATTGAAGATATAGTATCCTTAACTCCCATGCAGGAGGTAATGCTCTTCAATTACCTCAACGGTCAAGGGAATAAGCAGTACAATGAGCAGACACGCTACAGAATTTCCGGCGACATCAATCCTGTCCTATTGAAAAAGGCTCTTGATTTTGTAGCGCATAACAACGAAATGCTGAGGACGGTCTACCGATGGCAGGGCTTTAGGAAGCCGGTGCAGGTTATACTCAAACAATATATGTTTCCAATCATGGAATATGATTTCTCAATGGAAAGTCCTGAAGAAGCGGAAAGATTGGCAGACCGGATTGAACAAAAAGACAGGGAAAATAGGCTGGATATCGCTGTCCATCCTTTTAGGATTATTTTGTGCAGGATTGACCATAAGAGATATGACATAATAATAACCAATCATCATATAATTTACGACGGTTGGAGCCATGCTGTCTTTTTAAAGGAGCTAAAGGATGCTTATATAAGCTTTTATTTAGGCAGAGAAATGCAAAGGCCTATAAAAAACAGATATAAAGAGTTTGTTAAATGGCTGGGCAGGCAGGACAAGGACAGCCAAAGGGAGTTCTGGAAAGCATATCTTGAAGGCTTTGGACATAAAACAGTCATACCATACAAAGCCAACAAGCCTGAAGAAAGCACGGAAGAAAGGTATTACGAGCAGGCACTGGGTGAAGAAACTGTAAAACTTATAAAGCAGTATTGCAAAGATCATAATGTTACCCTGGCTACTTTTATATATGGCACTTGGGGAATGTTGCTGCACAAATATACAGGAAACAGGGATATTGTCTTCGGAGTGACGCTTTCCGGCAGAACTGCGGAAATAAAGGGAATTGAAAGTATGGTAGGGTTATTTATAAATACTCTGCCCTTAAGGATTGAAGTGTCACCGGAGGAAGAAATAAACAGCTTTATGGAAAAAGTCAGCAGGACTCTTGGAAGAATAGAAGAATACGAAGCGTCCCTGTTGGTAGAAGTGCGAACCTGGAGTGCGCCGGATCATAGAGATTCCCTTTTTGATGTGGTAGTAGTACTGCAAAATTACCCTATGGATGGGGAACTCATAACTGGAAATGGAATATTCGACATAAAACTTCACTCAAGATCATATAAGACTGGAATTCCTATGACACTGGGAGTAAGAGCCTTTGACGGAGTCCTGCTGGACGTAACTTATAATGCGGGACTCTATGATGAAAGCAATATAAAGAAAATGGTGGAGCGCTATAAACGAATTATCAATCAGATAACAGATGCAGGACCCGGTGGTATAAAAAGCATGTCCAGCTTGCGGATCAAAGAGATAGAGATCATGGATATCGCTGAAAAGCAAGGTGTACTGGATAAAATCCGGCAGGATGTAGATGGATTAATGCAGATGAACGAGGTAGATTTCAATGAAATATTTTAGTGTGCCCTCAGATTTTAAAACACATACTATTGATAGATTTGAGGAATTAAACAATAAATATGAATACTCTACTGTAAATGAGACCTATGGACAAATTACCTCAGGAAATATAGTAAGTTCAGGGAGAGTTACGGAAGTATTGCCTGAAATCAGCCTGACGGAACTGGAAAGGTATATTGCCTATTCGAAAAGCCGGGGTGTTGGCTTTAATTATACACTGAATCCCGCATGTTTTGGAAACTATGAATTCAGTGAGCGGGGAATACGGGAAATCACGAGCTTTCTGAGAAAGCTCAACGATATCGGTGTGGAAAACCTTACGCTTACATCCCCTTCTCTAATGGAGCTTGCTCAGGCATCAGGCGGAAATTTCAAGATAAAAGCTTCAGCAATTTGTGAAATAACATCTGCTGGAAAGGCCGCCTTCTATAAAAAGCTTGGTGTAGAAAGAGTTGTACTGGATCCGGATATCACAAGGGAATTTGAAAAGATTCGAGGGATTTATCAGGTATTCGGTGATGGGATGGAAATCATAGTGAACAATGTATGTTATAAAAACTGTGCGTATAAAATGTTTCACTATAATCATGATGCCCACTGTACATCGCAGAACGGCACGGCACAAGAGGTAAAGGATTACTATTTCAACCGGTGTGCCATGCAGAAGGCGAGTGATGTAAGAAGCTTTATCCGGCTGAACTGGATCAGGCCGGAGGACTTGAAGCATTATTACAGTGCAGGTATAAGGCACTTCAAAATACAGGGCCGCCAAAATGTGTTGCAAGGAGATATAGTCAAAACCCTTGAACATTATATGAAAGGAGACTTTGATGGGAATCTGTTTGAGCTGATAACCATTTTTGCGCCCTATAATTCATTTCAGCCCTACGTAGACAACAAAAAGCTGGAAGGCTACCTTGATAGTTTTATCAAACAGCCGGGGTTCTGTAAAGATACCTGCGACGACTGCGGCTATTGCGCTGAATACTTGCAAAGAAGCCTGAACTATAATAGTACGAAAAACCTAAATGAGAAAGCTGCGGCTTTCTATAAAGGCTATGACCGGTATACAAAGCTGATTCATGAAGCAGCAGGCACAAGGCCCGTAAGGCAGTTGTTCAACAAAACGGCTTTGGAACAGGATTTTGGGTTTGAACAGGATTGACTTTGAAGGGAGGCGTTGTTGGTGAAATATTTTAATGTTCCTGCAGATTTTAAGGAAGAAACCATTGACAGATATGCTGCACTTAATAAGAAATATAGGGATTCCAAGGTTACTGAAACCTATGGGCAAATCACTGTTGGAAATTCCATGGGATCAGGCAGAGCGTATGATTTGATACCAAAGGTTGATATCGGCAGGCTAAAAAGTTATATAGAGTATTCTAAGGAAAAAGATATTGCATTTAACTATACGCTGAATGCAACCTGCATAGGCAATAGGGAGTTTAGCGCAGAGGGTGCGGCGGAAATAACAGCTTTCCTTGACAGGCTTTACGATGCAGGTGTACGCTCCCTAACTGTAACCTTGCCTTCACTGATGGAGCTGATACGGCTCAAAGGATACGATTTTGAAATAAAGGCTTCTACGGTATGCCAGATCATCAATGCCAATAAAGCAGAAGCTTTTAAAAAAATGGGAGTAGACAAAATCGTAATCGACGAATCCATCAACAGAGATTTTGAAACCCTGAGAAGAATAAGAAATACCTTTGGAGAGAAGGTAGAAGTAATAACCAATGTGATTTGCCACAAGAACTGCGTATATGAAATGTTTCATCACAATCAGACCTCCCATGACTCCGGTACGGCCTCCGATATGCCAAGCTCCACCTACTATTCGCACAGGTGTATGATGAAAAGATGTGAAAGCCCGGAAACCATAATGAAGCTGGCATGGATAAGACCGGAGGACATCCAATATTATGTCGGGATAGGGATAAATTACTTTAAGCTTCAGGGAAGGCAGGCGGTGATGAAAGGCGACCCTGTCCGCACCGTAGAATGCTATTGTAAGGAAAGTTATGATGGGAATCTGATGGAGTTGCTGGATATGTTTTCACCTACTAACTCATTTTCAGTATATATAGAAAATGGGAAGATGGATGGGTTTATCAAGCCCTTTTACGAGATACCGAATTTTTGTAAGAATGACTGTGTAAGCTGTAGCTACTGCGAAAACTTTGCCAAGAAGCATACTGATTATAAAAAAGTAGGAGAAATATTCGATACGGCTAATGAATTTTACAGCAATTATGACCAGTATATAAATATGGTGAAAAATTTGGAAACTACAAGGATTCCATACCATACGGAAAGTCCTGTTAGAAAGCTATTTGGAGACCAGGATATAGATTTAGACTTTGACTTAGACAAGGAAGAGTCCGAGGAGAGATTGCGTTGAATGAGAGTGGACTAGTATCAACAGAAGAATTCGAAAGGGCCAGAAAGTACTGGCTTGAAAAGCTATCGAACGGAGTAGAGGAAATAAGGCTGCAGCAGGATTTTACTGCCAGGCATAATAAGGGAAAGATTTGCATTAAAAAAGCCTTTGAAAAGGAGGCGGCAGATAGACTGGCTGCTCTTTCAAAGGGACAGGATCTGCTGCTTTATACCATACTCATGTCAATTTTCAAGGTGCAATGCTATAAATATACGAGACAGAAGGATATTACGGTGACTTCACCGATATACACTACCACAGGGGAAGTTTATGACTTCAACAAGTGTATTTTGATGAAGGACATCCTTGAAGATCAAATGACCTTCAAGGAACTGCTGATAAATGTAAAAAATACCGTGGTAGAAGGATATATAAATCAATACTATCCCATGGAAAAAATAATGCAAACTCTTAAGCGCTCCGGAGATTTTCGGTTACACAAAATAATACTGCTTATGCGAGGACTGCATAATCCCGGGATGATCGAAGAAATAGTAAATTCTACGGAAAATGATATAACATTGTCCTTTGGGAAAAACAGCGGAGAGCTTGAATGCAGCATAATCTATAACACAGCCTTGTTTAGTGCAGATACCATAGAACGCTTCTGGAAGAGCTATCAGTATATAACGAAGCAAATATTGCAGAATCTGAATAGTAGGATAAGATGTCTGGAACTGGTAGATGAAGAGGAGAAGCGGCAGCTTTTATATCAGTTTAGTGGAGGTCCGGATCTATACCAGGGTGATTTGTCAATAAGCAAGTTTTTTGAGGAACAGGTAAAAAGTACGCCGGATAATATTGCAGTTGAAATCGGAGATAAAAGCCTGACCTATAGCCTATTAAATGAAGAGGCCAACCGGACCGCTAGAATACTTGTTGAGAGAGGAGTGGAAGTCGGAAGCATAGTAGGTATTGCTGTTGATTATGGTTTTGAAATGATAATTGCCATATTGGCAGTACTAAAGGCGGGAGGTGCGTATTTGCCCTTGGACCTCGACTACCCTGTAAAACGTATTGCCTATATGCTGAAAGACAGCGGAGCTTCCGTTCTCCTGACACAGAAGAGCATTGCCGACCGGTGGGCGGCAGAAGCATTTCATAAGGAAATGAAAATAATACATATAGATGAGGAAGCAGTATTGAATGGAAAGGAAACGGGAAATCCCGATAAGATGAGCTCCGCAAATGATCTGGCGTATATTGTGTATACTTCCGGTACTTCCGGTCATCCAAAGGGAGTCATGGTTGAGAACAAAGGAGTTATAAATACAATCCAATGGAGAATAAAAAAATACGGGATTACCTCTGGAGATAAAATATTGCAGTTGCTATCAGTGTCCTTTGACGGCTTCGGAACAAATCTGTATTCCAGCCTCCTCGCAGGAGCTGCTCTGGTACTGCCCGACAGAAGCGGATTTAGGGACTTCAAGCATATCGCTGGCGTGATAAAGTCAAAGGGAATAACCAATGTGAGCTTAGTACCTGTAATGTACCGGGCCATACTGGAAAATACCGCGAAGGGAGATCTGGAGACATTAAAAACTGTAATACTTGCAGGAGAGAAATCAAGCAGCGGCTTAATAAGACTCAGTGCTGAGAAGGCTCCCAAGACCCTGCTGATCAACGAATACGGACCGACGGAAAACAGCATTGTTACGACTTCCCTGTTGGGAATGTCGCATGAAAATCCCTATATTATTGGAAAGCCGATAGCAAATAACAAGGTCTTTATTTTGGACAAAAACCTGGGGCTTGTGCCTGTTGGAGTACCTGGTGAGCTTTGCATCTCAGGAGTTGGTTTGGCCAGAGGGTATATAAACAATGAAGAAATGACAGAAGAAAAGTTTGTATGGAATCCCTATTTGAAAAGTGAAAGAATGTACAAAACCGGAGATATCGTCCGATGGCTTCCGGACGGCAATATCGAGTATATAGGCAGAAAAGGCGGCCAGGTAAAGGTAAGGGGTTACAGGGTAGAATTGGGAGAGGTTGAAAATTCCATCAAAAATACCGGAAGGATAAAGGAAGTAGCTGTAACCTGTAAAGAGGGCGCTGATGGTACGGCATATCTGTGCGCCTTTATTGTTCCCGATGAAAATCTAAATATTACGGAGATGAGGGAACTACTGCGTACAGAGCTACCCATTTATATGATACCTAGCAAGTTCGTGAGTTTGGACAGGCTGCCTGTAGGTTCAAACGGAAAAGTAGATAAAGCGGCTTTGCCGGATCCTGACCAGTGTATCGGTTTTGAGGAGGAATATGTAAAACCGGAAGGCAGGATCGAGGCAGAGATTTCGGAAATATGGAGTAGTGTACTGAAGCAGGATGCTATCGGAACCAATCATAATTTCTTTAGTATAGGTGGAAACTCAATTCTCATTATGCAGGTTCACTCCCGGTTAGAACAGCTATATCCCGGAAAAGTTACAATTGCCGACTTGTTTACATATCCGACAATTTCCCGGCTGGCAAATTTTATAGGCAAGGAGGAAGAAGAACTGTCAAAGGGAGCTGAATTGGAGTATATAATCCTCCCCCTAGACTATTATATGGAGGAAAGCGGAAATTCTGGTCCGGAAAGCTTCACTTATGAATTGCCGGATTTCCTGCTGCAAAAGGCAAGAGTAATAGCCTGTAATGAGAATATTGAGATCGATGATATTCTCTTGTCTACATACATATATCTCCTTGCCGGAATCAATAACCAGGAGAGAGTCATCGTACAGACGGCGGATGAGAACAGAAACAGGCTGGTGCCTGTAAGCGCAGAGGTCCACAGTATAAAACGGTTGGAAGAACTGTTCAGGTTGGTAAGGCAGCAGCGTAAGGATTGTAATTGCTTTACCGATATATCCGGAGGATACTGGGACATAAATCGCAATAAGGATAAGCTTTCGGTACTACCGCTGTATTGTACCGGCAATATGCCGGCTAACATCATCGACTTGAAGGAAGCTTTCGACATTATAGTAGGAATTGAGCAGCAGGGGGAGCGTATTTACTTTACTATCGAGTATAATTGCAAAAGGCTTAGACATGATAAAATGAAAAAACTGGCAGGTGCGTATATGAAACTGCTGAATCAAATAACAGCTATTTGTGAGCCGGCAGCCCAATAAGCGGATGGAGGAATAGCATGAGAAGATACAATCTAAGCAAATCAAGAGAAAACGGGGAACAACTCAAGAAAATCCTTCCAGGGGGGACACATCATAATTTTAACGCTAAAGACAAGCGCATTCCCATAGAATTTTACAAAGGGAAAGGCAGTAGAATTTGGGATGCAGATGGCAATGAATATTTGGACTTATTCGCAAAATTCGGGGCCATGATACTAGGGCATAGTAATCAGGAATATAACGAGGCATTAAAGGAATGTATGGATGGGATATTGGCAGCCGATTTAACGGCAGCCTCCCGAGATACCTGTGAAATATTGCATACGCGTATTCCCAGTGCTGAAATGGTCAGATTCGGCTTGAGCGGTACGGAGATGGTGCATAATGCAGTGAGGCTGGCAAGAGCCTATACCGGAAGAAATAAAGTACTGCGATTTGAAGGGCATTTTCATGGGACTGGAGACAGCACCATGGGGGGCGTAATTGCAGATAGCAGTGTACCTGTACCTTATGATAATGGAGAAGGAGCCTTTAGTACTGGAGGCAGGGCGAAAGGCGTCCTTGAAAATGAATCGATACTTATCCCATGGAACGACTTAGAGCTGCTGGAAAGAACCCTGCATAAATACGGAGAGGACATCGCTGCAGTATTAACCGAGCCCATCAGCATAAACGGAGGCAGCATAATGCCTAAGTCAGGCTTTCTGGAAGGTTTGAGAGAATTATGCAGCAAAAACAATATACTTCTGATTTTTGACGAATTGATAACCGGGTTAAGGATGGGGCTCGGAGGGGCGCAGGCATATTACAACGTTATTCCGGATCTAAGCCTGTGGGGCAAATGTATAACTAACGGTGGAATGCCAACTTCGATACTGGCGGGCAAAAGGAAATTTATGAATCTTTATGAAGAGGCAAAGGTAGTGCACGGAGGCACCTTTAACGGATATCCTTTGGGGATGGCTGCTGTAAAGGCGACCTTTGAGATCCTTGGCAGAAATGAGAAGGAGAACTATAGCAAAATGAGGCACTATGCAGGCAAGATCCATCAAATATTTATAGAGGAGGCAAAGAAAGCAGGACTTGACCTTGTAATTCAAGGCCCTGAAACCTGTGCTTCCTACCACTGTAGTAAGGATACGATAGAAAGCTATCATGAACTCAATAACGATCTTATTGCCAAGAATGGAATTATAAGAGAATGCCTTGCATCATACGGCATACTGGTATCCTCGATTTCAAGAATATACCCCAATATTACCCTGGATGAAAATGATGTGCAGTTTTTCAGCGAAAGGATAGGCTACGCCGTAATGGATGCTGCAGCCGTTATCAAAAGGCTGTTTAGAACAAGGTAGAGCAGGGCTCTGTCTTGATTATGGCCACTTAGGAGGTGAAAAAGCATATGTTGTTTATTGACCAGATAATGACAAATATATGGAAGCCTGTTGCTGATTTATATCAGAAAACATATCAAAAAGCTATGGAATTGGATGCAAACCAGTTGTATGAAAAACTGAAAAATGTACAGATGGCAAGTTACCAGCATGAAATGAATGCGATGAATAACCTTGTCACATCCGGTTGTTCCCATCATATCAGAAAGGGCAAGCTTTCTGGATGCAGTATGTGCAATCTGCATTCCGTTTTTCATGAGACGGAAGCAGAGATGGAAGCGTTAAGGCAAAAGGATAAGAAGCTGTATGCCAAGGTTGTAAAAGCAGGCTTTGAAAACAAAAGAGGAATCGTTGAAACGCGGAGCCTGAGAGAATTTGTATTCAGTCATAATTTCCTAAATGATGATGAAATTCCCGAAGATGCGTTGGAAGAACTATTTGGTAAAGAAGGTGTCTTCAAAAAGAGACCCATGATATACGAATTTGAAACAAATGCCAAAAGTGTTACTATGGATAAACTGAAGATTTTGGAGGGCTATGTAGGACGGACGGGAATATGGATAAGGATTGGAGTCGAGTGCGGGAACGAGTGGTTGAGAAACCATTGGCTTAACAAAGATATCACAAGCAATCAGATAAAAGCTGCAATAGAAAATTGCCATGAGATGGGCTATAGGATAACGGGAAATGTACTGATGGGTATACCCGGATTAACCGAAAGACAGTCCCAGGATGTCTATATAGATACATTGAAATGGCTGGAGGAAGTAGGTATAGATATGTATACATGCTCTGTACTAAACAGAAAGGATACCACAATACAGGGCTTCATATATGATAAACTCCGGGACAGCAAAGAACTGGCGGATATGGGAATCGTGCAGGGAGAGCATACCGGGCTGCCGTGGCTGTTCTCTGTGGTTAAATCCTTGAGCAGAGCCATAGAGGAAATACCCGAATTCGGTAAAAAGCTGACTTTCGGACAGTTCGAGTCCGACTACATTTTCGGAAATCACACTATGGCCTATAACGGGACAAGAACCTGCAGCTGCAATAAAAAAATATTTGACACCTTGAAGAGCTATGCATTCAACAAAGACTGGCGGACTATAAAGGAGTTGGAAGCTTGGATTGAAAAGGATCCCTGCTTCAAAGAATATGAAGAGCTTGTGGAAAGGCAGAAAAGGGTGGTAAGTCTGCAGGAAACCATTGGTATTCTGGGAGAGGAAATAGCCAAAGTAGTGTGGCCTGATGGATGGAAAGAAAAGTATGAAGTGCTAAAAGAGGAATTATTAACATACCCTCCCGTAGCAGAAGCATGAACGAAATTATAAAATCCAATGAGAGGGAGGAGGAATTACATGTTTTTGGATATCAAGCCTGTAAGAAATGCCGACTATAACTGTTTTGACGGAATAGTAGCCTCGGTGGCGAAATACTGGAACCTGGATTACATAATAATGTTTTTATCCGTATGGGGTTTTCGATTTGAATCTGGAAAAGGTAAAAATACAACATCTATGGGGGAAAGGCTGGATCATGGAGGGAAGAATAATCTTATAGAATTATTAAGGGAATACCATGGATTGAATATCGAATGTTATTATAATAGTGAGAATAGCAAAATACTTGAAAGGATAAGGGCTGAACTGTCGGAAGGAAAGCCCACGGCCATAGGCACGGATGCTTTTCTCTGCCCATGGAATCCTGCGTATAAAAAATATCATATACCTCATTTTTATTTGGTTATCGGTATTGATGAGAAGGAACGAGAGCTAATGTGCATTGATCCGTTTTGCACATCAAATATTGAGCGTGTGCCCTTTGACGGGTTCAGCAGTACGGTTGAAAGCTATCTCGTATTTATGCCGGAAAATAAAAAGACAAGAGAATTCGATTGGAGAACGTCTTTAAGCGAGACGGTGGTTTTCGCGATGGAGAATGATGAGGCTTTCGATGCAATGCGTAGGTTTGCGAATGAAATACAAAGCTTGGAGGATTTATCAAAGGAATCCGATGGCTGTGCTGACCTGTATAGGACGCTTTTGCTTCTACGCATAAAACAACTTAGTTTGGACCGGTATAAGTTCCGGGAACTGCTTGCTTATTTGTCCGAGAAGTATGGAGTGAAAGAGATGGCTGACTATGCCGAGAATATGGAACATGCGGCAAAAATGTGGGATAACGTAGTAATGCTCATGGCAAAGGAAATTTTAAAATCTAGAAAAAGTACAGGAATAAAAAGAATAGCGGATATGGTATTTGAAGCGGCTGACTATGAAGAAAAACTGGCATTGGGAATTTTAAAGCTATGTAGGAATGAAGACACTTAATGAATTTATTATCAAAAAGAGAAAAGGTGGATACTTATATGGCGGATACCCAGCATTTCAATCTATATTCTCTAACGCATCCTCAGAAAAGAATATGGTATCATGAGAAAATTTATTCCGGTGCTTCCCTGCATAATCTTGGAGGCTCTATTATAATAAAAGGCCGGGTAAATTTTGAAATACTGCAAAAAGCAATAAACATCTTTATACACAGGCACGAGGGGATGAGGCTTCAATTCACAGAGTCTGACGGAGATGTACGGCAATATGTGGAGGAATATAAGCCTCAGAATATTGACTTTCTGGATTTCAGCAAGTGGGAGGAACCGGAGCTGCAATTTGAAAAATGGGTAAAGGAGGAAGCTGCCAGGCCCTTCCCTTTGGAAGACGGAAGGCTCTTTTATTTTGCATTATTTAATGTAGGAGATTGCTTCACCGGATATTTTGTTAAATTCCATCACATAATCTCCGATGGATGGTCCTTCAGCATAATGACAGAAGAAATTTTTTCTCTCTATAGAGAGCTTCTGGACGGAAAAGAAGTATGTAAGGAAGCAGAGAATTCTTATCTGGAATACAAGGACATAGAAAGAGAATATATGGAGTCCAAAAGATTTATAAAAGATAAAGCCTTTTGGAATGAAAGGTTCAAAGTACTTCCAGAAGTCTTTCTAAGGAAAAGTTCCGAAAATCTTGAAGGTAAAAGAAGCACATTCGACGTCGACTTACTAACTTCAGAAAAGATAAAAAGATTTGTTTCAGATAATAATATTTCCATTAATACCTTTTATGTGGCTTTGTTTATAGTTTATCTCTATAAAACCACAGGGCATAGGGAAATTATTATTGGCTCTCCGGTGCTAAATCGTTCAGGCAAAAAGGAAAAAAGCATTTTCGGGATGTTTACCAGTACCATGCCCTTTAGAATGAAAATAAATAGCTTCTTATCCATAAAGCAATTCTTTAGGGATGTTAACAGTGAAATGCTGCAATGCTATTTTCATCAGCGGTATCCCTATAATATCCTTGTAGAGGATTTGAAGCTGAAAGAAAAGGGATTTGACAGCTTATTCCAGGTGTGTGTGAACTACTATAATACGAAGCTGGATAATGAACTGGATGGGATTCCTGTAGAAAATATCGAATTTTATAACGGCAGCCAGACATATTCACTCCAACTCGTAATCAAAGAATGGTCGGATTCGGGAAGAATTACCCTTCAATTCGACTACAAGACAAAGGATTACGAGGAAGGGCAGATAAAGACCATGCATACTTTTCTGGGGAATCTTGTGGAGCAGACCTTGAGCAATCCGCAGGCAAGTATAAACGAGTTGAGCATAATCCCCCGAAGAGAGGAAAACAAGATACTCTACGAATTCAACTCTACTCATAGGGAGTACCCTTCGGATAAGACCATAACGGTACTGTTTGAGGAGCAAGCTGAAAGGACTCCTGAAAAGACGGCAGTAAGTTGTAAGGGTGCTCAATTGACCTACAGGGAGCTAAATGAGAAATCCAATCAACTGGCAAGATATCTTATGGCCAAAGGACTGAAGAAAAACAGGATTGCAGGCATAATGACAGTACACTCCATAGAAGCTGTCCTTGCCATACTCGCAGTTATGAAGGCAGGAGGGACATATATGCCCGTGGACCCCTTGTGTCCGGAGAATAGAGTTTTGTACATGCTGGAAAATGCAAATTCTCCGATGTTGTTAACTAACTGTGGAGTAAAGGAAATTCCAGGCTTCAAAGGTGACATCCTTCCTATTGACAATTTGGACGCCTATGCAGGGGACGTTTCAAATCTTAGTGTAGAGAGCAGTCCCTCCGACCTGGCTTATGTAATATATACTTCAGGCTCCACAGGTGTTCCAAAGGGAGTAATGGTCGAACATCGAGGATTGGTCAATTATATATGGTGGGCGAAGCAAATGTACATAAAAAGTCAGGAAGATATCTTTGCGCTGTACTCCTCCCTTACCTTCGATCTTACGGTTACCTCCCTATTTGCGCCATTGGTCAATGGAAATGAAATCGAGATATATAGGGATGATATGGATGAATTTGTGCTGTACAGAATCGTTAAAGAGAAAAAATGTACAGTGCTCAAGCTTACACCTGCACATCTTACGTTATTGAAAGACTTGGACAATCGTGACTCGGCAATAAGAACAATAATAGTAGGGGGGGAGGATTTGAAATCAAGTTTGGCGGAAAAAGTACATAGAAGTTTTAATGGAAATATAGACATATATAATGAATACGGTCCTACCGAGACAGTAGTGGGATGTACAGTACACAAATATGATTTCGAAAAAGACAGGGAGGTTTCCGTGCCGATAGGCAGACCTGCTCACAATGTGCAGATATACATTCTGGACAGGGATCGAAAGCCTGTGCCGGAAGGAAATATAGGGGAAGCATTTGTATCCGGTGACGGTGTGGCAAGAGGTTATATCAATGCAGATAACTTGACAGCGCAGTATTTTATTTCCAATCCCTTCCTTAAAGGTAAAAGCATGTATAAAACGGGAGATCTTATGCGTCTTGACAAGGCTGGGAATTTGGTCTACATGGGAAGGGTGGACCAGCAGGTAAAGATAAACGGGTATCGGATCGAGCCTGGAGAAATAGAAAGACATCTGATGGAGTACAGAAATGTCAAGGATGCCTTTGTGATGGGCCACGGACGAAACAGCGGAGAAAGAATACTATGTGCATATGTGGCAGCGGAGGACGAAGTCGACGAAATAAATCTGAAGAGCTATCTTTCGGATCGTTTGCCGGCCTATATGATACCTTCTTATTACTGTATTATGGAGAAACTCCCAATCACACAGAATGGAAAAATCGATAGGAGTCTACTGCCAAAGCCCGAAAGTGGGCAAGAGAGCGGAGGCGTTTTTATTGCCCCACGGAATGAAATGGAGAAGAAGCTTACGAAAGTCATAAGCCAGGTGCTAAATATAGAAAAAATTAGTATTGCTGATAACTTTTTCAGTCTAGGGGGAGATTCGATAAAAGCTATACAAATCGCAGCAAGACTTAATGAAGAAGGATTAAAAATAAGGGTAAAGGATATATTGTCTCATTCCATCATAGAAAGTATGGCTCTGCATGTGGAAAACATGGCTGATTCTATATTCGAAGGAAGTACCATGGCTGAAGGCGAGGTGAAACCATTACCGATCGTTTCCTGGTTTTTTAGCCGAAAATTCAGCAATTTGAATTACTATCATCAATCAATAATGCTGCAATGGAAAAAAGAAGTTGAAGAGGACAAGCTGAAGGCGATGTTCCGTTTTTTAATAAAGCATCATGATTCACTCAGGATCAACTACAACGAAAAAACAGGGAGGCTTTTTTATAATAACACACATTTAAATAGAGAATTTGATATCCCTGCGTATAACTTGTCGAACAGCAGCAGAGTCGAACAGGAAAACAAAATAAGACAGATCAGTGAACAAATAAAAGCCGGTATGAATATCGGAGAAGATTTACTGATAAAAGCCTGTAGCTTTGACCTGGGAGAAAGAGGAAAGCAACTGCTGATAACAGCCCATCACTTAATCGTTGACGGTATATCCTGGAGGATTATACTTGAGGATATCAACAGTATCCTTAACCAAATGTATAGTGGGCAAACTGTATGCCTGCCGCCTAAAACACGCTCAATGCAGGATTGGGCTGTGGCAGTTGAAAAATATGCAGGCAGCGAAGCACAGAAGGAAGTGGGTCTTTGGAAAGCGGTCCTTAAAAATAGCTATACATATCCTGCACACTGGAGTAAATGTAGAGGGGGTGAAGAAAAGGTAACGGGGAAAATCAGCAGAGTATTGGGAGTGAACGAGACGGAGCAGCTTTTATATAAAGCGAACCAGGCATACAATACTTATCCCAATGAGCTTCTGTTGATTGCATTGGCGTTAGAGGTTAGTGAATATGATACAGGCAATGAGATTCTGATAGAGATTGAAAGCCATGGGAGGGCGGAAGTGTCTGGAGACGTGGATGTATCAAGAACAGTAGGCTGGTTTACATCCATTTATCCGGTCAGTTTATCGGTGCCTGAGGAAGAAGGTATCATCTTTCGAATAAAGTCCTTGAAGGAACAGCTTAGGAGAACGCCTAACAATGGTATCGGGTATGGTGCCCTCAGGTATATCAGTAAGCAAATCGATGAGAATGAGCGTATGTACCTTCGCTTCAATTATATGGGAGATATGGAGGGTGTATCGGATACTGATTATTTCACTTTGTTGCAGGAGGGTACAGGTTTCGATATGGGATTAGATAACAAGCTGACATGTGCCGCTGATCTTACAGCCATGATAGTCAATAAACAGCTGGCCGTCGATATGACATACAATCCCGAAGAATTCAGGCAAGAAATCATGGAGAATTTTCTCAATAAATATATTGTTAAATTGAAGACACTGCTTGAACATTGCTGTAATAAAGCATTCAGAGAATATACGCCCTCAGATTTTGACGGAGCGGAGCTTTTGCAGCATGAGATAGATGGTCTTTTTGAATGATAGAGGATAATATGAATTTTTTGAATATAGGGTATGAAATGTAAACGTCGATTCGGTTTTTTATATCTAGACCTGGAATAAATAGGATGTTAATTCGTTTTTGGTAAAACATTTCAGTATTATAAAATTAAAGGAGCCAGATATGATTAAAAAGGTTGACTTTGTGATAGTCGTAAAAAAAGATGACAATATCACCGGATTTCTTGGTGTAAATGAGTATCTTGGAATCGGTTATATAACGGCCTATCTGAGAGCAAAAGGGATTCTTGCAAAGGTACATATTGTATTTAATAATGAAATCAAGGGTATTGCCGAGCTCTTTGACAGGAATACGAAGTTGGTAGGTTTCAATATGTACTCGGATACTGTGGAAGATGTTTTGGAAGCAGCAAAGACGCTTAAGGAAAGCTATTCGGATATTCATATCACATTAGGAGGGCCCCAGGTTTATAATTTTGCGGAGGCTATTTTGAAAGATAATAAATTTGTCGATTCTGTGATATCAGGAGAAGGGGAAGAAACCTTCCATGAGCTGGTTGAAAGAGTATATTCCGGTAAAAGCCTCGAAAAAATGCTGGGGCTGACATATAGGGATGAAGAAGGCTGCGTTGTAAGAACAAAAGAGAGGCCCCCGATTGCCGACTTAGACAGTCTTCCTTTTCCGGACCGTGACGTATATGAAAAGGAGCGGCAGGAGCATTTTTATATAGCAGGAAGCAGAGGTTGTCTAGGGGTGTGCTCTTTCTGCGGCGAAACGGCATTCAAGCACAATCAAAAGCCACCCTATGTGAGAAACCGGTCCCCTAAGAACATCGTAGACGAGATGGAGTATTTGATAAGTAAATATAAGCTAAATGCTTTCAGATTTACAGATGCTACCTTTGAGGACCCGGGAGAAGAAGGAAGAAAAAAGGCTGAAGGTATATTTGATGAAATACTGCGCAGAGGCCTTAGAGTGAGCCTCCATATTTTTACCCGTGCAGAGCTTATCACCGATGAATCCAGGGAATACCTAAAAAAGGCTTACAAAGCAGGTCTTGAATGTGCTTATGTTGGCGTGGAATCTGCGAACGAGGAGGATCGCAAGCTATATAACAAAAAGGCGACCCTTGAGGATAACAATCGAGCCTTGCGGATGATTAAAGAAGAGGGGATTCATCCCAACTTTGGTTTTATATGCTTCAATCCTTATAGTACGTACGATACCCTTTCGCAAAATGTGGATTTTCTCTATCAAAGCGGGTTGGGCCACGTATTGTATCTCTACCAGACCCGATTGGAGGTTCTGGCACAGTCGACCATACGAAACAGGCTTATAAGGGATGGGCTGATAAAAAAGGATGCCGATTATAGAACGCATTTTTACGATTACACATTTGCAGATCCCAAAATAAGTATTTTATTTGACATAATCAAAAATGCAACTCAAAAAACTCCGATTTACTATATGGATACTATATTGGGTACTCACAGAGTCTGGGTAAGCAAATATATGGATGGGGAAAACAGGAATAAGTACGATATGCTGTTTGAACAGGTGGATGAAATCAGAAAGGCCAAGTGCGAGCAAAATTATGAATTTTTTAAAACATGCATACAGATGAGCAAGGACGGAGCTTCAAAGAAGGAATTGGAGGAATATAGCAGACTTATGAATCTGGATTCTTACTTTGATGAGTTTATGAACCTGTATTTTAAGATCAATGTAAAGGTCACGAAAGACCGTTTCAAATTGTTCGGAATATAGATGCAGACCCTAAAACCGGAGGAAAATGATGGTGTCAAGCATGATGGATATAAGTGTAGTATGCCTTGATTATTATATGACGCTTGTAGAATTAGAGGCTCCTTTCCAGCAAATTGCAAAGTGGATGAAAAAATATCTGAAAGATGCATACCCAGAGGTGGATGTTCAGCGGTTTAACAGCAGGTTTACCAGAGCCAGAGCGAAGTTGGGGACAGGAGAGAGATTTTTTCTTGGAATTGAGCTGCTTTCTGAGAGCCTTGCCATGGTTTGCAAGGACTTTGGATTGCCTTGCTTTTCAAAGGAATTTGAGCCTTTTGCAAAAGCGCTTTTTTCCACTCCAAAGGCATATACGGACGCGCATCAGCTTCTGGAAGTATTGAGGGGAAAGTACAGGGTTGGATTATTGACAAATGCAGACAATCATATAATAAGAACGTCTATAGAGCTTCAAGGGTTTCAATTTGATTTTGTTATTACCTCGGAGGATGCAAAAGCAAATAAACCAAGTCCCAATATGTTCCAATATGCACTGGACAAGCTGGAGAGAAGGAAGGAAGAAATCCTTATGATCGGGGATTCCCAGATAGATGACATATATGGCGCAGGGCGCATGGGTATAAATACCGTCTGGGTTAACCGCAACAGGGAAAGCCTGAAGGAAGGCATTGTACCTCCTGTTTTTGAGGTGGACAAGCTAAGTGATATTCCTAAAAAATTATTTTAATGAAGGTGTGGCCATGGAGGAATTATATCGCAATTTACTGGAGATCTCAAAGAAAGACCATGAAAAATATGGCGGAAAAACGGTAAATACTGCTGAGCTTTTAAAAAGAGGCTATAGAGTACCGGAGGGATTCGGTCTTTCGGTGAGCTGTTTTGAAAGTTTTTGCAAACACAATGGCATGGACCCCTCTTCCAGTGATTTGACGGAGGGAGAACTGGATAAAAATCATATCCCTGAAGCTATTGAAGGTGTACTTGAAATCCTTTGGGAAAGCTTTATGCTGAGGCCAGATGAAGCGTTGGTTATCCGTTCCTCAGCGGTAGGAGAAGATGGAGAAAGCCGCGCCTATGCAGGGATTTATGAAAGTTTTCTCAATATAAGGACATGCAAGGATTTAAAAGAGGGAGTAAAGCGGTGCTGGAATTCCTATTTCTCAGACAGAGCTAGATTTTACAGAAGCACAAATACGTTGGAGGGCAGCGGGATGGGGGTCCTCATCCAGAAACTTGTGGAAGGGGATAAATCAGGGGTGCTTTTTACCATCAATCCCATATCCGGAAACAGGGAGGAAATGATGGTTGAATGCCATCCGGGACTTAATCTGGCAGTGGTAGACGGCAGCACCTCTGTCGATAGATTCCTTCTAGACAGAAAAGGTAAAATCGTATATCCGACTATAAATGAAAAAAAATTCAAATACTGCACAGGGCAGCAGTCTTTTGTTATAGATGTTGCTGCCATAAGACAGGAGGAGTGGGGGCTGCCTGTCTTGTCTTCTGAAGAAGCTGTTTCTTTAGCGGATATCGGAGCCAGGCTGGAAGGAATATTCGGGCATCCTTGTGATATTGAGTGGACAATCAGAGAAGGCAGCCTGTATATACTTCAGTGTAGGCCTGTCACTGTAAGAAATACCACATTAAGGACAAAAGATGTATACTTCGATTGCTGTATAGCTGAAGATGTGGAATGTACGCTGCTGGACAGATACTCGGAGCCTGCCAGTACTTGTTATTTGTCCCTTCTTCAATCGTGGGAAAGTATGGTATATTTAAGTTTTTATACGAAGCGCGAGGGAAGATTTTATGATGAAAAGCCTCTTTTATTCTACTTCAACCGCGTCTATTGGAATCTTAAATACCAGAGAGAGTTTTTTGACGATGTTGCTTTTAACAGTCCAGGCGTTGATAACTTTCGAAAGAAATTGAAGCTCTTTCGCCTTATGATGAAAGGGTACAAAGGCTGGTATAAAAGGCTTGACAGGTATGAACGGTATGTCAGGGAGTACGAAGAATGCGGTAGGTCCTCCCTGACGTTGGAGGAATTGGGCGGTACACTGAAAAGCATGATCCATATGTTCTGCAATTTCATTGGGAAAGACCATTTTCAATTTCTGGGACTTGCCCAGGTCAGTTACAATCTTCTGGTAAAAAAGCTTGCAGCATTGCCGGATCACAAAGAGACCATTGCCGCCATTATTGAAGCAAAAGTGAATAAAAATATGACGATGAAATCAAACTCCGAGCTGCTGGATTTGGTGCGCAAGGCTGCCGATGCCGAGGAGATAAGAGATATATTTATGAAGGAAAAGGCGGAAAGCATATATGCAAGGCTTTCGGGCAGCGAGATAAAAGAGCGGTTCAGACATATGTTTGATAGCTTTATCGCAGAACATGGGCATAGGGGCACCTCCTGCGATGACTTGTATACTCCGCACTGGGTGGAAGAACCGTCCATAGTACTTGAATTGATTAAACAGTTCTTAACTGTTTCTCAAGAGTTTGATTTGGATCGCCGCAAAGAGCGGGAAGCAGCGAGTGACTATAATAAGGCGATGGCAATCTATCTGGCTGCGGCTTTTAAAAATCCTGTCAGGAGAATGTGGGAAGGCAAGAAGATAAAGGTTCTGATGGAACTGGCAACGGAGTATATGGCGTTAAGAGAAAATCAGAGATATTACTTCGATAAAAGCTGGGTTGTCATAAGGAAGATGATCTTGGCTGTGGGAGGACTGCTGAAGCAAAGGCATATCATCGAGGCTGAGAAAGATGTATTCCATTTAACGATAGATGAAATTTTCGATTTGTGTAATCCAAAAACGGAAGTACATGAAATTGATTGGAAAAAAAGCATTGAGAGCAGGAAAAATGTTTATATCAGAAGTGCGGCTATTATCCCTCCCTTCTTTATAAAAAACGGTGATTTGATGCGTTTGCAGAAAAAAGGAGTAAAAAGCAGCTTTAAGGCTGTCGGTATAAGCCCTGGAAAGGCTGTAGGCCCTGTTCGGATAATACGCTCAATAAAAGATTTGAGTAGAGTGAAACAGGGAGAAATCGCGGTTGTATCGACTTTTCATCCCAGTTGGACGCCGGTTTTGGGAATTGTGAGCGGTCTTGTCATGAATTACGGTAATATACTTTCCCACGGTGCTGTGGTTGCCAGAGAGTATAAGATCCCTGTTGTGGTTTTTAATGATGCTGCAACCCAGGTGCTGGTAGAGGGTATGTGGATTGAAATCGATGGCACCAATGGAAGAATTCGCATTTGTGATGTAGAGATAAATAAAAACAATAATAGGAATGAGGTGTCGGCTTGAAAACGATCGCATTTATCGTACCGAAAGGGTCGAAATATGGGAAAAATGAATTTCTAAAGAGCTTTCTGGAAAGAAACAATGTGGTCTCCAATTTTTACGGGGCATGGGAAACGCCAAACCTGAGCTTGCTTACTATCGCAGGGCTGATCCCGGAAGATTACGAACTGTCCTTTATTGATGAAGATCACGGTATGGAAGTGGTGTTTGATAAGCATTACGATATCGTTGCGTTGACAGGTATGACACAGCAGATATACAGGGCCTATGAGATAGCCAATTCATATAGAAAAAATGGCTCCTATGTAGCTATAGGTGGAATTCATGCGACTGTTATGCCTGAGGAAGTACTTGAGCATGCGGATACTGTTTTTATCGGTGAAGGAGAAACAACCTGGCTGGAATTTCTTAGGGATTTTGAAAAAGGAACACCAAAACGAAAATATGTATGCCGAGAATATATAGACTTATCGGCTTCTCCTGTGCCACGCTATGACCTGCTGGACAAAAGTCTTTACACATCCTATAGCATTCAGACAACCAGAGGCTGTCCCAGAACATGCAATTACTGCACACTGCCGATTATGTTCGGTTCAAGCTATCGTCACAAGACAACCGGACAGGTTATAAATGAAATCAAGGCCATTCAAAGAATTGATGCAAACCCGTTTATCTTCTTTGCCGATGACAATATGTTTATACAGAAGGAGCATTCAAAAGCCTTGTTGAAAGAGATTGAAAAGCTGGGCATTGTGTGGGGGACACAGACGGACATATCGGTAGCGGAGGACGAAGAACTCCTGAGGATGCTGAAAAAGTCAGGCTGCCATTGGCTTTTTATAGGTTTTGAAAACGTATGTAAAAACAGTCTGGATTTTTTGGATGAAAATAGATGGAAAGCAAAGCAGTTGGAGAATTATGAGAGATCGGTAGAAAAAATTCATGATAACGGTTTAAATATCTGGGGCTCCTTTATGTTTGGAGGAGATAGTGATACAAGTGCCTCCTTTGAGCAAACTTTAGAGTTTACACTGAAAAATGGCATTTACTCCGGCAGCTTTACAATTCTCACTCCACTTCCAGGTACTCAGCTTTTTAATAAGATGGAGCAGAACGGAAGAATCATAGACTATGATTGGGGAAGGTATACCTTCTGGGATGTGGTATTCAAGCCTGAAAATATGACGGCGGATGAATTGGCAAGAGGTGTAGCCTGGGTTTATGACCAGTTTTACTCTCCCGAAAATGTTGCTGTAAGAACTGCTCAATTGAAAAGTCGCCTAAGGAGACAGAGAAACAAGACATGAGAAGTGATAGAAAGTATTCAATCCGGGAAAGGCTTATTCTTGAGACTGCTTTGAAGGTAATGCTGGCAGGGGATTTCGAATCAGCATCGATCCGGCAGGTGTCTAAACAATCGATGCTGAGCGAGGAACTCATCATAAGCATATTTAAGACGGATGATCGGTTGAGAATGGCTGCCATGGAATATGCGGCCATCCAATGGGTACGGTATGTGAAAAAGGATATCCAATATGAGATTGACAGGCGCTGTAAGCTGAAAAAAATCGTGAGGCATTATTTTGCAGGTACTGAAAGCCATCCTGATTCCCTTTCACTATATATTGATATATGGAAACGCATAAGGGATTCGTCAAAAGGAAACGAAGATGATCTCAAAGAGGAGCTTGGTAAAATATATGACCTCTACGCAGAGGTCTTCGAAGAGCTTTTGTTGACGGAATTTCCTTTAAGAGCGGAGTTGGGTTCCCAAAGAAGGCAATTAGCTTGGATCATGGTAGTGATTAGTGACGGACTGCATATTCAATCTCTTATTAGACCGGATTCCCTCGACTATGATGGAATCGGGGAGATGATAAATAATATGGTGGAAGGCTTATTGAAGAGAAATGAGGAGCTATTATGAAAAAAATTGTGCTTTTTTATCCCGATATAACCGGTGATGAAGATTCGGAGCCCTTATACCAAGGCTTGCCCTTATCCGTCATGGCACTGGCAGCACAATTTGACTCTGAGGAATATGAGGTTTTGCTTGTGGATGGCAGAGTGGAAAAGCAGCCGGAGCAGCGGGTATTGAAATGGCTCGATGAGAGTGTGGTTTGTGTTGGTATTAGTTCAATGACCAGTTATCAGATTAAGAGAGGATTGGCTTTTGCACAATTCATCCGTGATTCAAATCCCTGTATTCCAATCGTTTGGGGAGGCTGGCATCCAAGCCTGATGCCGGAGCAAACGATTGCAAATGATCTGGTAGATATTGTGATAATAGGGCAGGGGGAAATAACATTCCCTGAGCTGGTGCAAAGGCTGGCGGACAAAAAGGATATTGGCAGCATTCAGAATCTGGTATATAAAACCGGAGACAAGAGCATCGTGCATACTCCTCTTGCGCCACTGCTTGATTTAACAACGGTTGAGCCCATCAAAAAAGCTTACAGGCATGTAGATATGGACAGATATATTCAGCCGCTGTGGGGGAATAGGAGAGTACTGGGCTATGAATCCAGCAGGGGCTGTCCCTGGAGATGCAGATTCTGCTCCATAGGCGCCACTTATGAGGGACACTGGAGAGCTTTACCGGCTGAAGCGGTTGTAGATGGAGTAGAGCATTTATATAAAACCTATGAAATCGATGCTGTACATTTCTATGATAATAATTTTTTTGTCAATACGCAGAGAGTTGAGAAGTTCACTTCCCTGCTGAAAGAAAGAGAAATAAGCATTAAATGGGATGGAACTGCCGTAGTGGAGGAGTTCATCAAACTATCCGATGAGTTTATAGAGCGGCTGAAGCAGAGCGGATTTTTCAGGGTCATCATAGGTGTTGAATCAGGAGATGAGGAGGTTCTGGAGAGAATAAACAAGAGACATAGAAATGCCCAGGTTCTTGAGCTGGCAAGAAAATGTGCAAAGCATGGTATTATGGCGTCTCTATCATTTATGGTAGGATTTCCGTGGAATCCCGAGAAGGATGTAAGAGAGACTGTTTCTTTGATTGAAGAAATCAAGAGGATTGCGCCCAATACAGAAATACTGTTGTTCATATTTTCTCCCTATTTGGGTACGGAACTTTACCATACGGCTCTGGAATACGGAATGAGTTTTCCCGATGACCTGATGGGCTGGGCCCAGTATACTTATGAAAGAGCCAATACGCCATGGATATCCGAAAAGCTGCTGCGTAAAATCAACCGGTATATAAGCTTCTTTGGGACAAAGGATATGTCTTCAGCAGTACAACAATTCCTTCAAGGAGGAAAAAAAGATGACACCCTGGCCACTAGATGAGATACGGAGTCATGTTGAAAGCTATATGCGTGAGTATGAAAAGTATGGGGTTGCAGTAATCGATATCGATTTCTTTATACGATTCTGTAAAAAGTTTGATAAAAATGAAATAGAAGATATAATCAGCAATATAACTCTCTTTTTTAAAAGTCATTTTCCTAAGGAAGCAGTGATATGGAAATCTGATGGAGACGAATATCTTATACTGATCCCCGGCTTTGACCGGAGTAAACTTCAAGATGCCCTCACGGCAGTAAAAAGAAATTTTAGAAAGCATCGGTTTGCGCAAAACAGCAGTAAAGAGTATTCCAATGTTGCCATGACCTTCAGTGCAGGTGTTGCTGCCTTTCCTGACGATGGAGACGAGCCGGAAAAGATAATAAAAAGGGCAGTAGTAGCTCTGTTTCTTGCCAAGGCTTTCCGAAGAAATCAAGTAGTTGCCGCTTGCGACGAGAATAAAGAAGGATTTCCCAGAGTTTTACTGGATAAGAACCTGAAAGTGCATATAGCTTTTGGCAGATATGGAGAAACAGGATTTATAAAAGATGTGGAAACCAGTGCTGAGGCACTGATGTGGGAGCCTCAGGCCATCGATACGGATGATGAGGGTAACCTCTATATTGCAGATCAAAATAATCATGCAATACTCAGATATGATGGTAGATTTGTAACAAGGGTGGCAGGTACCGGGTCCTATGGCTATTCCGGAGATGGAGGACCTGCTAAGGAGGCATCTTTGAATAAGCCTACAGGTTTGGTAGTTTACAAAAACTACATCTACATTACAGATACAGGAAATGATGTTGTGAGAGTTGTGGATATGAAAAGCGGGCGGATGGCTACGGTGGCAGGAAATGGTGAAGCCGGGTATTCGGGGGATGGTGGGCCGGCAGCATCCGCATGCCTTAACAAACCTGGAGGCGCGGTTGTGGATAAGGCTGGAAACCTGTATATCAACGACATAGCAAATAATGTAATAAGAAAGGTTGACACTCAGGGAATCATTTCCACATACGCAGGGACTGGAGAATACGGTTATACAGGAGATGGCGGATCTATGAAAGATGCTACCTTTGCTGAAATTTACGGTATGGGAATCGACAAAAGGAACGGAGACCTGTATCTGGCTGATTACTTGAATCACTGCATCCGGAGGATCGATGCGGCCAGCGGTACAATAACTACTGTGGCAGGAACAGGCACGGCAGGTTTCTACGGAGATGGAAATGACAGCCGTCAGGCCGGTCTCAGTCGTCCTGTGGCTGTTCTGGTGGATGATGCGGGAAATCTTTATATTGCTGAATCGGGGAATAGCTGTATACGATTTGTATGCGCAGAAACAAAGAAAATCTATACCTTGATGGGCGATGGAGTGTGTGGTACCGGCGATGCCGGTGCCATAGGCGATTTCAGACTTTCCAATCCAAACGGAATTGCTAAAGGGGTGGATAATAAGCTATTCGTGTTGGATGGAGCAAATAACAGAGTGTGCTATACAATTTTAAATATTTTTGGAGGTGTCCGGTATGAATTATGAGGAAAAGATAAAAAAAATTATAGTTTCAAGACTAAAGGACGAGGAAAAGATCAACAGCTTGAATTATGAAACGCCTTTGCTATCCCTTGGTATTGACTCTATCATGGCGTTGTCCATACTGGTTGAAATAGAAGAGGAGTTCGACATCGAAATAAACGATTCAGACCTGAATATGGACAAGATCAGGAATGTAAAATCCTTTGCAAACCTTGTGAGAGATTATCTGGGAAATAACGACTAAAAAAGCTTTACGCAGGAACGAGGAGAGGTGGAATGAAAAAAATTGAATTTGTTGAAATCATTGCAGGAGAGGATGGATTTTTTAATTATCCTTCAGGGATCTGTTATGATTTGAAACAGGATGTTTTTTACATAGCAGATATGCATAATCACAGGATTTGCTGGCTTCACAGGACAAGCCGCGAAAAGGGGGAGCTGCCGAATGCCATAACTGGCTTTGACGGTGGAAGCCAACTTAAACGGCCTCTTGCTGTTTCACTTTCGGGAAAGGGAGATTTATATGTTGCAGATGCAGAAAACAACGGCATATTCTGCAAAAAAATGGACAGTGACGACTGGAACCCGGTGGTTCGCTCCTATAGGGATGAATCAGAGCCGCTTCTGAATCTGCCTGGCGGAGTGACAGTGGATTACCAGGAAAATGTTTATACAAATGATTTTCTTAACAATAGGATTCGTGGAATAGACAAAGCAGGAAGAGTTTTTACCCTTGCAGGGCATGATGGCATGATAAGCCAGCCCTATGGGGTATTCCACAAACAGGATAAGATATATTTTACCGATACGGGTAATGGCTGCATACGATATTTTGATTTATATACAAGGCAGACTTTGACACTTCAACCCCAAAAAAGTGTAAAAGCGAAGATGGCGCCTATAGCAGTAACTGTCGATGATGAAGGGAATGTTTATATCTGTGAGCAGAGAGCGATGCTCTATTATGATATAGGAACACGGGAGCTGCTGTCTGTTCTGGACCGGGATATTTGGAGAGGCCTTTCTCAAAAATTCTCACTGAAGGATAAGATTTGTCATATAGGGTCCGTAGTTGTGCCGGAAAAAGGAGAAATTTATTGGACGGATACTATCAAGGGACTGATATATCGGATGGTGGTATCCAATTAGGAGAGTGTAAGCTTGAAAATTGCGCTTATTGTACCGTATAATTCCATAACCTCAGAGAAAAAGCATGCTGAATATGAGCTGGAGGAGTTATGGGAATTCCAGGCACGAAAAAGGCTTTGGTCAACACCAAGTCTGAGTCTGCTTACAGTGGCCGGGATGATGCCGGAAGATTTTGAATTGGAGTATATCGATCTCAATTACAGGGAGGATTTTGAAGGACAATATGATTGGGCATTCTTTTCACCCTCTACCTCACAGGCATACAAAGCTTATGAGATAGCTGATTCCTTGAGAAAAGATGGAATTAAGGTAGCAATGGGAGGGGTACATGCATCCATGCTGCATGCAGAAGCGTTAAAGCATTCCGATGTGGTTTTTATAGGAGAATCGGAAGAAACCATACCTGTTTTTCTTGAGGATGTGCGGCGGGGAAAACATAAAAGCATATATAAGGCAGAAGGCTTACCGGATCTGAGGCTGAGCTCCGTACCAAGATATGATCTTGCGGCAGGTTATCCGTATAAAAGTTTTCCTATCCAGACCACCAGGGGATGTCCTCACCAATGCAACTTTTGTGTGTCCTCAAAAATTTATGGCAAAAAAATCAGAAGAAAGTCTATAGAGCAGGTAGGTAAAGAGCTGGAAGCGATCTTGAAAATAAAGGATAAGCCATTTGTATTTTTCACGGATGATAATCTCTTTGTAAATGAGGAGTACAGCAGAGAACTGGTAGGTCTTCTGAAGAGAGTAAATCTCCGATGGTATGCATTTACGGATGCCAGCATTTATAAGAGAAAGGAATTACTCAAGGAGATTCGGAAAGCGGGTTGTACCCAACTGCTCATAGGCTTTGAAAGTCTGGATCTAGATAATCTGGGAGACATAAATAAGTCCCAATGGAAAAGGAAAAACCTGGAGCAATTTAAACATATTATATCTGAAATCCAGGGCCAGGGCATAGGGGTAGTGGGAAGCTTTGTACTGGGATTGGAAAATGATACACTGGATACTTTTGACAGGCTATATGAATTCATACAGGAGACTTGCCTATATGCCACTAATATTACAGTGTTGACTCCCTTTCCCGGCACTGAAATATATGAAAGGCTGAAAAGGGAGGGACGCATTACAGTTGCGGACTGGTCAAAATATAATGGCTTTGAGCTTACATTTGAAACAAAAAATATGAAGCGGGAGGAATTTGAAGCTGGATGGCAAAAGTTCATGCAGCAGTTGAACTCACCTGAAAGGTTAAACAAAGTCATTACCTTCTTCAAGGGTATTATAAATGCGAAGTACGAAAATGAAAAGCATCAAGGTAGGGGGGTGGTAATTTGGAGAATGTAGTAGTGGTATCTGCATATCGTACGCCGATAGGGAAGGTGCCGGGCAGCCTTAGCCCTATGAGTGATGTAAAGCTGATGGCTTATTGCTTTAATGAAATCATAAAAAAGACAGGTATTGACGCCTCAAAAATTGAGGATGCATATACGGGGTGCAGCTTCCCCGAGGAACGGGATAATCTGTGCAGGAAGGCTATTCTGGCTGGTGGTTTGCCGCAGACAATACCTGGAAGCACCATTACCCGTACCTGCGCTTCATCGATGGAGGCTTTGGCTCAAGGCGCATATAAGGTCATGGTGGGAGATTCTGAAATCGTGCTTGTAGGCGGAGTAGAGATTATGAGTAAATCCTCCTACGCCCTAAGCTTTTTTAAAAAAGGCATAAAGGCTGCCATGAAAAATCAATTACCGTCCTATGAGCAGGTTATGAGCACACTGGAAGAAAACGAAATGACTTATCTTGCTGAAATGATGGGAAGAAAATTCGGTATAAGCCGTAGGGAGCAGGATGAGTATACCTTCGCAAGCTTTGAAAAGGCAAGGAGCGCTCAGAAAAACTGTTTCTTTAATGATGAAATAATACCTGTAGAGACGGTAGAAAATGATGGAAGATATGTTTTCAAAGAGGACGAACTTATTTTAGAAGACCCCGTATTTGAGGATTTTGAAAATGCCCATCCTCTTTTTATAAATGATGGCAATATAAGTAGATATAATTCAGCGCCTATAGGAGATGCTGCAGCGGCAGTTATATTAATGTCTGAAAGACGGGCAAAGCAGGAAGGTCTCAAGCCAATAGCCCAGATACATAAAATGGGGGTAGTTGGTGTGGTGCCGGAAAAATTGGGCCTTGGCACTGTAGAAGTTGTCAACTCCATTTTAAAGAGAACTGGGCTTTCTGTAGAGGATATTGACTTGTTTGAATGCAACGAGAGCTTTGCGGCACAAGCTATCGTTTGCCAAAGGCTCCTTGGCATAAAGCCCGAAAGGATGAATGTAAACGGCGGTAGTTTATCTCTTGGATACCCGGTGGGCTGCACAGGGTTGAGGATATGTGTGACGCTGCTTCATGAAATGAAAAGGCGAAGCTCTATGTATGGTATGGCGGCCATATGCGCAGGCGGTGGCATGGGGCAGGGAATATTGTTTAAGGTGTAAAATCGAATGTGAATGAATTCAAGCCATACCACGTATAAATTTGAAAAACTTAACTTTAATTAAGTTTTAAAATAATTACAGGAAAGGAAGATAGTATGTCTGAAAATCCAAGTTATAACACGATTGGAGAGGTAAGGATTGTAAGCTTACCCAAAATGTTCATTGCATCTTATCGAGCTATAAGCATCACTCCGGAAGCTGATGCGGGAAGAGCCATGGATAAATTAATAAAAGAGTACGATTTGAAAAACAAACCGGGATTTCGACGATTTGGATTCAATAATCCCGACCCTGAACCCAATAAAGCTGAATATGGCTATGAAATGTGGGTGTCAATACCGGAAGATTTAGAGGTGCCGGAGCCTTATGTAAAGAAAGAGTTTAGCGGAGGGCTTTATGCATCTATTCCTACTTATTTGAATTCTATTGGAGAGCGGTGGGGCCAACTGTTTGAATGGTTAAAGAATAGCGAAAAAGTTGAAGTGGACTGGCGGCCGGAAAGCATGAGGCATTTGCTTGAAGAGCCTCTGGACCATAGTACCAATAGTTCGGGAGATCTGGACGAGGAAAACTTCCAACTGGATCTTTTGGTACCTGTAAACCGGAAGCAAAACAAATAAGTATACTGATTAACCTATGCCTTCCATAACAGGTACAGCCGACTTCTCATGCCTGTTATGGAAGGCATCTTTAAACACATAAGGGGGAGAATTTTATGCTTCATCAGGAGATATCGTTTGAAAAACGCGCTGAATTTTTACGCTTGAATGTTTGTGATTTTCCTGTAGACCTGACTGCGAACAGGATCAAACATGTTGATGCTGAGCAGATTGTAGAGGGATTAAGGGATGTACGGCAGCTGCTTATAGAAATATACAGTGATACAGTTGCATACCGTGCAGAAGACCCTCTGGAAAGCTACCATAACCTTACCAATACAATATTATTCTTGTATGTGGCAGGCATCACTGGAGAACTTGAAAGTGAGGGTGACAGATGGTGTACTCGTGTGGATAAAAGCAAGTTTAAAAAGCAATTTAAAAAACCGCCGTCATTTCAGTTTGAAGTGCTTTCTAATTATGGTTTTTATTTTGAATATTTTAAGAACCGAAAGGAAGTAGATACCTATAAATCCTGTGATACATTTATCATTCACTATGAAAATTCAAGTTGCTTTGCTTTGGCTATAAAATATCTTCTGGATCGAATGCCCATAGTGGATAATAAAAAAGATTATGCTCTTGTTACGGATTTATTTTCAAAGGCGGATTTTGCCGGGACTCTATTACAGGAAAGTATAAAAAGGCAGGATATCAGCCCTGTAAGAGAAGACATAATGAGGTCAACGGGCAATTCGAAAGAACTATGGAAAGAAATTTCTACTATATTGAATGGAAAATACATGCTGAAAGCAAAGTGCAATCTATGGTCATACTGTAGTCCGCACTGGATTATTCATTTTATGAATAAAAGTAAGGCAATCTGTGTTTTTACAATAATCCCCGATATGATTGACTTTGAAATGTCGCTGCCTTTTGAAAAATCAAAGGAGATTGTTAGCATAAGGAAAGAATTAGCTCAAAATGTATGCCGGAGTATTGAAAGCCTGCGATGTATAAACTGTGGCAGATGCAAAGGAAATAGAATTGAGTTTTTTGATGGAGTCAGGCTTTGTTCACTAAATGCGGAAGCAAGGCGATTATATCTTTGCGTTACATCTCTGGAGGAAATAGATTCAATTTCTAAAATTATTGAAATTGTATTAAAATAGTAAATTTGAGGTGTATATCCGGTTTTTGTTAATCTGAAATCATAATCGGGTCTATAAGAGATGCTGGTAAATACCTTGGTGGGAAGGAATTGCAATGAATAATATAAAGAGAATGTGCATGGACAGTGGTGAAAGAACACTTCTTGTTTCTGAAGAGGGTAGATTCGAGGATATAAGAGATATTTTTCATTTACCTGTTGATAAGCCGATCATTATCGGGGGTCCATGTGCCGTCGAAGGTATGGAGGCTTTTGAAGAGATTGCAGCCTTCCTTCGGGAGAAGAAAGTGAAATGTATCTGCGGCAGAACTTATAAGCCAGGAACTTCATTTTATGATTTCCAGGAGTTGGAGGAGGATGGGCTAAAAATTTTAAAGGAAGTTGCTACGAAATATAGTTTGATTACAGTAGCCGAAGTTGCGAATATGAAACATATTGATCTGGTTTCAAGGTACGCAGATATCATGCAGATCGGTGCACGCAGCATGCAAAACTATGAATTGCTAAAGGAAGTGGGTGCGACAGGGAGACCTGTCATACTGAAAAGAGGATCAGGTGCAACCTTGGAAGAATTTATACTGGCTGCGGAATACCTGGCATGCAAAGGAAATAGAAGCATTGTTTTGTGCGAGGGAGGTATCCGTACCTTTGAAACAAAGACACGAAATACTCTTGATATTTCATCCATACCTATAATCAAAAAAGAAACTTGCCTGCCTATAATTGTAGATTTAAGCCATTCACTAGGAAGAAAGGATATTATCAATCCCGTTGCAAAATCGGTTCTTGCAGCAGGAGCTGATGGCATAGTGATTGAAGTGCATCATAAGCCTGAGACAGCATTATCGGATAGCAAACAACAGCTGGATGAAAATGAATTTACTCAATTAATGAGTTTCTTAGAAAAATAGTATGGATGGAAGTTGAATGAAAGTTTAATTTACGAGCTTACTGATTTTACGTTTTACGATTGAATTGCAGCTTGGATAGGAGTATGGCAAATATGAACGATGTTGAACTGAAAGTAAGAGAAATATTGAAAAATAATACGGACCTTACAATGCCTGTAGAGGAAATTGATGCTGCTGCAACTTTAGGGGAATATGGTTTAAATTCAATGTTATATATAAAAATTGTTGTTGAGATTGAAAGTGAGTTTGAAATTGAGTTTGAAGATGAAAAACTGGATATGAGAAGCCTTTCTACGATAAAAGGTTTGGTAGAGTATATAACAGAAAAAATATAAGTCGAACACAAGTAGGCATGAGAGCAGGAGGAGAGCAGCAAATGAGCATTATTCAGTTACCCTTGGCGAAGTCACCTGTGGAAGGTTTGCAGTATTTAGCTTACATTCTAGGTATCCTTTTATATTATGAAGAATGTCTTCCCTGGTTTTACAGTAACTATATACAGCTTGTATGGCGCAGTGATTTTACTTCTCATTTAACTTTTTTTCCCAATTGGTTTTCTATGAATCCGTGGCTGGATGTTCAAGTTTTCAAAAAAGATACGATGAAAATCAATAATATTAATATTCACCATTTAATTACAAATTGCATAAATTCTAAAATATATTTCTATTCTTCCTTTGATGAATTTTATGTTCCGCATAAACATGCTTATGGTAAAAAGCATTTTCAGCACGATTTCATGATTTATGGATATGATTCCATTCAAAAGGAATATATGCTGTTAGGTTATACGGACAAACACACTTTTGAAACAACTCGAATTAGCTTTGCACAAATTGAAGAAGCTTTCTTTTCCAATGCGTTTGGAACGGAAAATGTACATTTAATCGGTAAGAAAGATAATTATAAATATGATTTTGACTTGCAGCTGGTTTATGAAATGCTGGAGGATTATATAAACAGCAGAAATAGTTCGGAAAGATGTAGAATGTATGGTGAAATATTAACAAATAGAGTTTTTGGCTTTGATGTTTATAAATGCATGAGGGAATATTTTAATTTATTACTAAATGATACTGCTGATTTTGATATTAGGCCTTTGCACATTCTTTACGAGCATAAAAAATGTATGATTTTAAGGCTGAAATATATGTATGAAAATAATTTTATAGAAGATTGCTCTCATTTATATGACAATTACAGACATATAGAAAATGAAGTACTGGCAATGCGAAATCTTCAAATAAAATATGCTATTAGCAAAGATAAAAGATTTCTCAATAAAATTGTGGATATGCTATCCAAGATGGAGCAAAAGGAAAAAATATTGATAGAGGAGTTGCTGGGTAAAATCTATAATAAGCTGCAAAAGCTTTGAGAGGACTTACGATGAGAAAGCTCCTTATCACTGTTATCAATATACTGGCAGGAAACCGATAGGACAGGCCGAAATGTTTATTTTTAATATTATTATGGTAGGAGAGTATTTGTGAATGATAAATATTCGTCATTACAGTAGTAATGGAAAGAAACCGGAACAAGCTATACATGCCTTTAATAATACCCAAAAAACATATGATCAAGATAAGACGATACATAAGCTGTTTGAGGAGGAAGTAGAGAAAAGTAAAAATAAAATTGCAGCCGTGTATCAAAATCAATGTATTACTTATGGGGAGTTAAATCGAAAGGCAAACCAGCTTGCAAGGAAGCTAAGGGAATACGGAGTAAAACAAAATGATATTGTAGGATTAATGGTAGAAAGATCCATTGACATGCTTGTGGGTATAATGGGCATTTTAAAGGCAGGTGGATGCTACCTTCCCATTGACCCTTTCTATCCGAAAGCAAGAATTCAATATACGTTTGAGGATAGTGGAATAAGCATTCTACTGACACAAAAGCATCTGTTAAGAAGTGTAAATTTTAACGGACATATGATCTGCCTTGATGATAGGGAGTTGTATACAGGAGAGGCTTTAAATATAGATGCTATAAGTGCAGCTACGGATTTGGCGTACGTTATTTATACCTCGGGCTCGACCGGGAAACCTAAAGGGGTTATGCTGGAGCATAGGGCAGTACATAATTTTATTCTGGGTTTAGCGGATCAAATACCCTTTGCGCCGGATAAGTCAATCGTATGCCTTACGACGATATCCTTTGATATATTTGTTTTGGAAAGCTTGCTGCCGTTATCCCTGGGAATGAAAATTATCATTGCAGATCCGATGCAATTATCAGACTATTTAGGCAATCAAACCATTGATATGCTTCAAACAACACCTTCTACGATGCAGCTGATTCTGAATGATGCGACGAATATAGAATACATTAGGGGCTTATCTGAGATTATGCTTGGAGGTGAAGCTTTTCCAAAAAGACTTTTGCAAACATTAAGGAAATATACGCAGGCCAGAATATATAATATGTATGGCCCCACAGAGACAACCGTTTGGTCAGCTATAAAGGAATTAACGCATGCCGAAGAAATTACCATCGGGAAGCCTATAGCCAACACACAGATTTATATTGTGGATGAGTCCAACAATCCTTTGGGTATTGATTCTGTGGGAGAACTATGTATAGCAGGTGATGGATTGGCAAGAGGATACCTGTACAGAGCGGCGTTGACCCAGGAAAGATTTGTAAAAAATCCTGCGATGCAGGGCCAGAGGATGTATAAAACCGGGGATATGGCAAAGTGGCTTCCCAATGGTGAAATTGAGTTTCTTGGCAGAAAAGATTGTCAGGTGAAAATAAGAGGATTTAGAATTGAACTGGGCGAAATAGAAAGCTGTCTCGGCAAACATGAGAAAGTAAAGGAATGTGTTGTAGCAGCAAAGGTAAACGAAGAAGAAAAGTATCTTGTCGCATATTATCTGTCCGATGAGGAATTGTTGGTATCGGAGATCATAGGCTTTCTCGGTAAAAGCTTGCCTGAATACATGATTCCTGGTTTTTATATGAAGTTGAAAAAAATACCTTTGACACCGAACGGCAAAATAGACAGAGATTCTTTACCTATGCCGGATATAAAGCGGCCAAACCTTGGCACGGAATATATCGCTCCTGAAACAAGCCTTGAAAGTCATATAGCGGAGATATGGAGACGGATACTAAACCGCGAACTGATTGGGATTAATGACAACTTCTTTGAACTGGGAGGCAACTCGGTATTAGTATCGCAGCTGCATGTTGAATTAGAAAAGCACTATCCTAAAAAGATTAACCTGGTTGACATTTTTTCGTACCCTTCCATCGCAAAGCTGGCTGAATTTATCAAAGATAGAAGTTCGGCGGTGGATGTGTACAAATCTGTACAAACGTTGGAACTTCCCCGGGAATATTATGCGGAAGATGGCAATAACCCGGGTGAAACAGTTATGAAAGCAAGTATGGGAGAGGGCATTTGCATTATGTTGGATAAACTGGCAGAAAAGCATGAAATAAACGTATATGCCATTTTGCTGGCAGCTTATATGCATTTACTGTCGGAACTGTCAAACCGGAGCAAAATCGAAGTTCTTACAGCAATAAAAGATATGCCGTATTATAAAGCTGTAAGCTTGGATTTTACCGATACTACCGATTTATTGGCATTATGCGGAAAGATCTGCCGACAGATCGATGCTGCTTCTCCAGCATCCACATGGACCCGAGTAGATTTGAACAGAATTATTCTCAGGGAAAGTCATGTTTTGCCTACTTTTTATTTTGACCAAGATAAAATCGAAACCGACTATCTAGAGGATGAACTTGCGTTATTTATAAAGAGACAGGGTTCGGGCTTCTTGATAAGCATGGCTTTTAATTCCGAAACTTTACGGAATAGTAAATTAAAAAGCCTGCTTGCAAATTATATAGAGCTGCTGAAAATTATCGCCGAAGCAGCTTGACAGGGGGATTCGATGAAAAATATAGCGGTACTTTTTCCAGGTCAAGGGTCACAATATAAAGGCATGGGGAAAAAACTCTATGAAAATTATTCAGTAGCTAGGGAAGTATTTGAAGAAGCTGGAGATGTTTTGAATTCTGATATAAAAAAGATTTGCTTTGAAGGAGGCCGGGAGGCACTGGCAAAAACGGAGAACACGCAGCCGGCAGTTCTTACGGTTGGGATAGCAGCGTTTAAAGTGTTACTGAATGAGACGGGGGTAAAGCCAAAGTGTTTGGCAGGGCATAGTCTTGGGGAAATATCAGCTTTGGTCGGTGCCAACGGCATAAAGTTTTCAGATGCTGTAAAGCTGGTCAAGCTGAGGAGCGAGTACATGCAGGAGGCTGTTCCGGTTAGCTTGGGGCTGATGCTGGCAGTAAAGGGTATTGATGCCGAATTCGTTAGAGAGGAGTGCAGTAGGATTTCACAAATGGACAATGTAGCGGTTGTTTCCAATTATAATTCTCCCCTTCAGACGGTTGTCTCAGGGAATAAAAAGGCAGTTGAAACGGTTGGAAAACGATTGCAGGAAAAGGGGGCGAGGGTGGTGCCCCTGGACGTGAGTGCTCCTTTTCATAGCCCTTTGATGCGGCCTGCTGCGGAAAAACTTAGGGAACATTTATCGAGTTTATCTTATAACAAGCTTAAATACCCTGTTCTATCAAACGTTACTGCATTTCCTTATATTGATGAAAACAATATTCCTGCTATGCTTGCATCTCAAATAACCCAGCCTGTCCGATGGGTCAGTTCAATGAAATTTCTATATCAGGAGGAAATTGATACGGTAATTGATATTGGCCCCAATGATGTACTAAAAAGGCTTATGAAAGAGAACTATGCCGATATAATGGCCTTTTCCTTTGATAAAGACAAGGAGGTCATTCATAATTTAATCGGGGCATACCGCGTGGAAAATACGCCCATGTACGATCAAATGAAGAAAATCGAGTTTATCGAACGCTGTATGGCGATAGCCGTTTGTACTCCCAATAATAACAGCGGTGATGAATATCAAAGGGAGTTTGTAGAGCTTTATAAAAGCGTCAAACGATTGCTCCTACGCTTAAAAGCCTACAATGTGGAGCCAGAAGTGGAGCATATGAAACAAGCGGTGGAGATGTTGCGTTCAAGCTTTCTTGCGAAGAAAACTCCTCAAGAAGAACAAAAAAACAGGCTTGAGAGGTTATTTAAAGGAACGGACTCTATGAATTTGTTTAGTAATGATACTCCTTCAGTAAATGATTGAGCAGTTTTTTATCGACAATAAAGAGACTTCCAGTAATGTACAGATGTTTTGGAGGAGACTGCCGGTATGACTATAGACTTGAAAAGTTTAACAAAAGCCATGAAGAAGGAACAATTTAATACGGAAATCGTGTCGACATCCAATAAAGATATAGCTGTGATAGGGATAGCCTGCCGTTTTGCCGCTGCCGATAATAAGGAAGAATATTGGAAGCTGCTAAAAGTAGGAGAAGATGCCATAAGAGAACTCCCGGAAAACAGGAAGAAGTTAAATGAAGCTTACCTGAAAGTGAAAGGCCATGACCTGAAAGAGGATGGATATTTCAAAGGGGGATTCTTGCAGGAAGTTGATAAATTCGATTACGGGTTTTTTAATATTTCGCCGCTGGAAGCAAGTCTTATGAGCCCCAACCAAAGAATGTTTCTTGAGACTGCCTGGAATACGATTGAAGATGCCGGTTATGGAGGCGGAAAGATAACGGGTTCAAAGACAGGAGTGTTTTTGGGACACAGTACTGATTTTGGCATAAGCTATAAAGAATTTGTAGAAACCTTAGACCCGTCTTTAATGAGTTTTTCGATATCAGGGAACTTAAATTCCATTATTGCGAGCAGGATTTCCTATCTGTTTGATTTAAAAGGGCCAAGTATGATCGTAGATACTGCATGCTCTTCTTCCCTGACGGCTGTGCATCTGGCATGCCGCTCCCTGCGAAGCGGAGAATGTGATATGGCTTTAGCGGGAGCGGTAAAGATTGACTTGCTTCCGTTAAACAGTATCAAAAAAAAGGAAGATGAGATTGGGATAACCTCCTCCGATGGGAGAGCCAGAGCTTTTGACGACAGCGCTGAAGGAACGGGGCTTGGAGAAGGAATTGGCGTCATACTCTTAAAACCTCTGGCTAAAGCTGTGGAAGAGGGGGATAATATATATGCCGTTGTTAAAGGAAGCGCCACAAACCAGGATGGCAGTTCGGCGAACCTGACTTCACCTAATCCCTCTGCCCAGGAAGAGGTCATAATAAAGGCATGGAGGGATGCTGGAATTGATCCGGAAACCCTTACCTATATAGAGGCTCACGGAACCGGAACCGAGCTTGGAGATCCGATAGAAATAAGCGGCATGGAAAAGGCATTTCGCAGATATACCGATAAAAAACAATTTTGTGCCATAGGCTCTGTTAAAACAAATATTGGGCATCTTGATCATGCGGCAGGCATGGCTGGGCTGATTAAGGCAATATTAGCTTTAAAGTATAAGCAAATCCCGCCTACGATCCACTTTAAAAATCCTAACAGAAAAATTAATTTTGAAGATTCGCCTGTATATGTAAATGATATTTTGAGAGACTGGAAGACAGATGGATTTCCAAGGCGATGTGGTGTTAGCGCCTTTGGGCTGAGTGGTACAAACTGTCATGTGGTTTTGGAAGAATTCCAAGACGCAAAAACCAATTGTTTTCGAGAAATCAAGAATGGAACGAAAATATTGACGTTGTCTGCAAAAAGCAAAGAAGGAATATTGGAGCTCATATGGCAGTACCAGCTCCTGCTGCGTAAACAGGAAAAGATCGGTTTAAACGATGTTTGCTATACTGCAAATACAGGACGTGGTCACTATAGCTGCAGATTGGCAGTTGCTTTTGAAGACATAAATGACCTGAAAAAAAAGCTGGAAAGGGCCGTTGTCTTGAGTTCTGAAGCGTTAGCCCTTGAGGGTGTATACTATGGTGAACATAGGATTGTTTCTGAAAAGCAGCAGACCCGGAAAGCGGGAGAAATTACACAGAGCCAGAAGTCCAGGTATACAAAGGAAATTAATGATGAATTGAAGGAATTCCTTGAAAAATCATGGAATTTATCAAAGGAGACACTATATCGATTATGTGACATGTATGTACAGGGCGCGGATATTGAATGGGAGCTTCTGTATAAAAGTGCCGATAATAAAAGAATTAGCCTGCCCGTATATCCTTTCGTGAAAAAGGTTTGTTGGGTGGATGAAAATATGGAAGCGGATAAAAAAATTACGGCCAATGCTAAGGAAATAGGTCACCCGTTGTTTGAAAAGTGTCTTGCAGACTCCTTTGACCGTATTATCTACCAAAGCCGTTTTGATGTGAAAAATTACTGGATTTTAAATGAACATAGGGTTGCTGGGGCTTTTGTTGTTCCGGGAACTGTTTATTTGGAGATGATAACGGAGTTATTAAAGCGGCATTATGATGGACGGACTTTTCAGTTGAGGGATGTGGTATTTTTATCTCCTCTGGCGTTAGAAAGCGGAGAGACCATCGAAGTGCATACAGTCGTTAAAAATAACACTGAGGATATAGAGTTTACTATTGCCGGCAGATCGGTTCACAGCGGCAATTGGGAAATTCATGCTGAGGGTAAAGCGGTTTTGTTTACAAATAGAAATGAAAACCGTCTGGATATCGAAAGGATAAAGGAAACTTGTTGGAGGGGAGCCTTGAAAAACTACCCCTATAATGAAGGGCAGGGAATTGAAACCGGTCCGAGATGGGACTGTCAAAAAGAACTTTATGTAAATGAAGATGAGATCCTGGCTTATTTTTGCCTGGATGAAAGATACAAGAGCGAACTCACAATATATAATCTTCATCCAGCGTTGTTGGATGAAGCTGTGAATGTTGCCTTAAGAAGTGTTGGAGAAGGCCTTTATTTGCCTTTTTCCTACAAAAGCATGACGATCCTGAGAAGATTACCGGGAAAGCTTTTCAGCTATGTAAAAAGAAAGAATGCGAATCGATCCAACAAGGAGTTTGCATCTTTTGATATAACCCTAATGGATGAAACAGGGGAAAAAATTGTTCTGATCGAGGACTATACCATAAAAAAAGTAGAGGAAAGCGGAATTGCATTTAAAAACATCAGCAGGGATAGTGCGTATTCACAAATTGTATGGAAGGAACAGCCAATTGATGAGCCTATCAAAGCTACCAATGGGAAAAATGTCCTCCTAATAAAAGGGCAGGGGGAAATAAGCGATAATATTGCGGCGGCTATAAAAGCAGCAGTAAAAACAGTAATTGAAGTGGCTTCTGATTATGGATTTTCCACCGGGTTTTCCGAGAAGGATTATCTGGAAATCTGCACACAGGTTATAGAGAAAGATATTGAGCAAATCGTTTATATGTATACGCTATCTGCCGGAAAAGATGTCAATTCTGTTGAAGAGCTGAGGGCGGAGCAAAGGAAAGGAGTATACAACCTTTTTCATCTGATCAGGGCCATGGTGAAAAGCAGGTTTGAGAAGACAATTGATATCGTATTAATAGCGCAGTATGCAAACGAAATCGAAGGGCACCAAAAGTATATAATGCCGCATAATGCAGCTTTATTTGGGCTGGGAAAAGTAATTAACCTGGAATATCCTAAGATAAAATGTAGATGCATAGATATAGACGATTATACCCAAGGGGAGGTCGTTGTGTCAGAGCTGGGGTCCGGACACCCCGATTATTTAACTGCATACCGCTCGGGAAAAAGATTTATTCCCTATTTGGAACCTATGGATATGAAGAAGATCCCAGAAGCGGCATTTACTTTCAAGGAACAGGGCGTATACGTAATTACAGGGGGAACAGGCAGCATCGGGCTTGAAATAGCAAGATTCATTTCCTCAAAAGCGAAAGTAAATATTGCACTGATAAATCGTTCCGCTTTTCCTGTTTTTGAAAAATGGAATGAAATAGTGGAACGAGGAGAAGACACTAAATTATGCAATAAAATAGATATATTAAGTAAGGTAAGGCAAAATGGCTCAAATATAGCTTTATATAACTCCGATATCTCGGATATGGCCAGAATGAAAGCAGTCTTGGACGAGTTAAGAGTCAAGTTTGGAAAGATTAACGGTGTATTTCATGCTGCAGGAAATGCTGGCGAGAACTTTATCATCAGAAAGGATGAAGATGCTTTCCGGCGTGTTTTAGCTCCAAAGATTGACGGGACATGGATTCTTGACAGATTGACACAGGAGGATGACTTGGATTTCTTTGTAATGTTTTCTTCCGTCTCCTCTATCCTGGCCGAGGCAGGGCAAGGTGACTATGCTGCAGCGAACAGCTATTTGGATGCCTATACCCATCATAAGGGCAGCAGCCGTAGAAGGTACATAACCATAAATTGGCCTGCGTGGGCGGAAACCGGCATGGCAGTGAATTATGCTGTTGACTTGACAAAAGAGGTGTTTTCACCTGTAAAAACAAAGGAAGCGCTGAATTCTCTTCAACTTATTTTAAATAAGAACATAAAAAATATCATCCTTGGTGAGTTGAACTACAGTAACTATACAGCTGTGAAATCGGATATACTCAATCTTTCTTCGAAAATAATTGCGTCGAGTGTGAGCAGGAGCAAAGTATTTGGAGAAAAGATACCTGCTTCCGGAAAAAATAGCTGGAATGCTTCCAACATAGCATTGGCAGGCAGAAAGGATGAGGACGGCTATACTGAATCGGAAAGAAAAATCGCAGGCATTATAGGCAATATATTAGGATTGAGGGAGGTCAATGTGTATGATGAATTCTTTGAACTGGGGGGGAATTCAATTGTTGCAGTCAAAGTGGAAATGGATATGGAGAAAAATGGATTACGAATAAGTGTACCGGATATCTATGAATATAAAACTGTAAAAGATTTGGCTGCGTTTATTGACGATACATCCAAAGGTGTTGTTTTTGAAAATAAGGATGCTAAAAGCAGTCCGGAAGAGGTAATTGAGGAAGACGAGTCGGAAGAAGATGAGGCTATAAAGGTGCCAAAATCAGCTAACGACATAGTAGTATTAGATAATATTATTCCATTTAATAAAGTGTTCTATAAAACCTGTTTTCATAATTCCCTTTTTTCTGTCATCCGGCATTTTGATAGAAGCTTAATCCCTATTCAGGTCAACGATATATTTATTTATGAGTTTGATTGCAATAGGACTTTATCGCAAAATGGGATGAGAGACATATTTGATAAAACTCTCTGTGAACTGTTAACGGATATGGGAATCGCTATACGGACAAAGACGCATATTTGTTCAAAAACCGGGGCTGTAACTCCTCGCGGAGAAGATATCTATTTACTGAATCAGTTTTCACGGTATATTGGACCCATACCTGTAGGGGACAAGAACAGTACGGATAACCTCTTGAGTGATATAAAGCAGGCTTTATCACAGGGGAGGCCGGTTTTACTATGGGTAGACTGCTTCTATGAATCCATTCGGAAAGATACTTATAATAAAGAGCATTGGATGCACACTCTTTGCTTATACGGGTTTGATGATAGGAGAAAGGTTTTCCATGTGGTAGAACATAATTTTAGAGAAAATCTAACCTATAAAAAACAAGAAATCAGCTATAAAGATATAAAAGATGCATATGAAGGGTTTATTGCAAACTACATGCCGTATGCTGAGATGCCTACTTACTATGAGTTCTTTTTGAGTGACGATACGGGGGATAGTATCAGGGAGATGAGCCTTTCAGACTATAAAGAAGTTTATCGGAAAAATACATTAAGAAATAGGGACAAAGTGATGATGGGTCTGGAAAGCTTAAAGCGAATGGTGGACAACCTGGGAAGCATCGTAATGAATGAACAAGAATTGGAAAGTAATATTGAAGATGTAATTACGGTGCTAAACAGTATAATTAAGGCAAAGCAATTGGAACATTATAATCTTTTATCCTTGTTTGGGAGTGAATCGAATATTTTGAATGATATCGAAAAAGTGGTCGACCTGTGGAATCAAATAAGACTAATAATTGTTAAATACAGTTACTCATCCGCGTATGACCGAAAAAAAATGATGTTGGTGGTGGAGGGAATGAACAGAATTTATGAGAGTGAATGCAAAATCAATGATGAATGGATTCAACGTTTATGACATTATAAGTGGGGATATTGAAGGGTTAGGATAGTATTCCATGCATGGAAAGTGTTTTTAGGACTGTCTGTGCAAATAAGATGATTTCATGGCAAAGGGTATTTTATGCGGAAATTCTTCCAGGGTCGGTACCTGCAATATACAAAAAAGATGTGGGGTTATTTTGTAAAATAAAGTTTGGGATTGGCTTATAGTTATAGACAGGTTTGATTAAATCCAAGTTCCTTAATGAACGAACCTCTTATTGAGGAATGTTGTTCAGACGATATGAAAAATAATTTATGAATGGGGTGAATAACAGTATGGGATCAGCTACAGCTAGCACAAAATCAGTTGCTTAGTGCAAAAATGCAACTTAAATGTAGATAGGAAAATGCCTACAAATACAAGTATCAGCAAGATCTATTGATATTTTATATATGAATGGGGGGAAGCAGTATGGGAACAACTTCAGCTAGCTCAAAGATGCCTCTTTAATGCGAAAAGAACGGAAAGTAAAGAAAAAATTATGGATGGGGTAAGGAGTATGGTAACAGTTACCCCTAATTTAAAGACAGCTTAATAATATGAAAAACAGTTTGTGACTTGGGCCAATCCCATATTTATGTTCTTAAAAGCATACCTGCAAAATATAAGAGTAAATGCTTAAGCAGGGAATTATAAAATATGGAGTGTGAAAGGTAGATTACAATATGCATAATGATATTATTGCCATTTCGGAAGAAGACATGCCTGAAATTATTAAACTGTTTGATGACAGTTTCTATTTTATGACAACATATCCTGATTTAGTTTCCTATGAAGAATTAAAACTATTTTTAATTAATTATGGAAGTGCCTTCAAGATTATTGAAGATGAAAATTTAGTCGGGTTGGCCTTCTATAGGGCATTTAACAATGAAGATGTGTTTTTTAAATTCAGAACGAAAACAATGAATGAAGCAGATGTATCTTTGTTAAGGAAGTTTATAAGTATTATTATAAATGAACAGAAGGAAGTGAAACGCATTCAAACAAGTGTTTTTGAGTTCGACCATAGTGAAAGGTATTTTTTGAGCTGGGCAGGAATTCCCTATGAGACCAGAAAAAAATATTCTGCCTTTAAGGATGGAAAATCATGGAGCAGTATCGAGTATTCACTGGTGCAAAGTGAGATTATAGATTTCATCGAAAGTGTAAATGTTTTAGAAGGGGAAAATATAGGCGTACATGCAGATAAAGTAAATATCCAAAGGCATGAAGCCAAGCATGACCAATATTTGGAATATATTGCAGAGAAGCAGGAAATGTTGGTTGTATTACAGGATATACCGGGAAACCCTTCGAGCGGTGCAATTGCCCATAAGGTATCTGCTAAAAAGATATTTCCGTTTTGTTTAAATGTAGGAAACAGAACAGCAGGGTATGTGAGCCTTGTAGATGTGGATTGGGAAAACAGAAATGGTAGAATTGTTTGCGGTGTTTACGAAGCGTATATGGAAAGTACTGAACTGGAGTATATTAGAATAGGATTGGAGAAAATGCTGGATTTTTGTAGGAGCAGCCTGGGGCTAAAGAAGGTGTGGGGAATTATCCGCGAAAACAATACCCAGGCAAGAAAGTTATTGGAAGGATTGTTTGAGCTGGAAAGTACGCCAGGGAAAAAGGATGTTTTGTATTATGGATATATCCTGGAATAGCCTTTCTTAAAACACAGTAAAAAGCTTAAAGAGGTGATGTGCTTGAAAATAGATATAAGGAGACTGGAAGATAAGGATTTTAGTTTGCTGCCAGATTTATTTAATGATAGCTGTTTTTATTTCAGAACAAAAAGGCCGGAATCGTTGAATGAAGGAAGGATAAAAGAACTCGTAATTGGTGGGAACAATTCTGCGTTTCTTATTTTCATTGAAGAAAAGGTTCAGGGGATACTTTCTTTTGAACCTTGCAAATTTGAACCTCATTCAGCCATTTTACATTTTAGGCTTATGAATCAGGATGCAATGGTTGACTATATTGATGAATTTAGAAAATTTATATATATGTTCGCAAAAGATAGATATTCAAATATCAAGGCAAGGGTTTATGGCTTTGATGATTCCGGAAAAGAGTTTTGTACGCTTCTTTCTTTTGAAATTGAAGCGGTGCTTAAGAAACATGTTTATAAATTCGGCGAGTACCATCCTTTGATTATTTATTCAAAAGATGTAGAGACAATGAGGTGAAGCTATGATTAGACATGAGAGGTTTTACTTGGAACACATGCGGATAGCAGATATTCCGGCAGTGTGTAATTTATTTAAAAGCGACTCTACAAAAATGTTATTTGACAATTTTGGAAGTGATATGGATGAAATACAGGTAGCTAATATTTACGCTAACAAATTGAACAGTGTTGATAACAATTCTATTCTATTTTTGGTGTACCTGAAAAAAAGCTGTAGGCTGATCGGATATACGTCAGTTACAAACATTGACTATCTGAATCGGTGTGCAGAGATCAGCATAATGATCGATGAAAAATATCAGTATGTAGGATACGGGCCTTTGGTATCAGCGGAGGTAATCAATTATTGTTTTGAAGAGCTTAATATGATTAAGGTTTATTCCAAAACCAGAGTTGATAATCCCTGGGACCCTTCTCCGGTGGGGGGGCAGTTAATCAGGAAAGTACCTGCGGGGAACGGAAGATATCATGATTATTATCACCGTGAAATATTTAAAACAGAATGGGTAAATGTGCGATCAAAGGGATAGGTGAGTGATAACTATGAAAGATATAGATACTGTATTGAAAAGAATTATCTCAGAAGTTGCAGAGACGGAAGTACTCATAGAAAATATAAGCGAGGATACTAATTTGATAAGTGAGCTTGAGTTTAACTCGATAATCACGATTAAGCTGATAGTGGAGATTGAGAAAGAATTCAGGATAGTAACTGATGAGGAAGCTCTAAATAAAGAACTGTTTGAAAAGTATGGTAACCTGAAGAAGTATGTGATGCAGAGTATTGGAACAGGTACTTGAATTTTGGAGAGTGCGCAAAACTGTTATATGAACCTCTGCAGTTAGTCAAAATAAACGTGAAAAAAAGAAGCTATTCTAGTAGCGAAATTGTGAAACTTTTTTGGAGGTAAAATAAAAGTTTAAGTTTTAAGACCTGACCGGGTCTATGATAAAAGCATAAATAACCCGGCCCAAAGGAAAAAATCCAGATAAGCAACCGGGAGTGAAGAGCAATTAATTTCATATTCAGGGCTTTTACCAGCCCTATATCAATCACTATCTGCGTAAGACTTTAAAAGTTCAATAAATATATTTCTATTTACCGATTTATTTTATAATCAAATTTCAAGTCTTTTTGCCCGTTCCCATCTAGGATCGGCGGCATCTTTCAAATCTTGAGTCATATCTGAAAAAACATTTGATCGTGGAAGTCTATTTCGTTTTACCCCTTCACCGATTGTTTTTCCAGGTTCAGCAGTTGTTCCTTGATATCCAATCCCCCTGCATAGCCAACCAGCTTGCCGTTGGAACCGACGACCCGGTGGCAGGGGATGATAATGGCAATAGGATTTTTATTGTTTGCCATCCCAACCGCGCGGGAAGCTTTTTCCTGGCCGATGTTCCGCGCAATGTCCCCGTAGCTGCGCGTTTCGCCATAGGGGATTTCCAACAGGGCCTTCCAAACTTTTTGCTGGAAGGGCGTACCCTCCGGTGCAAGAGGCAAATCAAAGGATTTCCGTTTACCTGCAAAATATTCCTGCAGCTGCGCTCCCGCCCTTTTAAGCAGCTCCGTTTCATTTAGGACGGCAGTCGGCAAAGCGTCCTCTCTGCTGAAATACAGCTTTGTAATAGCGGCTCCATTCTCTTCAATGCCGATTTTTCCGATATCTGTCGGATAGAAAAATACATTTTTCACTTCTGGTACCTTCTGCAATCTAACTGATGCTTTCTTATTTCTATTTTACAATAAAAGTACCTGCTTGTCTTTCGTATTATCATCTTATCAGAGCCCTGTAATGGAAATATCAGGGTCTTTCCTTATCGTCCGAGCCCTGCACATGTATATCATAAAGAAGGCACGATACTGATTTCTCAGGGCTTTCAAGCGGTTTTGGCAAAGAAAATAGTAGAAATTCCGGCATGTAGCGGTCATTAATCGATAAAGGGATGGACGGCATGAGTGGCAAATAGTATTAGCAATAAGCTAGCTTGTCCAGCATAGCACAAGCAGAGGGCAAAGATAAGAAATATATTTCTTATCTTTGCAGCAACACTGTGAACTCAGAATTTATGGCATCAATGTCTTTGAGCGATAAATCTTTGTCTAAAATCTGCTTATATAGCTTATTAACTTCTTCGTGCTTGCCGATTTTACTATAGATTTTTGCAAGGCTAACAGCGTACTTTAAAAGCGGTTCAATGGTGTAGGCCTTTTGCAAACACTTTATTGAGAGTTCATACTTTCCTTTTTGGGCTAAGGATCGAGCGGCATCATTTGCAGCCCGGCTTGTTGTTAGCTTATCAACAAATTCCTTTTCATTTTCATATTTTTCAATCTCAATCAAATTATTTCTTGCGCCCTGATGATTAGGATTGATTTCTAATGCTTTAGAGTACATGTTTTTTGCTTCTGGCCAATTATTATGGAGTTTAAAATATTTTGCCAGCCTTGTACAAGCAGCGGAGTTCATGCTATCCATTTCTAGGATCATCATGTTTATTTTGAATGCGTTTTCTCCCCACTTGTTAGCTAAGGCCATTTCACTAGCTTTACTTACTAATTTTTCAAGAAGATTTTTATTCATTATTAACGCTCCCTCTTTTTTAGTTGTTCCAAGGTTATCCAACATACCCAGTCTTTACTTATAGATCGGGCGCTGTAAACTTAGTGATTTCCGGCCAGGCAACGAGGCAAGGACAAGCCGACTTGCCTAGCCGGATAAAATCACTTTTACAGTGCCCGAACTATACCATTCGGGATATAAAAATGTGGTTATATGCATCCAGCTTGAAGCAGTTTTAAATTTTCCCTGCTACTGCTGTCTAAAGTAAGGTTTTTGCCAAAAGTTTTTACAAATTTAAAGTTTTTTAGCAGGTTTACATGTCCACAACATTCACATCTAAAGTGTAAACCATTTAATTTTGCAACTTCCCTTTTCGGAAGGTTAAGCATTACTGAATTGCAATTGTAGCATATCAGTGTTTGAAAATTATACATAATATAGCCTCCTTTCATTTCGCGATACACAAAGTAAACAAATAAAAAGGAAGAGTCAAGACTCTTCCATATCTTCTATTTACAATATAAACAGGATATTACAGCACAAGTATCACTAAATGAATGGGCTATATGTAAGGTATATGCCTTATATTATAGATAACAAATATAAGCCTAAATAATAGCGGTTAAAACATAATTTTACATAATTCATAACGTAACATTGGCTAAAAGCCTACTTCAGCATTTGTTTTTCAGTGTACGGATTTATTATAAATGCTAATAAGTAATATTATCACGGGGGAAGTCTTTTGTCAAGGTGTAAATTGTGCATAATTCCATAAAATACATTTTTTCACATACGGTAATCTTTTTAAAGAACATCCTTTTCGCTGAAATATAAAAAGATCCTTGCATGGAATATATTTTACAGAGTTAATAAATGATATAATTGTGCATGCAGTCTCGTGACAGCATGGAAAGCGCAAATATTAAATAGTAATAAAATGATTTGAGGTGTTAACATGAGTAGAGCCAGCAAACCTATGGCGAAAAATTCAAATAGTAGATTTACCACAAGAAATAATAAACAAGAGATATTTTCCAGGCTCGCAAAAGCTTCAAAACCGAAGAATGAAATAAAAGTGCAAACGACCGAGGGTAGTAAGGAAAAACCGGAACAATCGAACTAATAAATTTGGAACAGTCTATTTATATACAATAGGACTGGTAACTGCTAATTCGACGTTCGCATAGCCAATGATTCTGGGGCTATGCGAACGTCGAATCAGCTAAGTTCCATCCTAAGTTGTATAGTTTATAACAGGGTAGAAATGAGGCAAAGGCATTTATTTATGCCTCTGCCTTTTTTTGCAGGTAGTATGGAAAAAGGAAACAGCGATAGCGTTCTTTGATCAACCAATAAAAAAAGGGTCTTTTAGCTCAAGTCTTACCCTTTTGTTGTAATACGCGTCAGGAAATGGGCTTAATTTTCTGCAAACCAAACTGCTCCGCATATTTATTGTATAAGATTAAATCAGTTCTTCCTATTCTTTTAGCCATTGGCTTTATACGAATCAGGAATTTCCTTTTATTATCGTCGGATAACTTCTCAAAATTACACCAATCATTTTCTTTCAAATCATTCACCTCATGTCTATAGTAACATGAATAAGTCTATTTGTCCGATTTACTTTATACTATCGTATTCGCGCTTCCAGTTCAACGGATCATTGCCAAATATTAATTTCCAAAACAGTACATACAACTCTAAAAATAAATGTTATAATGAGATGATTACAAAAATAGGAATTATGTGCTTTTTGTTTTGAATAATAGTTTTGCTTATAACTTAACTATAATTCGATTAATGCTTAATTGTGACGAAGAGTGGAGTACTTTGTGTATCCACTCTTTAATTTTTATAATCGTATTTAAAAATAAATCAATGGAGGTGTTTCATATTAGAAAAAATGAGCTGCCAATGAATGAGGATATAAAGGATAGAGAGGTTCGGCTTATTGATACGGATGGGACCATGTTAGGCGTTATGCCGTCAAAGGATGCGCAAGAACTGGCAATTTCGAAGAATCTTGATCTCGTAAAAATTGTACCGAATGCAGTACCGCCAGTATGCAAAATCATGGATTATGGGAAAAGCATGTTTGAACAGACGAAGAAAGAGAAGGAGACTAAAAAAAATCAGAAGATTGTCTCACTTAAGGAAGTACGAGTGTCTGCTCAAATTGAGGAGCATGATTTTGACTTTAAGGTTAAAAATGCGTATAAGTTCTTGCAGGATGGCAATAAAGTTAAAGTCAGCATAAGATTTCGAGGCAGGGAAATGCGGTACACAATAACAGGGAAAGAAGTACTTGGAAAGTTTGCCGATGCAGTTATAGATGTGGGAATAGTTGAAAAGCAGCCGAAACTTGAAGGGAAAAGTATGATGATGATACTGAATCCCAAAAAACACTGAGGAGAATGCGATGGTTTCTTGGAGAGGAAAAAGCTTAACAATAGGTGGTTTAACGGCAAAATTGCCGATTATACAAGGTGGAATGGGTGTTGGAATTTCTTTAAGCGGACTCGCGTCCGCAGTAGCTAACGAAGGTGGTATTGGGGTTATCTCAGCAGCGACAATTGGGATGTTGGAACCGGATTTTTCAACAAACTATCTTGAGGCTAATATCAGAGCGCTTAAAAAAGAGATAAGAAAAGCCCGTGAGTTGACCAAAGGGATTCTTGGAGTAAACATCATGGTAGCCATGTCAAATTTTGCAGATATGGCTAAAACTGCAATCGAGGAAGGGATTGATATTATCTTCTCCGGAGCAGGACTTCCGCTGAATCTTCCTGCATTTTTAAAAGAGTCAAAGGATACAAAGATTGTTCCCATTGTTTCTTCTGCAAGAGCAGCAAGTCTTATTACAAAAAGGTGGATAGAGAAATATAAATATGTTCCTGATGCTGTTGTAGTAGAAGGGCCGATGGCTGGCGGTCACCTGGGATTTAAAAGCGAACATATTACAGACCCGGATTATAAGCTGGAAAAGCTTGTTTCTGAAGTGATTATTGAAGTAAAAAATATTGAAGATAAGGCTGCAAAGTCAATCCCTGTAATTGCAGCAGGAGGTATATACACCGGTGAAGATATATATAAATTTATTCAACTGGGAGCTTCGGGTGTACAAATGGCCACACGCTTTGTGACAACAGTGGAATGCGATGCGTCTGCGGAATTTAAAAGAGCCTATATCGATTGTAAAAAAGAAGATATTAGAATTATTAACAGTCCTGTAGGTATGCCTGGAAGAGCAATCGTAAATCAGTTTATCAATGATGTCAATGAAGGGAATAAAAAACCTTATAAATGCCCATACCACTGTATTGTCACTTGTAACCACGGGTCCAGTCCTTACTGTATTGCGCTTGCATTAATAAATGCTCAAAAAGGAAGAATGAAGCATGGATTTGCCTTTGTCGGTGAAAATGCCTATAGGACTGAAAATATAGTTACTGTCAAGGAGTTAGTAAACACGCTAATAGAAGAGTATGATGCAGCAGCAGAAACATAAATGCTCAATGAGTATAACAAAATTTTATAAATAGTTGGCGGTGATAGAGTATGATTGACCCTTCAGTAAGTTCATTGTTGAAAAAAGTAGACAGCCGATATACACTATGTATTCTTGCAGGTAAGAGGGCCAGGCAGTTGACAAGCGGTGCATATAAGCTTACAAAGTGCGATTCTCAAAAGGCAGTAACTATTGCAGCAAACGAAATTAATGAAAATATGATAACCTATGTGAGGACAAAAAGCGGCATTAAATAGTTTTAAGAATGAGCCACAGAGATGTCCTGACTGCAGGAGAGCAAGAAAGCAGCAAAGGAACAACAATAACAGAGGCGGAAGCTTCGGCAACAGGTGGTAATTAAGAGGAGAGTCCAGGCTCTCCTTTTAAGTTTTAGTTGTTCCTGAATCTCCCATTTACTTTTGCTAGAAAGTGTGTTATTCTATAATAACGCACCAGATATCGCGGGGTGGAGCAGTTGGTAGCTCGTCGGGCTCATAACCCGAAGGCCGTCAGTTCAAATCTGGCCCCCGCAACCATTAAAACAAAGGCTTGCAAGGTTTAAACTTTGCAAGCCTTTGTTTTTTAGCAAAGAATCAAGTGTTTTGGAATACCTAATTAAGTGATGCAAATATAACTGCTTCCTTATCTTTGAATATCTTGGCTTTTCCCTGTCTCAAATCAGATAATAGGAGGGTATCCTTGTAATACTGGAACTGTATAGTTAGGAAATTATCATTTCCTGCCACATACTTGCCTTGCCTCTCACGAATCTTTCTGCTTGGCTTGTCAAAAACGGTTAACTCGTCCTCAGGCTTTATATCGCATAATGTCATCTAAACACCTCCTAAATATGTTATTGGGGCAATCCATGTAATCAACAGTAAAATGCATTTTTTGTTTATAAAGAGAATGACTTGATAATATATTTCGCATGAAGGAAAGTATAGTTAGTAATATACGAAATATATCCGGGAGAATGCACTTTTTATTCCAATCTGGAATGTTAAATGCATTTTCTGTAGATTCTATTTAGTATTCCCTATTATCGCTGTTGTAAACATTATTATGGGATTTGTATCCTTCAAACCGCTATTTTCAAAAGTTCCATCGTAAATTATATAGAAGTTCCGGAAGCTACTGTTTGGCAGCATTGTCCTGCATGAGTAGTTTGTATTCCGAAGGCGAATAACCTACATTTTTTTTAAATTGTTTTGAAAAATAGAATTGATCCTTAAAACCTGCTACAGAAGCTGTTTCCTGAACGGATATATCCGTTGTGGAAAGCAGGTGCTTGGCTTTTTCAATACGCTTGTTCAGTAAATACTCAATGGGCGTAACGCCAATATGGGCTTTAAAAAGCCGTGTAAATGAATTGGGGTGCAGGTGGATTTCCTTCGCAAGGTCCCGAATGGTGATGTTTTCCGACAAATGGGTTTCAATATATTCTACAATCTTGCTTAATGGAGCGAAATAGGCTGAAGTATTGACAGAGATTTGACTTTCCGGTATATTCTCCAGAAAATATGAAAGTAACGAAGAAAGCTCCATGTTCATTCTGAACTTTGTCAATAACCCCTTGTTTTCCTTTAAGCTTAATAACCGGCTGAATATTTGTTCCACAAAAGCGGCATCTTTAACATCAATATAGCAGGGCGTATTGATAACACTGAAAAGATTGATGTTTCCGGTTCTTACTTTGAAATGGCACCAGTATTTCAAAAAAGTATTTGCGCTTATGGTGGAAAAAGATTGTACAGCACCCTCGGGCATCAGAAATAACTGCCCGGGCTTTGGAAAAAACTCCTGTTTACCGATCTTAAGATACCCTTCTCCATCTAAAATATAATAAAACTTACTGTACGAAGGAATATCATCCATCCGCCTCCAGGAAGGAGGACATTTGGTTAATGCCACTGTACTTAACTCAACTGCCATATTTGATAAATAATTCGTTAACAACTGTTTTTTTGAGTTGTTCATTGCATTTACCTCACTGTGAGCCCTTAGGGCGTCTATATCGGAAGTAATATTTTCACTCTCCCGGTTAAATTTTTGTTTGAAAAGTATATATTCCTGTTTGAATACTTTATGTTTATTATACATGTTGTCAATTAAAATATCTATATAACGGAAAGTTTTACATTCTATTGTACTATATACAATCGGGTTGGCAACTGCTGATTTGGGCCTCGTACAGCCAACGGTTCTGAGGCTTTACAGGGCATAAACCAGCTAAGTTCCATCGGAATTTGTATAGTAAATATAAAAGAACTACATGGGAGAGGGAGGCCTGAATAAATGAACGGGTTTAGCGAGGCTGCGGCAGTCATAATCTGTCAATCGAACACAAAGGTAGGACTTACGGTAGGTGAATATTCCTATTCCAACCTTCAACAGCTTGGACTGGGGGGGACTGCGGTAAGTTCCATACAAGTAGCAAAAGATTATCAGGCAATCATCTATGCCGGAGATAATCATACAGGAGATTCAAAGGTGATTACTGGAGAAACCTGTGAGGAAAATATCAGCTTAAAAAACTGTAAATGCCCTTTAAAACTAGGTTCGATACGGGTGTTAGCATCTGTCATATTGGAACCGGATGCGCGCGACCGGCAAGCCGTAGAGGATGCGGTTACCAGCTGGTGGCCCCAGTCGATGGTAAACAGGGAGAGCCGATTGTCCTGGTGGCGCGAGGCCCGTTTCGGCTGTTTCATCCATTGGGGAGCTTACTCGCTGACGGGTGGAAGGTGGAAGGGAGAAAAATCCCATGGCTATGCTGAACATTTAATGCGAGCAAAGAAAATCACTTTAGAGGAATATAAAGACATATTTATTGATAAGTTCAACCCGGAGGAGTTTGATGCAGAGGAATGGGTAAAGCTGATCAAAGCAGCAGGGATGAAGTATTTGGTGATTACTGCCAAGCATCATGACGGATTTGCTATTTACCCTTCCGAAGCGTACCCCTTTGATATCCGCATGACTCCATTTAAGCGAGATCCCTTAGAGGAGCTAAGAGAAGCCTGCAGGCGGCATGGAATCAAATACGGGTTCTATTATTCCCATGCCTTTGACTGGGAACATCCGGATGCCCCTGGGAATGACTGGGAGTATACAAATCCCGGGGGTGATTTGAAGCTGTACGAAGGGCCGGGTAAACTTTGGTTTGCCGAGCATCCGGACCTTTTGCCAAGGGTTTCGGAGTACTATGTCAGCCAAAAATCCATCCCGCAGATTATAGAACTTATAAAAAAATACGAACCGGATATTTTGTGGTTTGATACTCCCCATAAATTACCCTTATCGGAAAATTTGAGGATTCTAAAGGCTATTCGTGAGACTGACGACCGGGTCGTAGTGAATGGACGCCTTGCACGCGGGTGGGGATTTGATACTTTTTCCGATTATGTAAACACGGCAGACCGTGCACTTGAAATATTCCCTTGTGAGGGTGACTGGGAGACAATACCCACGACCAATGAATCCTACGGTTATTCCATGGATGATCATAGTCACAAGCCGGCCTCCGTGTTTATACAATTACTGGCCAAATCGGCAGCACGCGGGGGGAATGTCCTGATGAACCTCGGACCCATGGGGAATGGGAAAATCGATGAGCGCGATATACCCATATTACAAGAGGTCGGAGCATGGCTGGATATAAACGGGGAAAGCATTTATGGAACCCAAAGAACCCCTCTGGATGTTCAATGCTGGGGTGAATCGACCAGGAAAGGAAACCAGTTATACCTGCACGTGTTTCATTGGCCGAAGGATGGGGAATTGGTGATTGGGGGCTTAAAGAATCATATAAGGAAGGCCTGGCTGCTTTCCGACCCGGATAAAAAGCCTCTGGGCACAAAAAGGATCAATTATTATGACTGGGCAGTTCGTTTGCCCAAGGATGCGCCTGATAAGAATGACAGTGTTGTAGTGGTTGAAATCGATGGGGAAGCCATGGTCCATCCGGGCAAATTGCTGAGTGAAAAGAATACAAACATATTGAGGGCCTTTGATGCGGAAGTGAGCCCGGGGATCGGATATGGAGACGGTAAGAAAGGAAACGACTATATCTTCGGGTGGAAAAGTATAAACCAACTGGTAAAGTGGAAAATCCGTCTATATCATGCCACTGCATTTAAGCTGGTCATGAAGTATAGTACGGCAAGTCCGGAGAATGCAGGGATTTACAGGATATATGTTGGAGATCAAACCATTGAAAACCGTGTAGAACCAACAAGCAATCCGAAGGAAATTTCAAAAGCCGAACATGATGTGACAATTGCTGCCGGAGAGCATGATGTAATGATAATGCCTGTGGGAATCGACGGAGAAGAGCTTATGCGGCTTTATTCGGTGATGCTTGTTCCTATAGCTTCCCATGACATGCAGGGAGAGGCTTTTGTAGAATCGGACAATACGGATGTTGGTGGCTGAAGCGTTACAACGGGGAATGAGTAAATGATTTAACGGATTGCATTTTCCCATGGTAGCGGGAAAGGGTCATGAAAGGTAGACTGCTTCATAAGTATTTGAAAGCAAGGCGGACAATCGCAGCCTTTGACGGAAATGAGAAAGTGAGAGGGGGAATACGATGCAGAAGGATTACAGCAATGCACAAAATCTGATTTGGTTTAACAGCCCGGCGAAATCCTGGATTCAGGGCTTGCCTGTAGGAAATGGAAGGCTGGGGGCTATGGTCCAGGGAAAGGTATATAACGAACTGATTCAGTTAAACGAGGATACCGTATGGGCAAAAGGACCGGAGAACCGGAATAATCCGGATTCTCTCGGCTATATAGAGGAGATCCGTGCGCTTCTTATGAAAGGCGAAGTAATGAAGGCGCAGGAACTGGCTGAAGTTTCCATGATCGGCGCACCGAAACGAATGCCGCCCTACCAGACCTTGGGCGACTTGAACCTGATGTTCCTGGGGCATCAGGATAATTTTGCAAAGGAATATCGGAGAGAGCTGGACCTGGAAAATGCTTTGGTCAGCATCTCATATAAGATCGGAGATGTGCGGTATCGGCGTGAGATTTTCTCCAGTCATGCAGAACAGGCACTGGTGATCCGCCTGACTGCGGATCAGCCGGGGAATATCAGCCTTAGTGCCGGACTGTTCCGTAAATTTGATACGGCAACCACCGTAGTAAATGGAACTACCCTTATGATGAAAGGCCAATGCGGCTGTGCCGGGACCAAATTCTGTACCTTGCTTCGTGTAAATTCCACAGGTGGCATTACAAAGGCTGTAGGCGACAGCATTCTGGTGGAGAGAGCAGACGAAGTTACGCTGGTATTAACGGCGGCAACGGATTTCCGCTACGCTGATTACGAAAAGCAGTGCAAGAAAGTGCTGGAGAGTGCAGCAAACCGTGATTATAAGAAAATGAAACAGGATCATATCCGTGAGTATAGAAGCTATTACTCCCGCGTACAGTTTGCATTAAATCCTGGGGTGGAGGGGGAAGAACTGGAAGCGCTGCCCACGGACAAACGGCTGGATCGAGTTAAAAAGGGCCAACAGGATATACGCCTTAGCGAACTTTACTTTAACCTGGGACGATACCTTCTGATTTCCAGCAGCCGGCCGGGCAGTGCGGCTGCGAACCTGCAGGGAATATGGAACGACAGCTTCGCTCCACCCTGGGACAGTAAATATACAATCAACATTAATATACAGATGAATTATTGGCCGGCAGAGGTTTGCAACCTGGGAGAGTGCCATGGGGCACTGTTTGATTTGATCGAATCCTTCCGGGAAAACGGGCGGCTTACAGCCAAAGTCATGTACGGGTGCAAGGGTATGGTTGCGCATCATAACGTAGACCTGTGGGGGGATACTGCACCTGTAGACCATACCCGTGCCGGGTTATGGCCCTATGGTGCTGCCTGGTTTTGCTTCCATCTGTGGGAGCATTATGAATACCATCTGGATCGGGAGTTTTTGAGGAATGCTGCATATCCCGTTATAAAGGAAGCGGTGGAGTTCTTCCTGGATTATCTGGTAGAGGATGAAACGGGAACGCTGCTGAGCGGGCCTTCCCTTTCCCCGGAAAACCGCTATGTACTGCCGGATGGGCAGATTGGCAGCCTGTGCATGAGTCCGGCTATGGATACGCAAATTCTGAAAGGACTGTTTGAGATATTCCGGGAAGCGGCCTCCATCCTTGATTTGGACCCTGAAATAGCTTCCCAGGTAAAGTCTGCCCTGGAAAAGCTTCCGCCCATGAAAATCGGTAAATACGGCCAGCTTCAGGAGTGGATGGAGGATTATGAGGAACTGGACGCGGGGCACCGCCACGTTTCCCATTTGTTCGGGCTGTATCCCCATAACCAGATCAGCCTGCAAAAGACGCCGGAACTGGCTGCTGCCGCCAGAAGATCTTTGGAGAGACGGCTGGCCCATGGGGGTGGGAGTACCGGATGGAGCCGTTCCTGGACCATCGCTCTGTGGGCGCGGTTAAAGGAAGGAAATCTGGCCTGGGACAATATTGTAAAGCTGTTCTGTGAAAATACGGAGGTAAATCTTCTGGATTTGCACCCGCCGGGAATTTTCCAGATTGACGGAAATCTGGGCACTACAGCGGCCATCACGGAAATGCTTCTTCAATCGCAGGAGAATGAAATCGAGCTTTTGCCTGCACTGCCGGAGGTATGGCCGGAAGGGCAAGTGAGAGGCCTCCGTGCCAGAGGCGGCTTTGGGGTTGATATTGAATGGAGAGACGGGAAACTGCTCCATGCAACCATCCAATCCCTGAATGGAAGGGTTTGCAGGATTCGTACGGCAGAACCGGTTACGATTTCATTCGATGAGAAAAGTGTACCCCTAAGGGTGATTGAACCGGGCGTGGCAGAGTTTGAAACTCAGCCGGGACAGGTATATACAGTGACTCCTGAGGCAGGAGGATAAAAACGGTGCTGGCTTAAAATAGAATCTAACGCTACGGTGATAGAGTCATTTTTTAGAAGAGAAGAATTCATTTAAAAACATCTTGTGTTGCAGCAGATAAGTGTTGCAATACAGGATGTTTTTGCGCTGCTTCCTATGTACATAGCGAAGCATATAAATTAATTTTTTGTTTATGGAGAGGGACAGATTGGTATTAATAAAACCACGATACACTTTGTACCATAATCAACAATAATAACCATAAAAGGGGTGTGGTTCCAATGGGTAAGAAAGATTGAAGAAACTACTGAGAGGTTTATTGAAGTATGATCCTTGAGTTACGATCAACCCATAAAAGAAAGTTATATAAAAAAGCATATAGAGAAGGAGGCTACAGCATGAGAAAAACAAGTAAGTTATTATCGTGGCTATTGATTGGTGCAGTGATTACTACTTTCATACCTAACTCTGCCTACACGGCAGACATAGAGGACACTCCGCAGCAAACCGGTACTTTTGACTCCGGTCAACCACCTTGGAATGAAAATGTGTCAAGAATCATTGGAGAACTTCCGGAGAAAAGACAAGCCAATATAAAGCACTTCATAAAGGAAGACAATACCCTGGAAGCCGTCATATACCCTTATCCTGTCCATTATAAGGCCAGCGGAGTGTGGAAGGACATCGACAACACCCTGGTAGAGCAGGAGGACGCTGAAAGTCCGGGCAATAAAGTTCTCGTGAATAAAAGTAATGACATCCGGGTCAAAATCGCACAGAATTCCAATGCAAGCAAGCTTGTAAGAATCACCAAAGACCAGTATGAAATTTCATGGAGTATCAATTCAGCAAACAATTCCAAATCAGTAGTTACCCCTATAAATCCTGCTCAAATCAATGAAATCGCAAATGCATTTGCCTCCGGCAGACTGGCTTCCATGGAACGTTCCGGTTCTGCTGATAAAAAGCAAATTCTCATAGAAAATGAAAAGAAAATCATGCAGCCCCAAACTGTTTCCAAGGTGGAATTTTCCGAGGTATTCCCGTCTACAGACCTTCACTATATCATCGAATCCAATCAGGTAAAGGAAAACATCATTTTAAAAACAAAAGTAGCCAATCCGCAGTTTAGTTTTACTCTAAATACCAAAAACCTCACACCTGTGCTGCAAAAGGATGGCAACATCGCATTTACCGATGCAGCAGACCCGCAGAAGACTGTTCTGCTTATGGCTCGTCCTGTCATGATGGATGCAAAAGGTGATGAGAGTGAGGATGTCCGGGTTGTATTGGAGACAGCGGAGAAGGGCTATAAATTAAGCATAGTACCCGATATACAGTGGTTGAATGCACCGGAGCGGGCCTATCCGGTGACGATTGATCCGCCTGTGCTCACACCCCTTGAAATACAGGATATTTCCGATACCTATGTACAGGAGAACTTCCCGAACAGTAATTCATATAACCTGGACCGGTTAAAGGTAGGCAAAGGTTCTACTTCCGGAAGGACCCGGTCTTTTTTGAACTTTGAACTTCCTCCCCTGGCCGCTTCCGATATGGTTATCCACGCAGCATTAGGCCTGGCACTTATAGAATCCTATACGGATACCACGCAAATCAATGTACATAAAATACTAAACGACTGGGACCCGAGAGTTGTGACCTGGGCCAATATGGGTTCCATTGCTTATGATTCCAAAGTGGAAGATTATCAAATGGTCACGGGCAATAGCGGAAGTGCTTTTTTTTGGAATATTACCGGAATGGTAAAAGAGTGGTACTCTTCCGGGAAGAAATTCGGTATGATGCTGAAAAGTGCCGATGAGTCGGCTCGCATCAAGGAGTTTATTTCTTCCGATGTAGGCTCTTCCCTGGTAAGACCCAGGATCACCATCAGTTATGTAGACAACTCCGGCCTGGAAGGGTATTGGACATACCATGCCCAGGACGCCGGCAGGGCTGGAACGGGCTATGTAAACGACTATAACGGAAACCTGGTGTTTATTCATGAAGATGTAAGCATGAGTGGAAACCGGATGCCCGTCACCCTTCGTCACATTTTCAACAGCAATGAAAAGGACAGCACCATTGGTTTCGGAAGGGGCTGGAGAACCAATTTGAACCAAACTGTTACTTCCAGAACTTTTGCGGACGGTATACTGCGGTATATTTACACGGATGAAGATGGCACAAAGCATTATTTCAAGCCCAATGATTCCGGGGTATACAAGGATGAATCCGGCATTGATTTGACGCTGACGGTTACCTCCAGTGGAACCACCATTAAAGACAAGCAGGATAATCAATTGAATTTCAACACTTCCGGCTATCTGACCAGTATCGTGGACCGAAATGGAAATACGCAAGTCATTGGTTACAATGGAAGTAATCAAATCATCTCGGTAAAGGATGCCTCTGGCAGGGAAACAAAGCTGGAGTACGCTAACGATCTTCTCTCTAAGATTATCGACCCGGCAGGAAGAAATATAAGTTACGCTTATAATCCCAATAGCAGACTGACAAAAATTATACATCCGGATAATAATTTTGGGGAGTATACCTATGAAGATAGCACAGGAAATCTTCTTACAGCTTCGGATTACGACGGATATACTGCCGGATTTGAATACGGTGCAGGCAAAGTGCAGCGGGTAACCCGAATCCGGGAATATCACAAGGATGGAACACAAGGAAACCAATTACAGATATCTTATGGATATAACACCACTACCTTCACTGATGTAATAGGCGGAAAAAACATATACCAGTTCAATAATGACGGAAACACTATCAGTGTACGGGATGACCAGGGATATGCCAAATATTTCGACTATCAGAAGGAAGCCAATATCAGTAAAAACAAGCTCATCTCTGATTCGAAAGTACAACGTATGACGATGAACCTCCTTAAAAACCACAATGCGGAAGTTGCCGGCGATACCTGGGCCTCCGGAGGATGGAGCGGCTCCACCGGCTCCGGAAGCTTTTCCACAGAACAGAAATACATAGGAAATACTGCGCTGCGAGTTGAAAAGACCAATACCACAGCCCGCTACCATTTCTATCAACCCGTAACCGTGCAAAAAGGCGGTACCTATACGTTGTCCGGCTTTGTAAAGACAAGCGGAATTTCCAATACCCATGGGAAAGGTGCGCTTATCTTTGTCGGTGCCAGGGATAGTGCAGACAATCCCATCTATTTCGAATCGGAAAAGCTATCGGGAACAGCGGACTGGCAAAGGCTGGAGCTGACCTTTGCCGTTCCGCAAGACTCAACCACCACCACCGTCAATGTGGCGGCGGGCATTACGGAAGAGACCGGTATTGCCTACTTTGATGCTCTGCAACTGGAGGAGGGGCCCATAGCAAACCGGTACAATCTGGTGGAGAATGCGGATTTTACCCAGGGTCTCGCCTACTGGACTAAAGTCGGCGGCGATGCCGATGATACCGTGGTTGTACAAAGTGATGCCGCCAGTCCTAAAGGATTGGATGCAAACCGGATGCGTTTTATTGGAAATGCGGCTGTTGACAAATGGTTATACCAGGAGGTCAAAGTGAGTGGAAAAGCGGGGGATGCGTTTGTCGTCAGCGGATGGGGCAAAGGCCAATCGGTTCCTTTAGCAGAACCCCGGTGGTTTGCCATTGACATTCAATATAACTATACGGACAACACAAAATCCTGGCATACCTTCAATTTTAATGAGGACAGTACGGAATGGCAGTATGCCGCCTATAAGTCCATCGCCAAAAAGGACTACGGCAGCGTCACTGTCATCTACCGGTACTATCGGAACCAAAACGCTGCCTACTTTGACGGGTTTCAGTTGTTCCGGGAGGAATTTAACCGGAGCTACCAATACGATAATAACGGGAATATAACTTCTACCGTGGATCTGAATAAAAACAATTCTACTTTTCAGTATGACCCGGCGACCAACAACCTTATCAAAGCCATTGACCCCAAAGGCGGAATCTTCCGCTATACCTATGACGATAAACACAACCTGAAAACGGCGGCTACTGCGGAAAATGATTTTTACTCCTTCCAATACGACAGTTTTGGAAATCCGACACAGGCAAAACTAGGGGACCTGACGGATAAATACTCCGATGCAAATAATTGGCTGAACGGAAATAAGTTTTTTGTTATGGACATTAACGGAGATGGGAAGGATGATCTGGCAACCCGGGATACGGATGGCACCTGGTCCTTCTGGAAGTCCAATAACGAAAAACTGGAGGACCTAAGCAGGCTGAGTGCCACAGGGTATTCGGACCCAAACGGATATGGTGATAAGAACCGATTCTTCGTGATGGATTTCGATGGTGACGGCAAGGAGGATTTGGTGGCAAGGAATTCCTGGGGAGGCTTTGAAATTGCGCTTTCGGATGGAAACAAGCTGATACTGAATGCGGACTATGTGGGAATACCTGCATTGAGTGACAGCAATGGATGGCTGGGCAATAACCGTTTCTTCGTTATGGACATCAACGGAGATCACAAAGACGACCTGTTGACCAGAAATTCTGCGGGGGAATTCCAGCCATGGATTTCAACCGGAACCGACTTGGTAAGCCTGGAGAAGTTCGGCCTGGATAGTTATACCGATGCCAGTGGATTTGATCAGGAAAACCGATTCTTTGTCATGGATAGTAACGGCGACGGTAAAGACGATCTGGTGGTAAGGTATGCTTGGGGAGAGTTCAGAATATGGCTGTCGGATGGAACCAAACTGGTCTCTTCCACCAGTGTGAGCATACCGGGATTTTCGGATTCAAACGGCTGGAATACGGGAAACCGGTTCCTGGTGATGGACATTAACGGAGATCACCGGGATGACCTGGTAGCCAGGTACTCCTGGGAAGAATTTGCCATATGGCGCTCCGATGGAACCACGCTGGCGTACTCAACCAATATGGTATTGCCGGGAATTAGCGATGCCAACGGCTGGCTCTATGGAAACCGGTTCCTGGTTATGGATATCAATGGGGATGATAGAGAAGATCTGGTAGCCAGATACGGGGGCAGTAAAATACAACACCGGTGTTACCTATGTGCCGGGAATCAATGGCTCTACATCCACCCGGGTACAGACCATAAACAACAATGGCAGCATCATACGCTATGCCTATGATGCCAATGGAAACATCAAGACCATTACCCGGGGGACGCAGCAGATTACCTATACCTATAACGAGGCCAATGAGGTGGTACGGGAGGACAATCAAGTCCTCAACAAAACCATTGTATATGCCTATGATGTAGGAGGAAATATCGCTAGCAAAACCGAATATCCGTATACCACGGGGGCAGTAGGAACAGCTACCAGGGTTATTCCTTATGTTTACAGTGCCTCCGGCTGGAGAGACCGGATGATCAGTTATGACGGAAAGTCTCTGGTGTATGATGTAGTGGGAAATCCGATTTCTTATAACGGGTATTCTTATCGATGGGAAAGCGGCCATCAATTGGCAGGGATAACCGGTAATGGAAGGGCTATCTCCTATAAGTACAATGATGGAGGAATACGAACACAAAAAACTGTAGACGGAGTTACTACCCAGTATGTGCTGGAAGGCGACAAGGTAGTGTATGAAACCAGCGGTACCGATAAGATTCATTATACCTACAGCCGAAAAGGAAGCCTCCTGAGTATGAACCTAAATGGTATAGAATACTACTATATCAAAAATGCCCAAGGTGCTATAATGGGGTTGTACGACAAAAATGGCGCTGTCGTGGTGGAATACGCCTATGATACTTGGGGAAACCTATTATCAACGACGGGGACATTGAAAGACACTGTAGGCTTGAAAAACCTCTACAGGTACAGAGGATACAGGTATGATACCGAAACCGGATTCTACTACCTGAATTCCCGGTACTATAACCCGGAATGGGGAAGGTTCCTCAATGCGGATGCGGTTGTAACCCCGAACATGTACGCCTACGCGGGGAATAACCCGGTGAATATGATCGATTCTGATGGATTTATTGCGCATTCCTTGTATGATGGTGGAGGTGCAAGTTTAGATTTTGAGGGGATGGGAAATTCTGCTGGCAGTGCAGTTTTGGACACAGTTCAAACAGTACTTGATATAGCTGGCCTTGCTCCAGGGTTTGGAGAGGGAGCTGACCTTGTAAATGCGGCAATATATGCAGCTAGAGGCGATTATGTAAATGCGGGATTGTCCGCGGCGGCTGCAATTCCCATCGCAGGATGGGCGGCAACAAGTGGTAAACTTGCTGGAAAAGGGGCTAAAGCCATTGGTGTGGCTGATGATGTACTTAAGGGGGCGGGTAATGCTCTGAAAATACCAGCGAATATTGACAATGCAGGAAAGTTTGTAAGTTGGACAAGACAATTTGAAAAGGCGAAAACGCCGCTTTCGGAAGTTCAAGTTAATGAATTGATTGCACAGGCTAAGAGGTTTGGTGTCAAAGTAGAAGCTACTGCAAATGATTTAGCAGGACATACAGGTAAAGCTGGCGAAAATTGGGGTATTCCACATATTCATATTGGTGATGCAAGAGTTCATATTCCAGTTCCTAACGGTTATAAACTTGATTGAGGAGGTAATATTTGTGAAAATTAGGATACTCGGTGACGTATTTATTTCATCAAATAGCTCATATAGAGGTCTTTATAGAGAAGAACCTCAGTATAGTGATGAACAAGAATTATATACTTTTTGGGATTGGTATGCTTCAGAGGCTGGAGATGGCGGGTATATCGCAGATGTAAAAAAAGCAAGCAGACTCGTAAACTCTTATACTAAGAATGGTATGAGTTATGAAGTCATTAGAATAGAAGATGAGGAAATTAATACAATAGACTGTTTCCTCGGAATAGACATTTGTACAAAAGGGGGATATTCTTTATTAGCTTCTAGGCTTGAAGATTCGAGTGAAAATAAAACAGAATTAGAGGGTATTTTCGAACTGATAAAGAATTATTTTCAACCAAGGTTAAATGTAAATAGCTTGTTTGAAACGAGTGAAGATGCAACACTGTTTCTTAAAGTTATAAAGGAAATACAACAAATAAGACCAGGAATGCTTGAAGAGGACGTTTTTCAAAAATACTATCTATATAAAATTGACATTCAGATGGAGTAGTCATATTCTAATGAATTGTGTGATTCACCAACATCGTTTCAATCACACAGGTAATGTAGTAATACCATTTTGGCCGAAGGAACAGTTTGTTCAATTATGCGCACAAGGTGTATGGCAAGGATACACCGCCAGAAGTATACCTCTAGAAGACTTTTTGAGTAAATGGTTACCGGGGATGCAAAAGGAAGCTATTACACGCCTAACTTATTCGTTAGTTGTGCAACAGCCCCCAGCCTCTTTCAATTTGTCCTTGACAAAGGGTACAGTTTATCCCGTTATTCTTTTTTAGCCACTAGTGATATTTAGTTGTATAAAAAATATTCTCCCATATGCATTTTTAACAACGTTTTCGAATGCTCCATTTATTGCGACTTTAATCTCAATATCCATATACTTCAAACTCATAGATTCGAGCCGCGGGGTCATTATTATTTGTTGGTGTAGTTATGAACAAGCGTACATACTGTGCGATAAATGCTGAAACGGTTCTATCTGTCACGTTTTGAGTATTACCGGTCACTGTATCCACATCTATCCAGTTTTGGCCAGCCTTATATTGCAATTTGAAATCTTTTGTGTTGTAGCCTGCCGTTTCACCACCTGCACCAGCATGCTTTACTACCCAACGATTGATAGTATAAGGGCCACCCAAGTCAACTTGAAGCCACTGTGCGCCTGTATTTTGAGTTGCGCACCATTTATCATTCAAATCATTTATTGTACCGTTGACTGCCTTGCTTGGTTCCGTAAACTGTATATATGCGTTTGCAGTAGCTGTTTTGTTCAATGCCACATTTGTAGGTGGAGGAGGGGTACTAGGTATACCATATACTTCAAATTCGAAAATTCGAGCATAATTGTCACTCCCAGTATAAGCCGTCGCTTTATCAATATAAAGTCTAACATATCTTGTTGAGAAAGTTCCTACTGAACGATCTGTGACATTAGCTGTATTACCAGTTACAGTATCTACATCCTCCCAATTGGTAAAATAGTATGGATCCCCTGTCTTGCTGCTACTTTTTTGTAATCTGAAATCACATGTATTATAATAAACTGGTTCTCCAAATGCACCGGCGTGCTTAACTACCCATCTAGAAATATCATATTCTTGACCCAAGTCTACACATAGCCAGTTGCTAGTACTAGCTAAAGCACACCACTTATCATCTAGATCATTCAAAGTACCATTAACTGCCTTTCCCGGACTGCATGCTCCTACGTATTGCTGAGAATTTGCATATTTGTTTAAAGCTACATTTTGCGGAATTTGTGGTCCATTATACAGCTCAAACTCATAAATACGTGCTGCATTATCTGCACCTTGATTTGGATTTGTAATGAACAGCCTGAAATATCGTGCTGTCACAGAGGCGTTGAGCTGTCGATCGGTGACAGCTTGAGTATTGTCAGTTACAGTATCTACATCTGTAAAATTTATTCCATCATCGCTCTTTTGCAGTATGAAACCCTTTGTATTGTATTTTGGGTGCTCTAATGCTGACCCGGCATGCTTAACTACCCAACGCCAGACAGTTTGGGCTTGCCCCAGATCGATCTTTAACCACTTTGAGGAAGAACTTGTATCACACCATTTTGAATTGAGCATGATACCGTCTACTGCTTTGCCAGGAGCAGAGTCCGAATTAATTTGACCGCTAGCCGTTACAATTGGATTTCCGTTTCTTGACAGATTTGTATAACCATTGCTTCTATCAGACGTATTATACATTTCATTCGAAATAGCTCGTCCCATTGAAAAATAAGTGTTGAAAAAATTGCCGAAATTATATATATTATCTGAACTATTGCACTGAATTACTTCGTCATAATTCCATAAAAATGTACCCTGTAAACATGAATTCGTAGCAGCGCCACCCCAACCATCTAATTTTGTCTGAATCGCACTAGTATAAGTGCCTGCTGTAAATCCAGGAATGATTTTACTACCACCTAAAGAGCTACTCCAGCTACTTGCATTGTTAGCTGCGCCACCATCATAACACTGGAGGTATACGCGATCGCAATTCGTGCTCAAATTTGATTTAACAGCACTCCAATATGCCGTATTATTATATGGACACAGAGTAATTTTTTTTCCTGAAGTCACAATCATATTACAGAAAGTCGTGGTATTGGTGCTATCATAAGTCGTTTCATCATCGATACAAGCTGCATCTGCTCCTGTTGCTACAAATAAGGCGTTCAGATTTTGCTGCAATGTGTTTTTAAGAGTTGTATTAGGCAAAATCGTATTTTTCAAATCGTTAAATGTACCTGAGCCGGCGCCACCAAAATATAATTCTAGTCTGGTTACACCAGTAGGTGCTTGCTTGAGTTTTGCCCATTTCTGTTTATAATCATCTGTTCCTACATACTGACCACCTGAACACACTTTATTCCCATTTATATATAAGTCGCTATTTGGATATATGTGAACCGCACCAAGAATCACAGTATCTACACCTGCTCTTTTTAGATCTTCTATAGAGTCATCTACCGGTGGTGTATTGGGGTTGCCATCGTCCTTAAAAATCGCATCCCCTGCAAAAATAGCAAATACGCTATCTGTCGCAGCATTAGATTGCACTGGTGACAGTCCGAGAACTAATATAATAGCCAATATTAGTCTTAGAAGCACTTTAACTGTTGCTTTTTTCATAAAACTCCTCCTATATCAATTAATTTACAATTAAATGTTACCATAATTTATAAAAATAGTAAATACGTTCCAATAATTTTTAAAATAACAATATATAACCACTTTAGGAGAAAACCCTAATGTAAACAAAAATATTAACTTAATTTTACTATCTCAATTGAAAATGGAGCCAACATTGATGCAGTTAGACGGCTGAAAGTCACGAGTGTAGGCTGATAGCACCAAACGCATAGCCCAATGCAGGAGCATCCTCGGTGATGAGGAATCTATAGAAGCCGGTAAACAGCTTCTGATCTCACGAACAGAAATCATTTCAGGCAAACATAGATTGGGCAAGGTTGCATTACAAATAAAACTCCAAACTGTCAGGAAGTCCATGTCGTAAACGTGGCAGATATATGAAAGCTTTGTGAAATATGGTTGAAAAAAGATTTATTATGAAAAGTTAGCAGATGCCCTAGTGATGATATAGTAGACGATGTCACGGAGTAATGAATCTTAGGAGGTGAAAGTTAATGAGTGTTACCGAAATCGGAATAAAAAAACATAATACATCGATATAGAAATTGCTATTATCAAAAGGATAGTGCGGAATACGAAGAGGATGATGGATCGCTTACTGAAAAGAGGAAAACTGAAAACAACATCACTAATGCTGACACGAAGGGGGATAGAATTCTTGAGCAAATTTTAGGCTCAGAAAATCATAAGCAAGTTAAGAGGAATAAAGGATAACACAGAGTCGATGGGATGGAGCTAGAGCATCTTCTGCAATATCTCTAGGATAGAGGTAATAAGCTAAAGGAAGATGCTCATAAGAGCAAATACCGCCCTAATCTAGTCCTAAGAGTAGAAAAACCAAAGAAAAATGAGAATATGCGAATACTTGGAGTACTAATGGCAGTTGATAGAGTAATCCAACAAGCAGTTATGCAGGTATAAACCAATGTATGAGCCACAGTTTAGAGAAACAAACTATGAACTAGACTCTTTATGGATCAATGCTAGTAAGTTCTAAAGTTTTGATTAAACTTTTTTTAAACACTTATTTTAATTCTACACTGAGAGAATTATATGATAATAATAAATAGCAAAAGGTAGATGCCTAGCTCCCTGTTCAACTTTCATTGTGTACATATCAACAATTGAAAAGGCTTGTCTATAAAGCTATATGTTTAAGAAGTAAAGATAAGTTCAATAATGCCCCATCACCTCAAATAGTAACCATACAGATAACTATACAACTTTATTTCTAGAGAGAAATTGATTTATGACCCGGTAAATATGATCAACTCTGATGGATTTACTGGGTCATTCCCTGTGACAAATCGTGATTTCTTTTGTTCAAATTTTTGCTTTTTTACTGGATTCACGCACAATTAATGTAGGGGATAGCATGCTGTACTGCACCTGGAGATTGGGATTCCGCAGTTTATTCATAAGAGCATTTGCAGCATGAACGCCGAGTTCAAACACATCGATATCCACAACACTCATGGGTGGTTCGGTAAACTGTGATAATGGATAATTATCGAAAGCGATCACCGCAACATCGTCGGGTATCTTTAACCCTCTTTCCTTAATCGCGCGCATGGCTCCTACAGCCATGAAATTATTTGTGCATACAAGGCTGTCGGGCGGGTTTGGCAAGTCCAAAAGTTCATTCATTAAAGCATAGCCGTTTTCAGTGTTTGTTTCCCCTTCTTTAATGTAAGATTTATTCACTTTGATGGAATGTTCCTGAAGGGAATTCCTATACCCGGCCTCTCTGTTTTTAGAAATATCATCCTTGTCGGGACCGCCGATAAATGCGATTCGTTCATACCCTTCCTCAATAAGATGGGATGCGGCGATTTCGCCGGCAAGTTTATTATTGCTGTCAATCCAGCAGACCTTTGATTCGAATTTCGGCTGCCCGATCACGATATAAGGGAAGCTGAGATCGTCTAATCGCTGACAAGTGCTTTTCGTTAAATTGTTGACCTGTATAATAAGGCCGTCAACACCTTTTTGCATAACGATTTTATCGAGGGTATCATTTTTTATCACTGAACTCATGTTTGATAATGTCAAAAAATACCCGTTTTGCTGAGCAACCTCTTCGATGCCGCCCAATATTTCATACAAATGAGAATTTATAAAGGCATCGGACCTTTTTAAATCCATAAGTACTCCGATATTATAGGAATTGCGTTGGGCAAAACTTTTTGCAATTATATTAGGATAGTAGTTTAATTCTTTCATTATGCTTCTTACTTTTTCCTTTGTGGCATCCGATATATTTGAACCGTTATTGATTACTTTTGAAACGGTAGATATTGAAACTCCTGCTCTTAACGCCACGTCTTTTATTGTTACAGGCATACGAACCCTCCCACCATTGATGCAGATAGTAAATAGCGAAAACGCTTTCGCAAATACTAGCATGTACTATGAAATTATAGCACAATATTATTGTCATATCTATATGAATTTGGCCTGTAATTCCGTTGTATATGGCTTGATATACAGCTTAAATGAACATATCTATTAGAAATGCACAAAAAAATAAAAAAATAATAAAAATTTTTGGTAAAAAAGAAGGATTTTTTAAAAGGAAGTAGAATACATATTATTAGTAAAACGTTTTCCTAAATGAATTGAATAGTATTTAACCTATAAGCTTTTAAAAAATCCTTTAAACCTATATATTTAGCGTGTTTTGTTGAATGCCACGTATCGTGCGCGTGACGTGTGAAGCAAGAAAATGTGCAAAAATTAGGAAAACGATTTACTAAATAAAGAGAATATAAGGAGGGTCAATTATGAAAAGAGTAGTTTCAACAATTCTGGCAGCGGCTATGGCTGTTACACTCCTTGGAGGCTGCGGGAGCGAACAAAAGAGTGGAAAAAATACCGGCAGCAAGGAAGGGACGGGAACGCAGCAAAAGAAAACCGTCGAATTAACCATGTGGCATGAGCTTGAACCGGCGGTGGCCAATATCGTTAGCGAGCAGTTCAAAAAACTGGAGCCCGAAATCAAAGTGAATGTGGTGAGGAAAGAAAAGTCAAATGATGCGCTAAAGCTCATTGCATCCGATTCAAAGGGTGCACCCGATTTCTATTGGTATGCGCATGATAAAATAGGTTTATACGCGACAATGGGCATTTTAGAGCCACTAGACCCGTACATATCTGCTGATAAATTGAATGATTTTATTCCTATGACGCAAAGTGCCGGCGTATTTAACGGAAAAAGATATCAAGTCCCGGCATATTATGAGACACTTCTTTTTATGTATAATAAAAAGCTTTTAACTGCGGTTCCGAAGAATACCGATGAACTTCTGGCCATGATGAAGGAAAAAACAAAGGACGGGAATTACGGATTTGTGGAGCAGCACAGTACTGCCTATTATGTTGCGGCGTGGATTAATGCATTCGGCGGAAATATTATAAATGAAAAAGTTGAGCCGGGACTTAACAAGCAGGAAACGATAGATGCGATAGCTTATCATAAGCAGTTTGTTCCTCTCATGCCGAAGGACGGGGAATGGAATACGGTAACCACCCTCTTTAAGGAAGGAAAAGCTGCATCTACCATCAACGGTCCATGGCTTGTAGCGGATGTTAAAAAAGCGGGAATTGACGTAGGTTTTGCTCCATTGCCCGTGGTAAGTAAGAACGGCAAAGCATTAAGTCCCTATGCAGGCGTTCAGGGGATTATGCTGTTAAAGGCCTGTAAAGAAAAGGAAGCGGCTGCCAAGGTCATTAAGTTCATGCTTGAAAAGGACATGGGTGAAGCAATTTCCCTTGCAACGGGTTCAGCACCTGCAAATAAAAAAGCTTATGATAATGAAAGCATTAAAAACAATGAACTGATAAAAGCGATGAAGGCAACTGCGGAAAATGCAGTTCCGATGCCCAATATTCCCCAGATTGATGTTATGTGGTCATCTACTGAAAATGCATTAGCGGCGATCAACAAGAATAATGCAGATGTAAAAACCGAAATGGACAAAGCACAAAAAGAAGCCCTGAAAAATATAGAATCAATGAAGTAGCATGTTTTATGGCTTGGGGGTATGACTTTTCATACCCCATCCGGCCATATCGTTCAAAACTTATCCTGGGAGGGCGTAACGGATGAATACAGGGACAAGGAAAAATACCAGGGCATATACCTATACACTACCGTCCTTACTATTGATTTTACTGATTGTAGTTTTTCCTATCGCGTATACTGTTTATATTTCATTTACAAATATGAACATTTACCATTGGACTGACTATACATTCAACCATGCAAGCAACTACATAAAAGCCTTGACGGTAGTAGACGAAGGATTTTTAGGAGCACTTGCCCGAACGATAGTGTGGACAGTTATAAATATCGTATTGCAGGTTTCCCTGGCGCTGGCTTTTGCGCTGATGCTGAATGTAGAAAATCTGAAGTTTAAGAGACTCTACAAGACGATTTTAATGATTTCCTGGGCTATGCCAGGGTATATTTCGGCTCTTATATGGAAATACGGAATGTACCACAATGATTACGGCTTATTGAACAAAATAATTACTTCCTTTGGCTTCAAAGGAGTTGAGTGGTTAAACGGGGATGCCATGGCTTTTATATCCTGTTTGCTGGTAAATTTATGGCTGGCATTGCCGTTTATGATTTTAATGGTCTATGGGGGACTTCAGAGCATAGACAAGGCGTATTATGAAATCGGAGAAATAGAAGGTGCAAACCTTTTAACCAAAATAAGAAAGATAACGTTGCCCCTGTTAAAGCCTGTATTAATGCCGGCAGTGGTGATGACAACATTTGTTACCTTTAAGCAATTTGATATTGTTTATCTGATGACGCAGCAGTCCGGCTCCAAATCGGGGGCGAATATACATATGGTCATTACCTATGCCTTCGAAAAAGCATTTGTAACCAATAACTATGGATACAGTTCAGCCCTTTCGGTAATTATTTTTGCGATTATCGTGCTGCTTACGGTCGGAAGTCAAAAGTACCTGAAGGAAAACTAGGAGGTGAAGCACTTGATTGGCAGTATGAAAAGAAAAAACAGAGCAGTACATGCAACCATACATGTGATAATGGTTATTACCTGTCTGCTCTTCCTGATTCCGATACTCTATACTGTATCCGTTTCCTTGAGTGGATCCAATTCACTGGTGAGTTCCGCCTTTTCTTTGATTCCCAAGGATGCCACTTTTGATAACTATAAGGCAATTATTTGTGACAAACCATTTTTTACATGGTTGAAGAACAGTCTGATTCTCACGGTTAGTACGGTTATATTTGCCCTGGCAATTTCCTCGCCGGCGGCTTATGCCTACTCTCGATTCAGATTCTCGGGCAGGGAGGGAACAATGTATATATTTTTGCTGCTGAACGCCTTTCCTGCGGTGCTCTCAATGGTGGCAGTCTACAGGCTCTTCCGGCTTTTGGGACTAATGGATACCTACGCCGGATTAATCATCGTTTATACAGGAAGTATGATTATTTTCGGCATATGGAATTTAAAAGGGTACTTCGATACAATTCCGGTGGAAATCGAGCATGCAGCCATGCTGGAAGGGGCCGGTGATTTAACCATACTCACAAAAATTGTACTGCCGCTGGCAAGGCCTGCATTGATTGTTACAGGAATGATGGTTTTTATAACATCCTGGAATGAATATATTTATGCAGTAAATTTTCTAACTTCAAGCGAACATTTCACACTTGCTGCAGGACTGTATTCGCTTCAAGGTACCGAATATACCAGGAATTGGCCCGTGTTTGCGTCGGGGGCTTTACTTGTTTCCCTGCCCGTACTTGTCATATTCTTTGCGATTCAAAAATACCTTGTGTCCGGTTTGACGGCAGGTGGAGTAAAATATTAGAAGAGGTGGATGGACATGTTTTTAGAAGCGATTGAACATATTCCCGATTCGAGCTACGCTCACGCAATCGATGAAAGTACTTTAGTCATCCGGTTGAGAGCTAAAAAGGGAGATATTAAGGAATGCATATTGTTTTACGGGGATCGGGTATTCCCAAAAGAACCTATTCCCGTTACGGATGTTGAAATGAGGCTTGTGGCCAGTGATCTTCTTTTCGATTACTTCGAAGCCGACGTAAAGTCTGAATATACCCGCGTATGTTATTATTTCTGGCTAAGTGACGGTATTACATCTACCTACTATTTCGGCAATGAATTCAGGAGTACGCCAAGGTGTTCACGTACGGAATATTTCCAGTTTCCGTACATAAGAAGGGAGGATATCGCTGCTGTACCCCAGTGGGCGAAAGAGGCCGTTATTTATCAGATATTCCCTGACAGTTTCGCCACTTCAAGGAAATTTATTTCGAAAGTGAATAATGCTATCGAACATACAAGCGGGGAAGTGTGCAAAAACAAGAATGGCGGTACCATAAAGGGGATAACGGAAAACCTTGACTATCTTTCGGATTTGGGGATCAATTGTATTTACCTTAATCCTATATTTACAGCGGGAGCCTACCATAAATATGATACCATTGACTACTTTACCGTAGACCCCTGTTTTGGGGATAATGATACCTTCAAGGAGCTTGTACAGGAGTGCCATAAACGCAATATCAAAGTGATGCTGGATGGCGTATTCAACCATTCGGGCGCAGGTTTCTTTGCTTTTAAGGATATAATGAAGAACGGCGAAAGCTCCAGGTATAAGGATTGGTATTACAAGATGGAGTTCCCTGTACAGTATACGGAAAACCCCAATTATGAATGCTTTGCCTATGTTCGAGAGATGCCGAAGCTGAACACGGGGAATCCGGAGGTAATGGAGTACTTCTGTAATGTAGGAGCTTATTGGATAAGAGAGTTTGATATCGACGGCTGGCGGCTTGATGTAGCAAATGAAATCGACCATGACTTTTGGAGAAGCTTCCGTAAAGCGGTAAAGGCTGTCAAACCGGATGCCTTTCTGGTAGCAGAGATATGGGAGGACTCACATTCATGGCTTCAGGGAGATCAATTCGACTCAGCAATGAATTATCGTTTTACCTATCTTTGCAGGGAATTTTTTGCAGAATCGAAAATGAGCGTCGACGAGTTTGATGCGAAGGTCAACTCGCTGAGAATGCGTTATAAAAGGCCTATTACACAGGCGCAGATGAACTTTCTCGACACCCACGATGTTCCAAGGTTTCTCTCTTATTGCAGAGGCGATCACAGGAGACTGAAGTTAGCAGCACTGTTTAAATTTATGTCGCAGGGAGTTCCATCCATTTGCTATGGAGACGAAAAAGGCTTTTTCGGTGTTGAGGAACACGAATATAGAAAACCCATGACGTGGGAAGAGGATAAAGTCCAAGCGGAACTAACAGAGTACTATAAAAAACTGATTAGAGTCAGAAAAGAATGTATGCCCGTATTTTTCGGCAAATGTAAAACCATTATAAAGGACAATGGGAAGAACCTCTATGCCTATACAATGGAAGCTGGGGAGCAAAAGGTTACTGTCGTAATAAATAATAGCGAGTTTGCCAGGAAAACCCGTATACAGGAAAATGGCTTGAAAGGGACCCTCAGGGATGCTCTAAGCGGGGAAACCTATACTGTTTCAGACAATGAAGTGCAAATAGAACTGCAGCCTTTAAGCGGCGCTGTTCTAGTCAATTCATAAAAGCAGGTATGCAGAGGTAAAGTGATTCCGGTTAGCTTTTACAGGAAATGATAAAGTTAACCGGTAAAATACCTTTTATTATAAAAAAACAGGTTAAAATCCAATGAATTAGCAATTCTTCTAGTAAAAGTATAGGAAAAGTGCCTGTGAATCTTGCAATTCCTATAATCATCAAACCATCGGCTATAGTATAAATTTTTATTCCTTCATTCTATTTTCTTATCTATTTTCCAGGATTTCTGCCAACTTTTGCTGCTCAGGATCTATCTATATATAACAAGAACGGTAACTGCTGCTTTGGCGTTTGCATAGCCAACGCTTTTGGGGCCGCGGGCGTCGAACCAGCTAAGTTCCATCTTACATTGTATACGGTTTTCATACTGTTTATTCGCTTTGGATACTTCTAAGGTTTTATTTGGTATGCCCGGAAATTTTCTAAGGAGGTGATACAGGCAAAAGAAAAACCTGTGCTGTAAGGAAAATTCCATGCAGAGCACAGGCGTAAATGGATAACGCAACAGAGGGCTAACAAGTTATTGCATCAGGGACACTTATGCAATGAAGGTGAGAGGAGGTGGTTATTTTCAGAAAATAGTTGGATTTCCTTATTTTGTATAAATAAAAGGAATAAAATTTAGGGAGGTAATTTATGTTTAAGAAATTGAAACTGATATCCGTGTTACTTATGATTTTTTCGATGGTTTTCGGTGTTGCATTGTTTGGTAACACTGCACTTGCCGCAACGGATTTACAAGGCGAATCCATTTATCAAATCATGGTGGACAGATTCTATGATGGAGACCCCTCGAATAATGCAACGGGGGAAGCATTCCGATATGCTGAAAATATTCAGGATGACTTCCGCTATATGCATGGCGGAGATTGGCAGGGTATCATCGATAAATTGGATTACATTAAGAACCAGGGATATACGGCCATATGGATTTCTCCAATAGGAGACCCTCAACTCTGGGGAATGCCGGATTCCACAGGCAAGCAGTGGCCTGCGGCTTATCACGGCTATAATGTTTATGATCCCAATACGGCAAACCGTTACTTCGGTTCAGCAGACCCTCAAAAAAGTAAGGAAAAGATAAAAGCCTTAGTAGATGCAGCGCATGCCAAGGGGATAAAAGTAATTATCGACGTTGTACCGAATCATGTAGGCGATTATCTTCAAGGGACAGGCTCTAACGCACACTATATTTCGAATTCGGGACTAAAGCCGGGGACGCAGGTACAGCCGGCAGCTCCATTTAATAACGTAAGCTGGTATCATAACCTGGGTGATATAGTAAACTGGAATGATCCGGTGGAATGCGAAAATCATGATTTAGGCGGATTGGATGATATAGACCAGGATAATGCGGCTGCAAAAAATGCTATAAATGCATCCATTAAAAACTGGTTTGCATACACCGGGGCGGATGCGGCAAGGGTCGACGCTGCAAAGTGTCTGAATGCAAACTATATTCACAGCATTGAAACGGATTCCAATATCGCAACGTTTGGTGAATGCTTTGACATGAGTGTTGACAGGGTTGCCGGGTATGTCGGTGCAAACAAGGAATGGGGAATGCTGGACTTCCCGTTATTCCAATCAATCGTAAATGGCTTTGCCTATGGGCAGAACTTTGACGATACCAGTTCAGGCGCATGCTCATTGAAAAATATTTTTGCCCAGGATTACAAATACAACGGGTGGGAAAACCATATGGTTACATTCCTGGACAACCATGATAGAAACAGGTTTCTTACGGAAGCGGGAGGAAGTGTCGGAAAACTCAAAAATGCTCTTACCTTCTTGTTCACGACCAGAGGCATACCCTGTGTATTGTACGGGACCGAACAGAATAAGGGGAATGAAGGCAATAACTATATCAATGGTATTGCAGACACCTGGAATCGGTGGAGTATGGTGAAAAAGGATGTAAACGGTAATGTTATAACGAATTATTTCAATAACACAAGTACGGACACCTACATCCTTGTGGGTAAATTAAACCAGTTAAGAAGCCAGTATGAAGCGCTGAGAACCGGTAAGCAGCGTGAAATGTGGGCAGCTCCAAACCTGTATGCATTCTCAAGAAGAGTAGATTCCGGCAGCAATGCAGGGCAGGAGGTAATCAGTGTATTCAGCAACAAGAGCAGCGGGTCGCAAACCGTCACAATCCCTCTAAGAACGGAAAGTACAATTGCAGTTGGAACCGTTTTAAATAATTTACTTGATTCCAGCGATAAAGTAACCGTCCAAAGCGGCGGAGTAACAGGAAAGCAGATCACCGTTACTGTTGAGGCAAATTCATCCAAAGTATATGCGCAGCCGATCAATGATACTACCCCTCCCAAAATCCCTGTCACGTTTACAATTAATAATGCAACTACAGTGTGGGGGCAGAATGTTTATATAGCCGGCAGTATCGCAGAATTGGGGAATTGGGCTCCGGCGAATGCCATTGGTCCGGCTTCATGCCCGAACTATCCGACCTGGACAATAACCATTAATCTTCCAGCCGGTCAGGCAGTACAATTCAAGGCCATTAAAAAGGATGCCGCAGGCACTGTGGTATGGGAAGGTGGCAGCAACCATACTTATACAGTACCTGCTTCGGGCAGCGGCAGTGTAACCATTACCTGGCAGCAGTAAGGACCTGACGAAAAAGAGAAGGAATCTTTATCTCATTGATTCCTTCTCTTTTTTTCGTCTCCAGGATAATTTGGGAAATAATCCGATAAGGGCAGGAAAAATGTAATTTGCAAGCACAGTAAACCTTTTTTAGTATTTATTGGTAAATTGTTCTGTGCAATCCTAAAATACCAAAATAAAACAATAAATGCCAAATTTGCATAATTGTATTATATGGAAGATGGTATATAATTTTAACTGTGTTAAAAATAATACAGATTTGATTTTAAAAGTAAAATAAGGAAATTAAAAGCAGTTATTTTATGCAATAAATAGAATATCCCATGCCCAACGTCTTATTGACCGATAATTAAAAACCACCGCAGTCTTTTCTTTCGTTTACCTGCAATTCGCGAGGAGTTACCAGCTAGAATACTAAAGGAGGTAAATGTCTATTATGACAGCAGCTTATAATAAAAACCCGGAAGAACTTTTATGCTACCCTTTAACATGCTACCAAAAGGATATATGGATTGAACAAAGCATATATGGTCAGGAGCCCATATATAATAATGGATATGCTGTAGAGTTGAGAAAATTTATTGATTATGAGGTGCTGCAGAAAGCGATTGCTATTGTAATCAGGAATCATGACGCAATGCGTATCAGAATCGTGAGGGACAATGATCAGGTATACCAGAAGATCATAAACGATATTGAGTACAGCCTGCCTTTTATAGATTTTTCGGAAGAGGACAACCCTGTTGAAGCTTGCAGGGAGTGGATGGAAAAGGAGTTTTCAAAAGCCTTTGACTATAATGATGTTTTATTTCAATTTGCATTAGCTAGAATCAGTGATCGGCATCATTTCCTTTTTTGTAAAGTACATCACCTCATCGGAGACGGTTGGAGTCTCAGTATGATGCAGAGGGATATCGTCGAGAATTACCAAAGGCTGACCGCGGGTGATTATGAAGAATCCAAAGAAGGAAGAACCCGATACTCATACAGGGAGTTCATCCTGGAAGACGAAAACTATACTCATTCGCAGGAGTATATAGAGGATAAAAATTTCTGGAGGAAAAGATATCCGGAAGTTCCTGAGCCCATTTTCAACCTGGATTTTAAAACCCATGACCGGAAAGGCATATGTGGGGTAAATAAAAAGACTTTAACTGTAAAAAGGGATTTCTATAACAAAATAGTTCAATTCAGCAGTGAAAGAGGATTTTCAGCGTTTCAATTTTTCATGGGTGTATTGTCGCTGCAATTAAGCAGGATATGCGGTAGGGATGAAATCGTACTGGGGGCCGTATTCCACAATAGAAATAAGGGGAAGCATAGAAAAATCCTGGGGCAGTTTGCCAATGAAGTACCCTTAAAAATAAGTGTAAACAGCAGACTAACGTTTATTGACCTTTTAATTGCCATACAAAATGAGTTGAAGGAATGTTCCAATTATATTAAAGTTCCGGTTGGAGAAATATACAGGACCGTTAATAATGGCAGAACAAATAAGAAAGGTCTTTTCGATGTATCGGTAAACTATCTGAATATTTCAAGCTTTGTAAGCTTCGCCGGCAGTGAGGCTTCGGCAGAGCTGCTGGTGAATGCGAATGAAAAGAAGGCACTTGCTGTAAATATTGTTGAGTTTGGCAGTGAAGACGATCTGGAGATTCATTTTCATTACCGGAAAGAGGTATTTGAAAATGCCCTGACGATAGACAATCTGGTATTGAATTTTGAATACTTGCTGAATGAAGTGATAGCAAATAGTGAAAAAAACCTGGCGGAATTGGAAGTAGTTAACCCTGAGGAAAGAAACAGGCTTCTTTATGATTTTAACAATACGGGAGCTGCGTTTCCCCATGAAAAAACGGTACACCGGTTGTTTGAGGAACAGGTGGAAAGAACGCCGGACAATATTGCCGTCGGATTTGAAGATAGGAAGCTAACCTACAAAGAGTTAAATGAAAAATCAAACCAACTTGCGAGAGTATTACGGGAAAAAGGTGTACAGGCTGATAGTATAGTGGCAATCATGGTTGAACGCTCCCTGGAGATGATCATAGGTATAATGGGCATATTGAAAGCGGGAGGAGCATACCTGCCGATCGATCCGGCCTACCCGTCGGACCGGATACAATACATACTGGAAGACAGCGGCGCCAATATTCTTCTGACTACCGGCGACCTATCGGGAAAAGCACAATTTGAAAAAGAGGTTGTACGTCTTGAGGACGAAAGCCTGTATACAGGAGACGCATCAAATCCTGTACATATAAATAGACCCGGAGATAGGGCCTATATCATTTATACGTCAGGTACAACAGGAAGACCGAAGGGAGTCATGATCGAGCACGTAAACACTGTAAGACTGATGATAAATGACGGTATGGAGTTTGACTTTAATAAAAATGATGTGTGGACAATGTTTCATTCCTTCTGTTTTGACTTCTCGGTATGGGAGATGTACGGTGCACTGCTTTATGGAGGCAAACTGGTTATTGTACCGAAGTTGACGGCGCAAAATCCCCGGGAATATCTGGAGTTGTTAGCGAAAGAAAACGTTACTGTACTGAATCAAACGCCTACAGCGTTTTACAGCCTGATGGACGAAGAACTGAAAAAGACAGGGAAACAGCTCAAAATAAGGTATGTAATATTTGGTGGGGAAGCGCTGAAGCCAATAAAGCTTAAAGGGTGGAAAGAGAAATATCCGCAGGCCAAACTCATTAACATGTACGGTATAACGGAAACCACCGTACACGTAACGTATAAGGAAATAACCGACAGGGAAATTGAACTGAATATCAGCAATATAGGAAAACCCATACCGACATTAACTGCATACGTATTGGACAAGCATGGCAGGCTGGCGCCTACAGGCGTACCGGGTGAGTTGTGCGTGGGAGGAAAAGGCGTAGCGAGGGGTTACCTCAACAGGCCGGAACTGACGGAGGAAAAGTTTGTAGAAAATCCGTATAAACCCGGGGAGAGGCTTTACCGGTCCGGAGACCTTGTAAGGGTGTTGGCGGATGGAGATATGGAGTACTTAGGCAGGATAGACCAGCAGGTGAAAATCAGGGGCTTCAGAATTGAGTTGGGAGAAATCGAGTCACGGCTATTGAGGTATGACGGAATAAGAGAAGCTGTTGTGACAGCAAGAGAAGATGTACAAGGAAATAAATACCTCTGTGCCTATGCTGTCATGGACACGGACTTAAAGGTATCCGCCCTAAGAGAGTACCTATCAAGGGCATTGCCGGAGTACATGATCCCCTCGTATTTTGTAAAATTGGAAAAAATACCTTTAACCTCAAATGGAAAGGTCGATAGTAAAGCGCTGCCGGAGCCTTTAGGAGGTATCGGGCTGGAAGAGGAATTTGCGGCACCGGTAAACGGCATGGAAAGCAAGCTTGCGGAAATATGGAGTGAGGTACTGGGCCTGCAGCAAGCAGGGACAAATCAAAGCTTCTTTGTCTTGGGAGGAGATTCAATAAAGGCCATTGGTCTTATCAGCAAAATGAACCGGGAGCTTAAAGCAAATATACAGCTTAAAGACCTCTACTCCCATCAAACGATAAAGGAACTGGGCCAATTTATCACGGCAGGTAGAGGAGAAAGCCTGGAAGCCTATAAGAGAAAAGGCCTGGAAGTTATAGACGGCATAAAGCGGGATTTGTACGAGGTCGGGGGAAATGTCCGGCTTTGGGCGGAAGATGTTGAAGATTTTTATCCTTTAAGTAAAATACAGCTGGGTATGGTGTTTAACTCCAAGCTAAATCCCGGGCAGCCTGTATACCATGACCTGTTTATTTACAGGATGAAAATGGAAGGCTTCAATCCGGGTATTTACCGGCAGGCAGTAGAACTGCTTGTGCAAAGGCACCCTATATTAAGGACAGTATTTGACCTTGAATCTTACGGACAAGCGATACAGGTTGTACATAAAAACCTGCCTCCTGAAGTAATTACGGAGGACCTTAGGGGCCTTGAACAAGAGCAGCAGGAAAGTCATATAAAACAGTACATCGAAAACGATTTGAAGGATAAGTTTAAATTCAATCACGATCCGTTATGGAGAATACGGCTTTTTAAAGTGGATGAAGCAAACTTTTATATGGTTCTATCCTTCCATCACTCTATACTGGACGGATGGAGCGTATCCAGCCTGCACAGCGAGCTGCAGGATACCTATGACAGGCTGATGGGTGGACAGGCTGTCGAATTGAAAAGCGTAAAAACAAGCTACAGGGACTATGTAGCTATAACCCTTGGCAGTGCGGCAGAGGAGGAAACAAGAAGGTTCTGGAAGGGATACTTGAATGGTTACACAAGGAATAAGCTGCCCTTTAATATGTCAGGCAAGAAAATAAATAATGTTGCAGGGACGGGGAGAGTCCTGCGGAACCTGGGGCCGGAATTGATGGAAAAGCTGGAAAAGCAGGCTGTCAAATATAACTGCACCGTAAAGGATATTTGCCTCAGTGCCTACGTCTACCTGCTGGGTATAGTGACGACGGAAAAGGATATTGTGACAGGGGTTGTAACACATGAACGGCCGGCCATGGAGGATGCGGAGAATATTCTCGGGTGCTTCCTGAATACCGTTCCTTTCAGGATTAAAACAGAAAGAAGGGTGGACGGAAGGAAATTGTTAAGCGCAGTTAAGGAGCAGCTTAATGAAATCAAGGCGCATGAGATCTTTTTAGGTGACATTGCCGATATACTGGGGGAAACCGACAGGGGCGGCAATCCGATCTTTGATACCATCTATAATTTTACGGACTTTCATATATTGAAAGACAGTCAGGCAATTCCCATTTTAAGCAAAGAGAAAGGTGCGTTCAATGTAAAGTCAAGCGAAATGACCAATACGCTTTTTGATATGGAGGTATCAAAGACGTTAAACAGCCTGACCGTATGGATAAAATATTCACCGAATTATTTTTATGATAAAGATATGGAAACGGCATTAAACCTGTACGGCAAAATCCTGGAGAGGTTTGCCGCGGACAGGTGGGAACTGGGCGTTGAGGATTTATTAACGCAGGAGGAAAGAAATAATATCCTGTACGGGTTCAATACTACCCATGCGGAATTCCCTCAAAATGAAACTTTACATGGATTATTCGAAGAACAGGCTAAAAAATTCCCCGATACTATAGCCCTGGTATTCCAGAACCGTACAATGACCTATAGCGAACTGAATGGAAAGTCAAACCAGCTGGCAAGGGCTCTGCTGGCCAGAGGGGGGAAACCATACAGTAATATGGGCTTAATTGTACGGAGAGGCTTTGATATGATAATCGGTATGCTTGCGATACTAAAAGCCGGAGGGACGTATGTTCCCATAGACCCTGATTATCCCCAGGAACGGAAGGAATATTTAATAAAAAATTCTGCTATTGACATTTCGTTGGTGGATAAAGATTACGGACTTACTTGCGGGAAGTTCTTAGAAATTGATTTTGATACATTAACACGGTATTCTCCGAAAAACCTTAAGGTATGGAAGGACCCGGGGGATCTAGCGTATGTGATCTACACTTCCGGCTCTACAGGCCAGCCCAAAGGCGTTATGATCGAACACAGGTCCGCAGTAAACCTTGTAACATGGGTAAATAGCAGGTTTAATGTAAACCGGGAGGATACCCTGCTGTTTATTACCTCCATGTGCTTTGACCTTTCCGTCTATGATGTATTCGGGATGCTGGCTGCCGGCGGAAAAATAGTAATCGCAAGCAGAGAACAGGTGCGAAGCCCGGAGGAACTAAAAACGCTGCTGTATAAGGAGAAGGTTACTTTCTGGGATTCGGTACCTACGACAATGAGCTATTTAACAGATGCTTTGGAGGAAACTGACGGAAATTACAGCCAGAGTGAGCTGCGGCTTGTATTTTTAAGCGGAGACTGGATACCGGTAAGGCTTCCCGAAAAGATAAGGAAGTATTTCCCGAAGGCCGAGGTCATAAGCCTTGGCGGTGCAACGGAAGGTACGGTCTGGTCCATCTATTATCCGATTCAGAGCGTATCTCAATACCAAACAAGCATCCCCTACGGAAGGCCTTTAAACAATAATTACTTCTACATATTGGATGAAAACATGGAGATTGTACCCGAAGGGATTGCAGGAGAACTGTATATTGGGGGAATCGGGGTTGCCAGGGGATACATGAATGATGGGGTGAGAACCGCAAAATCCTTTGTGCGGAACAAATTCCTGCAGGCGCCGGATGAAAGGATGTATAAAACCGGAGATTTAGGAAGGTTTTTACCTGATGGAAACATCGAGTTCCTGGGTAGAATGGATCATCAGGTTAAAATAAGGGGTTTCAGGGTCGAATTGGGCGAGATCGAAAACCAGCTTCTAAAGTATGAATCCATCAAAGAAGCGGTTGTGGCGGATAAAACCGATGAAAAGGGGATGAAATACCTCTGTGCGTATGTCGTTTCGGACCGGAAGCTGGTTATGTCGGAAATCAGGGACTACCTATTCCAGAAGCTGCCCTACTACATGATTCCGTCGCACTTCATACAGACTCCCCGGATCCCGCTTACCTCCAACGGCAAGATCGACAGAAAAGCACTGCCGGATCCGGAAGTCAAATCGGAAAAGTCATACGTGGCTCCGCGCAGCGACATGGAAAGGATTATGGCGGAAGTTTGGGAGGAGATATTAAAGGTAGCCCCTATCGGTATTACGGATAACTTTTTTGACCTTGGCGGCAACTCCATAAGTTTGATCCATGTTCTACCGAAGTTGCTGAGAAAAGGGGTAAAGGTAAATATCAGCAGTATTTTTGAGCATCCTACCATTGCCGGGCTTGTAAACTTCGTGGAAAGGGCTTCGGACTACAGTATGGAAGAGCAGGGGATCGTTACGGGCGAGGTGCCGCTTTTGCCCAACCGTTCACTGCTGGATATACGGAAGAAGGACCTGCACCATTGGAACATATCCATGATGCTGGAAATTTACCCGATGCCTGAAATAGCAGTGATCCAACAGGTTACCCGGGCCCTGCTGAACCACCACGACGGACTGCGGCTCCGCTTATACAGGGAAGGGGCTTCGTGGAAGCAGTATATCGAAAATCCGGGAGAGGAACTGCCGGTTACGGCTGTGGATTTTTCAGGCATACCGGAGCATTTGCAAAAAGAGTCTATGGAAAATATGGCTGTGGAGCTGCAGGATGGGTTGAGCCTGGAAGAAAAGCCTTTCCATATAATAGCCTTTTATCTGGGGGAGGATCGGCCGGGAAGACTCATGATACTCATCCACCACAGCCTTGCAGATGGATATTCTTATGTGATTTTTATTCAGGATTTGGTTACTGCCTTAGTACAAAGCATGGGAAAAGAAAATATCGTGCTTCCACCCAAATCTACCTCCATCCAGCGATGGGCGGAGTTCCTCAATGAATATGCCCAGTCCGAGGCGCTTAAAAATGAACTGGAGTACTGGAGCGCCATACCCGGGGAACTAAAACCGCTGCCTGTTGATTTCCCTGAAGGAATGGAAAATAATATTTTCAAATTCGAAAGGTCTGTAGAGGGGTATTTGCTGACAGAGGAAGAGACAAGGCTTTTGTTTGACCATATACTGGATCAAAGTACTCAAATCAATGATCTATTGGTTGCAGCGCTGGCAATGTCCATCCATCGTTGGAACGGAGATACCGGTTTGCTGATGGATTACACGTGTAACGGCAGGTACCCTCTGGATGGGAATATCGACCTGTCGCGGACCCTTGGATGGCTTGCCTTCCTGGTTCCGGTGTATATTGATCTTAGCGGTGCATCCGACTGCCTGGATATCCTTGGCAGAGTAAAGGAAAGGCTGCACGGCATTCCCAAGGGCGGTCTGGGATATGGGTGTTTGCGCTACCTCTGCAAAGACCCGCAAATATCGGAAAAAATGAATAAAATACCCCATCCGCAAATCACCTTCAACTATTTTAAGGCAGAGGACGATGCTAACGGCTTTACAGGAGGGTTTTACGAATCCGGCTCCTCTTATATACGAGAAGCTAAGGAATCTACAGGCTCCAACGAAGGAGATAATATCCACCGGGGACGATTGCTGGACTTTGTCGTGGAACACCGGGGCAACAGGCTTTTTCTCCGGCTGCATTACAGCAGTAGCATTCATACTGCACAGACCATGGGAAGACTCGCAGATTTTTACAGGGAAGGACTGCGTACCTTAATCAAGTATCTGCAAGGATGAATAAATCCCTGTACCGGCGGATATTTTGCCGCTTATGGAAAGGGCGAAAAGATGTATTACGAGGAGGAATTTCTATGGAAATACCCAAACGGAGGGTGGTTATTACCGGAATGGGGGCAGTGACTTCACTGGGTCTCACCCTGGGCGAGACATGGGACAGCCTCGTTTTGGGAAAAAGCGGAATAGGGCCTATCACTCTTTTTGATACGTCAGATTCCCTCACCAGGATTGCAGCAGAGGTTTCGCCCGGCATCCGGGAAATTGCCAGAGAAATTATTCCCAAGAGAACGCTCAAACAAATGAGCCGCCTTGGGGAGATGAACTTTGTCTGCGCAAAACAGGCTATGGATGACAGCGGAATAAGCAGTGAGGCCATGGATAAAGACCGGGCCGGTGCAATACTGGGTGCAACCAGTGCAGGCTTCTCCAGTCTCGAGCAGGACAGAAGCAATGTTATTCTGAAATCCATGGTCAATTCACTTTCTGCCTGGATCAGTCTTAAATACGGGTTTAGAGGAGTAAATTTTACTGTAAATACGGCTTGTTCCTCTGCAGGTTACGCCATCGGGCTTGCCTATAATACAATCGTGTCTGGAGAAGTGGATTTTATGCTATCCGGCGGGAGTGATTCCATGATCTCAAAGGAGGGCATCGCCGGTTTTAATGAGTTGATGGCATTGTCGGAAAACAACGCGGCAGGAGAGAAAGCATGCAGGCCTTTTGACAAAAAACGGGACGGATTTGTTATGGGAGAAGGCGCCGGCATAGTTATTCTGGAAAGCCTTGAAAGCGCTTTGCGGCGGGGAGCAAGAATCTATTGCGAGCTTGCCGGATATGGGTGTACATCCGAGTCCTATAACATTATGGCCCCCGAAAGGGATGGCGAAGGAATGGCGCGAACCATGTCCGTGGCTCTGGAAAGATCGGGCGTAAGCTCCGGTGAAATCGATTATATCAATGCCCACGGAACTTCTACCATTTTGAACGATATGTATGAGACGAAAGCCATTAAGAAAGTGTTCGGTGAAAGGGCCTATAAAATTCCTGTAAGTTCTTCAAAGTCCATGATCGGACATACGATGGGCGCAGCTGGAGGAATTGAAGGAGTTATTACTGCAAAAAGCATCTATGAGGGGATTATTACGCCGACAGTAAATTATACCGAGGCGGACCCCGAGTGTGATTTGGACTATGTACCGAACCGGTCCAGAAAAGCCAATATCAGGGCTGCGCTGTCCAACTCCTTTGCTTTTGGAGGTCACAATGCCACCCTGGTTTTTAAGAAATATGATGGAAGCGTCTCATTATAATCAATATATCTAATATCCAACAAAACTTGAGAGGGGAAATAAAATGATGGAAAGAACTACGGAATTGGAAAAGAGGATTCGAGAACAAATCTACGAGTTTTTTTCAGATCAGTGCGATGTCGACATTTCAGAACTGAAGGATGATATGGATGTTATTACAGACCTTGGCGGTGACTCGCTTATGTTTTTGCAGCTTTTGTCCAGTTGGGAAAAGGAATATAAAATTGGTATCGAGTTTAGGGTTATAGGAAAATACATGACAAAAAATCCTGTGAATACCATTGGGAAAACGGTAGAGCTTGCTCTTTTCATCCTGTGTGATACGGAGAAGTTTCTGGAATTGGCAGGAAAATAGGTGCTCAAGGAACCGGATCGACGCTGTAAACAGTGGACCTCCATCGGGGCACTTAGTAAATCGATTCCAAAGTATTGCAAATAGAGAGGTAAGCTATAAATGGACAGGTATTATGCAAATCGGTATACCTTTATTTTTCAGGGAGCGGGAACCGAATTCAGAAAACATATTTCCACTATGGATGAAAGCCGGCTGAATACTTTGAAAAGATACTGTATCAGGGTTAAAGATGTAACGGGTATGCATATCTGGGAGTATATTAACGATGGACTTACTACGGGGGAGGATGAGGAGCTTTTTGATCAGGTCTCCATTTATACCATTAACTGCTCCATCTATGAGATGTACCGTTCGATGGGATATATGCCGCGATTTCTCTTAGCGTACAGCATGGGTATTTACTCAGCGCTTTATTGTGGAGGCGCATTAACTTTTGAAGAGGGACTTTTGTTTGCTATTAAAGCCTATGGGTGTATGCGGCATGCCATGGGAAGCCATAAAGGAGCAATGGCTTCGGTAATCGGACTTCGCAAGGAGGAGGTGGAAGAAATAATTGTAAAGCTTGGAGCCGGAGCGTACATGGAGGTAGTGAATGAAAACAACGAGTACAGCACCGTTGTTTCCGGTCTTAAGCCGTTTGTTGAAAAATTTATGGAAAGGGCCTTGCAGGAAGGTGCGCTGAAGGTTATTCCGGTGAAGACCGATATTGCCTACCATTCAATGTTTGTAGCAGATGCGGTTCAAGACTTCTCCGCGTTTGTTGAAAGCTGTAAGGTAGGCAATCTCAAGTACCCCATGGTGGCGTGTACAAACCAGAAGGTTATAACCGGCAGGGAGGATATAAGAAAGGAACTTTGCCGTAACGTGAAGTCTGCTATTTCCTGGCGTAAGACCATCGAGAAATCAATCCTGCTGGGAACTGACAGATTCCTGGAAGTTGGGCTGGGCGCTTCGCTTTCCAGGGTTTCTAAAATAATAAACGGTGAATGTGAATTCATAAGTTATGATCAACTTGTAAGTAAGAGTGGAGTGAAGGAAAGCACTCGTGCGGTAAATTAAAATGTATTTGGAAGGCAGGGCCGGGCAAATATGGATGTAAACGGTTTTAAAACAGTTGGAATTTGCGGCGGGGGCAAAATGGGTTTTGGCTTTTTTGACCACATAACCCGCTCTACGGATTTGAATGTAATCTTTTTTATACGAAACTCCGAGAAAGCGGAAAAGATCAGGCTAAGTTATATGCGTAAACTCTCCGGGCGCATGAAGAGGGGGGAAATTCGGGAGGAGGAATTACCCGAGGTTATTGTTACGGATCGCCTGGAACTTGTTGGCGAATGCGACATAGTATTTGAATTTATAGCAGAGGATGTAGAGGCGAAAAGAGAGCTTTTCAGGAAACTGGTGAGTGTTAAAAGGAAAAATGGACAGGTCCTTGTCACAGGTTCCTCTTCCCTGGTGCCTGGGAAAATCATGCCGGAGGATTACGAGAAGAATAACCTTCTAGGGGTACACTTTATATATCCTGTGCAGTATATAAAGGCAGCCGAAGTCATTTACGCGGATAAGTCCGACAGGGAGGTAGTGGAGAAGGTAATCTGGCTTTTGAAATATTTGGGGAAGAACCCCATACCTGTGCATGAAGAAGTAGGAGCGTTTACCATAAGGATTCTATCCAGGCTGTATAACGAGGCATTTACCCTTTACCGGAGGGAAAACATATCCCCTGTAATAATCGATCAAATCGTGGGGAAGGAAGATTTTGCAGCTCCGCCCTATGACCTTGGGGACACTGTTGGACTGGAAATCGTTTTAAATAGCTTTACGGCACTCTATGAAGGAACCGGTGAATACGCTAAACATAGCGAGTTGAGAAATTTCCTTAAAGAGAAAATAAGCAAAGGGGACTTAGGGAAAAAGAGCGGCAGAGGGGTGTTGGACTATACCAGTAAAGAAGAAAACTGCTTTGAAGGTGTCGGCAGCCCGGATGATGAGACGAGGAAAATAGTGGCGGAAAGATTAAAAATGGTTTATTTTGCTACATGCTTTAAGCTGCTTCATGGCTGCTGGATTGATTCGGAACTGCTGGATACCGTAATGAGTGAACTTTATTCTATTCCGAAGGGGCCTATAGCGCTGGCTTGCGAATATGGCCTTGGGAATACTCTCCAAAGGCTCAAGGAATTTTCCGCTGCCTATGATGATGTATTTAGTCCCCCGGGAATTCTGGAGTATGCGGTTAAGAACAATGTAGGGAGGAATGAAATTGACAGACAGATCAGGTTGTTTAGAATGGCAGGAAAGAGACCGGATTGGTATCCTGAAGATATCAAACAAGTCATCTAATCTGATTCCCAGACCTGACTTTGCGGATATTTCGCAAGTAAGGGAGTGGATTGAGCGTGAAGAGATTCTGGGCATTATCCTAAAAGGGGAAGGCAGGCATTTTTCGGCCGGAGCCGACCTTGAATACTTTAAGCAAGGAAATTTAAGGGAAGAAGAGTATATAAAAGAATTTGACAAGGGCAAGGCTATACTGAACTATATTGAAAGTATGGAAAAGCCGGTTATTGCAGCTATAGACGGTATTTGCTTCGGGGGCGGCCTCGAAATTGCGCTGGCTTGCCATATTCGTTATTGCAGCTCTAAAGCGTTGTTCGGCTTTCCTGAAATCAATCACGGAATCGTGCCGGGGCTTGGAGGCGTAGAGCGATTGGTTCAGACTGTAGAAAGATCAAGAGGTTTGGAGATGCTGCTCACGGGCGACTATATCAATTCGCAAAGGGCTTATGAAATCGGTCTGGTTAATTGTGTGGTAGAGGAGAAGAGCTGCATGGATTACTCCCTTGAGGTGATGGAAAAAATAATTTCCAAAGGGGTAAAGCCTGTTGCCTATGCCATCCGGTCTGTAAATAACGCAGGTATTATGGAATTTGAAGCAGCTATGAAGGAAGAAGGAAAAATGTTTGCCGACCTTGTAATCAGCCAATATGGCGGTGAGGCCGTATGATGGTGGAAATGGAACCGCTGCGTCTGGAAATATCCGAAAGAGTAGCGCATATTGTGCTGGATCGGCCGCCGGACAACAGAATGAATAGGAAATTTTTTTCAAGCCTCTCAAGAATCGTTGAGGAGATCAGGGAATGCAAAGGAATCGGAGCCGTCCTGATGTACAGCAGCGGCCGTCATTTTTCGGCTGGAGCCGATGTGGAAGATGTGAAAAAAAGTGCACTGCAGCCATATTTAAAAGGCGAGGATGCACAGGAGACAGTCTGCGAAAATGCCAGGGTGCTGAGACAGCTGGAAACTTTGAATGTTCCGGTGATATCGGCAATCAGCGGGGTATGTACGGGCTCAGGACTCGAACTTGCGCTGGCCTGTAATATAAGAATATGCAGTACCGATGCGCTGCTGGGCTGCCCGGAGCTCAGTTGGGGGATTATTACCGGGCTTAGCGGAAGCATCCGGCTTGAAAAGACCGTGGGCCGGTCGAGAGCGAAGGAAATCATTCTCCGCGGGGATATGATAAACGGTAAAGAGGCTTACGACATAGGCCTGGTGGATATTCTGGCAAAAAGAAGCCAACTGCTGCCCACGGCGTTGAAGCTTGCAGGCTTATACTCGGAACAGGCAAGGAGCATTGGGAATACCCGTATAAAGAAATGCATCATGAATGTTTAGGGTGAATGGTTCCGTGTAAATTCTATAGTTATATAAATCGCGAAAATGATTTTACATGGAATGAATTTAATTTTCGCGATGGGCAAGCAAGGAAATACAAGCGCACAAAAGAAGAAATGTAAAAACTTTTGTGCGTTGTATATAGATTGAGAATTTTTAGCTATCTTCCTGTAAATGCTTACCTATTGGATTTTGGATAGGATGATATACAATCTATTAACTTCGTAATTTATGTAAACTTGTATGCGTAAATTCTTATTATTTATCCGGATATAAAAGGTTTAACAACAAAGACAAAAAGACATCAGACCGTACGAAAACTTAACGATGAAAGTTGCTGGTGACAGAGGTGCCTGCCTGTTAAATTAACCTCAAGCAGAGCTAACTTTCTGGGAGGAATTAGTTTTCACACATCTCAGCGGTTCTGGTGTCTTTGTTTATATTGGACAAATTGGAAACGTATACCTTGTAAAAGAATTCAAAACATTATATGATAATATCTGAAATGATCAAGCTATTTGTGTGGGGGTCATTAAATGATCAAGCTTTTAATCGTTGATGATGAAAAAACAACCCGGGAGGGCTTATTGGAATGCGTACCCTGGAAAGTGCTTGGAGTGGACAACGTTGCAGCGGCAGAAGACGGAGAAGCAGCACTGGAACTTTCCGGACAGATGCAGCCTGACATTGTCTTAACAGACATACGGATGCCGAAAATGAACGGTATAGAACTTGCAGAGCAAATCAAACGGCAGCTCCCACAGTGCAAATTTGTCTTTCTCAGCGGATATACCGACAAGGAATACCTCAAATCGGCAATCCAGCTTCAGGCCATAAATTATATCGAAAAACCCGTAAACATTGAAGAAGTGAAAGCGGTTATCCTTCAGACCGTCTCTTTGTGCAAAACTGAGCAGGAAAAAAAAAGACTTGAGACGGAGCTGCAGTGCAAAGTGAAGGAAAGTCTGCCTCTGCTTAGGGAAAGGCTTTGCCTGGAACTTACTGCTTCCCATCATTCCTGGGAGTCCATCAAACAAAAGCTGGATGATATCAAAATGCCCGATCCGGTATCTGTCAGCTGTTTGTCCATACTGATCAAGCTAAATATCGATCCGGGTAAAAAAGCAGAAGTTATGCATAAGTACCACGATGCCATAGTAGCGTGCATATCCCGGCGGGTAGAAGAAAAAGCACTGCATGGTTTATGTGCTTTTAAGGAAAACGAGCATATTCTTCTTCATGTTTTTGGAGAAAATGCTAAAAATCCCGCACTTCTCAAAGATATGCTGGAACTGGTCAAAGCGGAGGTAGGACAATTGCTGCAGCTTGGGAATAAAATATTCATCGGCGTAGGAATAAGTGTCCGTGGGATACAGAATATTCCGCATTCCTACCAGACTGCCGTAATAGCCATTCAAAAGCAATTTTTCCTGGGACATAACTACATCGCGTTTTTTCAAGATGACCCTGGGAGTGCCTATGATTTTTCCAACGATGATGTTCAGACCTTCTTTGCATGGATAATAAATGAAAAGAAGCTGGAAGCGGAGCTATTCATCAAAAGGGTTGTACAGAATTTGAAGCTGCACCCCAATACCCTTGTGAACAATATAAAAAATTATTTTTTCAATTTATTAATCGGTCTCGCCAGGCTTGCGGAAGAAAGATGCATCCAATGGGTGGAACCGGGGAAAAAAGAGGAGTATTTCTGGGATGTGATTTCAAAAGCCGATACGGTCTATGAAATTGAAGCGTACATTTTAGAAAAAATCGAAATCTTTTTCCAGTCCATATTGGAAAAAGAGAACAAGAAATCCATCGTTTTCAGCATTGTAAAATATGTGAAAAGCAATTATGCAAGCGAGAATCTTTCCATCGGAGATATTGCCAACCATACCTTTCTGACCCCTAATTACCTGTCGCTGGTCTTTAAAAAAGAGACGGGTAAAACCATTAATCAATTCATTATGGAAACAAGAGTAGAAAAGGCCAAGGAGCTTTTGAAGGACCGGGGCTTCAAACTGTACGAAATTGCAGGCAGCGTGGGCTTCAGTGATGCCAATTACTTTGCCAAGATTTTTAAAAATTCGGAAGGTATAAATCCCTCTGAATTTAGAAAGAGATATATCCTATGATCAGAAAACTGGAGAAAAAGTTTGTTCAATTCCTTAACAATCGCAAGCTGAGAACCAAGCTTATGTTATCCTACTTCATTCTGATCATCATTCCTTTAGGTCTTCTCGCTTTTGTCTCCTATAACCGGGTATCCAAAACCATTGAGGGTCTGGTGCTGTACTCTGCCAAACAGAACTTTGAGCAAACCAATTCCTTTCTGGAGTATAAGATCAGCAAAATCATCGACATATCGGATATCATCACGGTGGACAGGAATCTGAACAACATCCTCACGAAAAAGCTGGAGGATTATGAAATTGCGGAACAGATCAAGGATGCGCAGGATTTGAACACTCTTTATCTGACCCCTTACCAGAAGGAGGATGATGTTTACCGTTTACGATTGTATGTGCGGGACGGCGTGATCTATTCGCAGGAGAGGATTAACCTTTTCAGCATGAGCGACATTGAGAATTCAAAATGGTATAAGCCTCTGATTTCCGGGAAAGATAAGATCCTCTGGTGTCCTCCGGAGTATTTTACCGGTGAAACCCAGGATGACATCAGGGTGGTGTCGGCTGCAAGAATCATCCGTGACCCCAACTACTATCACAGAATCATCGGCATCTTCCGGATCGATATGCTTGAAAGCACGATCCAGAGCATTATTAAAAAAGCAAGCATCACGGAAAAGGGAGTGGCTTACCTGCAAAACGAAGACGGTGCCGTTGTTACCAGTTCGGATTCCGGCGCCATGGAGGTATTGAAGGCCGATCCGTCCTTTTGCGCCGCACTGTCTAAAAAAACCAATAACTGGGGAGAAACAATGCTTAAGGGTAAAAGGATACTGGTAGGCAGCAAAAATTTGCTGGGAACCGATTGGACCCTGGTTTCGGTCGTTCCTTATGAAGAAATCCTATCATCCAGCAAAGCGATACGGAATCAACTGTTGGTGGTACTGGTCATCCTGGCCACCCTTGCCTACGCTCTTGCCTACTATATATCCGGCTCCAGCACCAAGCGAATCGGTCAACTGATCAGGAGAATGAGAAAAGCCCAGCAGGGCGAGCTTGAAGTGATACCTGCACCTTCCAGCAAAGATGAAATCGGGGAGCTGGTGGAGAATTTCAATTTTATGATTCAAAAGATGGAAATCCTCATCGCAGACCAGTACAGGACGGGTCAGGAGATCAAAAGCGCCGAGCTGAAAGCGCTTCAGGCCCAAATCAATCCTCACTTTTTATATAATACGCTGGATCTGATCAATTGGACAGCCATCCGTAATAATGTTTACGAGATCTCTTCCGTTGTCCAGTCTCTTGCCAAGTTCTACAAGCTCAGCTTGAGCAAGGGTAAGGACATTGTTTCCATAGCCGATGAAATCATGCATGTGCAGCTTTATGTGGACATCCAGAATAAAAGATTTGAAAACAGGATTTTGCTGCGCATCGCGGTAAAGGAAGAAATTCTGGAATATGGGATACTCAAGATTATTCTTCAGCCCATCGTCGAAAATTCAATTTTGCATGGGATTTTGGAGAAAAAGGAGAAGACGGGCAATATTACCCTTACAGGAGGGCTGGAGGGGGACACCATCGTCCTTAGGGTAAAGGATGATGGTATTGGCATGAAAGGGGAAGTCCAGGAGGGTATCCTGAACAATTCGGCCACGCAGGAAAGCCAAGGGTATGGCGTGCGGAACATCAACAACAGGATCAAGCTGCATTACGGGGAAGAGTACGGTTTGTCCTACAAAAGCGAGCCCGGGAAGGGAACTGAGGCAACCATAAGATTTCCCGCCGTTCCAACCCGGGATTGATCCTTCAGAAGGAATAGAAGAAAGTAGAATTTTACTTATTATTATATAATTGTACCATTTTTTTGGTCTCCATAAAGTCGTATGATATACCTGTCAACGGAAATACGATAGGGAAGAAGAAATTGATATCGATCATTTGCATGAATTACAGCAAAAGGGGGCTGAAGAATGGGAAGCAAAAGCGGAATTTTACATGAATTCAGTAAAAATAGGACTAAATTTCTTATGATCGCACCGGCAGTTGTTTATTTCTTTATCATGTGCTATATCCCCATGTCCGGGATTGTTCTTGCCTTTAAAAGATTTACCTATACGGGAGGAATATTGGGCAGTCCATGGACGGGATTGGATAATTTCAGGTTTTTTTTTGAATCGGGAAAAGCATTTTCCGTCACACGAAATACCATACTGTATAACCTCGCTTTTCTTATCATCAACAACACACTTCAAATCCTGGTGGCCATCCTGCTGTCCGAAATGGCAGGAAGGTTTTTTAAGAGAATCACCCAATCCTTAATGTTTTTGCCCTATTTCATTTCCTGGGTGGTGGTAGGTGCCTTTATTTATAACCTGTTCAATTATGAGTTTGGTGCCGTCAATACATTGCTAAAATCTCTTGGGCTGGAGCCAGTGGATGTATACTCCAATCCATCGGCATGGAAGTTCATTATCGTGGCGGCCAGTGCCTGGAAATGGGTAGGATATGGAACGGTTCTATACCTGGCGGCCATACTGGGCATCGATACCCAGATGTATGAGGCCGCTGATATCGACGGAGCAAATATATTCCGGAAAATAGCATATATCACCCTGCCCTCCATCACGCCTACCATCATCGTACTTCTGCTGCTGAGCCTGGGGAATATCATGAAGGGGGATTTCCAGATGTTCTATCAGGTGGTGGGCAACAATGGCCTGGTACTGGACGCTACCGACGTGATCGATACCTATGTTGTACGTTCCCTGATGGATATGCAGGAATTCGGGATGACGGCGGCAGCCGGGCTTTATCAATCGGGTTTATCCCTGCTCATCATTCTGGGTGCCAATAAACTGATTAAAATGATCAATAGTGATTATTCTCTTTTCTAGGAGGCTTCATAATGATAATCAAAAGAGACAAAATTCTGTTCAATGCCGGGGGATACTTAGTCATTACTTTTATCACACTGTTCTGTGTCATTCCCTTTATCCTCATCCTCACAGGTTCAATAACCTCCCAGAGCTCCATCCTGCGGGACGGGTACCGGTTTATTCCCAAAGAGATATCCTTTCAGGCCTATCAGATCATCCTGGAATCTCCAAACATGCTGCTAAAGGCATATCTCGTTACCGTCTTGGTAACACTGACGGGTTCTCTCATGGGGTTGTTTCTTACGGCTATGACCTCCTACGTGCTCGTTTCCAAAGATTTTAAATACAGGAACCAGTTTTCCTTCTATTTTTACTTCACCACCATTTTTGGGGGAGGGTTGGTGCCCTGGTACATTCTGCTGGTTAAATACCTGAAAATGAAGGATACCTATATTGCCCTGGTTTTTCCACTGCTGATGAATGTAATCTTCATCCTGATTATGAAGAGCTTTATGAAATCCATCCCTGATGCCATTAACGAATCTGCCAGAATCGACGGGGCAGGAGATTTCACTATATTTGTAAAGCTGATTCTGCCCTTGTCCAAGCCCGCTCTCGCAACCATCGGATTGTTTATCGCGTTGAATTACTGGAATGACTGGTATAATGCCATGCTATTCATCGAAAGACAAAAGATGTACCCACTCCAGTATTTTCTCTACCAGATTTTAAGCAAGCTGGATTTTATCAACCAGGCTGCCTCACGGTCGGGCGTCCCCGTACCGGAGATGCCGTCGGAACCCATGAAACTGGCGATGACGGTGGTTGCTACGGGTCCCATTGTTTTCCTGTATCCTTTTGTCCAGAAATATTTTGTAAAAGGCATTACCATTGGCGCTGTAAAAGGATAACTCCGGATGGACCGGTTATCAATAAAGGAATAATAAGGAGGATTTTGAAATGCTAAAAATGACGAAAACACTGTCTGCTTTGATTTCAGTAGTATTTCTGGTTACTGCCGTATTTTCGGGATGCGGGAAAACACAGCAGGCGGCATCGAAAGAGAACACTGAGCCCATATCGGCTGCAGCGCAGAAGGACCCGGCAAAGGCAGATGAAAAGCCTGACATTTCCAAGGAAGTCAAGCTCAACATGTACCTGCTGGGCGATAAGGCAAAGGATTTCGATCTGGTTTACGGAGAACTCAACAAAATGCTCAAGAAGGATATCAATGCAACCATCAATGTCAATTTTATGGGCTGGGGCGATTATACACAGAAGTATCCGCTGGTTTTTGCTTCGGGCGATGATTTTGACCTTATCTACACCGCAAACTGGTGCTTTTACAACAGCCAGGCGACCAAGGGCGGATTCAAGGAAATAACAAAGGAGATGCTTCAAAAATATGCGCCTAAAACTGCAGCTTCCATGTACAATGAAGCCTGGGAGCAGGCGAAGGTGAACGGAAAGGTGTACATGCTTCCAATGAACTACAAGGAACTGAACGCCTACGTGTATATGGTAAGAGGCGATCTGATGGAGAAATACGGCATATCCAGGATCCAAAATGAGGATGATTTTGCAAAATACCTGGATGCGGTGGCAAAGAATGAAAAGCAGCTGATTCCGCTGGATATCGGTTCGGATTTGGATTTCGATACCCTGCTGCGGTTTGAGGTTCTGGCTCCTAACAACCTTGACTACATGGAACCGCAGCAGTTAAACCACTTTTTCGATTTGAGCAAGCAGAGTTCCAGCCAGATTGTCAATGTGATAGAAAAACCTGAATTCCTGGAGTTTGCCAAAAAGATGAAGACCTGGAAGGACAATGGCTATTGGTCCAAGAGCGCACTGGTGAATAAAGTATCTTCAAAGGAATCCTTCACTAACGGAAAGAGTGCTTCGGCTGTGATGAACCTGTCCACGGCCAACGGAACATATACTTCAGTGATTGCAGCGCATCCTGATTGGAAGGTACAGGTGTTTGACGGCATGAACGGCAAGGGAGTCCCCATCAAGCCATACATCCAGAACGGCATGGGGATTAACGCGAACAGCAAGAATTCCGAAAGGGCGGTGATGTTCCTTGATTTGGTTAAAAATGACGCCCGGTATGCCGACCTCGTTACATACGGGATCCGAGGCAAGCATTACGATTTGACGGGTGACGGTAAGGTAAAACCGCTTGCAGATTCGGCTAATTATCCTATTGACGGAAACTGCAATTGGGGCTGGAGGGACGACAAGCTCTTCAAACAGGTGGACGGAGGGATCCCAAACTATGCGGATATCCGGGGTGCATGGGAAAAAGTAGCCTTTACGCATCCGGTTCAGAATTTTACCTTTGATGATTCCAAAGTGAAGAACGAAGTCGCAGCCGTTTCAAATCTCTGGAAGACAGACTTTAAAGTGGTGGTAATGGGCTTTCCGAAAGATGTGGAAGACGATGTCAAGAAATTAATTGAAAAATACAAAACCGCCGGAAATGATAAAATCATTCAGGAGCAGCAGAAGCAGGTGGATGCGTATATAAAGAGCATTACGAATTAGCGGCTTGCGACACAGGGAATAGAACCATGAAAAGGATGCATTACACACGGCGGGCAGGATCCGGAAGCCATACAATGAGCATAACGGGCAGCTTTGCCATAAACGGCAAAGGGCGTAAGGCTGTATGAAGGAGACCTGAGAGGATCTTTGAAGCAGTCTCTGAAGAGCTCTAGGAGGTGCTGCTTTTAAGATAAAGTGATATCTTTGATAGCTGGTAAAAATCGAAGATAGCAAAAAAAGTTAAGATTTATTGAGACAGGAGGTAATTTTATGAGGAAAAAAGGTGTTAGAACAGCGTTATCGGTGATGATGTGTACAGCCCTTATCCTAAGTTTTGGTTTGAGTTTTTCTACAGCGCCGACTACTGCAAAGGCGGCCGCTTTTGCAAAGGGCGCCGATATCGGATGGCTGAACCAGTTGGAAAATGACGGTGTAAAATGGCAAAATGACAGCGGGACTCAACAAGATGCACTTGCAATTCTCAAAAGTCATAACATCGATTCCGTAAGACTGCGAGCATTTGTAAATCCCCCGTCCAATTTTCAATGGACTAAAAATGACGGCACAACCTGCTATCTGGGGTATGGTGATAAAACCGGTGTAGTCTGGATGGCACAGCGTGCAAAGAATGCAGGAATATCCCGGCTCATGGTTGACTTCCACTACAGTGACCACTTTGCAGACCCGGCCTACCAGGATATCCCTTCTTCATGGTCCGGACATAGCTTTAGCCAGCTGCTGACCGACGTGTACAATCATACCTATGAAATTATGACTGCACTGAAGAATGTAGGCGTATATCCGGAATGGGTGCAGATCGGCAATGAAATAACAAACGGTATGCTCTGGCCTTATGGTAAAACCTCAAATTTCAGTCAGCTGACCCAGCTGATCAATAAGGGCTATGATGCGGTGAAAGCTGTCAGTCCATCCACCAAGGTGGTTGTTCAATTGGATAATGGACCCAACAACAGTACCTATAGATGGTGGTTTGATAACTTTAAAAGCAATGGCGGCAAGTGGGATGTCATCGGAATGTCCTATTATCCCTACTGGAATGGTGTCGACTATACTTCAAACATAAATGCACTGGCTGCCAACTTGAACGATATGGCATCCCGCTACGGAAAAGAAGTGATGATCTGCGAAGTGGGAGGAGTAGAAAGTAATGCGGCCAACTCCTATAATCTGGTCAGCGCAGCCATATCCAAGGTAAAGGCTGTTCCCAACTCAAAAGGAATCGGAGTATTCTATTGGGAGCCTGAGGCCAATTCAAGCGTTCTGCCGGATAAATACCCCCTGGGCGCTACCAGCAAGGTGTCTTCCAAAGTCCTGAAATTTACGACGGCCATCGATGCTTTTATCGGCCAGTAGAATCATAATCAGGGTCTTCTATATAGGTTTTTAGTTTGAATTGAAGCAAAAGCGGTTTGCCCTGTTAATGGGATAGGGCAAATCGCTTTTTTTCATAAACGGCTCTTGATTTCTTACAACGGCAATAATATGCTTATTATGGTAGAACCTATTCTTTGTAGATATTTTTTTAGAACTGCAAATAATGTTTGAAAACGAGCAGCCTCAGACAACTGTTTTTGGAGAAGCACTGGATATGAATCAGAGAAGGAAGATGTATTTTTTTATTTGGGAGGCGTGGTTATGAAAGAAATCAGCATTACGGAGATTGAAAATGTAAGCATCGGCAATGCACAGGATTTTGCCGGAGGTACCGGATGCACTGTTATCCTATGTGAAAGAGGAGCCCCGACGGGGGTGGACGTTCGCGGCGGTGCCCCTGCTTCCCGTGAGACGGATCTGCTGGATCCGGTCGCAACCGTGGACCGCATTCACGCAGTACTGCTTAGTGGAGGCAGTGCTTTTGGACTGGATGCGGCGGCCGGTGTCATGGAATATTTGGAGAGGAAAAATGTAGGCTTTGATGCGGGGGTCGCAAAGGTGCCCATCGTTTGCCAGTCGAGTTTGTTTGATTTAGTGGTTGGGTCTGCTGCTGCCCGCCCGGATAAAGCCATGGGCTATCAGGCTTGTGTGGATTCCGAAAGCAACCGTCCGCAGGAAGGAAATGTCGGCGCAGGGACGGGTGCGACAGTGGGAAAATATCATGGCCTGAACTATATGATGAAATCAGGGCTGGGGATTTATGCCGTACAGCTTGGAGAGCTGAAGCTGGCTGCTATTGTGGCGGTGAATGCCCTGGGGGATGTTTTCGATCCCGAGACGGGAAAAATAATTGCCGGCATGCTGACTCCGGATTTAACCGGCTTTGCAAATACGGAACTAGCGATGTACAGCCAATATTCCAATAAGAAAGACCTGTTCACAGGAAATACAACCATTGGCGCTATTGTTACCAACGGTAAGTTTAATAAAGTGCAAGCCGCGAAAATCGCCGCCATGGCACAGAATGGATACGCTAAAGCGATTTTCCCTGTCCATACGACCGCCGACGGTGATAGCATCTATGCCATGTCGGTGGGCGATGTGGAAGCGGATATCAACGTTGTAGGAACTCTTGCAGCGAAAGTGACGGCAAAGGCGGTTGCACGCGCAGTTTCACAGGCGGAGCCGGCCTACGGCTTAAAATCTGCCCGTGATTTTCTCTAAATCGTTTTTTGGGGATGAGTGGAAAAGCAAAGGAAGAAATGCAAATTCATTGAATTCGCGTAAGCCACTTACGTGAATTCAATGAATCTGTGCTCAGACGATTTCTGCGTATCGCTTAAAATTATCAATAATTGCTTCTATCGTAATTCCCTTATTTCCCATATTTTCACTCCACTATCATCAATCCCCTAAACGTGCTTTCTCTAAGGCATTCAAATCAAATTTCTTCATTTTCAGGAAAGCTTCCGTAACTCTTTGGATTTCATCCCTTGATCCGTTAAACAAGACTTCATCCATGTTTTCCGGAACAATTTGCCACGAGACTCCAAATTTGTCCTTTATCCATCCGCACTGCTCAGCCTCAGGTACGGCAGAAAGCTTATCCCAGAAGTAATCAATCTCTTCCTGATCTTTACAGTTTACGATGAGCGAAAATGCCTCATTAAAACTGAAATCTACGCCAAATGCATTGTCCATCGCCGAAAAATCAACACCGCAAAGTTTAAAAGCAGCATAATTCACCTTTGCCTTTGATAACGCTGCTTCTCCCGCACCGTATCTGCTGATGAATCCTATTTCCGAATCTTCAAATATATCAGTATAGTATTTTACTGCTTCTTCAGCTTTCCCACAGGATTCATTGGAGAAAAGCAAGTTGGGTGTAATCTTTTGAATGGTTTGTCCATCGTCTACAAGCATCAACTGCCAGGACAAACCATATCGATCCTGAACCCAGCCGTACCATTTGCTAAAGGGGTATTCGCCGAGCGGCATTAATTCCGTCCCACCTTCTAATAAAGCTTTCCATTTGGTATTAACTTCTTCTACAGAGCAGCAAGCAACCATCAGGGAAATCGATGGGTTAAACCGAAAGTAAGGCCCTGCACTTATGGCCGTGAATGGTTGTCCTGCCAATTCAAAGTTTACAATCTCTGCATCTCCTGAAGGTGTGCTTTCCAGGGCTGTTACACCTACTAGTTTAGATCGGTCAAATAAACGGATATAAAACAAGGCAGCTTCTCTAGCTTCTTTGTCATACCATAAATGAGGAACTATTTTTTGCATAAAGACCTCCTTCGCGAAGCATAAATACAAAGTACTTATGGTTCTAATCAATAAAATAGTGACTTACGCGTGTTAAATAGAGCCATCTTACTTTATTCGATTGCCGGCAGTTTGTTTTAAGCTGCTTCCTTTTCAGGGTTATAGCATCATTATACCAACCAGTCCCACGGTTTAAACACCTAAAGGTTAGAGTATTGCCGGATTTTTAAGAATTACTCTTCTTGTTATCTTATACCCACGAACTTTTCTTTAGCCATTCATAAGCTGCTCCATCAGCATATGCAGCCCTTCCTTATAGAAACCTGCAAGTCTTTCCATGGTTTCCCTGCTATGAATTTTGCTGCCGTAATGCAGACGGAAGTAAAGCCTGTTATCCAGGTATTCCACAACAAAATCCAATAAGCGCCCCCGGTTGATGTTGTCCCCTTCACCAGGGCCGATAGATTCCTTTGCTTCGCGTATATACGCCGGTCCAAAGTCGTAAAGGCTGCCTGCCAAATCGCCGGTATTGTCTTCTCCTTGAAAATAGTTGAATGTAACCTGCGGGTGAGGGATTCGATCCATCCTTCTATGTATTTCAGGGTCTTTGCAGAGGTAGCGCAGGCACCCGTACCCGAGCCCTCCTTTGGGAATGCCATGCAATCCTGTTTTCACCCGGTCTAGAATGTCCAGGCCGCAGGAGGCATCCCTGAAATCAAAATAAACGGGAACCAGGAAGGCAAGCCATCCAATGGTTCTTGACAGGTTGATATCTTCCGCCAAAGGATATCTGCCGTTACACGTGAAATCGACCAGCAGCCCGGTATCTCCAGTCCATGCCCGTATTGCTATGGCCAGCGCTGCAACTAGGATATCGTTGATTTGTATATTTTGATTCAGTATACTGCCAAACAGCAGCGCAGTCTCTTCTTCTGTCAATAAATACTCTCCTACAAACTTCTCAAATTTGAAAATATTATTTTCCATCTCTTCCGGGAAATCGAGAGGTATAGGTTTTACTTCTTCCGGTAGGGCACCCCAGTACGCCAGTTCACTTTTAAGCGCCTCGGACTGGGCATATTCATTGAGGAACTCTGCCCATCGCTTGATGGAGGTAGATTTGGGAGGGAGTACGATATTTTCCTTTTTCATGCTTTGTACAAAGGCAGTGGCCAAATCCTGCGTAAAAACAGTGTAGGAATATCCATCTGCAAGGCTGTGGTGGATTAATGGCATAAGTCTTCCTGGCCGATCATCACCCAGGTAAAAAGCGATCATATGAAAAGGCTTTTCCTCCAGGCTCAGGCCACGCTGTAACTCTGCCGCCATATTTTCTATGAACTGTTTTTGTAAATGTTCCGGTATGCCTGAAAAATCGACTGCTGTGACCGGCAGTTCATCCCGGGGACTTTCGATATACTGTTTCCAGAAAGTACCTTCTTTGTATAAACGGAGCCGCAGTCCGTCGTGGTGGTTCAGCAGGGACCTGGTAATTCGTTCAATGACTTTTATTTCAGGCATCGGATACACCTCCAGCAGCATGCAGATGTTCCAATGGTGCAGATCGTTTTTTCTTATATCCAGAATCGAACGGTTGGGTAAAAGCGGCACCTTGCCTGTGATAATGCCCTGGTCCTCCGCACCGCAGTCCGAAGTCCTTTCTACATGTTTTGCCAGCTCGGCAATGGTAGGATGATCGAAGATACTGCTGATATTCACTTTTACCCCTTTTTTCAATAACCGGGGTATAATATGGATGAAGGTAATAGAGTTGCCGCCGAGATCGAAAAAGTTATCATGAATCCCCAATTTATCAACTCTTAGGGCTTCCCCGAAAACCTCTGCCATGACCATTTCCATCTCATTGCGGGGCGCTTCATATATGCTTTCCGACTTGAATTCGGGGTTAGGCAATGCCTTCCTGTCGGTTTTTCCGCTGGAGGTGAGAGGAAATTGGGGGATTTGCAGCAGGTACGATGGAACCATGTAGTAAGGGAGCTTCTGGGACAGGTAGTCCTTGATTTCCGGCATGACAAGGTTTTTATCCGATACCAGATACGCACAGAGATGCTGGGTTCCTTTTTTGTCTGCTTTGACGGTTACCACCGCTTCTTTTACATCGGCATACTCCAGAAGCTGATTTTCAATCTCACCCAATTCGACTCTGACGCCTCGTATTTTAACTTGATGGTCCATCCGGCCCAGAAACTCAATATTCCCGTCCGGCAGCCACCTTGCAAGGTCTCCGGTGCGGTACATCCTCCCTTCTGTCTCGAAAGGGTCCGGTACAAATTTTTCTGCCGTGAGGTCAGGCCGGTTGAGATACCCTCTTGCGACTCCAGACCCTGCAATGCATAATTCGCCGGACATTCCCACCGGCAGCAGCTTGTTGGTTTCAGACAGGATATAGATCCTTACGTTATCAATGGGCTTTCCTATGGGGATGATCTCCGACACTTTGTCCGTGGGGCAGTCAAAATATGTAACGTTAACGGTAGCTTCCGTGGGACCGTACATATTATACAGCCTTGCTCCGCTTCGCCGGTTTAGCAGCCTGTTGAACCGATCCACCTGCTGGGGCTTTAGCGCCTCTCCGTTGGAAAACACCTGCCGCAGGCTGGACAGTCTCTTCTCACAGCCCCGTTCTTCCACATATTCCAGGAACGCAGTAAGCACGGAAGGTACAAAGTTCATGACGGTTACACCATTTTTCTCTGCCGCTTCAATGATTTCTCCAGGGTCCTTTTCACCGCCGGGCGGGAGCAGACAGACGCTTGCGCCGGTACAGGCCCACCAGTACAGTTCCCATACGGATACATCAAAGGTATAGGGGGTTTTAAAAAGAATTACATCGCTCTCATCGATGGGGTATTTGTTCTGAATCCAGTTTAGCCTGTTTACCACGGAGGAATGCTCGATCATGGTTCCTTTTGGTTTTCCCGTGGAGCCGGAAGTATACAGCACATAGGCCAGATCATTGGGTGAATTGATGATTTCCAGGTGCGAAGCATCCTCACTATAAAATTCCGGGTTTTCCATGTCGATGATTTCTCCGCTAAAACCACATTTTTCAACTATGCCGCCTTTTGTAACAAGCAGGATGGCGCCACTGTCTTCCAGCATGTATTGTATTCTTTCGGCAGGATAGTCCGGGTCTATGGGCAGATAGGCTCCCCCGGCTTTTATTATGGACAGGATTCCTAGGATCATCTCCATGGAACGTTCCGTCATGATAACTACAATGCTGTTGTCCTTTACACCTCTTTCTCTCAGGCTTCTTGCAAGCCGGTTTGTCTTTTCGTCCAATTGTCTGTAGGTTAGCCGGAGGTTACCCGATACTAGGGCTATATTGTCCGGTGTTTTCGCTGCCTGCTCTTCGAATAATTCCTGGATGGTTTTGTCCCTGGGGTATTCCGCTGCCGTGCCACTGAATTCCCTCAGCAGCCGATCCTTTTCTCCGTCGGACAACAAATCTATTTCGGACAGCAATTTTTCCGGATTGCTGATGATGCTCTTCATTATGGTAATAAAGGTAGTATGGATTTGTTCGATTTCCGTTTCGGAAAAGAGTTCTTCCCGATAATCGAACTCCATCAGAATTCTGTCTTCTTTATAATTAAGAATGCGTACTGTCATATGAAAGGGCTCATAGCCGTTATAATACCACTCAAAGTCTTCTTCATTGATATAGCTTTCTATAAAATTTTCATAGGATAATGCCACGTTGAATAGGCTTCCCACACCTGTCTGCTTTTCTCTTACATCCTGTAAAAGAAGATCATAGGGATATTTCTGGTTTACCATAACGAATTTCAATTCATTGCCCAGGGCTTGGATAAAGGCCCCGGCATCCTTGCTCGAATCTACAAATATCCGCACAGGAACTGTATTGGTATACATCCCTATAGTATCCTTGTCCCTTTGGCTGAGCCGGTTGTGAAAAAGAGTTCCAACGGCGATATCCTCTTCCAGTGTTATTTTGGATAAATGTATGCACAGGACCGACATAAACAGCGAGTAAGCGGAGTACTGGGATTCTTCGCAAAATCTGTGGATTTGCCGCGCCAATTCCGCTTCTACCGTGAGTACTTTCCTGCGGGACTTTATGCTGCTGCAATCATTCTGTGTAAAGCTGGCGGCTTTGGGTACTGCTTTAAACTTTTCACTCCAGAAATTCTTGTTTGCAGTAAATTTACCGGACTTCTTATATTCCTCTTCACTTCGTATATATTCGATATAGGAGGGTTTCATTTCACAGGAAAGAGGGGCTTCATCCTTCAAAGCTGTATAGGCTTTCTTTATTCGCTCCCCAATGAGCCCCAAGGCCCATCCATCGGCAAGGATATGATGTATTTTGCAATAGTATCCGCCGGTTCCGTCAGGAAGGCGCAGCATAGCAAAATAGTACAGGTCGGAATCGTTTAACTCAAAGGGCGTTGACGTTTGAGCTCTCGTCCAGTTTTTAAATTTTTCTTTTCCCTCCGGAATACTGAAATCCATAAAATCAATTTTCTTTTCCCTGTAGCCGCAAACATACTGCTTGACTTCATCCTCCACATCAACCAGCCTGAGCCGCAAACCTTCATTCGTATGCAGTACGGTGTGGATGGCTCTTTCCAGGAGCCCGTATTCCACATTTTCATCCAGCCGCACCGTGCAATCATTGTTTGCTATGCTTGTGTCAGGGTAGAATTTTTCCGTGTACAGTATTCTTTTCTGCGGATGTGTCAGTGGATACAAATTCTCTGTTTTACTCATAAGTCTCACCTTCCGGTTTTGTATTTTAGAACTTGGAAAATAATAACCGGGTCTGTAATTTTGCTGCACCCTTCATTGGAGTAAGGGTAGGCCCGCAAAAAAACCGGCTGATTATTTTACAGCATCTTAACTGCTTGCACTCGTATACCTTTTCACAGCGTTGCACCAGACAAACCTTATCAGGCCGAGGAAAAGAAAGGGTGCGGTGATCCCCCACAGTATGTGCGCCGTATCAAGACGGCCTGTTATAAAAAGAGTAGGGTAGTTTGCCATAGGAAACAAAGGCAGTATAAATGTTCCAAACCGTTGAATCCACTTGTCATAGATCCCCATAGGCATTTTATTCAGATCGTAGATGGCGTAAGAGATGCTGTATATGCCTCCCGTTTTAACTGTCCAGAAGGAACAAAGCGCCGGTAGGATCTGAAGGATATAGACCAGAACAACCCCCTCCAGCAGGAAGAGGATAAACCCGAGTACGTTCCTGCCATTGAACGGGATGCCCAGTTTATACCAGCCCACAGCCATCATGGTTACTCCGATTACAATATCAGGAATGGGATATCCGAAGTTGATATACCGCAGGGTGGTTATAAACTGAAGGGAAATGGGCTTTGTTATATAGAGATCCAGGGTGCCGTTCCTTATATACTCGGACATGTTGTTGAAATTCGTAAAGAACAGGCTCATATAGACTCCGGTTAAAAACAGGTAGGTCCCTATAAAGAGCAGCATGGCAGTGGGGGAGAGGCCATTAATGATCACGCCGGTTCTGTATACAACGATTAAATAGAGCAGATGTGAAAAAACCCATCCCAGTTCCACCAGCATGGAGAAAACAAAGTTCAGTCTGTATTCCAGTTGAGCAGCGAGACAGTTTTTCAAAAAAATAGAATAAATATGGACGTATTTTTTGAATTCTTTACATAGAGTACCCAGTTTGCATTCACCCTCCTACCGCTACATATTTTTTCAAGCCCTTTTTCCATAAAAACAGGGCAAGTGCCGCCAGCAGACCGATCCATAGGAACTGTACCCTCATACCCCTTGCGATATCCGTTAAGAGTAGCTTTCCACTTAAAATATTTGTGAGAAAATAAGTGGTGTAGGAGAAGGGAAGAAGCTTCAATATCCCCAGTGCATGGCCTCCAAAGGTATCAAGAGGAAGGATTGCCCCGCTTGCAATGGCAATGAGTATGTCGATGACGCCATATACATGGCCTACTTCGATTACCCAGAAGGCAATAAGGCTTATACAGAAAAACATCAGAAAATTCAAGAGCATAACAGGAATTATATCCAGAAGGAATAAGGCGATGCTGGATACTTCAAACTGCAAGCCCAGCATAGGAGACAGATCAACCAGAATTGCCGCCATGATGCATAGAATAATGGCAGACTCCGATACTTTTTCTCCGATAAAGTAGGCGATTCTATAGCTGGAATACCGGATGGGCTGAACCAGAAACTTGCTCAGCGTACCGTTTTTTATATCACCCGACACCTCATAATGCATGGCTGAACCCGTAAGCCGGGCAATAAACCCTGCCGTCAGCGAATATACTATCATTTGCAGGAAGGTATATCCGAAAACAGTTTCCTCCGGGCCTTTGTTTGCATATACCGCACTCCACACAAAGTACTGGATCAATATAGGGAACAGAACACTGATGAGGTTGGTGAGATAATTTATCCTGTATTCCATTGAATTTTGCAGACCGATTAAACACACTCTTTTGTACTTTGGTAATGAATTCATAGGGTCCCCCCATATTTCAAGTATTTAAACGACCAGGTCCTGTTTCTTATAGAGCCGTTCGATGCCTTCTTCTAAAGGAATATCCTCGATATTGAGGTCAACGACCGGTAATGTATCCAGCAGAGCCTTTGAAACTGAATTTACATGACTTTTCTCAACTTCCAGGGTGACGGTAAAGCCGTCGTATTCCCGGATATGTCCCATGCTGTCAAAATAGTCCCTGCTTACTTTCTCAGAAGACTGTACCTTCAAGATTTTCTTCTCCACAAAAAATTCATTGATTCCGTCAAGGCTTCCGTCATAGACAATTCCCCCCTTATTGATCACAACAGCCCTTTTGCACAAATCTTCAATGTCTTTCACGTAATGGCTGGTAAGCATAATGGTAGTTTTCGTCTCACGGTTGTATTTTTTCAAAAAATCTCTTATATTTTTTTGTGAAATGATATCAAGCCCTATAGTGGGCTCATCCAGCAGGATCACTTTGGGTTTGTGAAGCAGCGCCGCAATGATTTCCATCTTCATCCGTTCCCCCAGGGATAGCCTTCGGACCTGGATATTCAGAAGGTGTTTTACATCCAACACTTCCGTCAGAAGGGTGACGGTATCCTCATACTCCTTATGACCGATCTCATAAATGCACTTATTGAGATACAGGGATTCATTGGCAGGTAAGTCCCACCAGAGCTGGTTGCGCTGTCCCATTATAATGGAAAACTGCTTTTTAAATTCCTTTTTCCGTTCCCAGGGGACAAAGCCTATGACCCGGGCATTTCCACCCGAAGGAAACAGGATGCCGGAGAGCATTTTCAGGGTCGTGGTTTTTCCGGCTCCATTGGGGCCCAGAAATCCAACGATTTCTCCTTCTTCTATTTGGAAGGAAATATCCTTTACGGCTTCTTTTAAAAGCATCTGCCGATGGAACAGATTCTTAAGGGAATTTCGGATGCCCACTTCCTTTACATAGTAGTCAAAGGATTTTGAGAGGTTTTTTACTTCGATGATCGCCATCATTCTTTCCTGCTTTCCTCTTTGTAGAATAAGTTATTGTGTAGGAGTTCCTGTGTGGGTGTAGTACCGGGAGCAGGCAGTGCACATGGGCAGGAGTCCGGCTTTCAGCAGCTTTCTGAAGTCCCTGCTCAAGGTATTGTTCCATATTTCCCGCATACTCTGCTGATGGATATTTCCAAAAGTAAGATCGTGGAAGGTATGGCACATGGCCACATCCCCGCTAGCAGTTATTTCTGCATGGAGCCAGGGGAAAATACACTTTTTCCTTTTATCGGTCATCTTTTCCCAGTTGCCGGAAAAGTAATGTCTGTAGTTATCACCGTCAATGGTGTTGGGATTGTTATAAAAAGTGATATTGTTTTGCGTGCAGTAGTTTTTAATGTTTCGGATTTGGTTTGCCAGATGCTGTGCGTCAATATCTTCAAAGCTTTTCAGTTCCTGAACCAGGCCTTTTGCGATATCGGTAGGGATATTGAAGTTTTTCTCCATTACCTCCTTATACTTCACGTATTGCTCACAGGTGGCATAGGTCTGGAACTCAATGCTGATATGTTCGATGCTGCGCTTATTGACCAATTCGAAGAAGAAGGCTTCGATATGCCGGTAGTTTTGAGGAGTTACAATGGTGGTAACACCTACCTTCGGAAACTCTTTGCCTTTCGAAAGCCGTACCTTAAAAATCTCGTCCATTCCCTCCAACGCTTTTCTATAAGTGCCTGTGCCTCTTTGTGCGTCATTAACCGCTTCCGGTCCGTCCAGTGAAACCCACACCCGGGTCAATTCCGTATTCACCAGCATTTCTGCACTTTTTTGAAGTAAAACTCCATTTGTAGCCATATCGACGGAGCTGCCGCGGCGTTTTATCAACGAGATCACTTCATCAATCCGGGGGTACAGCAAAGGCTCTCCGCCAAACAGCTCATAATAAGGTTTTACGGCTTTGCAGTCTTCCACCAGACTTTGAATGGCTTCAAGTTCCAGCATGTGCAGGTCCTTCTTCTGGTGGTAGGAGCCCATATCTCCCCATTCATAGCACATATGGCACCGTAAATTGCATTTTTCCAGCAATTGCAGAACAATCCATTTGGGCAGGTTCATTGATCTAAGTTCATGCGTATTTTGCTCCATTGGTTACCTCCCACTTTCTACCGACCGTGTAAATACAGTAACACACACTTTGAACATACAGGGGTCAGGCCTTTGTTCAGGGTTCTTCTGAATTCCGCGAACCTGCCGCCATGCCATATGTCCTGTATGGATTCATGGTTCAGATCACCCAGAGCCAGCTCTGGAAACAATTTGCAGGGGCTCACCTTGCCGCTGGCCAATACGTCCATTCGATAGGTGATGGACAGGCATTTGGACCGGTTCTGAACCGGAACGCCGCCTCCGGAAATGAAATTCTCGATTTCATGGATGCCCATGGGAGGCTGATAGCGTACCCGTATTTTCCAGGTATGCTGATTTATTTCCGCCATTTGCCCTCCAAGCGTTTCCAGCAAGCCCTTGTCCAGATTGTAAGTATAGGAATGCCAGCTTCCTGTCCCGGGAGGAATAGGATACAAATCCCCCAGGTTTTCCTGACAATAACCGTCCATCCTTTTGGCAGTATCGGAGGAAATATACCAGGGGAAGCAAATGAACAAAGTGTCGATTCCCTTCTGTTCAAAATATTCTACAAAGGCATAGAGCTTGTCCACCATAGATGCATTCACCACACACTCGACAGAGATTTTTCCTTTATAAACCCCTTTCTTTTGCAGGTCCAGCAGCAAGTCAATATTTTGTATAACTTTATGGAAGGTACCCTTACCTCGTATGGCGTCATTTTCGTCTTCAAAGCCTTCCACACTGGCCAGTACCGTGAGGTCCTCAGAGATGGCAGTCAATGAAGCCAGTTTTTCTTCCAGTAATATTCCATTGGTGCATAAGACCGTCTTGCGCGGGTCCTGGGCCAGCATTTCCGCCAAGGTATCCCAATGACGGTAAAAAGTAGGCTCTCCGCCCCAGAGGTAGAGGCTTGATTTTACGTCGCGGGTTTGCTCAAATACTTTTTGCAAAACTTCAGTTCCTAATTCCTCATTTTGATAGGAAGCATCCGATCCCTTGATATAGCCGCTGTCATTCCATTGAAAGCAGTGCCTGCACCGCAGGTTGCAACGGTTGGTGAGCTGCAAACCGATTTCACTCGGAAGGTTTGTCGCAAATTCCGGAGTTTTTGCCATCCCCCTGCTGGATACCAGAAGATTTTCTGCGGTTCTCTTGATTCTTTCAAGGGCTTTTTTATCATACCCGGCACTGGACTTTGGCTGTATAGTAGTCTCCATACTCCTGCGGCCCCTCCTTTGCATGCAGAATCCTGCTATGGATATCATAAAGAATATCCATAGAGAAATCAAGTTGTTCCCAGCTTTTATATTTTATCCCAAACCCCATGAACTCCCATAGTTCCAGGTTTGCCTGCTCGTGTGGGCCGAAAGGCTCCAACATGATCAGCGGAGTGGCAGAAGCGAAGGAATCCATTAAGGTTGCTCCGCCGGGCTTGCTGACGATTCCTTTGCTCTCCGAGATGATATCAAATAACTCGTGATATTCCCTTCTGTTCCGGAATTTTATTTTTTCGTCTCTTTTGACTTCTCCGAAGGGGGGAAACACATGGTTCCCGTTTTCATCCCTTTGCCAGGGAGACCAGGAAGGGTCTACCATAAAATACCGGTTGCCTTCTTTCATCGCTAGGACCTCAACCACATCATATACGACAATATCCATGAGAAAGCCCTTATTCTCCAAGGGGGCTATTTTTTGCTTATAAGTACCCAACCCCCAGCCCCCTCCGTGGATCACCAACCTGTCCTGCCGTTGGGCAAAGGGCTTGGGAGGGATAGGGGAAACCCCGATTGCATAGTCCAGTTTTTTCTCTTTATTGCTGTAAAAGTGAATCGGAGTGTAGAGGGTGCTGTCCTGGTTGGTATGCTGCCATGAAACAGAGGTATCGGCATCCATAAAACAGGTATCTATCGAGATTTTGCCTACTTCTGTTATGGAACGGTATTTTTCCATAATGGGCATCCAGTATCCTGAAAACAGTATGAAGTGACGCCTGCTTTCCTTTTTCCACTGATCCAGCAGGGTATCCACCCTGCATTCATCAAAAGGCATCCTTGGAGTACTGACCAGCTTCTGGCTGATGAGAGCAGCAGCGAAGCTTTTTCGGAAGACGGATTTATGGACATTGATTTTTTCCTTTTTTTCTTCCACAAAGAAGTTTTCAACAACTTCAATATCAATGACAAAGCCCTTCTCCCGTAAACGGTTGCCTATAACCAAAGCCGGTATATAGGTCCCGAGAGAGGAGCCTGAGCATAGGATGGTAACCGTACCGCAGTCCAAGAGATATCCCTCCTTTTCATAATCTACGCGTTATCCATAAAGGCAGAAATAATAAATGCTGCTAAATAGTATAAGTGCTGTATTTAAGGAATCCACTCCCCCTGTCACTTCGTGACACCCCTCCCTCAAGGAGGGAGACTCTTAAAACCGTTTTCATGCTGAAGGCCTAGGAAAAAGTGCCTCCCTCCCCGAGAGAGGTGGCAGCGGAGCTGACGGAGGGAGTGCCATGTTGGTATTTTAGCCGCTATGCTTTTAATCTCTGACGGTATAGAACTTATCGGTGCTATTATTATTTGGAGATGCGGGTAATATATAGTTTTCATAGTGGCATCAGCCATAAATAGCTATTTGCATTTCTCCAAGCGCAGCTTTTAATTCGCTAAAGATCTCCTCACGCATCTCGTCGGTGCTCCCGGCTACAAATACATATAGGCGTCCTTTGTATAGGTCTTGTCCTTCAGGCGGGCCTTGCATTATCCGATTTACCGTAAGAGTATTAGCCGACAGAGGTATAATTCCTTTTCCCTTGCAAGGGTCGAATAACAAGCCGCGCTCTTTCATCCTTTCCAGAATGTTTTCAAAGCTTATTCCGGCGGGACAGCCCAAGGAGAGAAAACTAAGCATTCCATCCGTATTGCAGTTTGCTGCAAACTTTGTCAGATTGCTGCATATAAAGCCCATGGAATACCGGGCATTGATTTCTATAACCGGCACGATACTGTCATCCTGCAGCAGCATGGAATCAATACAGACCGGTCCCCGGTAGCCCTCTTTATACAACCTGCCGGCTGCGCTGTCTATAACATCGAAATATTGCTTTTCCGTAATAAATTCGATGAAACTCTTAGGGGATACCTTTGATCCCTTGTAGGCGAAGCCTGAATTCAGGAGATGCTGTACGGAAACGTATTCTATTTCTCCATTCTCCCGTATAAAAAGCTGACAGGAGAAATCCAGCTTTTTATTTTCATAAAAGGGTTCCAGAAGAAACCGCACCAGTTTTCCTCCCTTCTCCTGTTTTTCCAGGTAGGCGGCTACCTTTTCCAGCATCCTGCCGGATTTGATCAGGAGATTGCCTTTTCCCGAAACTCCGAAATCATCCTTAATAAGAAAACTGCCCTGCATCAGAAGCCTGCCGCCGCTTTCTCTCAGCTCTCCGACGCTATAGACGACTTCTCCGGGGCTCTCTCTTCCCAGTTCCTTAAGAAGTTGATGGGAGTAAATTTTGGAATTTGCCTTTTTCACTATGGCAATAGACGGGAAGTCGTAGGATAGTTTGTAGAAGTAGCAAAATTCCTGCAAGTAGGGAAGAACCGAATAGGGGACAACACCGCTGCATTTTGAGAGCAGAGCAGTAAAACAATCCTTCTTACCGTTTTCACAAAGAAGCTGACAGGTGCTTTTTGCTGCCGGTCCCCCATAGGGAAAGGCATCTTCCATGAGGCCTGCCACAGCAGGCTGAAATGAAAATCCGATATCGGATAGATATTCCTTCAGAGCTTCATTAAACATATGCCGGGTAAGTAAGACATCCTCCTTGCTACATAAGGGAAAAAGCAGTTCGTCCATAGCTCCGACGATGCAATTGGCTTCACCATCCATAATGGACGGCAAATCAGCCAATTCTTTTTCCCTCCAGAAGTATTCCGAATTGAAAGTACCTAACCATACATTTCTACTCCTCATATGACAATCTCCCGATACGCTTATTTGTTCCTAAAGTTCAATGAGTTTTCTATAGGAGGATGTGAAAAACATAGGGGTTCTTTTGCGCGGACCGCTCGTAGAGCGCTACGTGCGGTGTAGCGCAACCTATAGACCCCCTTTTTTCACAGCCTTCTATATGCACTGCTGATATTTCTTTTAAGAGGAGGACATCCCGGCACGAATTCATCAAATTTGCCCTTGCAGTTTGCCAGACAGTTTCCCACTCCCAGCAGTTTGTGACCGGCAGGGCTTTGGCCGTCTTTGTATGAACCGGCTGCCAGACATACATCCTTGAGCTTGTCCGTCTGCATATGCAGTACATCTTCCTTCAAAAACATATTGATAACATTTCTACAAGCGCTGCAGGCCTCCGCATCCTCTATAACGAGTCGCTTGTCTTCAATTTCCTTCTTCTGAAAATAATTGGATTTGAAGTTCTTTTTTATATCTTCGAGGCTTTCTCCAACGAAATGAATTCTATCCGTATTCATTTCCCCAAACCCGGCTTTGTAAGCCGTTTGGATGTAGCTCATGCTGTCAGGGTCAAAACCCATGGCCTTAATGGCTGTAACTTCGGCAGCCAGCGCATCAAAAGAACCGATAATAACACCCATGTTTGCAGGATCACCGTCCAGCGGCCCGTCGCCTTCCATGCCGATGACTCCGTCAATAATCGTAAGATCCGCTAATGCCACTCGATTTATATCGATGATGGCTTCTTCAACTCCCAGCTTGTGTATCCGCCTTTTCACCCTGTCCGGTACAAGTCCCTTCATATTCTTTAACCCCAAGGTCACCGGAAGGCAATCATGAGTCTTCATGACCGGCAGGTTTATAATGACATCGCACTCCAGAACCTCTTTGGGGAAGGGCAAACGCCGGTACCTTGATGCGTTGGGTACTGCAACGGTTACCAGTTCGGATGCTTTAAAATCTTTTACTTCCACTCGCTTCGAAATCATAGAGGCAAGGCCGTTTTTTTCGATCACTGCATGGGTATCCTTTCCGATGATGGAGGAATCCCCCACCATTACTTTTCTGGCACCGGTCTTTATTGCCATATTTACGCATTTTTTAATCACTTCAGGATGCGTCACGGCGCCGGATAAATAACTTTTATCCGTAGCCAGGTTAGGCTTTACCAGTACAGTGTCCGAAAGGGATATGACTGAATCCAAACCGCCAAGGAGTGAAATCAGCGATTCTACGGCTTTTTCAACATCTCCGTCGATAACTTTTACAATTCCGACAGTTGATTTTTTATCCATAACAAATCCGCTTCCTTTACCGTTATGCTAACCACAGACCGTATCCTTTGACAAGAAATCACAAAAGGTTCGTAAGGTTTTTAAATGGGAAAAATCCAAACTGTTTATATCTACTTCAATGTCCAGCTTTTCTTCGGCTTCCATAATCAAATTGATGATTTGGATGGAGTCCAGACCCAGGTCCTCGATAAGTCTGGTGTTGTCATCGACTTTCCCTGCCAGTGACATGTCTCCTTTAATTTCAGCGATAACAGCCACCACTTTTTCATTGAACGTACTCATAAACCAACACCTCCGTTATAGTAATTTTTCAATACCATTCTTGCGGATATTTCCAGTATATCCCTTTGAAATTTGTCATTGAATTCACTTTTTAAAGATTTTTTTGCACATTTTTACTATTTTTACAATTTTTCATATAGAATTCTGCGGATTTTGGCAGTAAGTGCCGGAATCCATGTAATAAGGCGCAGCGGTAAAAACAAAGGTCATAATGGGGCCATGGTCCGATACGTCAGGCGGCTCATTCCGTTATAAGGTGAATTTTTCAAGAATAAATGATTATTGACAACGTCAACACACAGGGATATAATTAAAGCAATTTTTAAAACTGGCTGTGACGAGAAGAGTAAAATGCTTTGACTTTTCAGAGAGAAAGCACCAAAGGCTGAAAGTGCTTTTAAAGGAGAACATTTGAAGACCACCTCCGAGCCGGATCGGTGATTCCGTTATCATCAAAATGAGTTTAAAATAGGGTGGAACCACGGGAGTAAGCTCTCGTCCCTTACGTAATGTAAGAGGCGGGAGTTTTTTTAATGGTAAGGAAACTATAGCCATTTTTGCTCTTTTATTCGGAAAGCACAGGCGCAAACGAAACGGCTGCGTCCTATTTGATCTTTATCTGCATTAAAGCTAAGCAAATATAGGAGGGAATCATAATTATGATCACAATCACATTAAAAGATGGAAGTTCCAAGGAATATAACGAAGGAATTTCTATAAAGGAAGTTGCCGAAAGCATAAGCGCAGGGCTGGCAAGGGTTGCCCTGGCAGGAGAGGTTGACGGTATTGTTAAGGATTTAAGCTTCAAGCTGGAAAAGGATTGCAAATTGAATCTTTTGACTTTTGACAGTGAAGGGGGGAGGCTGGCGTACAGACACACGACTTCCCATATCATGGCACAGGCGGTCAAAAGGCTTTATCCGGAGGTTAAGCTGGGCATAGGACCTTCCATTGAGAATGGTTTTTACTATGATTTTGACAGTGACAAGACTTTCTCTTCGGAGGACATTCAAAAGATCGAAAAGGAAATGGAGAAAATAGTAAAAGAGGATCTGCCCATAGAGCGGTACACGCTTTCAAGGGAAGAAGCCATCAAGTTTATGGGGGAAAGGAACGAACCTTACAAGGTGGAGCTGATTCGTGACTTACCGGAAGAAGCTGAAATTTCCTTCTACAAACAGGGAGAATTCGTAGACCTCTGTGCAGGCCCCCATCTGCTTTCCACCGGAAAGGTAAAAGCCTTCAAGCTCACGCAGACTGCGGGCGCCTACTGGCGTGGAAGTGAAAAGAATAAAATGCTGCAGAGAATATACGGAACTTCCTTTCCCAAAAAGAGTGAGTTGGATGAATATCTTGCAAGGGTTGAGGAGGCGAAGAAGAGGGACCATAACAAGCTCGGACGAGAATTGGAGTTGTTTACCACGGTTGATTATATCGGTCAGGGCTTGCCGATCCTCATGCCTAAAGGCGCAAAAGTGATTCAAATCTTACAGCGTTTTGTAGAGGATGAAGAAGAGCGCCGCGGGTATATGCTGACCAAGACGCCCTTCATGGCAAAAAGCGACCTGTATAAGATATCCGGACACTGGGACCACTACCGTGAAGGCATGTTTGTTATGGGGGACGAAAAGGATGACAATGCAGAGGTCTTTGCACTGCGGCCCATGACCTGTCCTTTTCAATTCCAGGTATACCTGGCACGGCTTAGAAGCTATAGAGAATTACCGATGCGGTTTAATGAAACGTCAACGTTATTTAGGAATGAATCTTCCGGTGAAATGCATGGCTTAATCCGGGTACGGCAGTTTACAATTTCCGAAGGTCACATAGCATGTACCCCGGACCAGCTGGAGCAGGAATTTGCCGGTTGTGTTGATCTTGCAAACTACATGCTGAAAGCTGTGGGCTTGGATGATGATGTTTCCTACCGTTTTTCCAAATGGGATCCCAACAATAAGGAAAAGTACATCGGAACGGAAGAGCAGTGGGAAGAAGTACAGAATCGAATGAGGCAGATACTGGACCACCTGGGTATAAACTATAAAGAGGAAGAAGGAGAAGCAGCCTTTTACGGTCCAAAACTGGATATACAAATAAGAAATGTACATGGCAAGGAAGATACATTAATCACCGTACAAATCGACTTCCAGCTGGCGGAAAAATTCGGCATGCAGTATATCGACAGTGATGGACAGAAAAAGTATCCCTATGTAATCCATAGAACTTCCATCGGCTGTTATGAAAGAACCCTTGCGCTGCTGATTGAAAAGTATGCAGGTGCATTCCCGACCTGGCTGTCACCGGTACAGGTAAAGATATTGCCATTGGTCGACAAGCATCATGCGTATGCCCTGGAGCTTCAAAAGCTGCTGCAGAATAAGAATGTAAGAGTCGAAGCGGATCTAAGAAATGAAAAGATTGGGTATAAGATCAGGGAAGCGCAAATGGAGAAGATACCTTACATGATTGTCATTGGCGACAAGGAAATGGAAAACAGGGCAGTTGCAGTCCGGTCGAGAAAAGAAGGAGATCTTGGGACAATATCCATCGACGAGTTCATGGGTAAATTGCTAAATGAAATCGAAACAAAAGCAAAGTAGAAGTAAAGAGGGACCCATTAAACCCGCAGTATATGCAGTGCAGCTGCACAATAATAAAAAACTACCAGATGTTTTGAAATGGTAGTTTTTTATTATTGTGCCCGATAATCAAGAAGCAAGTTCCAGTAAGGGGGATTGCCGCAGCAATCTCATCTAAGGAGGTGAGCGTGCCAATTTGCTAAAAAATTTATATATTGATAAGTAGAATAAATTCCTATTGCGTAAAATTATGGTATAATTAGTAATGATTTTATAGAATATAGGAGGAGTGTTAATTTGAAAAGAAAATTGGTAATAGCTTTTTTGTGTTTAATGATGTTTTGTATGCAGCCCAATTTATTTGTATTTGCCGAAGCGGAGTCGATCAAAATCTACCTGGATGGTTCTCTCGTTGAACCTCCCACGGAGCCTATCATCGAAAATGGTACAACGCTGGTCCCCATGCGTATCATTTTTGAAAAGCTGGGAATGACCGTTTCGTGGGATGGAGCGACGGAAACTGTTACGGGAACGGGAAGCGGCGTGACCGTCAAGATTACGGTAGGAAGTGATACCGCATACATAAACAATTCGGAAAAGAAGATTTCCGTTCCTGCAAAAATTATAAACGGCAGCACCATGGTGCCATTACGATTTGTTTCTGAAGCAGCAGGCTGCACTGTTCATTGGGAGGATGCTACACAAAAAATCACCATAAGCACGGGAAAGGAAAAACCTGTAGCTTATGAAAACGACATCATTATGGGAAGTACAGAGAAAAAAGCGAGTTCAAGTGCACTTTATGTAGTTGATGGTACAGGTGAATTTGAAGGCTATAAGAGGCTAAGAGGTTATCCTAACGAGGATGAATTTGAGGTTTATTATCAAGGGAATGAAAGCTCCTATGTGGTTAAGATCAAGGAGTTAAAAGAAGAGGACCTGAATGAAATAATCACTTGGCAATATAACGGAGCATCCTATCAGAACAAGAGAAAGGACCTTTATGCTCTTTTTAGTGATACATCCTGGTTCAGAACCCACTTAGGGATTAGCAACGATACATTATCCTTTGATTGGTTTGACAAAACATTCGGTAATACTTTTTCGGACTGGCTGCAAGGGTATGCTTATTCTAATGATGCTGCAATGCTGGTAGACAGGTATTTTAGGAAAATAAACCCGCCTAAAAACAATGTAACCTTGATGCCGGGTACAGGCGTTTCAAAAGGATCCCCTGTTATAATTAGTGAAGAACCTTCAGAATTTATAGCCCGTGATAAAGAGGGGAATGTAATTGGTGAATATCATGATTCACAGGATATGGAACTAATGAAAGCACTAACTGAAAAGCGGAAAGATTTACCGCCAAGATTGTCAAGCGGGTGGATTAATACAGACTTCTTGAGCAAAATCTATGAATTTGACATTGTGCAGGAAAACGATACTTTGATCTTTAAGACCGTTGCACCCAAATCGAAACAGAAAGAACTATTACGGTTGGAGTTGCCGGCAGAATGGCTGCCAGATGCCAATGGAGAAGTTAAAGTGAACGGTGTTGGCGTAAAAAAGTATCCGGTTGGTTCAGAGGGGATTAACGGGAAATGGATAGATGAAAAGGACCTTAAAGAAGAGACAGGAGTGCAGTTCGTTTTTGGGGGAGGAGATTCCATCTATGAGGCTGTATTCTGTGGCCCCTATGAAGGAATGTTCAAAGAAGTTAAAAGGCTACTTACAGTGAAATTTCCAGAAGATTGGGGCAACAGCGACAATCGGGAAGAGAGAGTATTAAATGGCCTTCGTGTGAAGAGAGAAGACAGCATTGATTATTTCTATGTGGAAGATTTGGTAAAGTTAAAGGTTATTCAGAAGCCAAAGACGCATATTATCTACTTGAACATTAAGGATTTAAGAAAAGTAGGTTTAATCGGATAAGGTATACATAAGCAGAATAAAAAGCACTCTTGACGGAGTGCTTTTTCCATCCTTGCTACATCCGCTTTGCAGCCTCATAGGCCAAGTCGGAGCGTTCACATTCCTCATCGGTAAGTGTAATCTGAAAGCAGAGAGGGCTTCCTTTCATTTTTTCCGTTGCATAGCTCAAGCCATTGGTCCTTATATCCAGAAAAGGATGGTCGATCTGTTCCGGGTCTCCCAGTAAAATGATCTTTGTACCTTTTCCTGCACGGGTTATAATCCCTTTTACCTGTTTCGGAGTCAGGTTCTGCGCTTCATCAATGATGACCCACTGCTTTACAATGGACCGGCCTCTTATAAAGGCGATGGCCTCGGTGTTAATGATCTTTCTGTCAAAAAGCTCGTCAATTTTATCTTTTAACTCTTTTTCACTGTTATACCGTTGGCTTTCATCGTTATCAATCAAAACCTCCAAATTGTCTATGACAGGCCGTAGAAAAGGCGCGATCTTTTCCTGCTCGGTTCCGGGCAGGAAACCGATATCCTCATCAAATTTTACGTTTGGACGGCATACGAGTATCTTCCTGTACAATGCGTGCTCCATTATCATTTTATGGAGACCTACAGCGAGTGAATAGAAGGTCTTTGCAGTTCCGGCAGAACCCTTAATGATAACAAGGGGGGCCTTTTCAGCATCCATCATTAATGCTTCCTGTATGAATTTCTGACCGGCATTCCGTGGTGTAACACTAAAAGGATGTTCATGGATGAAATGGAGGGGGACGATTTCCTTGCCGTCAAAGCGGCCCAGGGCCGTATGTTTTTCGTTACTGCAAGAGTGCAGTATCAGGAATTGGTTTGTTATAAGCTCAACACTTTCACTTTTGCCGGAGGGATGGGGGAAATGAAGCAAATCTTCCGGCAGGAGTGTTGATTTGCTGTAAAACTCGTCCAGTTTTTGCTCGGTTACATAGACGTGCTGCCGGCCTTTATACTGTTCATCGTAAACAGGTACCTGCTCGGCAAAAAAATCCTGTGCAGTTATTCCTAAGATATCAGCCTTAATTCTTTCAAAGACATCTTTCGTAATTAAAAATACTTGTTCTCCATTTTCAGCGAGCCCTTTGCAGACCTTTAATATCCTGTTGTCATTGGCGCTGCCGGTCCAACTGTCGGGAAGCTTCACTTCATGGAAATTCATTTCAATGCGGAGTGTACCTCCGTTATCCAGCGAGATTCCTTTGTTGAGATTTCCTTTTTCCCTCAGTCCGTCAATCAGTCTCGCTACATGCCTTGCATTTGCACCAAGCTCGGTATTGTCCTTTTTGAACTTGTCGAGTTCTTCCAATACCACTTCCGGTATGACGATATTGTTATCATCAAAAGAGTAAAGTGCGTAAGGCGTATGAAGCAAAACGTTGGTATCCAGAACAAAGGTCTTCTTTGATTTCTTCGATTTCTTCAATAACATCGCTCCCGTTTATTCGTATTTGATAAAAACAACTATATCCTTACTATAATCATAGGATAATAAAATAAAATTAATAGAAAGTAAATTTAATGAAAAATATATTAAAAGAGGAGATTATAACGAGGCATAAGATGGGCCCCCGCCCCACCTCTATAGATGGCGGGTACCGATTAACTTTATAGGCGGCGAGCATATCTCCCGCCTCGTTGAAACGGTGTGTTGAAATTGCTCCGCAATTTCTTCCGTTGTTATAAAAAAAGCTGGGTTTTTCCCAGTAATTTCAGGCAAGTTTTCTGCTAAATCGGTAGCTGGAGGGTCTATCTGCTATTTTTATCATAAAGGGTTGCCGCTGGGTATAGAGGGTCATAAATTCGAAACCGGCGGATTTAATCATTTCAATGGATTCTTTGACGCCTTTCCCTACATCACCCGCTGTATGGGCATCGGAACCTACAGTGATGATTTCTCCTCCGAGCTCCCTGTAAAAGCTCATGATATCAAAGTCCGGCAAGCATTCGCCGGCAGATTGCCTCAATCCGGAGGTATTCACTTCTATACCTTTGCCATTCCTGATGAGGGTTCTGAGGACTTCCGCAAGCTTTTCCTTGTAATCCATAAAGCGTGCGTTGGTATCATAGTTTGATGCGTATCGCTTGACCAGATCCAGGTGCCCTATACAGTCAAATTTATTCCATTGAGCTAATAATGCAAGCTCGTCAAGATACTTTAGACAATAGGAAGACACATTTTCCCGGCTGTAGGCAATGTCTCCAAAATCCCTGTTATCCTTCATTTTGTGTACTGAAGCAAGTACATAATCATAGGGGTAGGATTCAACCAGCTTTTCGGAGTGTTCGGGATAGAGGTGAGGCTGGCCAAGCTCTACACCGCATTTGATTTTAATATCCTTGTTAAAGATAAAGCCTGCCTTCAGTATGTCTAAGAAGTAGTCTCCGGGTTTATAATAAGGATACTTTTCATTTCCTAAAGAAGGCTCAAAGTGATCCGTTACTGCAATCTCTTTCATGCCCGAAGCAATGGCGCCAATGCACATTTCATAAACGGAGCTTTTGCCATCGCTGGAGTTGAGTGAATGCAAATGGTAATCGTACAAATACATGGTGGTCTCCTTTACTTTATAATTTCCATCATCAGTATGACAGAGTATTGTTATTACCGTTTTAAGAAAACATTAAATCATTGCTAAAAGACTATGCAGCATTTCTATATACGGTAAGACTGGCAAACGCCGAATCAGCTAAGTTCCATCTAAAATTGTACAGGCCAGGCATATGGAAAACCTGGGGTATATAACTGGGGTGGAAGAGGGCACGGGAACGTAAAATTATGTGTTCATCAGAAAAAATTATTCTACTTTTTCCTAAAGTAAATCAATTGATATAATCCATTGCCAGGATTATAATTATCTATATATTCCCATATAAAATAAAATTTAGCTGCCATCGCGACCTGACTGTGACGAGATAAAAGGGCACGTTGGAGTAAAAAGCGGAGGGATTTGACCCCAATACGCCCCATGAACTCCCGTAGTAGGGAGAGGGAACCATTGCTGCGCGACAGAGCCACAGTAAGGGTCTGCAAATATAGGAGGAAAGAGCTTGAGAAAAAGAGTAGCAGCTTTAGTAGTAGCAATGACCTGCCTGCTGACCGCCTGCTTTCAAAATCAGGGGAATCTGTCAAGGAACGAGTCACGGGAAGAGGGAGAATTAAAAAGGAAAATTGTTTTAGGATTTGCTCAAGTCGGAGCGGAAAGCGATTGGAGAAAGGCAAATTCGGCATCCATCAAGGCGGCGGCCGATGAAGCAGGGATACAACTGATGTTTATCGATGCACAGCAGAAGCCGGAAAAGCAGATCAATGCCATAAGATCCTTCATTGCCCACAGAGTGGACGTAATCGCCTTCTCTCCTATTGTGGAGACCGGTTGGGAAATGGTGCTTAAAGAGGCGAAGGATGCAGGTATACCTGTGATATTGACGGATCGAACCATTGATGAAAAAGATGAATCCCTCTACGAAGCGCTGATTGGCTCTGATTTTAGGGAGGAAGGAAGAAGAGCGGGCCGCTGGCTATTGGAGAAAACGAAAGAGGAACGCGGAGAGATCAATGTCGTGGAGCTCCAGGGAACTGTCGGTTCAGCTCCTGCCATTGATAGAAAGGCTGGATTTGAAGAAATAATCCAGGGGCATTCGAATATAAAGATCATCCGTTCCGAATCAGGAGATTTTATGCGTTCCAAAGGCTATGAGGTCATGGAATCCATTTTGAAAACAGAAAATAGAAAGATCCATGTGGTTTACTCCCATAATGACGATATGGTGCTGGGCGCTGTCAAAGCAATCGAAGAGGCCGGATTAAAGCCAGGCAAGGATATTTTAATTGTTTCCATCGATGGAATAAAAGACATTTTCGAAGCAATGATCCAGGGAAAGGTCAATTGCACCGTGGAGTGCAATCCCCTTCTGGGGCCCGAGCTTATGAAGGCGGTCAAGGCTCTTGCCACCGATGGTGTTATACAGAAAAAAATAATCATGCAGGAATCGGTTTTTCCGGAAGAAACAGCGGCAAAAGAGATTGTGCATAGGAAGTACTGAGAATAATCCGGACGGAATGTCTGCACTAAAAGCATGAAATACCGGTCACAACTCCTTTGTCAATGTAGGAGCTATATAATTTATGTTGGAGGCTGTAATGAAGCAAAGGTCACCTGTACTTTTTTTCCGCAAGCGGTTATTACGCATCAAACAGTGGACAAGGACAGCGATTTCGGTACGCAGACTTACCATGAGGAGTAAGATCGTAGTATCCTTTGCCGTTGTAATCTTTCTTATGAGCTTTCTAAATGTGGCATTGATGATTAGTTCTCTTAGCTACAATGACCAATATAATACTATTGTTACCAATATCACCGCGGCAAACAGCATCAATGGTATCGTTAAGACCAGCATAGATGCTGAGATGTGGGACATCATCGCCGGAAAGAAAAGCTTTCAGGAGGGAAAACAATACGAGATTATCGATGAAATTAATGCGAATATTCGTCAGATCATGAAACATGTGAGTTCGAAGGAAAGCAGTATGCGCCTTGATGTTACACTCAGGACCATGGAGACACTCAAGCATTATGTGGATGTGATTGGAGAACAGATAGAGCAGAAAAAGAAGGTAGCGGATAACGAAAAGGTTTTGGAGGAAATCAGGAGCGTATCGGCTTTAGTGGAAGAGGATATACAGGATTTCATACTCTATGAGCTCAAAAGCTGTGAACTGGTAAAGCTGGGAATTCAAAAAAATATAAACCGGTGGGTCATAACCAATGTCGTTGTTCTGGGTATTGTTTTGCTTTTTTCCGTGGCTGCCGCCTGGTTCATCTCAGGAAGTATTTCAAAGCCCATAAAGGAATTGCAGAAAATGACCGCATCCATCGCCCAGGGAAATTTAAACGTTCGAGTGGAGAATAACAATATTGACGAGATCGCAAGCCTGGGCATAAGCTTCAACATTATGGCGGCAAGGCTGAAGGAACTGATTGAAAACAGTATAAAGGAACAGGAAAATATAAAAAAATCAGAGCTTAAAGCGCTGCAGGCGCAAATTAATCCACATTTTTTGTATAACACGCTAGACACTATTGTCTGGATGGCAGAAGCCAATAAGAGCGGGCAGGTCATTCAAATTGTCGGTGCTCTGTCAAATTTCTTCCGTATCACGCTCAGCAAGGGGAAGGACTGGATCAGTGTTCGTGATGAAATCGAGCACACCCGGAGCTATCTTACCATACAAAAAATAAGGTATCGTGATATCCTGGATTTTAATATCGAGGTAGAGGAGAATATTCTGGAGTATAAGATTTTAAAGCTTACACTTCAACCTATCGTGGAAAATGCCCTCTATCATGGAATAAAAAATAAGCGCTCCGGTGGAAAAATCTTTATTAAAGGATCGCTGGCGGAGGAGGAAAATCTTCTATTGGAAGTAATTGATAATGGAATCGGGATGACGGACCATAAGCTGGAAGAAGTAAAAGCCCAGCTTGAAAGCGAGTCCATGGGAAATTCCAATGAAAGCGGATTTGGGCTAAATAACGTACATAAAAGAATCAGACTGTATTATGGAAAACAATACGGATTGACGGTACGAAGCGAGTACAGCAAGGGGACTCATATTTCATTATATATACCCTGTGAAAGGTGAGGAAGAATGTATAAGGTTTTTCTTGTAGATGATGAGATCGTTGTCAGGGAGGGCATCAGGGATAACGTAAGCTGGGGAGCTACTGATTTTACTTTCGTGGGAGAGGCCTCCGACGGTGAAATGGCATTACCGCTAATCCAGGAAATAAAACCGGATATCGTATTGACGGATATAAAAATGCCGTTTATGGATGGCCTTCAGCTCAGCCGGATTATAAAAAAAAGCATGCCCTGGATAAAGGTTATTATATTAAGCGGCCATGATGAATTCAATTTCGCAAAAGAAGCAATATCCATCGGTGTTGCAGAGTACCTTTTAAAGCCCATCAATTCTTCTGAACTGGTAAAATCCTTGAACAAGGTTGCAGCGCAAATCGAGCATGAAAAAGAGGAGAGAATAAGAATTGAAGAGATGAAAGACCAGCTGAAGGATAATTCGGAGCTTCTAAAGGAAAAATTTCTTAATGAACTTTCCATGGGATTGGTATCTTCGGGGGAAGCTATTGAAAAATGCAGTCAATTCAACATGAATATGATTTCCAGGTATTACATGGTGGAACTGATTGAATCGGAGGTAAAGGATGGCAAGGATGCAAAAGGGGTACACTCCGAATATTTAAAACTGGAGAGCATTATGGCCGGAATTGTCGATGGCAATCCTGACATTATAAGGTTTAAACGGAATATGGAAGAAACCGTGTTGATTTTCAAAGGTGAGTCGGTTTCTGTTCTGGAAGAAAACGCCTATGCCTTTGCGCAGTCCATAAAGTATGAAGTGGAAAGGAATACCGGAAGCCTCCTGACCATAGGCATTGGAAGTGCAAGGGAAAGAATTCAGGGGATCGCGGAATCCTTTGGGGAGGCGGAGAAGGCAAGAAATTATAAATATGTATTCGGTAAAAATAAAATCATCGGGATTCGGGACATAAAGACAGAGGCAGCTCCAGGGGCTGAAATCATAAAAATGGATAAAATAAATGTAGGTGACTTTTTACGCTATGGAAGGAAGAGTAATGTTCAGGAGTTCCTATCCGACTATACCCGGTGTTTGAGTGAACCTAACCTGAAATCCCTGATTTACACGTATTATGCATTTATGGACATTGTTATGTCGGCTTCACGATTTGTGAATGAAATAGGGGGGAATATTGAAGAACTGGCACCGGAAGTACTGCATCTGGACAGCGTTCTGACGAATATGGAATGTGTGGGTAATTTGAGGGAGCTTGCCGGACAAATACTTGTGAAGGTGCTAGACTACAGGGATAGTAAGATTGAGAGCAAATATGGAAGTACCATAAGCAAGGCAAAAGAGTATATCGGCAGGAATTTTAGCGACCCTGAAATTTCTCTGCATTCCGTGGCCTCTTTTGTGAATATCAGCCCAAGCCATTTCAGTACCATATTCAGTCAGGAGACGGGGACTACCTTCATAGAACATCTAACCCAGGTAAGGATTAAAAAGGCGATGGAGCTTTTAAAAACAACAAGAAAAAAATCCTCTGAAATCGCGTATGGCATCGGGTATAATGACCCTCATTATTTCAGCTATCTGTTTAAAAAGATAACGGGGCATACGCCTAAAGAATATAGGAATGATGAAGGATGATACAGGAATATTTAACCTTCAATTTATAAAAATTAGAAAATTAACTTTTATGTAAAAAATTCAACTTTTTTCCTATATTACTGAATTTAAAGATCCATGATATCAAAAAATAAATCTACTTTTCGCTAAATAAATTGCATTGAGAATAATTACCATCCACCCTATAATTAGGCTGTATCCAGAAAGTGTTTCTTCCCGGGAGAAGCTGTCGGATACAGCTTTTGCTTTGTGGCTTGAAGGGATGTATCCATGACTCGCCTGCAAAGTGAATCTTAGCTATGTCATGAGGGGAATTTAGTGAAAAGCGAATATTTATAGGAGGGAAGTCTATGAAAAAATTTTCAAGGGTAGTTTCTCTGTGGATGGTTGCTGCATTGGTACTTTCACTGGTGGGATGCGGTGGAACCGGAAAGAGCACGGAAAGCTCTGCAAAAGGTTCAAATAAGAAAATTGTTGTCGGTTTTGCACAGATCGGTGCTGAAAGCGAGTGGCGTACGGCAAACTCAAAATCAATCAAGGAGGCCGCTGAAAAGGCAGGCTTTGATTTGAAGTTCTCCGATGCCCAACAGAAGCAGGAAAACCAGATCAAGGCCCTGCGGTCATTTATTGCCCAGAAGGTGGACTATATTGCCCTGGCACCTGTTGTAGAAACCGGATGGGATACGGTGCTCAAGGAAATTACCGACTCAAAAATTCCTTTGATCCTTGTGGACAGATCCATAAAAACAACGGATGGTTCGGAACCGTGGGTTACAAGAGTAGGAGAAAACTTTTATGAAGAAGGCAAGAACTTGGCACAATGGGTGAAGGATAGCGAAGAAAAGTTAGGTTTCAAACAAAAGGAAACTGTAAATGTGTACCAATTGGAAGGAACTGTGGGGTCCGGGGCCGCTGTTGACCGTGGGAATGCCTGGGCGGATACCATGAAGGGATCCAAGTTCAAGACCGTAAAATCCCAGACCGGTGACTTCACACGGGCCAAAGGACAGGAAGTGACAGAGTCCTGGTTGAAGTCCGATAAAGGTAAGATTGATCTTATTTATGCACACAACGACGACATGGCGCTCGGTGCCATTCAGGCTATTGAGGCTGCTGGCTTAAAGCCGGGAGTGGATATTAAGATTGTTTCCATTGACGGTGTTAAAGGTGCTTTTGAAGCGATGATCGCCGGTAAGCTTAATGCTACACAGGAATGTTCACCCCTTACGGGACCTGTTCTGGTACAAACCATTCAAGACCTGGCAGCAGGGAAAAAAGTTCCGAAGCTGACTTATGCAAAAGAAGAACTGTTCCCCAGTGAGGTTGCAAAGGAAAAATTACCAAGCCGTCAATATTAAGGGAGAGTATCCTATTGGTTTTGTAAGAAGCTCCGCTTCTGAAGCCTTGAAGGGGTTTGGGGAGTGGAGCTTCTATAAAGGGGAAGGGATGCATATGGTTTTTGATGGAGGGAGAAGCCGAAAATGGAAGAGAATGATCCGATTCTTAAAATATCCGGGGTATGTAAGACGTTCCCGGGTGTAAAAGCGCTCCAGAATGTTGACTTCAAGCTCCGTAAAGGAGAAATACACGCCCTTATGGGAGAGAATGGAGCTGGAAAATCCACGCTGATTAAAGTGCTGACAGGGGTTGAAAGGATGGATGCCGGAGAGATTCTGTTAGAAGGTAGGAGCATACATCCAAGAACCCCGCTGGAAGCACAGGAATGCGGGATCAGTACCGTATATCAGGAAGTGAATCTGTGTTCTAACCTTTCTGTTGCAGAAAGCATTTTCATTGGACGTGAGCCGATGAAAATGGGGAGGATTGACTGGAAGACCATGAACCGCAAGGCGGAAGAAGCATTAACGCGTCTGAATGTGAGACTGGATGTAACACAGACTCTGGACAGCTATTCGGTAGCTATCCAGCAGATGGTTGCAATTGCAAGGGCTCTGGATGTAGATGCCCGGGTCCTCATACTGGATGAACCGACGTCCAGCCTGGATAAAAATGAAGTGGATAAGCTCTTTGAAGTGGTAAGGAAGCTCAAAAGCGAGGGAATGGGAATCATTTTTGTAACCCATTTTCTTGATCAGGTATATGAAATCTCCGACCGTATCACTGTTTTAAGAAATGGCGAACTAGTAGGAGAGTTTCAAACAGCCGAATTACCGCGGGTACAGCTGGTAGCGAAAATGATTGGAAGGGAATTCGATGAGTTGGCCAGGGTGGATCGGAGTAAGGAAACGTGTGCCCGTAAAGAGGGCCATGAAAAGTTCATAAGTGCAAAAAGACTGGGATGCACAGGGAATATAAATCCCTTCGATCTTGACATATATAAGGGAGAAGTACTTGGGCTGGCCGGACTTTTAGGTTCCGGCCGCACAGAAACGGCCAGGGTGATTTTCGGGGCGGACAAAGCGGATAGCGGGGAGATGCATATAAACGGTAAAAAGGTCACTATGGCGTCCCCGATGGAGGCCATCCGGCACGGCCTTGCTTTCTGCCCGGAGAACCGGAAGACCGAGGGGATCATCGGTGATCTTACCGTAAGGGAAAATATAATGCTGGCCTTGCAGTCAAAGCGGGGAATGGCTAGATATTTGACCCGGAAGGAGCAGGAACGGCTGGCAGATAAGTTTATACAGCTATTACAAATAAAAACGTCAGGACATGAGCAAATGATAAAAAACCTGAGCGGTGGGAATCAGCAGAAGGTCATACTGGCACGGTGGCTGGCAACAGAACCGGATCTTCTTATACTGGATGAACCGACAAGAGGTATCGACGTCGGGACAAAGACCGAGATCCAGAAACTGGTGATGGAGCTTGCGGAGCAGGGGATGGCTGTATTATTCATATCCTCGGAATTGGAAGAAGAACTGAGAACCTGTGACCGGATGGCTATTTACAGAGATAGGGAGAAGATAGCAGAGCTGCAGGGAGAGGATTTACAGGAACACTTTGTATTGGAGACCATTGCAGGAGGGCAAAAAAATGCGGAATAAGTTGAAGTGCCTGGCCGGATCGAGGTTATTCTGGCCTTTGGCGGCATTAGCGTTGATGATCGTATTTAATATTATATTTGTAAGTGACTTTCTCAGCATAGAGATAAAGGACGGATATCTTTTCGGAAGAATTATCGATATCTTGAACCGCGCAGCTCCGCTTATGCTGATGGCAATCGGTATGACACTGGTAATAGCCACCGGAGGGACAGACTTGTCGGTAGGCTCTGTTGCAGCCATATCAGGTGCTATTGTATGTGCACTCATCGGCGGTAACTTTGATGGTATTCCTGATCATCCTTTCTTTGTAGCGATTGTTGCTGCGCTGCTGGCTACGGTAATGACGGGTGCATGGAACGGATTTCTGGTTGCAAGGTTGGGGGTTCAGCCTGTAGTTGCTACACTGATTCTTTTTGTTGCGGGCAGAGGAATAGCACAGTTAATCACCGAAGGGCAAATTGTTACGGTTTATTATAAACCTTTTGCGTGGCTGGGAGGCTTTGCACCCGGAATTCCCATCCCCTTCTCCATTGTTATCGTAGCGGTAGTTCTTGCCATTGTCCTGGTTATTACAAAAAAGACAGCCCTGGGACTTTTTATAGAGTCCGTAGGAGTAAACTCGGTGGCCAGCAGGTTTACTGGAATTGATGTGACGAAGATCAAGTTCTTCGTATATACATTGTGCGGGCTGTGTGCAGGGATTGCCGGGCTTATCATAAGCTCCATGATCAAAGCAGCCGATGCAAACAACGCAGGCATGATGATGGAAATGGATGCGATCCTTTCCGTGGCTCTGGGAGGAACCTCCACAAACGGAGGGAAATTTTCCATTGGTGCAAGTATCATCGGGGCGCTGATCGTCCAAAGCATAACGACCACTCTGTACGCAGTGGGCGTATCCTCTCAGGTATTACCTCTGATCAAAGCCATTGTTGTAATCGCAATCTGCCTGGTACAGGCGGAAGAATTCCGTCGCAGGGTACTGGGACTGTTTGCAAAGCAAAGGAGGGGGCACAGTGAAAAAGCTGCAATTAAACTCTAAATATATACCTATTTTAATTACGGTCCTACTGTTTATTGTGTTGTTTTCCATTGGGTCCATAAAGTATCCGGCGTTTTTCTCCCTGCAGGTTTTTTTCAATCTGTTTATAGATAATGCCTATCTCATTATTCTTGCAACAGGAATGACTTTTGTCCTTATCACCGGTGGTATCGATATATCCGTAGGCTCCATATTATGTCTGGTTTGCATGGCGTCGGCGGATTTGGTGGAGAATAAGGGCGTCAATGCCTTTGTGGTAATGCTTCTGATGATCGTATTGGGTGCTGTATATGGACTGATACAGGGGTGTTTGATACAGTTCTTCAAAATGCAGCCCTTTATTGTGACTCTTGCCGGGTTGTTCTTCGGAAGAGGAGCTGCAGCGTGGATCAGCACTGAGACTATAAACATAACCAATAAAACCTATAACGATATTGCCCACTTCAGAATAAAAATAATCGGAGATAATTTCATCTCCGTGGGCGCTGTTATGGCGCTGGTTACGCTGGGCATCGCAATCTATCTGGCCCATTATACCAAATTCGGACGCAGCGCCTATGCCATCGGAGGCAGCGAGCAGTCAGCCATTCTAATGGGACTTCCCGTGGCGAGAACGAAGGTGCTGATCTATACCTTGAATGGAGTTTTTGCGGCACTGGCGGGGATTGTATTCAGTTTTTACATGCTTTCCGGGTACTCTCTCCATGGGCAGGGAATGGAATTGGATGCCATAGCGTCAACAGTTATCGGAGGAACCCTCCTTACGGGAGGTGTGGGATATGTAATCGGTGCGCTGTTCGGGGCTTTGACCCAGGGTGTAATTCAGAACATCATCATGTTCGACGGAACTTTAAATTCCTGGTGGACCAAGATTGTCGTGTCAGCGCTGCTGTGTTTGTTCATCATTATTCAGCGGCTTTTGATGGCAAGAAGAGATGTACAGAAGGCGAAGAGCAGAGGTTCCTCCATAAAAGCCCAGCCAGTGCAAAAACAGGAGAATGGATTTGGTGCCGGGGCGTAATGAAGAAGTTACAGTATAATACTCTTAGTGTTACTGCAATGTACGCGTCCCGTTAACATTATTAAAGAAAGGTTCATGCCCCCGGAAACGACTGCAGAACAAAAAAATGGTTCAAGATTCACGATCATCTTGAACCAAAACAAGGGGGTCGGTTGTAATGATTATATTTACCCCTTATGTAAAATCGTAAACAGAAATTGCGTTATTAATTTTTACTTTTCTGCTATCGGTATTTGTGAGGATAGTATGGAAATCCTTTGAAAACAGAGAATTTTGTTTACTGGAAACGCAGTTATCCATAAAAGCAGGGAGGTGCCCGGAATATGCATATTCCGGGTACCTCCCTGCTTTTGTAGTATAATCGTACCGTACTTATCCTGCTTTACTTTATCGCAGCAATCCACTGCGCAATGTCCTCGATTACATAGAGCGGAACATTTGCCGGAGTATAATATTCCATGGGAGTGCTAAATGTTCCTTCTCCTTCGGTGTACATATGGTTGAGCTTGGGATAAAGCTTGAAGGTCGTATTGCTCTTGCCTGCCAGAGCATCCTTCCACCCTGTGAAATCGGCTGCTGCAGATACCTGGTAATCCCGTTCACCTTGCATGACAAGCAGGGGTCTGATCTCGCTTTTTACGGTTTCCGCAGGCTTATAGCTTTTTAAATCCGCCCACCAATAGGGGGTACCCAGGGCAAAACCTTTTGGCGGATTCTCAGGGGTAAACTCCGGGCTCTTGAGCAAATTCGCTTGAATCTTTATTGCTTCATACTGCTGCTGGGTTGCCAGGTTTAAACCAAGCAGATACTGGTACTGTTCCACAAGCAAGTCTTCCAAAGGCCTTGTATTTCCGCTCATAATGGCAGCGCCCCGGATCGTGCCTTCACCATCTGCCTTGAGAATTCTTGGTATCAGCAAACCGCCCTGGCTGTGTCCCAGTACAAATATTTTCGATTTGTCAATTTCTTTGACAGTAGCCAAAAAATTCACAGCAGAAATGGCATCATCCATAGTTTCGTCCTTCACTGTTACTTTGGGTATGAGTGCAAACTTCAAGTTATGTTCCAGTGATCTTTTCTCGTACCGGAGGACCGCTATATTTTTGGATGCAAGGCCTACGGCCAAATCCCGGAAGGGCTTCAAGGGTCCCAGTGTCTCATCCCTGTCATTGGGGCCGGACCCATGTACGAGAACTACAACGGGGAAAGGGCCTTCTCCCTTCGGTAATGTAAGGGTTCCCGGAAGCTGCCAAGGGCCTTGGCCCAGTACCACTTCCTTTTCAATATAGGTGTCCTTTTTGTCATATTCAGGGGCCTGATAGGGAAGGGCCGGAGCTTCCGGCTTGATCATGACGTCGTCGATGAGTCCGTCATAGGTGAAGCGTACTATGTAATCGAACGGTCCCATTACGGCAGACATATAACGGATAGCTACATTTTGATGAATACCGTTTTTGCGGACAGTTATATCCGCCTGTTTTAACTCTCCCAGAGAATTCAGACTTAAGCCAAGCTGCTGGATCAGTCCAGTTGTTACAGTCTGTTTCAGGTTACTGTCAAACAGCATTTGGCAGTCGGAAGCAGAACCTTTGGAGAGCAGCTCGATATACTTGAGGGCCAGCACTTTTAGGCAGTCGTCTTCCGTTAATTCCAGCTGTAGTGCATCATTAAGCAAGAAAAGTGGTACCTTTACTCTCCCATCCACTAAGGAAATCTCCTTGTCTAAAACAACAGGCTTATCGTTTACTTCCGCCTGCCTGCTTCCCGGTTTGACGGCGAACTTGTTCTCCTTTGCGGTTACTATGGCTGTGCCGGTTTGATCATCCCATGCGACATTCGCCCCCTGTGCTTCACAAATAAATCGCAATGGGACCTGTAAAGTATTGTTTTGCCGGTTGTCATTGCCTGCAAAAACAGCGGTGTTCAAACCAAGTGTCGTAACCAGAATTACTGCCAGGGGTTTAAAAATTCCTTTCATTTCATTTTCCTCCCATACTTATTTAGCCATTAGGGCCGTTACTACACTAAAGAGAATGATTGCAGCAAAAAGCCCTATGGTTATCACCCAGGATATAGGTCTTGCCCAGTTGTTGGTCCAACCGATGCCAAACCGTTTTTCAACAATGAATGCCGGGTCGTCAGGGTTGTAGTAAAACAAGCCTAATTTCCAAAATCTATCTTCATCCCTGCTGACAACCTTACTTTCCGTTTTTTCGCCTGTCTTTACTTCTTTTCTATAGACCCGGCTCCCTCCCTGGCCCGTTGTGACGGAGAGAATGATGGAGGCAGCAGCAACACCCAGGCCTAAAACTAAAGGCAAACCGATGATGACCCATGAATTCTTTACATACCCATAGGAAAGAAACTGCATGAATCCAAACAGCATTACAAACAGTAAGCCCGTTACCAGGGTAAAGACAGACCACCTGTACCGGAAGGTCCTGTTCTGTTCTGCGGACTTTTCCGGTGCCGAGGGATCGATCAGCTGCTTGGACTTACCGATAATCCAGTAGCTGTATGCCATGATAAAAGTCATAAATATTTGAACTAATGGAGCCCATAGTACGGTTTTATACGATTTCTCCGCCCAACGGTCTACTTCTCCATCGATATTCCAGTGCATGGCAATCCGATCGGGCAATTTGTCATAAAGCGCAAAACCCAGAGCCACTGTAACCAGAATGACCACCAAGTACAGTATAAACCACAGGGGTGATGCCATAACCTTCTTATTTCTGAACCCCGTGTCAACCACTACCAACTGCGTTTTTTCTCCCATCCAGTTATATCTTCTCTTCAATTCCTCCATCTTTTTATGTCCATCCCAATAAAAAGCGAACATCAGAAAAAGGAGTACAAAGGTTCCAGCGGGAAGAATAAGGGCAGTACGATCGGACGGGTCGACCAGAACCAGCAGGAAAGCAAGTACCGATAACAGGCCTCCCCAAATCAGTATTCTGTTCCTGTAGTTTATCCTTATCAACTGTATTTCGGAATTCGAATACTCCTCCTCCGGAATGCTAACCCCGAAACTCTCCGTCTTTCTGGTGATATAAGGGGTTATGGCAGCGATAATCAACGTGGGAATATAACATATAAAGAGAAGTATAAGCATCATAAAGGTCTTCATCAGGCGTCACCTCTTCGGTTTTTTAACGCAAAGAATATATCATTACAGAGATCATTGAACTTTTCCACAGGCATTCCCCTGCAAAATGCCTCAGCAATAACGGGCTTTAGATCATTTTTAAGCTGGGACAGGTATTCATTGGTAACTGTAGGGCCTTTGTCAGGATTGACCGTTACACCTTTTTGCCTGTGTACGATAATAAACCCGTCTTGTTTAAGAAAGTTATAGGCTTTATTAACAGTATGAAGATTTATACCCAAATCCGATGCAAACTGCCTTACGGAAGGCAGGGATTCGCCAGGCTTCAGGGCGCCCGTGGCGATTCCTTCGATGATCTGCATCCTGATTTGCATATAGATCGGAATGTCCGACTGTAAATCCAGTTTTAGCAGCAAATAACCACCTCGTTTGTTCGATAAATTATAACTGTTATATATATAATATAACAGTTATAATTGGGTGTCAATACGGGTAAAAATGTAGAGTCAGAAAATTGGTTACTCAATAAGTAGTGAGTGACAGGAAAGCGATAGAGGAAATTTGGTACTAAGTGAAGTAAGGTTTGGTCCAAGTTACTCCTTTGTATAATTTTGAAACCAGGAAAAATTGTCCCCAATTTTAATAAAAAATGTCCGTATTGTGCTGGAATATTTTTATCCTACCCTTTATAATCGAACCAGAGAATTTAATTCGCGATAGCATTTCTCTGACTATATAATTTGCGATGGAGCTTAGGGGCTTGAAAGTCATGCAGTTACCCGTCGTATTTTATAGAGTATCCGGAAAAAGTAAGAGTGCACATCTGACTGAGGAAGAAAAAGTACAGGCCTGTCACACCATCCAAATATGAAGGGAGACGTGATTTCCTATGCGTATTCAAAGTTTTAGTGTATGTAAATTGATGCGGGTACTGGCGGTAATCATGACAATGCTTGTAATACTGTCAGGTTTCGCCGGTATAGGCTTAGCCGATTATCAGATCAACAGTTCGACGGTGATTGCCGGATGGGATTTCAGCAGGGTGACGGCAACCAGCGGCTTCATACCGGCGACACAAGGCGTTAACAAAAATCAGGCGCAGATTTCAAGTGTGGGTACAGATCCCACCTATGCCGTAACTGACGACGGTTTGAAGGCGTACAATTGGTATTCCCCCAATAATGTCTATAACAAATACTGGCTCGCAAAGCTATCCACCCTTGGCTATAAAACCATTACCCTTTCATCCATGCACACGGGTTCCGGCTCAGGACCCAAAGATTTCAAAGTACAGGTAAGCCTGGATAATTCAAGTTGGACCGATGTACAGAACAGCAATATTACCATACAAACAAAAGATGTATTTGTTTCACTGACTAACTTACAGCTGCCGGACACCTGTGCCAACCGGTCAACGCTATACATACGCTGGATCATGAGAGACAATAAGGCCATCGACTCCTCTGCGAATCCCAATGGTGTACCTTCCGGGAGCGGGCCCAGGTCCAGTATAAAAAATGTAGCAATAAGCGGGACGGCTGTATCGGGTCCGGTAGAGCTAAGCTCCATCACCCTTGATTCGGCTTCCTACAGCCTGAATATCAACCAGACCCACCAAACCACGGTAACAGCGCTATATTCAGACGGAAGTTCAAGTCCTGTCAATACGGGGGTGACCTATACTTCGTCGAATACCGCGATTGCTACAGTGGATACAAACGGGCTGGTTACAGGAAAAGCAGCGGGGCAGACGGTCATAACGGCATTATACGGAGGGAAAACGGCAACTGCAGCCGTTACGGTTTTAACCGGCAGCGGCAGCAAGACGCCAACCTTGTTAAATATGACATTTAACGGAGACCCAAAGACGAGTATGGCCTTTGACTGGTATACTCCTATAACGGTAACGGGTACGGTTGTACAGGTTATCGAAGCTTCCAGGGTTGTAGGCGGCGTGTTCCCCGAGCAGGGAGCAACTGCATTTACAGGTACTACAGAGACGATAAGCACTATAATGACAACCGGTGACAGGAGTAAATCCGATTCAGATTCATCGAAATATAAAAAATTTGCCTGCCATAAGGTAATAGCCAGTAACCTTACTCCCGGTACCCAATATGCCTACCGTGCAGGCAACGGGGATTCGGATGGATGGAGCCCGGTAGGTACGTTTACTACGGATACGGCAAACAATCAGGATTTTCACTTCCTGGTGGCAACAGATACACAAGGCTCGGACAAACAGAATTTTCAATACTGGGGCGATACCTTTAAAAGGGCAATAGCCCAAGTCGGTGATCCCAAGTTTATGGCAATCACAGGCGACTTGACAGATGATGGAGATTGCGAAGAGCAGTATCAATGGTTTTTAGGCATTCCACAAAACGAGTACGCAAAGGTTCCCATTGTTCCGGTACAGGGGAATCATGAAACAAACGATCAGGATTATCCCAATAATAATTTTTATTACCACTTTAACCTGCCGAAGGATGTAGGAATCGGCTATCGGAGCGGTATGGATAATGGGTCGGTATATTCCTTCGAATACGGGAATGCTCTTTTTATGGTAATGAATACCCAATACGAAGGCGAACTGGGAAGCAGCGGTTCCAGTCCGACGGTGGATCCGCAGTTTAACGCGCAGGTGAAATGGATGAGAAACCAGGTTGCCAAAACCAATAAAAAGTGGAAGTTTGTCCTCCTTCACAAGAGTCCGTACTCCGCAGGGGATAATGCCAAATACGAGGATGACCGTGTACAGTTCTACAGACAATATCTGATCCCTGTTTTTGATGAAATGGGCATCGATGTTATATTCCAGGGGCACGACCACATGTACATGCGGTCGTACCAGATGGCCGGCAACAAGGTACAAAGCGTGACCACCGACGGAGCTGGAAACATACTGAATCCTAAGGGGACAAATTTCATCATGTCCAACTCGGGGGCAGAAAAGTTTTATGAAAAAGTAAGCGGCTATAATGATTTCTTCGCGGCAATCGACACCCAGCCCTATAAAAAAATGTTTGTTGATGTGTCCGTAACGGAGGATATACTGAAGCTAACTGCTTATACGGCTGCGCAGGGCGAAGCGCTGAAGGCGTATGACCAGTACAGCATTAAGAGAACGGACACGAATCCGCTGAGTGTCATTAATGCAAGTGCCAGATTATCAGGAAGCAGCGCTGTGATTTCCTGGGGAGCACCTTCGGATACTTCCGTAAGAGGCTATCGAATCTATGAAAAGAATGATAAGGCCGGTACCAACTGGAGTATATATGTCCCTGTAGTAAGTGGTCAAACAACATACAGTTACACGGCAAGCGGCATCGATGCTTCAAAGCGCTATGAATTTGTAATTAAGGCAGTGGGTGTAAGGAATAATTCCGACCCGGTAATTGTAAGTACAAATTAAAATAAAAGTTCAAACCAGGTTATTTTTATGGAAGGGCTCGATGAATTATAATTTCGGCATCACAGTCCATAGGTCCGAGGGGACGCGTCTCAGGCAGAGAACCGGAAGAAATACTGAATAGATATATCCTGTATGGGTTAATCTATTTATGGTTCTATGGATTATATCTGCCAGGGTGGGCGTCCCTGGTGTTTATAGGGACAATGGAAGGATAACGGGTTACTGGAGAAGGTACTTCTGGTTTCGACCGGAGGTGTCATTTTTTTACTCCGCATATAGACAGATTTGATATAAAATGGTATTATTTACCTAGATGGAATGCTGTAAAGTGCTGAATGAAAGGTTCATTCACTGTAAAACATCCGATGGCGTGTGCTGTTTTCATGATGATTTTATTTTTATAATTGTTCATATTATATCAAAATCAAGCAGTAGGTCTTATAGCCGTCACAGTGGGGATTACAGGTGATATTTTTATGCTTTAACTTTTTACGGAAATGGCCAAAAGGAAGCCTTTCGATGATTTTTAATGTTGATGGATACGGTTTGGAAAATGCTGCATAATTCTGTATTGATCCTGCTGCAATATTTATTTTATATATTGCAAAAAGCGTGTGTTTGTTAGATAATATGCAATAGCAAAGTTGATATAAAAGCGATTATTACGAATAAGATAATTTTCATATAAACCAACCATAGGAAATAAAAGCTCAACAAGAAAGTCATCTACACGGAATAGGATAAACATCTTACCTTCAAGGAATTTGACAGCCGGCGGTTTTTGGAATAGCAAATCCCTGGAAGTACCGGGTTTTTTGTAATTTCTGCGGGTAGCTGATCCAACCTTCCGGCAAAGGATACTGCGGTTAGGACCGAAGCTTCAGAGTGACGGTCTATGAAAGTCATCGTACAAAATTCATAGGGAAATATAGTGATGGGAGATATAACATGGAAAAACAGAAAAAAGTGTGTCCGTATTGTAAATGTAAGGACCAGTGGTATATGCATGCCAATGGGAATGAAGAGGTATACCAATGTACCGATTGCCTCCGGTACTTTAAGGTGACAAAAGGCAAGGCCGGGAATCCGGTGATGAATAACGGGCATTTCGATTCTAAAAGTGCTGCATACTGAGATGAAGAAAGAGAGTAATTCCGCATCTTTTGTGCGTGTAATTTTGTATGCCAGTAAGCAACTGCTGTTCACAGCTGCTTACTGGGTTGAGGAAGCCGATGAAGTCACGGTTTTACTCTAGTATAATCTTTTGTCCGGGCATAGATAAAACAATACAGTCAAATGGTCTGTGAAAACTCAAATAACTATTTAAGGACGATAACAGTGCATGCTTTTTTGCAGGGTCAAATGGATATGCAAACCCGGAAGATTCGGGTATTTATTCCTGCTAGCCCATCATTGTCAATGGAACCTGGCCATTCATGGCCAGTATAAGTCTCTTTTCCACCTCGTACCAATTAACAAGGGACCACCAGGCTTTCACATAATCCTTGCGTCTGTTCTGGTAATCAAGGTAATAGGCATGTTCCCATACATCCACAACAAGGATCGGAATACCGCTCCATTGCGTCAGGTTTTGATGCTTCTCGGCTTGAAGGATTTCCAGCCGGCGCCAGGTTGGCTGCCAGGTTAGAATTGTCCAGCCTGAACCTTCGACTTTGGCTGCGGCATCACTGAACTGCTGCTGGAAAGCCGCAAAACTGCCAAAATAGTTATTGATTTGTGCTATAGTTTGAGGTCCCGGCTGTCCACCCCTGCCGGCAGGAGCCATGATCGTCCAGTAGATACTGTGCAGGATATGACCTGAGCCATTAAAGGCCAGTTCGTTTTCCCAGTATTTTATAAAATTAAAATCTCCGTTTTTTCTTGCCTTTACCAATTCCAGCTCTGCTTTATTCAAATCATCTACATAGGTTTTATGGTGAATATCGTGATGAAAATGCAATGTTGCAGGACTTATAACAGGCTCAAGGGCATTGTATGCATAGGGTAATGGGGGTACTTGATGGCCTCCCGGGGGAATCGCATTATATGGCATGCTCATAACCTCCTGAAAATTATTTATGTAAACACAGTATTAGTTTATTTTATTCCTGTACCCTCTAAACTGTGCTATTTACACAACATTATTGCGACCCTAAGGAAGCTCCGATCGAAATATGCAGTCATAGGCAAAGCTATGCAATTTAGGATGGAACTTAGCTAATTCGATTTGTGTATTGACAAAACTAGATTTTTACACTAGTATGTAATAAAGTAAACTGTTAGTTTACAAATATGTATATAAGTAAACCAGCGGAGGTGTTGCAGGTGGGTGCGATAACTCGTAAGGAAAAGGAGCGAGAGATCCGGAGAAAAGATATTATCGATGCTGCTGAAAAGATATTTTTTGCAAAAGGGTTTGGCTATGCGACCATGGACGATGTGGCAAAGGCAGCGGAATTTAGCAAAAGAACCGTATATGTGTATTTCAGAAGCAAAGAGCAGTTATATTTTGAAATCATGATACGGGGGTATAAGCTGTTAAACGGCATGTGTGAAAAGGCTCTGGGGGAGAGCGGCGGTAACAGCGGCACCGATAAACTTCGTTTATTGGGGAAAACACTGATTGATTTTGAGCATCGGCATCCCGAGTATTTTAAAGCCATCATGGATTATGAGAACGGAGATATGGATTTTGACAATAATGATGACAAATCCATGGAAGAATGCTATAGAGAAGGAGAGCGGCTGTTCGGCTTTTTAAAGGATGCCTTATACCAGGGAATTAAAGAAGGGACGGTTTTGGCGGGTATCGACGTAATCAGTACAGCGCTGGCCTTGTGGGCAAGCATGGTCGGTGTATTGAACACCTCGAGAAGGAAGGAAAAATATTTGCTTCATTATCACAACAGAACACCGGAGAAATTAATTGAGGAAGCTTTCACGCTTTTGCTTCGTTCCATTGAAAAGTGAAAGGCTGGAGAGGGGCGTTGAAGACGATGAGAAAATGGACCATTGCGCTATGCATTATAGTTTTTGTCATAGGTACCCTTGTGTTCTTTGCAGTACGGCCGGAAAAAAACAAGATTATTAATGTAAGGAATGAGATGGCTGGTAAGAGTGTAAGTATAAATATTTATAAAGGGAAACAGTATCTTCACGATTTTAAAGTCAATTCCTTTCTTAAGATAAAGACACCGCCTCAAATAGCGGTATGGGTTGAAGATGCAGAAGGGAATTATATGGAAACCCTGTATGCTACCAGTAAAATTGTCCGTCAAAACTGGAGCAAAGCTCCGTCCGATCCTGCTCAAAAGGGGCAGATCCGGCGCGATGAAGCCCTTCCCTACTGGACGCATAAACGGGGGAATGAGAAAATTGTGCCGGACACAGTTACCTCTGCTACACCAAAGGGCAGTTCTACCATTCATACAAAGGTAGGTACAGCAAAAGGCCAGTATACGATCCTGGCGGAAGTGAATTTGTCAACGGATTTCAATGAGTATTATCCCAAAGAAGCGAAAGCTGGAGAGGAGAATTACTCCGGGGGTGAATTCGGAAGCGGGCAACCGGCACTCGTGTATGCGGCGACCATAAACGCGGAGGACAATAAAACCTATGGGTTGGCGCCCATCGGTCACAGCAGCCCCGACGGAAAAGACGGAAAGCTGTACAAGGATTTGTCCAAACTGACAACAGCCAGGGAGATTGTTGAAAAGATAACATGCACCATAAAGTAAATAACTACGTTTGGAAGCGAAGCGTGAGTACTTGAGGCAGATTGTGCATTGTGTTAATCCACCATGGGTATATCGTCTTATTTACTGCTGTGGTCTCACTCTCCGCCAAAACTATCGATAAATTTTTTCGCCGGAGAAGAGATGTAGCGGTCTTTTATCCAAACAGCCGCTATTCGGGTCATTAATTTTTTGTTTTCGAGCTCTTTATAAAGCATGGTCCCGTTGTCCGTAAGGTGAAAGGCGGATTTTGGAACAATACCGATGCCGAGCCCGGCCTTTGCCCATAAAAGTGTTGTGCGGGCATCATCATTTTTGCAGAATATATCCGGATCAAAGCCTTCCTCCTGACAAACCTCGTAGATGAGCTGCTCAAACCGGCGGTAAATAATTAAGGGCTGATCCTTTAATTCATGAATGGCGATGACGGACTCGCCGGCATTCCAGAGATAATCCTTTGCCGTCACGGCAACCATGGGTTCCAGCTTCGCATACCTGCACTCAAAATTCTGGGTTTTAAAGGGAGTCCGTACAATGCCTACCTCGATAATTCCTTTGTTTAGCAGGTCAACAAGGGTGAAGGTATTCCCCTCGTGGATTTCAAACTTTATACCGGGATATTTCTTGTGAAATTCCGACATTCTGTCATTTAAAAGCGTTGCCCCGGAGGAGGAGACAGTTCCGATGGACAGGGTTCCCTTTAAGCCCTTGCTGTAGTCGCTGATTTCCTTTACAGTGGAGTCCGATAACTCCAGAATCTGCCGTGCCCTGTTCCGGAGAATTTCTCCGGCGTCTGTGAGCTGTATGCGCCGTGAACCCCGTTCTACAAGCTTTACCCCCAGCTCCTCCTCAAGAAGCTTGAGCTGCTGGCTTAAGGGAGGCTGCGCCATTTGCAGCTTCCTAGCCGCTGAGGTTATTTGGCCTTCTTCCGCAATGGTAAGAAAATATTTGAGTTGCTTAATATCCATAAATCCCTTCCTGATCCATATGGTTTTCATATAGTATACATACAAAACTAGTATTTTTATTATGGAAATTTATATGTTATAATCATAGCCGGGGACAGCGTAATTTGCAATATATTTTAAAATTTGATCGGTTGGTGAGGAGAGGCATGTTTAAGCTGGCAGTTTTTTTAAAACCCTATAAAAAAGAATGTATCCTGGGTCCGGCGTTCAAGCTGCTGGAGGCAGTGCTGGAGCTGCTGCTTCCGACGGTTATGGTGCTTGTTATCAATAAAGGCGTGAATATGCACGATACCGCCTATGTATTGAAAATGGGGGGGCTTATGCTGCTGATGTCAGTGCTGGGATTTGGCTGCTCAATCGTATGCCAGTACTATGCGGCACGCACCTCACAGGGATTTGGGACGACGCTTCGCAACACGATTTTCAACCACATATCCTCTCTTTCCTATGCAGAAATCGATAAATTCGGTACCCCTTCGCTGATCAACCGCATTACCAATGACGTAAACCAGCTTCAACTGGCTGTTGCCATGCTGATACGACTTGTCATCCGTGCACCGTTTATATGCATTGGAGCCATTATCATGGCGATGCTGTTGGATTTCAAGCTGGCGCTCATTCTACTTGGAGCTACGCCTGTTTTTGCAATCATACTTTATTTTATCATAAGCAAATCCTCTCCACTCTATCGCAGCTATCAGAAGAAACTGGATAAAATCGCCCTTGTACTGCGGGAAAATCTTTCCGGTGTGCGGGTCATCCGCGCGTTTGCGAAGACGGACAGTGAAAAATACCGCTTTACCGCATCCAGCGATGATTTAACAGAGACTGCCATCCATGTAGGTAAAGTGTCCGCACTCCTGAATCCTCTGACGACGCTGGTAATGAATGCTGCCATTATTGTGATCCTGTGGGTGGGGGGATTGCATATCCATGCAGGCAGGCTTTCGCAGGGAGAAATTATCGCATTTGTAAACTATATCACACAGATATTGCTGGCACTGATCGTAGTGTCCAACCTGGTGATCATATTTACCAAGGCATTTGCCTCGGCAGGCCGGGTGAACGAGGTGCTGGAAGCCACTACCTCCATTCCGGACAGTGCAAACAACGCACTCTGTGTGCAGGATACCGATGTGCAGCCCATGATCCGGTTCCAAAATGTCTCCTTCAGTTACAGTGCTACGGGAGACAGGGCACTGACCGATGTCTCGGTCCGGATAAACCGGGGGGAAACCGTCGGAGTTATCGGTAGTACAGGTTCGGGTAAATCGACATTTCTCAATCTTATCCCAAGGTTCTACGATGCAACGGAGGGTGAAGTATGGATCGATGGCCTGAATGTGAAGGAGTATCCGCTGCATAAGCTGCGGGAGAAAATCGGTATAGTACCGCAGAAAGCCGTGCTTTTTACAGGCACCCTAGCGGAAAATATCCGGTGGGGCAGGCAAAATGCCACCGATGAAGAAGTTGTGGCGGCGGCAAAGATTGCACAGGCAGATGAATTTATAAGAAAGCTTCCCGACGGTTATAACACGCAGGTATCCCGGGGAGGACAGAATTTTTCCGGCGGGCAGAAACAGCGCCTGACCATTGCCCGGGCCATGGTTGCACAACCGGAGATCCTGCTGCTGGATGACGCCTCCAGCGCGTTGGATTTTGCCACCGATGCGGCCCTCCGGGAGGCGCTCCGAAAAAGTGCCGGTACCATGACGGTGCTGATTGTATCACAGCGTGCAAGCACCATAAAGCATGCGGATAAAATCATCGTATTTGATGATGGACATATCACAGGAGTCGGTACCCATGACGAACTTATGGACAGCTGCGAAGTATATAAGGAAATATGCCGTTCACAGCTTTCCGGTGAGGAGGCAGGCAAATGAACAAAGCGGTATTGATAAGAATCATAAAATATATAGGAAAATACAAAAACTTTGTATGGGGGGCGGTATTCTGCGCCTTTGCAAATGTGGCGGCGAACCTGGCGGGTCCCATGGTCATCGGCACCGCCATTGACAGCATGGTAGGTCCGGGCAGAGTAGCGTTTGATGCCATCGTAAGGAATTTGGCTGTTTTAGCGCTCATCTACGCCGCCGGCAGCCTTTTCGGATGGCTCCTTACCTACCTGACAAACCGCATCGCCTACCAGACGGTTAACGATATGCGCCGGCAGCTCTTTGAAAAAATCAACGCCCTGCCGCTGAAATTCTATGATACCCATCCGCATGGGGATACCATCAGCCGGTTTGTCAATGACATGGACGCAGTTTCGGACGGATTGCTGCAAGGCATATCCACGCTGCTCACCGGGAGTATCACTATTCTGGGTGCCATCGGCTTTATGCTGTATATCAGTCCCGTTATGACGGGAGTGGTGCTGATATCGGCTCCGGTTTCATTTTTTGCGGCGCGGTTTATAGCGAAGCGCTCCCAGCAAATGTTTAAGGAGCAAGCCAAAAGCCTGGGTCAACTGAATGGCTATGTGGAAGAAATCATCGGCGGGCAAAAGGTGGTAAAGGCCTTTGGCTTCGAAGAACGTTCCTTTACGCAGTTCAAAGACATTAATAATGCTCTTTACAACTCGGGAGTAAAAGCACAGTTTTACTCCTCGCTGACCAATCCCTCCACGCGGCTTGTCAATAATATTACCTATGCAGCCGTCGGCGTTATCGGCAGTATCGCTGCCATACTGGGTAAAATCACCGTAGGAGGTATTTCAAGCTTTCTTATTTATTCCAATCTGTTTGCAAAGCCCTTCAACGAAATCACCGGGGTTTTCACACAGCTACAGGCGGCCATTGCCTCAGCACAGCGGATTTTCAACGTTATGGACATGACACCGGAAACACCGGATGCTCCGAAGACTCTTGAAATGAAACATTGCCGGGGAGAGGTCACCTTTGACAAGGTATACTTTTCGTATCATCCGGAACGCCCGCTGATTACCGATTTAAACTTGCATGTGAAGGCAGGCAGCCGTGTTGCCATTGTCGGGCAGACAGGAGCCGGTAAAACAACCCTCGTAAATCTTCTCATGCGGTTTTATGATGTGGACAGCGGCTCCATATCCGTTGACGGCGCAAATATTAACGGCATAACCCGGGACAGCCTGCGGTGCGGCTTCGGCATGGTCCTTCAGGATACCTGGCTGTTTTCCGGCAGCATACGGGATAATATCGCCTATGGCAAACCGGAGGCTACCGAGGCGGAAATTATAGCAGCCGCCAAAGCGGCAGATGCCCACAGCTTTATAAGGCGCTTGCCGGATGGGTATAATACACGGATTGCCGATGCGGGTGAAAGCCTGTCACAGGGGCAGAAGCAGCTGCTCACCATTGCGCGCGTGATGCTTGTGGACCCGCCGATGCTCATCCTGGATGAGGCAACCAGCAGCATTGATACCCGAACGGAAATCCGGATACAAAAAGCCTTTTTGAAGATGGTGGAAGGAAGGACGAGTTTTGTGATTGCCCACAGGCTTTCAACCATACGGGAGGCCGATATGATTCTGGTCATGGATAAGGGCAATATTGTAGAAAGCGGAACTCACGAGCAGCTGGTGAAAAGCGGGGGCCACTACGCAAAGCTTTATAGCAGCCAGTTTGCACCAGTACCGGCATTAAACCAATAGAACCATAAGACTGTCTTTTACCGTAAATGAGTCCGGCATAGCTATTGCATCCATACCTACTAATCAGTATAATAATGCTATACTCACAGTATCATGTAAAAGACGGTCTTATGAATGGTTTTTATTGGTTTACTGAAGGGGATATTCTTATCATGCGCAGAAAAAGTGTCTTTATAAATCGATTTACGCGGCCCAGAACTGTACTGATGAACCTTACGAGAAGACATTTACTGGTGTTCCCGGCAATTTTTTTTATGATTGTTTCGTTTTATTATAAGAACACTTCCAAATACTGAGGGAAAAGCCGGAAGAGACGGCAAAAGAGTAAGAGGGGTTTTGTGGAAAGTATGGAACAAAGCGGGATGGGATAAAATTATATATATGGCTGAGCAAACAGAAATAAGTCCTAAATACTGTGAAGCTGCTACAGTTGACGGCGCCAACCGGTTTCAGAAAATATGGAATATTGCCTTGCCCGGTATACAAAACACGGTGGTGATCCTACTGATCTCATCCATCGGGGGAATCATGGGAAATGGCTTTGAACAGATATTCTTTTTCCAGAACAACTTAAGCATCAGAGTATCGGAAGTGTTTGAAACCTATACGTACAGAGCGGAAATCCTAGGCGGAAGATTTTCTTTTTCAACGGCTGTAGGTCTGTTTCAGAAGGGGACATAACGATGAACATCGCAACCATAATGACCTGGGGCACTTTATCCTCCATTACGGCGGTATGAATGTTTTGCCGGACCTGGGCTTGCCGGTTTATGACAAAGACTATTTTTCTGAGAAAAGAAAATAAAGTTAAGATTTAGTGCAAAAGCTAAAGGAATTTGTAATTATCTGTCGAATTTTAGATGGGTCATGTATAATTTATTTTAGGAGGAATACTTTAGATGAATGTACTACACCGATTTAAAATTCGCACCAAGCTCATCTTTCTTATAACCTTTATGGTAATCAGTATTCTTGCAGTTGGCTTTACCGGTTACTACTATAACAGCAAAGCAATTGGTAATTCGTCATCCATGTATAATGATGAATTGATTCCCATTCAGTCGCTGATTGATGTCAGAAACCAGTCCAGGGGAATGCAGTCTGATTTATTTCAACTTTTATTAACATCCAGTTCATCCGAACAAAAGGAAATTATAGATGATATTGAGGTAAGGAAGAATACCCTTATTGCTACGCTGGCAGAGTATGAAAAGGGTTCTCTGGATCCCCACGAAAAGGAGGTGTTTCCTCTTTTGAAAAAAAACATGGAAGATTGGGACAGTGCTATCGCTAAGTGTGTTGAGTTGATCAAAGCAGGGAAGCCGGATGAGGCGTATGCTTTGTATAAAGCCAAAGGAGACCAGGCTTTGGAAAATTTTCATACGAAAGCGAAAGAGCTGACAAGTTATAATTCAGAGCATGCGAAGGAAATTAACATACAAAATGAGATGGACGGGGAAAAGGCAAGTATCACAGTAATTATAATCATTGCCCTGGGGACGGTCGTTTCTATCCTGCTGGGCTTCCTGATTGCCTTATCCATTGTTAACCCGATGAAAAAGGTTATCGGCATCTTACATAAAACGGCTCAATTTGATTTGGGCTATGATGCTTCTATCGAACCGCTGTTAAGAAACAGGGATGAGACAGGTATGATGGCAAAAGCGCTGAGTGAAATGAGGACTTCCTTAAGAGAAATGGCAGGAAGGATCATCGGAATTTCCGATAACCTTGCGGCCCATTCCGAAGAATTAACGGCTTCCACCGAAGAAAATACCAAAACCATCAGCCAGGTAGTGACCACCATCAATGAGATTGCGGAAGGAAACAGCAGCCAGGCTGAGATGGTAAATAAAACGAACGAAGCCATAACCGATGTGGTAAAAACCATCGACGAAGTGAATGCAGCTACCGGTAAAAGTGCAGCCAATGCTGAAAAAAGCCTTGATGCTGTGAAGGAAGGACAAAAGGCTGTAGACATTGCAATTGCCCGAGCTCGTGAAAATGAAGCCATCGCAGGGGAAATAGGGGCTTCGACGCAGGAACTGGGTGAAATGATGGTGCAAGTGGGAGGAATTGTAACTGTTATAAACTCCATTGCGGAACAAACAAATCTCCTTGCGTTAAATGCAGCCATCGAAGCAGCCAGGGCCGGGGAAGCCGGGAAGGGTTTTGCCGTTGTATCCGAAGAAATAAGAAAACTGGCGGAAGGGTCATCGGCGGCATCCAAGGAAATCGCTCAGATTATAAAGGACACCACGGCAAAAAATAAGAAAGCAGAAGAAAACATAAGTAAAGCCAGGCTTATCGTAGATGCACAGGGGCAGGCTATCAACGCGACTCGCGAAGCCTTTGACAGGATTAAGGAAGCTGTTGAAAGTATTTCAGGGCAGGTGCACCAGTCTGCCGCGATGCTTCAAACGGTTGATTCAAAAGCCAAGGAAATCGCAAACCAGTCGCAGGATATGGCGGCCGTGGCAGAACAGTCGGCAGCGAGTACGGAGGAAATCTCCGCATCCAGTGAGGAACAGCTTGCCTCCATTGAACTGATCGAGCAGGCGGCCGGTGAATTGGCCGGTATGGCGGAGGAACTGAACAAGGAGATCAATAAATTTAAAATTTAATTCTGCAGGGTACCGATGATACAGTATTTACTCCAGTAATCCGGTATTATAAAAGCTCCTGGTGCAACCACCAGGAGCTTTATTATGCCAAATTCTCATATGCCGCTGCAATCCCGCATATTAATAGTAAGGAAACTTTCTTTAGAAGGGTCGTATGAAGAAAAAGTTTACAATGATAGTGGTAAGTAAAAAAAAAGTAATAGTAATGGCTTCATCGCTGCTTATTCTATTATTTATGATAGTCTCATTGTTTGGACATTTAACAAATCTTCCTGCCAATATATTTGTCGATCCCAAGAGCGGAATCATCGTAATTGACCCTGGACATGGAGGAGTTGACGGGGGAACAACCAAGAATGGGATCGTGGAAAAAGAAATTAATCTGGAAATTTCGAAAAAGCTGAAAGTGTTTCTGGAGGAAAAGGGCTATGCCGTGGTTTTAACAAGAGAAGAAGATGTTTCGCTGGAGACGGCGGACGGTACGGGAGGCAGCAGACACCAAAGGGACTTGAATACAAGGGCAAATATTATTAATAACAGCAACGCTCAATTGTTTTTGAGCATACACGTAAACTGTAATTTGAATAAACCTTTCACCGATGGGGCTATTGTGTTCTATGGAGACAAATTCGAGCAAAACAAAACATTGGCCTATTGTATTCAGCGCGCATTAAACGGGATGACGGTGAATGGTAGAAAAAGAACCGTACATGACCCGCAGCAGGGAAATTATTTTCTGCTGACCCACTCGCAGATACCCGGTGCCATCGTTGAGACGGCTTTTATATCCAATGCAGCAGAGCGGCAATTACTGACAACGGATGAATTTCGTGAGCAACTTGCAAGAGCCATTGCCGAAGGTGTTGAGCAGTACATAAATGAACCGGGTAAGGTTTTTGCTCCGGAAGACGAGTAGGTTATAGGGAATTAATCCAAAAAATTTTGCAGTTCGCAGGTGTGAGGATGTATGAAAAAGGTATATTTGATAACATTGAAAAAAGGAGTTTTATTGGGCGGCGTATTGATAACTCTGGCGGTTATTATAACGGTAGGCTTCATTCAGGGTACAGTGTTTTTTTCCCATGCCTATAAGCCCGTCAATGCGGGGCCTGGCAATAAAGGAGGAAAGCTCGCAATTATTATTGACGATTTTGGCTCCAGCAGGAATGGAGTCAATGAAATGATGGCTATAAACAGGCATCTGACGTTTGCAGTGATGCCGTTCCTTGAGCATTCTCAAACCGATGCCATCGCCGCGTATGAAAAAGGCTTTGAAGTGATTGTCCATCTGCCGATGGAGCCGAACCAGGGAAAGATAAGCTGGCTGGGATCTAACCCCATATTGGCAGGAATGAAAAGTGAGCAGGTAAAGAAAATTGTGAGGGACGCCTTTGAGAATGTCCCCTACGCAGTAGGTGCAAATATCCATATGGGTTCCAAAGCCAGCAGTGAAGAAAGTACGATGCTGGCGATCCTGGATGTAATAAAGGAAAAAAACGTATACTTTGTTGACAGCCGTACGGCGGACCATCCCATCGGTAAAAAATTATCGGATGAAAGAGGTGTGCTATGCTACGACAGGAACGTATTTCTAGATGGACAGCAGTCAAAAAGCTTCGTTAAAAAGCGTTTGAGCGAAGCGGGCGATATTGCCGTTAAAAAGGGTTCGGCGGTGGCCATCGGCCATGTAGGTGTCGAAGGAGGAAAAGTAACGGCGGAGGCAATTAGCGAAATGCTGCCTGAGTTTGATCAGAAAAATATCCAATTGGTCTTTGTATCGGAATTAGATAAGTAACTTTCACTTTGAAAGCCCCGGGAATGGCTGCTTATACGAAAAGCAGCCATTCCTGGGGGTTTAAATTTGGCGGCCCTCCCGCTGTATTGTATGCCGCACAGGTTTAACCGGTCTGCTTGATGTTAATAATAATCGTATGAGGATTCAGAGCTTTTAGAAAAAAGGAGAGTAAAGCATTGCGGAACCGGACCATTACGTATGCATTATTAGGAATTACACTTTTACTGTATATTGCATATTTTGCAATCCAAAGCATTGTTTTTCCGGCAGGGGAGCCCATCGTAAAGGACCTGGAGGATATAGCCCGGTATGCGCAGCAGGAGCAGTGGGAAGAAGCGGAGGCCTCCACGGAGAAGCTTTTAAATTCCTGGGATAAGGGCAGGTATCTGATCGCTTTCAACTACGCAGAAGCCGATTACTTTCTTTTTTTAGACAACCTCTCCAGAATGCGGGGAGCCGTGAAAACGAAGGATGCTACCGAAACTGTCAGCCAGGCGTTAGCAACGTTAAGACTATGGGAAAACTTTATCAAAGTGATCCCTCAACCATAAGGAGGAAAGCATGGAAGCTGTAGTCTATATCGGCCGGTGTATAACCGTGTTGACCTTTTCCTGGTTTTGTGTAAGGCTCATCGGTAAAAAATCCATATCGCAATTAACATCCTACGACTTTACTGCCCTGATGATACTGGCGAATGTCGCAGCAGAGCCGCTGGTGTACAAGGTTAGCACAAAAGCGTTTTTAGGTTCTTTAACCATTGCAGTAGTCGTAATCATCCTCGGATGGCTGTCACTGCAGAAACGGTTCTACAACCTTGATGCAAAACCGGATATTGTGGTTGTAAACGGTAAGGTTGACCGGGAAGCCCTGAAAAGGAATCGAATGAACCTGCCCTTTCTGCTTTCACTCTTACGGCTTCAAGGGTATTCAAAAATTACAGATGTAGAATATGCCATCATAGAGCCCAATGGAAATCTCTCCGTGATTCCTGTTTCTCAAAGCCGTCCTGTCACGCCGCAGGATTTAAAGATCGAGACAAAATACGAAGGAATTTCTCTTCCGCTAATCATTGACGGTGAAATACAATACAACAATCTTAAATTTGCCAAGCTGGATATTCAGTGGCTAAACCGGGAAATTCAAAAGTCCGGTGCATCGAAGGCGGAAGATGTATTTTTAGCGGACCTAGACACTACAGGGAAGCTGTATGTTGACCTTTTTAAAAGTCCGGTAGGAAACAAACCGGGTATGTTTTAAAAAATGCTGCGTACTTGGGATATCCATTGTTATATATTTTAGGAGATTATGTTTCCGGCAGCTAAGATTGTTAATCCAAAACAGAAATTGTTAATCCGCAAGTAAGATTTTGTAAATTACTAACAAAAATTGGATATTTACTCTATGGAAAAAAATCATTATACTTAAATCTATAAATTAGGCAGGGCCATAATTTTATCTATAACAGTCAACAGACCTTCCAGAAATCATTGGAAATGATATCCGAAACATCCGAAGCTATATAAGCTGCAAATCATATTAAAGCAGTGTTGTCAATGGATGACGTCCTCAGTATTATTACGGAATACGTATATGGGAAACCCTTTGGAAGACAGCTTTGATTTCATTCTTTATAAAGCTGTTAATTTGGTACAAGCAGATAAGCTGTGATAGTAAAAATCTGTTTTATCATACGGTAAAGGTTGTGCATGAATTAGCGAGGCAGGAAGCGGAAAGCCCGGCTAAAATGCTGATCAATATAACTTGTGTCCGGTTATAGTAAGGAAGAGTGAAGAGGGTACTTCAACTTTTTTGCCGGTCCCTCATGATATCCATGGAGGTTGCAGCAGAATTCATAGTCGAAGTTATATTTTCGCCGACCCTAAGGAGTATTTAGCGGCGCTTTACGATAAAAGCCCGTTGAATAAATAAATAATGGGAGGTTGTTTAATGAAAAAACTACTATCCATCCTACTGGTAGCATTGATGATGCTAATGAGCATGATCAGTGTTCAGGCTGCGGGAGAGCAGAGGCCCTTCCCCCAGCACACCGCATACTATTCCGGTGTAATTAAACCCAATAATGTGACGCAGGAGGACATGGACAACGCGGTTAAGTCCTTTTACGATGCATGGAAGGCAAGATACCTGGTCACGGTAAGCGGTTCAAACCCGACACAAAAGTACGTGTACTACAACAAGGAAGGCTACAGCTCGCCTTCAAACGCGGTTTCCTGCTCGGAAGGCCATGGATACGGCATGTTGATTACTGTTCTTATGGCTGGATATGATGCCAATGCAAAAGCGGACTTTGACGCATTGTACCGGTTCTATAAGGCACATCCCAGCGTTAACAACTCCAAACTGATGGCATGGCAGCAGGTGAACTCCGGTGGGAAGATTATCGATAATCCCGATGGAGGCTCGGATTCTGCTACCGATGGGGACCTTGATATTGCTTATGCCCTCCTGCTGGCAGATAAGCAGTGGGGAAGCAGCGGCGCTATCAACTATAAGAGCGAAGGCCTGGCATGTGCGCAGGCTACCATGAGCAGTGTTGTAAACCAGTCCGAATGGATTTTGAAGCTGGGTGACTGGGCATCCAACAGCGACTCCAAGTACGGTAAGGCTACACGTCCTTCCGACTTTATGCTGAGCCATCTCAAGACTTTCGCACAAATCGATACGGCCAATACGGCGAAATGGAACAATCTATTTAATAAGACCTGTTCCATCATCAACTACCAGTATAACAGCGGCGGAAGCGCCGGCACAGGGCTGATGCCTGACTTTATGTCCAAAAACTCCAGCGGAAACTATGTACCTGCAGCCTCCGGGTTCCTGGAAGGTACCCATGACGGAGACTATGACTACAACTCCTGCAGAACGCCGTGGAGACTTCCCATCGACTATATCCTCACAGGAGATACGACCATAAAGTCACAGCTGACTACTTTAAACACATGGATAAAGAACAAAACCGGCAGTAACCCCAGCAACATTAAGAACGGGTATTATGTAAAAAGCGGTACCAACGGGAATGCCTACGGAACCGACAATGAATTGTGCTTTACAGCTCCTTTTGCCGTGAGTGCCATGATCGATTCCAGCAATCAGGCCTGGTTGAATTCCTTATGGAGCAAAATCGTCAGCACTTCCATAACGAGCGATGCTTACTATGGAAACTCCATTAAAATGCTTTGCATGATTACGGTATCAGGAAACTGGTGGACTCCTACTTCAAGCGGTTCGTCCACTCCGACACCGACTCCTACGGCAACACCGACGCCAACGCCTACACCAACGCCGACGACCACTCCTACACCAGGACCAGTATGGAATTCGACCATGAGCTATAGTGCAGGTGTGCATAATCTCGGCAGCAGCAATACAGGCGTACGTACCGCCGAATTTGACATGACTGCCTTGGCAGCCGGTATTGACGGTCTGGTCGGCTATGCGGATACATCAACCACAGTATCTGCTGCAACCAGTTTTGCCATGACCATCCGTTTCAACACCAGCGGCAACTTTGACGTAAGGAACGGTTCTGCCTACGGTGCAGTGACCACAGTACCCTACAGCGCAAACAGTACCTACCATGTGAAGATGGTTACGGACTTGAATGCAAAAACCTATAGTGTATGGGTAACACCGCCGGGGGGGTCTGCGATCCAGATTGCCAACAACTATGCCTTCCGGTCCGATGCTCCTGCTACCGATGATCTGGGTCAGGTCTGTGTGAGAACTGCCGGGGCCGACAACCAGATGAAGGTGGCAAACCATATCGTATACTAAAATTATTAGAATGAAATACCTGTTTTGCTATGTAATTTACTTTTAAAAAACAATATCGCCTTAGGCAGTTATGGACGGAAGACATACTCTGCTTTGGGCGGTATTGTTTTTTGGGGGGGGAGTATGAAACGCACCCTTCCATTCGCATTGACAATTAAGATGAAATCGAAGCTGGACATGCGATAGTGGAAGTTATTATATATTTCCACCTTATCGAGATCATTATATGGCGAAATTCCGACGATTTTGTAGAAATATTGTTAATCAAAAAGGGGAATTGTTAAGCAACAGAAGAAATTTTGTTAATGAAAAACCAGAAATTATTATTTACTATGGGAGGGGAAGCAAGTACAATTTAAACATAGCTTGGCGCCGGTTAAAAGTTATCAGGAGGTATAAGAATGAAAAAAAACATGATTAGGGGCATGTCCATCTTGCTCTCAACTTTATTCATGGTAAATGTATTTGCTGCTTGTAGTAAAAAAACTGATCCCGATAGTGCAGGCGGAGACAAATCAGTTGTCCAGAACGAAGATAAAGTCACGTTTCCTTTACAGAAGCCTATTACGTTGAGGTACTGGGTGCCGATGTCGTCCGCAACAGCGATTATGAAAAATTTTGGCGAAAATGAAATGTACAAGGAACTGGAGAAAAGGACGGGAATTAAAATCGAATTCATACATCCGCCGGAAGGACAGAGCAAGGAACAGTTGAATTTGATGATTGCGTCAAAAGACCTTCCAGATATTATTGAAGATGGAATCAAACACTATCCGGGGAAATATTTAAAAGCTTTCGATGATGGGATCATTATCGATATCAAGGATTTGCAAAAGAAGTACGCACCGAATCTGACACAGCTTTATACCACCTATCCGGAGCTGTTGATTGATGTTGAGACGGAGAGCGAGAAAATACTTTATACCCCCTTCATCAGGGGAAATACGGCAGGACGTATATTTTACGGGCTCTATATGCGTAATGACTGGTTGAAGGACCTTAATATGAAGGCACCGACCACAATGGATGAAATATACCAGGCGCTAAAAGCGTTTAAGGAGAAAAAAGGTGCAAAGTCACCATTTACGGGTGGTGGCGGAAAATCATCCTCCTCCGACCGTATCAGAAATGATGCATTTTTGGGGGCTTTCGGACTTGGACCTACATTCTTTGCAGAAAATGGAAAGGTCTTATTTGGAGCCTATGATCCTAGATTTAAGGATTATGTAGCAACCATGGCCAAATGGTATAAGGAAGGACTTATTGATGCCGAATTCGCTTCCATTACCGGAAAAAATATTGATGCTAAAATGACTAATGGTGAAGCCGGAGCTTCCTATGGATTACTTAGTGGACACATGGGTACCTACCTGCAGTTGATGAAGGACAAAGATCCGAAATATGATCTCGTCGGCATCCAATATCCTTCATTAAAACCCGGCGAACCCGCGATGTTCATGAAGCAGGACCCTATCGTTTCTGAATTGAATGCTACGGTAATTACTACTGCAAATAAGTATCCTAAAGAAACAATGGCACTCCTTGATTATGGCTATGGCAAAGAGGGACATATGCTGTTCAATTTTGGTATGGAGGGCGAATCCTACAAGATGGACAACGGATACCCCAAGTTCACCGACCTCATTACAAAAAACCCCAATGGAACGCCTATGGCATCGATCCTGCTTAAATACACCCGTTCCAAATCAAACGGGCCCTTTGTAACAGATGGAAGGAGCGGGGAGCAGATGTCACAGCTTCCGCAGCAAAAGCAGGCCATTGAAACCTGGACAAAATGGGCCAAGGAAGCTACCGAAGCCAATACGAGGGTGTTTGAAAATCTGACTCCGGAAGAGAACGCAAAGATTGCGCCGTTAATGACGGAGATAGATACGTACAGAGATGAAATGTTCTTGAAATGGGTTATGGGACAGCAATCGCTGGATAACTTTGAACAGTATAGGGCCCAGCTCAAGAAAATGGGTATGGAAGAAGTCTTAAAAGTAAGGCAGGAAGCCTACGATCGTTTCATAAAGAAATTCCCGCAGGCTTTGAAACAAAGAAATATCGAGGTTGAAGATTTCTATAAGAAATAGTATTCAGGGGGAGGAGACATCCTCCCCTATTCATTACAGTATGGTTTAAGAGGTGAATAAGGAATGGCACAGGTAAGCATGGCGAAAGTGCTTCGGCCGGCAAAAAGCAAGGGAATTTTTGCAGCGATTGCGAGAGATTTTAAAAAGAACAAATTTTTGATTCTTATGGCACTACCGGTAGTTATTTGGTATATTGTTTTCCACTATCTTCCTATGTATGGTATTGTCATTGCCTTTAAAAGCTATAGCCCTATGAAAGGCATTCTAGGCAGTAAGTGGATTGGTTTGGCGAATTTTAAGGAATTTTTCGGCAGCTATTATGCGTGGAGGGTTATAAGGAATACGCTGTTAATCAATCTATATCAGTTGATTTTTGGATTTCCGGCTCCTATTATATTAGCTCTTCTTTTAAATGAGATAAAAAATAATACCTTCAAAAGGACAATACAGACAGTTTCTTATCTGCCTCATTTTGTGTCGATGGTAGTACTATGCGGCCTTATCGTAGATTTTACATCAAAGACCGGGTTGGTAAATGATATTGTTGTAATGTTTGGAGGGGAAAGAGCAAATTATCTGCTGCAGCCGGAATGGTTCCGGTTCATTTATGTAAGTACCGGAATATGGCAGCAGATAGGCTGGGGATCCATTATTTACATGGCGGCACTAGCTGGGATCGATTCAGAGCAGTATGAAGCGGCTACTATCGATGGGGCTAACCGGTGGAAACAGTTTATACATGTTACATTACCAGGAATCGCCCCGACAATTATAATTTTACTGATCCTGAATATAGGGCGCTTAATGAATGAAGGATTTGAAAAGGTTATTTTGTTATACAACCCGGGAACTTATGAAACCGCCGATATGATTTCGTCATTCGTATATAGAAGAGGTTTGGTCGATTCAAACTATAGCTTTAGTGCAGCAGTAGGTTTGTTCAATTCCGCGGTGAACCTGACATTGCTTTTAATGTCGAACTGGATTAGCCGAAAAGTAAATGAAACCAGCTTATGGTAGAGGAGTGAAAACATGGTTTACAAAAAGACATTAGGCAGTCGCATCTTTGATACAGCGAATGCCATCCTGTTGGTAGCACTTATGGTAGCAACATTATATCCATTTCTTTATGTAGTGTTTTCTTCCTTAAGTGATTCAAAAGAATTGATAGCACATTCCGGATTACTTTTAAAACCGGCAGGGTTTTCCTGGGCTGCTTATGAAGCCGTCATAAAGAATGACATGATTTGGTCCGGGTACAGAAATACTTTATTTTATGTTATTGTAGGAACCGCCGTTAATATTGTTATGACCTCCATGGGGGCGTATGTCTTATCCAGGAAGGGTTTTCTCTGGAAGAACATGTTAACGGTGATGGTTGTTATTACTATGTTTTTTGGGGGCGGGCTTATACCCACCTACTTATTAATTCAAAAGCTGGGACTTATCAATAGCGTTTGGGTACTCATCATACCGGGAGCCATCAGTACCTGGAATCTGATTATTATGAGGACCTCTTTTTCTTCCATTCCCGCCAGCCTGGAAGAATCCGCGAAGATCGATGGAGCAAATGATTTTACGATCCTGTTTAAAATCATTATACCCTTATCTTTGCCTGTTATTGCAGTAATGATCCTTTACTATGGCGTAGCGCATTGGAATTCCTGGTTTAGTGCCATGATCTATTTGAGGAAAAGGGAGTTGTATCCCCTGCAGTTAATACTTCGTGAGATATTGGTAGACAGTAGAACCGATAGCATGATGACAGATGTCGGTATTCTTGAGAAGCAGCATATGAGTGAAACCATCAAGCATGCTACCATCATAGTGTCAACCCTTCCCATCCTATGTTCCTATCCCTACCTGCAAAAGTATTTTGTAAAGGGAGTTATGATCGGAGCACTTAAGGGCTAGGGTGCGTAAAGAAAACAAGGTTAACTTTGATATAGATATTCAATCCACAATATGGGAGCGCAGAGGGGAACAGCCCCTTTGCTGACTGCTCCAGGGCCAAATAAAACCTCCTCCTTGGGATGGAATTGGTAAATGGGCCCAATTACACAGCATGCACCTCTTTACAAGACACTACCGTTTATAATAGAATAAAGCATAGGGTTCATAAGCAATTGTACATAATAATGTGCTTATAATAGCTCTGGTACCTTCGGATGAGTCTGTTTCCAGAAGGTCAATTGGGAGGGAGACTTGTAGATTTGAGAAAATTACTGTTTAAGAGGCGAAGCTTATTCACTTCCTGGCTATTGTCCTATGCGCTAATTTTATGTGTTTCTGTTGTTATTGGGACTATTGTTTATATACAAACACAGAAAATTGTTGAAAATGAAATTAACCGGGGAAGTATTGCACTGCTAAAGCAGGCGCAGGTAGAAATTGATGGGAAACTGCAGGAAATAGAAGCGCTTAGTCAACGAATTGCCTTAAACCCGAGAGTAATAGGATTTTTAAATGTAAAACCGCCACTGCAAGGGGATGGGTCGTATCAAATGGCACAAATCTGCAAAGATTTTATGACCTATGAAATGACGAACAATTTTATGGATGATTTTTATGTTTATTTCAAAAACTCCGATATTGTGTTATCACCGCAAGGGTACAGTTATAACAATATTGTATATGAATCACTTCATGGCAATACTGATTTGACCTATGAGGACTGGCAAGCGATGGTTGGAAAGGTACATGAAAGAGACTGGTTTTCACTTGAAGGTCTTTCCTCCGATAAAGAAGCAGGAAGGACCATCGTGTACTCTCAATCGCTTCCTTTGCATGATTCCCACCAGGCATTGGCAAACATTGTAGTCGTAATGGATGAATTGAAATTTATAAACTCGATCCAAAAAGCAAACTGGATTGAGCAGGCACAATTTGTGATTATCGATAAAAATGGCGAGATTCTGGCTTCTTCTCCTTCCGATAATGCTGCTGTTTCTTTGGAGTACAGTAGGCTTACCGGTTCGGAGGGAGTTATCAATGATAGGTTAAACGGTGAGAAGGTAGCTGTTTCTTACGTAACTTCCCAATATATGGGGTGGAAATTCGTATACGCTATACCTGTAAGCATATTCGGGGAGAAAGTGAAATACGTCCAAAGATTGACAATACTGGCTTTGGTATTATATTTATTGATTGGTGGAATTATCGCTTTTATGTTGGCAAGAAGAAACTATTCTCCCATCAGAGACTTGCTCAAAGGGCTTGCAAATAAAACGCCGGTACCGGTATATGGCAATGAACGGTATAGCGAGTATCAGACGATCAAGGAGATCATATATACCACTCTTAACGAAAAAAAGCAGATACAGGATGAGAAGAATGAGATCTTCGATCAGTTGGAGAAGCTGAATCCCGTACTACGCTCAAATTTTTTGATGCGACTGTTAAAAGGTAGAATTGATGACAAAATATGTTTTGAAGACATGATCTCGTCCTTTAACATTCATTTTAATTCTCAGTATTTTATGGTGCTTCTGATCTTTATTGATGATTACGAAGGAATGTTTTCCATTGAAAGCCAGGATGGTGAAACTGAAAAATTAAAGCTTGTACAGTTTGTTGTTTCGAATGTGGTCGAAGAGTTATCAGGAAGAAACCATCAAGGTTTTATGGCAGATGTGGATGATATGATGGTTTGTCTGATTAATTTGGATAATGACATGGTTGAACAAGGGGAAGAGGAAGTACGAAAGATTGCGGAGGAAGCTCAAAGTTTTCTAAAAGAAAAAGCTTATATTCATACGACGATATCGATTAGTGATATCCAGCAATCTCCGGAGAGGATACCAAAGGCATATCAGCAGGCACTGGAGGCAATGGAATATAGAGTGATTTCCGGGCGCGGAAATATTATAAAATACAGTGATATTAAGCCGTCGGGGCAAAATTATTATTATCCCATGGACCTGGAGCAGCAATTGATCAACACCATCAAGGAAGGGGATTTTGATACTGCCAGGGCATTGCTGGAAGATGTATTCGAACATAATGTTTCCAGAAGGGTGCTCTCCATCCAGATGGCAAAATGTTTCATGTTTGGCGTTGTGAATACCATGATCAAGACCATGGATGAAATCAGCATTGTCTGGCAGCACTCCTTTTTCGAAAAGCTGGACCCTGTAGAGCGGCTTTTAAAGTGTAATACCATCATGGAAATGAAGGTGGAAATCCTCGATATATTGAGCCAGGTTTGCGAATTTATAAAAAACTCCAAAAAGAGGACGCAGAATGATTCCTTAAAGGGGAATATCATCCAATATATCGAGGATCACTATAATGACAGCAATCTCTGCATAGCCTCCATCGCAGATAACTTCAATATGAACCCGGTGCCTCTGTCCCGCTTTTTTAAAGAGCATATGGGACAGGGATTATTGGATTATATTAATAAAGTGCGGTTGGACAAGGCGAAGGAGCTTTTGCGCCAAAACGAATGGAGTATTGCCGATATTGCCAAAGAAGTGGGATATTACCACAGCAGTGCCCTTATACGTGCATTTAAAAAATATGAGCGGCTTACGCCGGGTAAATACAAGGAAATGATGATCCATAAGCCCTGAGATAATCCTCTAAGCAAAAACAAAGGAATACTTTGTGAAACTCCCTCTCCGCATGGTTTACAGGCGCATGAAACGCTGGACGGCCCGAAGCTGTTCAGCGTTTTTCTTTACATCCGGACTGCACTTTTATTATAATACTTATGGAAAAAGTTTCGTGCAGTCCATAAAAACGAAACACAAGGAGGTCGTACGAGATGCAGCACCCATTCTTTCCTGCAACGGAAAAGGAAAAAGTAAAAGCAGTCAGAGCAGATCAATTACTGGAAGAATATAACGAGGGCCAGTGGCTGGAGTTTGTTCCCAAACAGTCCCCCAGGGGCGTGTGTCCAAGTCCCGTACCCGGTTATGAATATAGCATGGCATGGGAATGGGATCCCCAAAGCCCGAACCGGATCCGATGCGCTGCCAGCGGCGTTGTTTTTCCCAACGATAAATATCCTCCGGCGTTCCTAGCTGTTAAAGTTTTAAGCGGAAAGACCGTAGAAGTGCCCTACTGGCAGACAAACAACTTTAAGCAGACGAAAGTCGGAATTACGCTGGTACAAGGGCAGATCAACTGCTCCAAAAGGAACTTCCTGGTAGAAACCCTTCCGCTGCTGGCTGCCCGGTACGAGGCAACGGGAGATGAAAGATTTGCCCGGAGGGTGGTTCTTACCTTCGATGCCTGGGCGACCTATGTTCCTGATTATTTTATTACCAGAGGCTGGAACCAACTGATGCCCTTAAGCCCGGAAGAAGCGGAAGAAGCTGGTTGGGTTGTGGAAAGGGTCAGTACCCATAACGGTTTTGCCCACGAATTGAATGCCGAATTGATCGCGGCCTATGATCGTGTACGCTCCAGTGAAGCTTTCGCAAGCCTGTCGGAGGAGCGGGGGTATGATGTCCGTGCCCATATCGAGAAAAACTTCTTTGGAAATATCCTCGACTACCTTATAGAGCGCATTCCCATGAAAGCCCTGACGTCCACAAACCTTTCCACTCCGTATGTTTGTGCTGCTCAGGCGGCCATCATGCTAAACCGGCCGGATGTGGTCCGGTGGCTGGACAGGTACCTTTCCGTGATGATTCCGCGGAATTTCATGCGGGATGGGATGTACCCGGAATCCTTTTTATACCATAAGCAGTATGCAGTAGCAAATTTTGAAGTATGCAGGCAGATTCTCCGGTATTTTGAAGTATATCCTCCGGCGGCGGAAGACATGAAGACCATCGAAGCCAGAATGGAAAAAAGGCTGGCATTTCTCCAGAAAGCCATTGATGCAGTGGATAGGGTATCCTTCCCCGATGGAGACATGGCACCCTTCAGCGATACCAGCATGCTGATCATGGTGCGGTTCCTGGCCTTATTGAAGCTATATGACAGTGAAGTCCTTCCGTCCTGTGACACAACGGAAGGCGGACCGGGACCCCGCAGCATCACCGAATCCCAACTGCTGCCCTCCTATGGGCATTTGACCCTGGGGGACGGAAAGGATCACCAGCAGGTGCAGCTGAACTTCACTTTTTATGATAATGCAAACCACTGTCACCAGGATACCCTTTCCTATACCCTGTATGGCTTTGGCAGGGAATTGATCGGAGATATTCGTTATTCGAAGATTCCAGGACGTGGTTTTGGAATTTGCAGCATGGGGCATAACACCGTAACCATAAATCAAAAAACCCAATATGCCGGTACCCGGCAGGAGTACGGAAATGCAGGCCATCTGTTTACCGGCGGTACTCTGACGCTGTTCGAACCGGGCCTCAAGGGAATTGCCGCAGCGGAGGTGAATGGGGAACGCTCCTATCCGGAGGTGGCGGAAAGATACCAGCGGATGCTGCTCTTAAATACCATAGACCCGGAACATCCTTACGTGGTGGATCTCTTTAAGGTGAAGGGCGGACAGACCCACGACTATTTCCTCCATGGAAGTACGAAATTCGAGCAAACTGCCGGCATCAGCATAGACCTGGAGCCGGTCCGAAAAGAATACCCCCTTTTAGGGGAAAGTGAAACCTGGGTGGAACCACGCCATGAAACGGAAACTCCGAACTGGTATGGAATGTTCCGGGAAATGAGCACGGGAAGGTCCCCGGGAACCTGGGACATGACTCTGGTGGATGCGGAAACCGGCCGGGGTCATACACGACTTTTCATGGCAGATGACGGTGATGTCCAGGTGTATCTCGGAAAGAGCCCTGCGCCATACAGAGACAGGCCTCCCAAAACTTTCTACGACCACTGGCGTCCTTCCTTGATGGTGAGGCACCAGGACCTGGCAGCCGAAAGTCTGGAAAGTGTTTTTGCCGGAGTAGTGGAGCCACTCAATGGTGAATCTGTGATCCGCAGCGTGGAAAAGCTTCCCATTATGGAAGAAGATTCGGATTTTCTGGCGCTGCGAGTTCTCTTTGTAAATGGCCGGGAAGATGTTTATTTGATAAACTTGAAAAATTATACCCCGGAACAGCCACAGGATGAACTGGGAACCGTCCGCACCGCTGACGGGGCCTTTGCACTGGAGGGGAAAGTCGGAATCTACACCCGGTCCGGTTCGGAGATACGGAGCTATCTGATTTCGGGAAGAAGCTTTGAAGCCCCGCAAAAGAGTATTCGCAGGGAAAAGGGCTTCTACAGCGGTGCCATCACCGGCATATGCCGAAAAGAGGAAGGGGCGCCAACGGATGCCTTCATTACAGATGCGGTTTTACCGGAGGATGGATTGTTGAACGGACGCTGGCTGGCGTTCCTGTATGGAAGCCTGAACATCCTTCCTGACGCCCAGGGGCATTACCCACTGGGGATCAAGGAGCAAAAAGGCTTGAGCCAGATGTACCGGATTCGCTCTGTAGAGCGGGTGGAAGAGAAAACTTATATCCATCTGGAAGAGGACCCCATGCTTTCCGCCGAGGGTGGATGTATCCGCGAGCTCATGCGGCCCCACAGGAAATTTGAAGGACTCGGCTCCTTTAAAATTGATGTGAGCAGCTGTGAATAAACTGATTGAAATGACAGATACTCAATTCTGTAAAATATGAGGAGGTATTTATGAAAAATAGAAAAGTAATCCTTTATATAGCTATGAGCCTGGATGGCTATATCGCCCGGGAGAATGACGACATAGACTGGCTGTCCATGGTGGAGAATCCGCCGGAAGATTATGGCTATGCAGCGTTTGTTCAAAATGTGGATACCGTGATCATGGGAAGAAAAACCTACGATAAGGTGTGCTCCTTCGGCATTGAGTTTCCGCATAAGGGACGAAAATGCTATGTATTGTCAAGAACGAAAACCGGAGCGGATGAAAATGTGGAATACTATTCCGGCAACCTGGAAAGTTTGATTCTGGACTTGAAGAATACGGAAGGCGGCAACATCTTCGTTGACGGGGGAGCCGAGACTGTAAATGAATTATTAAAGCTGGGAATGATTGACGAGTTCATCGTATCCATTATCCCGATATTTTTAGGCAGCGGTATTCGGCTTTTTAAAGACGGCCGCCCGGAGCAAAAGCTGAAACTAAGAGGTTCAACGGAATACGCAGCAGGGCTTGTCAAGCTCTGGTATGAAAAAGACCGGTAGTGCCCTCCGTGGCTATCCAAGGCTCTTTTTGCAAATTTAACTTGAAGTATAAAACCATTTGGTATAAAATATATGTACGGACATAGTAACGTTGACAGCGGTGAGGGTTTCCTTGCCGCTGCCAAACAGCCCGGGCGGTCCTTTTACTGCCAAAGCACAGGGAGAAGGAAGCCTTTACAAAGAGATGGTAGAATTAACTTTTGATAAGGATAGAACAAATGGGTATAAACATTCAAGAATTTGAGCTGAATAAAGATATTCCGGTACCATTGTATTATCAACTGAAACAGATCATCCTTGCCAAATTAATGGCTGGGGAACTGAAAGTCGATGAATGCCTGCCGACGGAAATCGATTTCGTGCATACATTGGGAATAAGCAGGTCTACCGTACGCCAGGCCTTTAATGATTTGGTGAATGAGGGATACCTGTACCGTGAAAAAGGGAAAGGCACATTTATATCCAAACCTAAAATCGATGAAGGCTTTTTACAAAAGCTGGATAGCTTTAACCGTGAGATGCTGCAAAAAGGGCTGAAACCCTCCACGAAGCTTATGGATGCAAAGGTGATTCCCGGTATTGCCAATGTCAATAAAAGCTTGAATATTCCTGAGAATGAAGAGTTGTTCTATCTGTGCAGGCTGCGGTATGCCAACGATGATCCGGTGGTATATCTGGAAACCTATCTTCCCTATAAGGAACATCAGGAACTGCTTCGCGAGGATTTTGCCACCCAGTCCCTTTATGCAGTGCTGGAAGAGAAGTACAGCAAAAGGATTGTAAGGGCCGTAAGAAAAATCGAAGCGGTAAATGCCAATGCCCAGGAAGCCAAGCTGTTAAACATCAAAGCCAATGCAGCAGTATGCCTGGTAAAAACCACAGCCTATTTATCGGACAATACTCCCATCGAGTACTCGGTAGCCCGGTATCGCGGCGACCGAAACCAATTTACGGTGGAACTGTCAAGAAAATAGTCGATGTACGGTGTGAAAATAATTTTTACGGTGGTTTTTTAAATTAATATGTACGGACATAGGTACATATATTTGTTATTGTATAGGAGGGGATGTTAGTGAAAAGTTTAGCGGTAGATAAAGAGGGAAGGTTGCTTTTGTGCGAGGTTCCCCTACCCGGGATTGACGATTACAGGGTGTTGGTAAAGATGGAATCCTGCGGTGTGTGCAACGGAACGGATACGAAGCTGATTCACGGGAATTTTAAAGGGTTTGATACATATCCGGCAATCCTGGGCCATGAAGGCGTGGGAAGAGTAGTAGAGAAGGGGAAGCATGTGAAGAGCTTCGAAATCGGCGATCTCGTGCTTCTGCCCTTTCTGGAAGGCATGACGGAGAATTATTATTCCGGCTGGGGCGCCTACTCGGAGTACGCTGTAGTAGGAGACTGGAAGGCAATGGTTGAGGGGGGCAAAGGGCCGGGAACACCGGAGTTTTCAGAAGGATACTATGCCCAGCAGGTGGTTCCCCCGGGAATTGATGCTGTTGGCGCTTCCATGATCGTGACCTTCAGGGAAGTCCTCAGTGCCACAAAACGCTTTGGATTTACTCCCAACAGCAGCCTGGTGGTTTTCGGCGCAGGGCCGGTAGGGTTGTGCTTTACCAAGTTTGCAAAGCTGCTGGGACTGGGACCTGTCATTGTATTTGACATTATTGATGATAAGCTCCAGGAAGCTGCCGCCATGGGGGCTGACTATGTATTTAACAGCATGAAGGTGGATGTAAAGGAAGAAGTAAGAAAAATAGCGAAAGACGGTGTGGACTTTGTGGTGGATGCAGTAGGAATCAACCAACTGATCAACCAGGCTATGGAGCTTGTCAAGTACAATGGAAAGATATGCTGCTACGGCATCTCTCCAAAGCTTTCCATGGAGCTGGATTGGAGCAAGGCGCCCTATAACTGGACCTTGCAGTTTGTTCAGTGGCCTTCCAAGCTGGAGGAAGCGGAAACACATACGCAAATCATCAGCTGGATCCAAATGGGTGTTATCAACCCCCATGATTTTATATCGGATGTAGTTCCCTTTGAAAGCATTTTGGATGCTTTCGCCATAGTAGAAGAAAGAAAAGCCAAGAAAAAGGTCGTAATTGAATTCAAATAGAACAGAAAACGCTGTGAGGGGGAAAAGAAAAATGGCAACTAAATTTTATTGGTCAAAAGCATTGGCGGAAACACTCATGAAAAGATATCCGCATCCGGACAATTATCCGTATATGTCCTGGTGTTATCCGCAAGGATTCATTCTCTGGGGAATGATATGGTTATGGGAGACGACAGGCGACAAAAAGTATTATGATTACACCATGAAGTTTGCAGAGCATCATGTCAGCCCGGAGGGGGATTTGTACAGGTTTAAAGGCAACAGCATGGATGACATGATGGCAGGCTCCATTATCGTATGGGCGTACCAGCAAACGGGGCTGGAAAAATACAAGCTGGCCTGTGATAAAATCAGAGCTTCTTATGACACCTATCCCAGGACATCCGATGGGGCATTCTGGCATGGAAGAAGGACCGTCGGTCAATTCTGGGTGGATGGCGTATTTATGGGACAGATGTTTTTAACCAAATACGGTAAATACATCGGTGACAGCGAATACTGCTTTGATGAAGCAGCCAAACAACTGGAGTTGATCGAAAAACACTGCCAAAAGGGAGATACGGGTCTGCTGTACCATGCATGGAGCGAAGACAGAAGTCCGGCTTGGGCGGATTCGGAAACAGGGCTTTCACCGGAAGTATGGAGCGAAGGACTGGGCTGGTATGCACTCATATTGGTGCAGGTTCTGGAGATTTTCCCGGCAGAGCACCCGAAAAGAACGCAGATTCTAAAACAATTGGAACGACTGTTGAATGGCTTAAAGGATACCCAGGACAAGAAGACCGGGCTGTGGTACCAGGTGGTGGACAAAGGGGACCAGCCGGATAACTGGCATGATACCTCCGGCAGTGCCATGTTTGTTTATACCCTGAAGAAAGCCATAGAACTGGGACTGGCAGATGCTGCCGTCTATGGACCCGTTGTAGACAAAGGGTACGAAGGCATTACCAGCAAGGCGGAAATCAATGCCAAAGGGCTTGTGGATATCTATGATGCCTGTGATGGCCTGGGTGTCCAAATAAACTACGATGCATACATCAATTATACAAAAAAGGTCAACGCGAAAGAAGCAGTGGCGGCATTTTTATGGGCTGCCTGGATCATGGAAAAACCGGAGTAGAGTAAATCTTAGGTTGGCTATTTCAACAACCTACACCTCAAAAGTCAATAAAGGAATTTCATCTGTCGCCATCCATAGTAGGACTATGGATGGCGACACAAACTCAATCACACGGATATGGCTTATTCTATTTGCAGTGGGGATAAAAATAAGATATGTCAGTGATTTTTTGCATTATAATGTACGTACATAAGGACATGTAGTGATAAATGCCTTTGCGGATAGAAGAAATGCTAAAAATAAAAAATAATTATTGGATTCTACTATGAAAGGTGATGGATGGATGCAAACACCAAAATTATTTGCCTTATTACCGGAAGAATATGCTTGTACGCCGGACGGCATGGCCATTGATGCGGAAGGAAACCTTGTACTGGCCTGCCCTAACTATGCCGACACGACGAAGCCCGGCTGTATTTTGAAGATTGATGAAAATAAAAATATTAAAAAGTGGGTGGATGTACCGGTATTAAAGGAAACCGGCCTTGCATGCCCCATGGGGATTGCTTTTGGACCGGACTGGGACATTTATATCTGCGATAACCAGGGCTGGTCGGGTGCTCCGGAATTGCAGTTCAAAGGACGCATTTTGCGGCTGAAAATAAAGGACGGCCAGGTGGTGAAGACCACGGTTGTAGCCGAGGGCATGGAACATCCCAACGGAATACGGATTCGCGGAAATCATATGTATGTAACCCAGAGCCTGCTGTCAAAAGTGAAGGACCCTTCCAGCCTGCTTGTAAGCTGCGTATACAAGTTCGCGCTGGAGGATGAGGGCATAAAGGTTACGAATACCCTGGAAGATAAAAATATACTCACAACCTTCATTACACTGAATAAAGAGTGCCAGTATGGAGCCGACGGAATTGAATTTGACAAGGAGGGCAACCTTTATGTCGGCAATTTCGGAGATGGTGCCGTACACAAGATTACTTTTAATCCTGACGGTACGGTGCGGGAGAACAAGGTCTGGGCAAAGAACCCGGAACAGCTGCAAACGACGGATGGGATCATCACAGATGAAAAAGGCAATTTGTATATTGCTGACTTTTCAGCCAACGCCGTTGCAAAGGTGACTCCCCAGGGAGAAGTGGTCCGTATTGCCCAGAGCTCGGATTCTGACGGTTTCAAAGGTGAATTGGACCAGCCGGGCGAGCCTATCATCTGGAAGGGGAAGCTGGTATTGTCCTGCTTCGATTTGGTAACAGGACCTGACAAGGTAAATACAAAGCACGAACTGCCGGCAACCTTATCCGAGCTTGTGCCGGAATAATTCCTTGGAAGAAAATAGAGATAGATAGAAAGGGGGTCACGTTAAAAATGAAAAGCTCCGAAACCTACGGAAAGTATATCATTACCGTCAAAGGTCCCATGGAAAAATCACAATTCGGATTTTGCCATGGCCATGACCATCTTTTTATTGAGAATGGACAGTCCTTTCTAATCAATCCGGTCAATCCGGCGCTGCGAATGGATGAGCCGGAAAAGACAATTCAAGAGTTAGTTCTTTTCAAAGAGGCCGGTGGACAGAGCATTATCGATGCCCAGCCTTTAGGGTGCGGGAGGATGGAAAAGGAACTGCTTGCCGCATCCCAAACCACCGGAGTGAATATTGTCGCATCTACAGGATTTCATAAATTGGATTTTTACCCGGAGCACCATTGGATTTATTCCACCGGGGAAGAAAAATTGTCTGAAGTTTTTACCGGTGAGCTGACGGAAGGAATGCTTGAAGATACCAACCGGCATTTCCCTTCCCATCGGATGACAGCAAAGGCCGGCGTTATAAAAGCAGCCTCAGGGGCCGACGGAATCAGCGGAACCTATCAAAAGCTTTTTTCTGCTGCTGCCATTGCTGCAAAGGAAACGGGAGCTCCCGTACTGACACATCTGGAGATGGGAGAAGGTGCTTTTGAGCAAGTGGAGTTTTTTACCCAAAGGGGAGTTGAACCCAATGCCATCATACTCAGCCATCTGGATCGAAAAATCGGTGATATGACCTATCACCGGGAGGTGGCGGAAACCGGCGTGTTTTTGGAGTTTGATACCATCGGAAGGTTCAAATACCACTCCGATGAAGAAGAAGCGTCATATATCGTAAAGATGGTAGAGTACGGCTTTGAGGATAAAATCCTCCTGGGGCTGGATTCAACCCGGGAGCGCATGAAGAGCTACGGAGGCTCTATCGGACTGGATTATCTGCTAAAGCGCTTTATTCCCTTGTTGAAAAGTTACGGACTTTCGGAAGAGATCATTGCCAAGCTTACGATTCAAAACCCGGCCAACGCCTTTAGCAACAGAAAATTATTATGAAAGAGGGACAGACTATGGTTCTTCCAGCAAAAGCTGCACAACCTACCATGTACTTTATTGGTGTAACCACAGGAAAATCATCCATCATAAAGGTGTTTCCATTATGGGCGGAAGCACTGGGGGTGAAGGATGCGGTAATTAAGGGGATTGATATTGAAATTCATGCAAAGCCGGAAACCTACCGGGAGGTAGTAGACTTTATTAAAAATGATGAATTGTCTTTGGGTGCGCTGGTTACCACACATAAAATCGACTTGTACAACGCGGCTGCGGACATGTTTGAATACCTTGACCCCTATGCGACCCTGTTCGGGGAGCTCTCCTCCATATCCAAGAAGGAGGGACGGCTGGAAGGCTTCGCAAAGGACCCTATTTCCAGCGGACTTTCCATGGAGGCTTTTATCCCGGAGAACTACTGGAAGAAAAATGGCGGAGAGGTTTTCATTATGGGAGCAGGCGGCAGTGCCATCGCCATCGGAGCCTATCTGATGAATAAGGAGCGTGGGGACAATCTGCCTTCAAAGATTATTGTTGCCAATAGAAGCCAGCCGCGACTGGATTCCATCAAGGAGATCTTCGATAAGCTGAACCCTGGCATCGAAATCGAATACCATTTGACACCGGAGATGGAGCAAAATGATGCTCTGCTGAAAAAGCTGAAGCCCTATTCTCTCGTTGTCAATGCTACGGGTTTAGGAAAAGACAGGCCCGGTTCGCCGCTCAGTGATGCTTGCGAATATCCTGAAAACTCTTTGGTATGGGAGCTGAATTACAGGGGAGACCTTCGGTTCATGCACCAGGCCAATGAGCAGAAGCAGGCGAAGAACCTTCATGTAGAAGACGGCTGGATCTATTTTATCCATGGCTGGACCCAAGTGACCGCTGAGGTGTTCCATATTGAAATCAAAGGAGAAGTCTTTGACCGGTTAGAAAAAATTGCAAATAGTTTAAGGTGAGTGATAAAATATGAGCAGCAATGTAAATAAAATAAATGCAGATCTACCCTTTACAATTCCCTTCGATTTTGCAAGCGGGCTGTCGGAAGGTAAAGAGCCTACCCAGAGAAGGCTGTCCAATATGAAGGGCATGTTTGATGATACGGAAGCCTTTGAGGCCGTTTTAACCAAAGAGGACCCCCTGGTGTATGAATTTTATGAACTGGGGCTTCCCGAGGATGCGGGTAATCTGGCCTTCGGAACCAGCATATTGTACCCCGGGAAAGTGGGAAATGAGTATTTTATGACCAAGGGCCATTTTCATACCATTCTGGAGACGGCTGAAGTGTACTATTGCTTACAAGGCCATGGCTATATGCTTATGGAAAACCCGGAGGGTGAATGGGATGCGCAGGAGCTGACCCCCGGAAAAGCTGTGTATGTGCCCAAGCGTTATGCCCACAGAAGCATTAATATCGGTAACGAACCTTTCATCACCTTCTTTGTATTTAGAAGCGATGCGGGGCATAATTACGGAACCATTGAGACGCAGGGGTACAGGAAGCTGATTGTAGAGCAGGATGGAAAACCCCTGATTGTTGACAATCCAAGATGGAAGGGAGCGGGTAAATAATGAAGATTCTCGTTACACCTACTTCCTTTTGTAAAGAAGCAAAGGAGCTGCTGGAAAAGTTTGCGGATGAAATCATCTACAACCCCTATAACAGGCCCTTACATCCGAAGGAAATCCTGCCTTTGCTGGAAGGTGTGGATGGATACATAGCAGGCCTTGACTACATCACGGCAGAGGTCATAGAAAAAGCGCCTGCAACTTTGAAGATGATTTCACGGTATGGAGCCGGATATGACCGGGTAGATATTGCTGCCGCCTCGGGAAAAGGAATTCTCGTTACCAACACACCGGGAGTGAATTCCCAGGCTGTTGCCGATCTGGCCTTGGGATTGATGCTTTCCGCAGCCAGGAAAGTGCCTGCATTGGACAGGAAAATTAGAAATAACGAGTGGCCCAGATCCACAGGGGTGGAACTGTATAAAAAAACTCTTGGAATTATTGGCCTGGGTGAGATCGGCAAAGGGGTTGCCATGCGGGCAAAGGGATTTTCCATGGATATTTTGGCCTATGATCCCTATGCGGATAAGGCATATCTTGAGGCTAACGGCATCAAGGAGGCTTCCCTGGAGGAGATATTTGAGCAAGCGGATATTATTACACTTCATGTTCCCCTGAATGAGCAGACCAGAAATATGATCAATGGTGAAGCCATAGAAAAAATGAAGCAGGGAGTTATTTTAGTCAATACATCCCGTGGAGGGCTTATTGATGAACAGGCAGCCTATGAGGCTTTGAAATCAGGAAAGCTCGGAGGACTGGGATTGGATGCCTTTGAAAAGGAACCGCCGGGAGAATCTCCTCTTTTTGAACTGGATAATGTGGTGGTGACACCGCATTCCGGAGCCCATACCAAGGAAGCGGTAAACAATATGGGCGTGATGTCCGTTCAAAATCTGATGGATGTACTATCGGGGAAAGAGTGTAAATATATAATAAATAGAAAGTAATTGGGTGAAACATATTTAAATAGGGGTACGGAGAAAATCCGGGAATCCCTTGGACCGACAGGTGATATAAAGGAGGAGATCAATGATGAAGTTTACATCTTTGGGACGAACCGGGATGAAAGTGAGCAGGTTGTGCCTCGGCACGATGAATTTCGGAGTTTCTACCGACGAAAAAGAAGCTTTTAAAATTATGGATGCAGCCCTGGATGCCGGTATAAATTTCTTTGATACCGCAGACGTATATGGTTGGGGTACCAATGCAGGCGCTACGGAAAAAATTATCGGCCGCTGGTTTGCACAAGGCGGCGGCAGAAGAGAGAAAGTCATCCTTGCAACCAAGGTGCATGAAGTCATGTGTGATCCCTATGAGGGGCCCAATGACGTGAGAGGCCTTTCAACCTATAAAATAAGACGCCATCTGGAAGCTTCTTTAAAGAGGCTGCAGACAGATCATGTAGAGCTTTACTATATGCACCATATCGACCGGAACGTAACCTGGGATGAGATGTGGGACGTTTTTGAAACCCTCTTCCAGCAGGGGAAGATCGACTATGTAGGTTCCAGCAACTTTGCCGGATGGCATATCGCCGTAGCCCAGGCGGAAGCAAAAGCAAGGCATTTTATGGGGCTGGTGTGTGAACAGCACAAATATAACCTGCTGTGCAGGCTCCCGGAGCTGGAACTGCTTCCGTCTGCAAAACAGCATGGCCTCGGAGTGATTCCTTACAGCCCTCTGCAAGGAGGCTTGCTTGGAAGAAATGCCTTAAAGGCGGAAGCGGATACCAGAAGCGGGAAGGCGATGCAGCGGAACGAAAAATACCATCAGCAGTTGGAAGCTTTCAGCCAATTGTGCAGTGAACTGAACGAGCATCAGGACAATGTTGCGCTGGCATGGCTTCTGGCCAATCCGGCAGTGACGGCACCCGTCATAGGGCCTAGAACCTTTGAGCAATTTGAGGAATCACTGAAAGCGGTGGAAATCGTTCTGAGCGAAGATGTAATGAAGAGGTTGGACGAAATCTTCCCAGGCCCGGGGAAACCTGCACCGGAAGCCTATTCCTGGTAAAGACGGGTTCATAAGAACATGTAAATGAGGAGAGGTACATATGGGTAGTTATATCTTGGCCCATGATTTGGGCACCAGCGGAAATAAAGCTACTTTATACGATTTCAACGGGAATTTATGCTCCAGCACCTTATATGAGTATCCTACCTACTACCCGGATACCAACTGGGTTGAACAGGACCCGGAGGACTGGTGGAAGGCCGTGTGCATTTCGACAAAAGAGCTGGTTGAAAAATCAGGCGTCAGCAGGAATGATATCGCGTGCATTACCTTCAGCGGTCAGATGATGGGATACCTGCCGGTGGATTCGGAGGGAAGGCCCCTACGGAAAACCATTATCTGGGCGGACCAGAGAGGGGTAAAACAGGCTGATTTCATGGAGAGTGCCCTGGGAATGGAATCCGTATATGGAATCACCGGCCATCGGATCAGTGCTTCTTATTCCGCTTCAAAAATCCTCTGGGTCAAGGATAATGAACCGGAAGTATACAACAGGACTTATAAAATTCTGCATGCAAAGGATTATATCATTTTTAAGCTTACAGGACAGTTCGTTACCGACTATAGTGACGCTTCCGGAATGAACCTCTTTGATATCCGCAGGAAGGTTTGGTCGGAGGATATTATCCGCGCCATCGGCATCCGTAAAGATATACTTCCCGACCCTCATCCCTCAACGGATATTGCTGGAGGCATCACCTCTGAAGCCGCCAGGGAAACAGGCCTCCTGGAAGGAACTCCCGTAGTCATCGGGGGAGGAGACGGATGCTGTGCAGCCGTGGGGGCTGGAGTTGTGGAGGAAGGCAAGACCTATAATGTAATCGGTTCGTCTTCCTGGATTGCTCTGTCCACCAGGGAGCCCATCTTTGATAAAAAAATGAGGACCTTTAACTGGGTTCATTTGGACCCGGAGCTTTACTCTCCCTGTGGCACCATGCAAACGGCGGGATACTCGCTGAACTGGCTGAAAAACACTTTGTGCGGACTGGAAGTAAGGGAAGCGAAGGATAAAAATATGAGCCCCTATAAGCTCATTGATGATAAAGTGCTGGCTTCGAAGCCGGGAGCAAACAATCTGCTGTTTTTACCGTATTTGCTGGGAGAGCGGAGCCCCCGGTGGAATCCCGATGCAAGGGGCGCCTTCATCGGTTTGAAGATAACCAACACCCATGAAGACATTTACCGGGCTGTAATGGAAGGCGTAGGATTTAACCTCAAGGTCATACTGGATATATTCAATGAAGCGGTTCCTGTCAATGAAGTGATTATGATCGGCGGGGGAGCCAAAGGAAGAGTCTGGCTGCAAATTCTTTCGGATATCTGGCAAAGAACACTCCTGCTGCCCCAGTATCTTGAAGAGGCTACATCCATGGGCGCGGCCATTTGCGGAGGCGTCGGCATCGGTGCTTTCCGGGACTTTAAGGTCATTCATACGTTTAATACCATTAAAAGTGAGATTACGCCCAGACCGGAACACAAGGAGGTATACGGCAAACTTTACAATACCTTCAATAAGGCATATGAAGCCATGCTGCCCATCTATGCCGATCTTTTGTAAAGGGGTAGGTATGACGGCGGAATCACCGGTAGGTCTGTAGGATTTAATTGCAGGAATTATCTTCAGCATAGGAGATGTGAGACTAAGCGGGAGGTAATCCCTGCATTTTATTGAGAGGGGATAAGGAAGTAAGCTAGGTAGTTGCTTCCGGTATCAAAAGCAGCGTTGTTAAGCGTGAAACCGGTAACTAAAGGAGTTGAAGAAACCGATGAGTATTTTTGAGACAATCAGGGCAAGAGTGGAGAGCCCTCGCAATGAGGATAGATGGGAACAGCGAAAGGGGATTTTCAGTGAGCCTCCCCAAAGGATACCCTGCACTACTTTTATAGATGCCCCTTTGATGGGAAATGGAGATGTGGGTGTGGCTGTAGGAGGTGTTGCCTCAGCACTGACCTTTTATATTGGAAAGAATGATTTCTGGGTACAAGCGCACATGGGGGAAACCTGGGAACAAAGGAAAGAACGGCTTCTTAAGGATAAAGGCAGGCGAACGGGAACCCGGATCATTACAGTAGGACAGTTGGTTCTGCAGATACCCCGACTCTCCGGAGCATTCTACCATATGGAGCAGGATATTTTTCATGGGGAGGTACGAGGAACTTTTCAAAAGGATTCCACGGTAGTCAAGACATGCTCCTGGGTATGTGCGGAGAGAAACCTTTTGATGACGGAAATCTCCTATGAAGCCTTAGAGCCACAGGAGCAGGAAAAGAGAGACGAATTGGACATCACGGTAATTCATCATGCCGGAGAGCCGGGTACTGATGAGGTTTTTAACTACGAAAACGGTTTGACGGAAGACTGCATGTGGTTCCAATATGCCGCGAATTCAGCCCATGTACCCGAAACAAGACGTGTTGCCGTTGTCACAAGAGTGCTGGGACAAGCAGCAAGATATGAAGATCGCTTTCAGGTCCTTGCGGCTGTGGCAAAGCTGGCTCCCGGTGAAAAAATTACGCTTGTTTCTTCCATTCATAGCAACCTGGATGAGGGCGGGTTTTTGGAGTTCTCCCAAAAAGAGGTGCGTGGATTTGAGTGGAATGATATCTGGACCGTGAAAGAGGAACATGCAAACTGGTGGAAGAATTTCTGGTCCAAATCCTATGTGGACATCGGAGACCGCATTCTGGAAAAGTACTACTATGGATCATACTATATTCTGGCATCCTGCATTCGAAATGGAAAAACCCCTCCGGGTCTCTTCGGAAACTGGATTACCACCGACCGCCCGAAGTGGACCGGCTCCTATACCTTGAATTATAACTATGAGTCGCCGTATTGGTGCCTCTATGGGGGGAATCATACGGATATCGCCGAAGCCTACTGTGAGCCGCTGCTGGCGGTGATTCCCCTGGGAAAAGTATTCGCTGACCACTTTTTAGGCTGCAGGGGAGTGTATCTTCCCGTGGAAATGGGACCCTGGGGGACCATCTGCTCCATGGTATTCCATGATCAAAAGAGTAATGCGGCATATACTGCTGTGAATTTGTTTATGCACTATTATCATACCTATGATATGGAATATGGGAGAAAGGTCTATCCCTATCTCCTGGAGGTGGCGGAATTCTGGGAAGATTACCTGGTCTTCGAAGACGGAAGGTATGTGATTTATGACGATTCCATTCATGAACGCTCCAAGGACAGAAAGAATCCCATTTACAGTATGGGACTAGTCCAAATGTTATTTAAGGGGCTTCTGGATATGAGCCGGGAATTCGGTATCAATGAAGACCGCTATGAAAAATGGGAACATATTCTTGCCCACTTTAGTCCTTATCCATTGTTGGAGAAAAACGGCAGAACCGTATTCCGCTACACAGAGGAGGGAATGGCATGGGGAAGAAGTAATTCCGTAGGCACCCAGCATATCTACCCGGCAGGAATGATCGGGCTTGACAGTGACCCGCAGATTTTGGAAATTGCACGGAATACAGTAGACGAAATGCAGCGCTGGACGGACCATAACGCATTTCCTACTTACTATACCACAGCTGCCAGAGTAGGGTATAATCCTGAAGTCATACTGGAAAATCTCCGCCGAGAGTGTGTGGAAAAATCTTTCCCCAACCTGGGTATTCATCACGGGGGCGGGGGAATCGAGGACTCTAACGGTGTACCTTCCTGCATCAACGAAATGCTGCTGCAAAGCTTCCAGGGGACCATCCGGGTATTTCCGGTATGGCCTGAAAAAAGGAATGCCCGTTTCCATAAACTAAGAGCCGTAGGAGCTTTCCTGGTTTCCAGTGAGTATGAGAAGGGCCGGGTGAAGTATATTCTTCTCCATAGTGAAAAAGGAAGAGAATGCTCGGTTTTGAATCCCTGGGGGGATGTACCTGTCCATGTCTACAGGAGCGGAGGGATATCCGGGCAATATTCCGGGAGCCGTATTGTTTTGAAGACAGAAGTCGAAGAAGATATTCTTCTGGTACCTGAAGGAATCGCTGTAGAGGATGTCTTATAAGTTTTTTGGTATTGTATCGAAATTTCCGTAAGTCATCTGCCCTGGTAAACGCACTTATAGAAGGAGCATAGATGATATTTTTACTTGCAGATTTAAAAAATTCAAGTAAAACAGTATACACATACGAATATCATCCATTCTCCTTCTTTTATTTTATCCGCCATGGGGTTTGGCTATACAAATTCGGATGGAACTTAGCTGATTCGAGCCTCGTAAAGCCCCAGAACCGTTGGCTGTACGATGCCCAAATCAGCAATTACCAATCCGATTGTATATAGTTTCAAAAGTTATGCAGGGGGTATTGCCTTGAAAACAAAAGGAAAGGATAGAAAAAACAGACTATTGAGACGGTTTCTGATTTCCTACATTATTATTCTCATTATACCCATGTTCATTGCAGGTCTCGTTTTTAAAGAAACTGCAAGTATGGTGAAGGAGGACTCGCTGCGGGAGAACCTCAATCTACTGGAGCAAACCATGTATATCATTGACCAGGGCTTGAAGGAAATGGATACGCTATCCATGAACATTACAGCCGACTCCAGTCTTCGGTGGCTGCTGTACAAAAAAAGTCCGATACAGCCATCGGACGTTCCTACCCTGCGTGAAAATCTGGAAGGACTCCAGCTTCTGTATAACCTATCAACAAATTTCATTATGAAATACTATCTGATTTATCCCAACAGCAACACGGTATTGACGCCCAGCAGTACATACAATCTCCGGGACTTTTACGGAAACCTGTATATAAATGGTGAAATGCGCTATGAGGATTGGAAAAAAGAGATTTTAGGAAGGTCCCACAATAAGGAGGTCATTCCCTCCCAATCTGTTTTCGTTGAAGGAAGCAGGCGTGCTGTAATCACGTACCTCAGCTCGATGCCCTTTGAGCAGTATATGGGCCCTCTCGGTACTGTCATGATTTTGATAAACGAAGATGAAATGCTGAAACCCCTGCGTGGTATCAATACCGAAGGCGGGGGGAATGTTTTTGTTCTGGACAGCTCCGGAAGAGTTGTTGCCTCCAAACACAAGGCCGGTGAAACGGGTATTCCGGAGGATATTCTCAAGGGAAATACCAGGGGATACAGTGAAAGAAGCATCAATGGGAAAAGGATGCTTTTCTCCTATACTACATCCCAGGCAAACGGCTGGACTTTCGTTGCTGTTTCCCAGGCGGAAGTGGTACTGGCAAAAGCAAACCATATAAGGAACCTTGTATGGGGAGCCAGTGTCCTGTGCCTGCTGCTGGGGCTGGTGACAGCATATTTCATGTCCTATAAAAATGCAAAGCCCATAAGGGAGATCATCCGGATGGTTATGGCACGGACCGAGGCCGTATCGTCAGAAGTTGCGGATGAATACAATTATCTCCACTCTACTTTCTCAAAGCTGATGGACAATGACACGGCGCTGAGAGATAAGCTTAAGATGCACATTCCCTTTGCACAGGCGCAGTTTATCAGCCGTATCATCAAAGGGGAACTGAGCAGCATGGAAGAAATCAACTCGAATATGCTGCAGGTGGAGTTGAATTTAAAAGGAGCATGGTTCAATGTGCTGCTTGTGCATATAAAGGGGTATCAGGGGCAATTACCCCTGGAGACCTTGAAGGAACTCAATGCCCTTAAGCTGATCTTGAAAAACATCCTTGGAGACGTGTGCAGCGATGGGGTGGAGGCCTATGCCTCCGATATGGACGAAGCAACAGTGGCTTTTCTGATGGTGTACCCGCAGGAAAGTGAAGAGGCTTCCAGGGCGGCTTTACAGGAAGCCCTGGAGCTGGTAGGGAGCCGGTTCAGTCAGGAATACAATGTGACGCTTTTCTTTGGTTTCGGTAATTTTTACAGCAGCTTGCTGGACCTCTATTACTCCTACAGTGAGGCAAAAAACGCAATGGATGCCGCAAAGGCGGCGAACTATGGAGAACTATCCCTCCAGGAAGAGCTCAATGGAGAGAATTGGCTTTATTATTATCCTGTGGACCTGGAACTGCGCCTCATCAATCTTGTAAAAGCGGGGAACAGGCAGGAAGCCGGCAAGCTTTTGGAAATGATCTACCGGGAGAACTTTGAAAAAACCAATATGTCTGTTGATATGATAAGCAATCTCCTCAACGAAATGAGAGGAACCGCGCTGAAAATATCCAAGCAGGTCTGCGATTCCGACCGCGCGCATATCTACCATATCAGCAGCCTGCTTAAAAAGCTTAAGCAAAGGGATACCTCAAAGGAGGCTTATGGTATGGTAGGCGATATTTTCATGTATATGTGCGATATTGTGGAGGAAAGAAAGCGGAACCGTAATTCGAAGCTAAGAGAGGGAATTTTCAAATTCATTGAGGAAAATTATATGAAACAGGAACTGAGCCTCAGTTATGCTGCCGCCAGATTTGACTTCTCCGACACTAACTTCTCCTACTTTTTTAAGGAGCAGGCAGGGGAAAATTTTTCCGACTACGTAGAAAAGTTACGGATTGAAAGAGCCTGTATCTTAATGGCCAATACGAACCTGTGCATAAAGGAAATCGCCGAAAAGGTAGGGTACTGCAGTTCGGGGTCCTTCAGCAGGGCTTTTAAGCGCTGCAAGGGGGTGATACCCAGTGAATACAAGAAGGTGGAGGGATTCCTTTAAGACTGACCTTATTCAAAAATTGTGAATGAACCAAGAAATGCTCTCTGCTAATTTTATTAAATGTGCAGGAATCAAGAAATGCTTCTTGGATTCAGGCCCGGTAGAGAGTATGATGGGAATTGCTAGCAGCGGATGCTTTTATCCGGCCGGATAAATCAAGCATAACCTTCAGATAGAAGTTATTTTCCTTGTAAAGTCTTTTGTTATTTTATATACCAATAAAAGATAAGGCATCCACGCTAAAAAATTTTCATAAGGAATAGGGGGAATTTGTAATGAAGAAGCTCTCAACAACAATCATAAGCTCCATGTTAGTTTTTTTACTGATCCTTACAGGCTGTACTTCAAAAGGTGAAAAAGGAACAGCTTCGTCGAATACTACCGGAAAAACCACAGAAGAAAAGGTTACACCTCCAGGCACGTTCCCTATTGTAAAGGAAAAACAAAATCTTGTTGTTTTTGCCCCGCAAGACCCTTATGTAGAAGATTATAATACCAATGAGTTTACGAAATGGTATGAAGAAAAAACAAACATCCATGTTGTATGGGAAATCGTACCTGCGGCGGGTTTGAAGGAAAAAGTCCAGCTTAAGCTGGCAGGCAGTGACCTTCCCGATGTATTCCTTCAGTCACAGATCACAGATGCGTCGTTAGTTATGTATGGAAGCCAGGGGCTTTTTATCCCCCTCAATGACTTGATTGAAAAGTATGCGCCCAATGTAAAAAACATGCTGAAAAAGTCACCTTACGTACAGGATTTCATGGTAACACCCAACGGAAATATATACCATATACCTAATGTAGGAGAGGTTTTCCACAGTACGATGCCGAAAAAGGCATGGATCTACAAGCCATGGCTGGATACGATGGGACTTAAGGTGCCCACAACGACGGAAGAATTTTATGAAACATTAAAGGCTTTCAAAACCAGGGATCCGAACGGTAACGGCAAAGCGGATGAAGTTCCGTTGGCAGGAGCGGATGGAGAGAAAAACGGAAACAACGAAATCGAGAGTTACCTCATGCAGTCCTTCCTGTTTTATGAACGGGGCAACTATCTGATGAATAACAACGGAAAGATCGAGTTTGCGGCAGATAAGCCTGAATACAAGGATGCCTTGCGGTATATCAAAAAGCTTATCGATGAAAAGCTCCTCCTGGCAGAGTCCTTCACCCAGGACCGGAAAGCATTGACGGCCCTTGGGGAAGACCCGGGAGGCTGCAGGCTTGGAGCCGCAACTTCCCTGTATTGGGCTCATTTTACCGTAGATAAGGGACCCAGTGGCCGGTATAAGGAATATGTTCCTCTACCTGTACTCAAAGGCCCTTCCGGGAAGGCTTTCGGATATGACAGGGGCTATAGCCCTTCCATCGGTTCCGGGATAGGTACCTTCGTCATAACGAAAAACTGTAAGATTCCTGAAGCTGCCATGCGTTGGATGGATACTATTTATGATCTGGAAAAGGATCTTGAGCTGGAATTTAATCCTTCCATGGGCAAGCCGGGCATTGGCTGGAAGCGGCCGGATCCGGGAACTAAGGGGATTGATGGAAGGCCTGCCACCTATGAAGCGATCGTTACTTTTGGAACCAAGCAGAATGTACACTGGTCGCAGACCCTGAATGGCTACAATTCCAACGACTACAGGTTGTCGGGCTCTGCCAAGGATGAAATAGAGGTCAGACTGTACAATGCGACCAAGGATCTATACAAGCCCTTTTCTGCTCTTAATCAAAAGGTTCCGTTCATGTTCTTAAGTGAGGAGCAGTTAACGAAGACCGGTGATTTAAGGACTGCCATGCATAAAGTTGTGCAAACCTTCATGGTAAAGTTCGTTACAGGGAATCTTGATTTGGATAAGGATTGGAATACGTACCTGAAGGAATTGGAAAATGCGGGTGTGAAAGAATATGTAAAAGTAACACAGGATGCTTATAACGAGAACCAGAAAGCGAAAAAGAAATAACGAGGCATAAGATGTTCCCCACCTCTATAGGTGGTGGGTACCGATTAACTTTATAGGCGGCGAGCATATCTCCCGCCTCGTTGAAACGGTGTGTTGAAATTGCTCCGCAATTTCTTCCGTTGTTATAAGCAAATTGCATAGAGCCGCTGAATGTCTACCCGGGTAATGAACCCCTTGCTGCAGCTTGGCTGTGAATTGACCGGGTGTGCACTTTTTATGAGCGAATAGGAGATGGAGTTGATAAAATGGACGTAACTCGTGTGGCCCAAACAAAAGGGAACAAGCCGGCAGCAGGGAAAAAACAGTGGAAGCTGTTAAAGCAGCTTCGGATAAACTGGGAGCTCTACCTGCTGATACTGATTCCCATTATCTATGTAATAGTATTCCACTATCTGCCAATGTATGGCTTGCAAATTGCTTTTAAAAATTTTAACCTGGCAAAGGGGATATTCGCCAGCAAATGGGTGGGCCTGGCGCACTTTGAACGGTTTTTTCATTCCTACCAGTTTGTACTCCTGCTCAAGAATACTTTAGTATTAAGCGTATATAACCTGGCAGTAGGGTTTCCGTTTCCGATTCTACTGGCCATATCCTTAAACTATCTTAGGAATGAAAGATTCAAGAAGGTTGTTCAAATGACGACCTACGCGCCTCATTTCATATCTGTGGTGGTCATAGCGGGTTTGATTACTCAAATGCTGTCGGTAAGAATCGGTTTTATAAATAATCTGATCGAGCTGCTGGGAGGCCAAAGAGTAAACTTTCTGGGGAACCCGGCATATTTCAAGTCCATCTATGTATGGTCCGGAATATGGCAGGAGGCAGGCTGGGGATCGATTATATACCTGGCAGCACTTGCCGGAATCGATCCACAGCTCCATGAAGCTGCATTAATGGATGGAGCCAGTAAAGTCAGGAGGATATGGCATATTGACCTTCCGGGTATTGCACCGACCATCATAATATTGCTGATTATGAATATTGGAAGAATCATGAATGTAGGATTCCAGAAGGTATTATTGCTGCAGAACCCGCTGAATATGGAATCCTCCGAAGTCATTGATACGTATGTATATAATATCGGTATAGCCTCGGGACTGCCGAACTTTTCCTATGTCACTGCCATCGGTATGTTTAAGTCCGTCATTAGTCTTATATTGATAATCTGTGCAAACAAAATCGCAAAAAAAATCAGCGACACCAGTTTGTGGTAAAGAGGAGAGGTGAATCGCATGAAACAACGAAGGAATAAACTAATCAAGGAGACTGGAGTCGATAAGGTTTTTAACGGGGTGAACCATGTATTTGCTTTTCTGTTTTTCCTGGTGGTGTTATATCCCCTCCTTTATGTTGCCAGTGCCTCCTTCAGCTCACCGGCTGCGCTGGTTTCCGGCAAGGTATGGATTCTTCCGGTAGAACCCAGTCTGGAAGGGTATAAGGCTGTCATAGGGTATAAAAATGTATGGATTGGCTATGGAAATAGTATTTTCTACACGGTTGTAGGAACTTTGATCAATATCCTGGTAACCATTGCTGCGGCCTATCCGCTGTCAAGGAAAGATTTTTACGGAAGGAATATCATCATGATGATATTTACCTTTACCATGATTTTTTCCGGCGGAATGATACCTACCTACATCCTGGTCAATAACCTGGGACTCAACAACTCAAGGCTGGCCCTGCTGATTCCGGGGGCTATGAGTGTTTATAATGTCATTGTCACCAGAACCTATTTTGCTACTAATATCTCGGATGAACTGCTGGATTCGGGCAGGATCGACGGCTGTACCAACCTGAGGTTTCTGGTCAGCATTGTGCTGCCGCTTTCCGGGGCCATCACGGCAGTCATAACCCTATTCTATGCCGTAGGGCATTGGAATAGCTTCTTTGATGCCCTGCTGTACCTGTCGGACAGGAAGAAGTTTCCCTTGCAAATCTTCCTGCGGGAAATTCTGTTGATGAGCAATGCGGCCAGTGATTTGACACTGAATGTAGCCGATGAAAACCGAAGGCTGTATTTGAATGAGCTTTTAAAGTACTCCTTGATTATTGTTGCCAGCGTACCGCTGCTTGTTGCGTATCCTTTTGTACAGAAGTACTTCGTCAAAGGAGTTATGATCGGATCGGTAAAAGGTTGATTTTAATAAATGCAGCAGCTAACGATATTTATTCGAGAATTAAAAAACCCATAGCGGACCGTGTAGAGTCTGCTATGGGTTTTTTCTATTGTCTGTTAATTCAGGGACGGTTCTTAAATTGAATTCCTTCCGCTAGCATAATAAAGCCGGAATTAAACGGAGTTTCTATCCCTTATCTCTGTATTCTATTTCTTAGTTGATTTCACGTATTCGTCATAGGCTTTCTGGCGGAGGTCGATGGATTTTTTCAATCCGATTTTGTTGATGTTATCTATCATGGTATCCCATTCCTTATCCACATCCTTGCCCGCTGCAATGACCTGTGCAAGACCTTCTTCCCAGGCCTTGCTGATCAGAACATCCAACTGGGCACTGTCCTGTGTATCCTGTTCAGACATATACAGGAAAGGCAGGCCGTTATCCACTTTATACTTTTCATACTTTTCTTTGGTTTCCTTGTAAAGGCGGGGCTCTGTTTCATTCGGATCCGTTGCCACAAGGCCCATTCTGAATTTCACCGACTCGTAAGCCTGAACTGAACTGGACCAGTGCGCATTCTGATTCTGTCCAAATTGCTGGTTGCCCAGGTAAGCATACAAAGCCGGTCCGCCGTCGATCCCTTTTTCTTCCGGTTTTCCTTTTCTCCACCCTTTATCCTCCGGACCCCACGCTGCAGTCAGGTTGCCTTCCATGGAATAGAACCAGTCAATCCAGCGTGTGGCTATTTCCGGGTACTTGCAGCTCTTGGTAACTACCCCCAGCACCCCGACATTTTCCTGTCTAGCCATAGACATCTGAACCCCTTTAGGCCCTTTGACGGGCGGAATACTGGTATACTCCTTATAACGGCCGCTGGGCGCGTTATTGGTAGTAAACATACCATACCACAGTGCAGGTGATGCTCCGAGGACAGAAGCTCCGGGAGTCTCCGCCATAGCAGTGATTTGCTTTCTGTCCATGGTAAGGCTGTCCTTCGCAATTAACCCTTCATCATATAACTTCTTGATGTATTTCAGACCATCCTTGTATTCTGGATTGGCCGGTGCGTACTTCACCTTTCCGTTATCCACATAATATCCTTCCGGGGTGGTAAATGCGCTCATCAAATAGCGCACCATACCGTTAGTCCCCTTCACACCCTGGCTGGCCATTGCAACTTCATCCGCTTTACCATTGCCATTGGGGTCTTTTTCCTTGAAAGCCTTCAACATCTGGTAGAAATCATCTGTAGTACCCGGGGCTTTTAACCCCAGTTTATCCATCCAGGACTGGTTCACCCACATTTTGTTCTCCAGGGTCTGGTGGTACACATAAGTCAATTTAGGGAAGAAATATATATTTCCATCGGTATAAATGGAAGACCTTCTTAAAAAGTCGTCTTCTGCAAAGGCTTTCTTGAGATGAAGAGCATATTTATCAATAAAACTATTCAGCGGCAGAAGCACCCCTTGGGTTCCATAGACCACGGTCTGTGCCTTGTTCAGGTTTGAGATAATAACATCCGGATAGTCACTTCCGCTGGCCAGAATCATACTGATCTTCTGGGTAATCTGGTCGCCGCTGCCGGCAATGATGTTCCAATCCACATGTACATTGGTTTTCTCTTCATACAATTTGGTAAATTCGTTAGTTGTATAGTCCTGAACAAATGTACTCTGAGGAATCAATACCTTCAAGGTTGATTTCTCCTTGGTTACGGGAAAAGTGCCGGCTTCCGTCACAATGGAGCTTTGGGCTGCCTTAGCATACTGCGGCTTTTTCTCCTCGGGCTTTTTGGAGCAGCCTGCCAATAGAGATGATGCTGTCACTGCTACGCATAATGAGAGCGCTAAAACCTTTTTCATTAAATCTCCTCCTTCTTGAACCTTACATAAATATTCATTATAGTAATACAGCTTGACCCTTATCCGTTGTCACCCCCTTTCAGTTCTTTTTCATCTTAGCCCTTAATCGCTCCGATCATCATGCCTTTTACAAAAAACTTTTGTACAAAAGGATAGATGGCAATCACCGGCAAGCTGGCGATAACAATCAGGGAGTTTTTCAACACCTCGGACATCAGTTCCCTTTCGGATTGCAGATCCAGATTACCCACTATGTCCTGCGCCGTATTCAAAATTAATACCTCCCGCAGCACAATTTGCAGAGGGAACAGTTCTTGCTTGTTCAGATAAATCAAGGCTCCAAAGTAAGAGTTCCAATGTCCCACCGCATAGAAGAGCGAAATAACGGCCAGAATTGGCCCCGACAGCGGAAGTACAACACGGAACAGGAACCCGAAATCGTCACATCCGTCCAGCTTGGCGGATTCCAGCAGTTCATCCGGAATATTGGTCTGAAAATAGGTTCTCGTAATAAAAGTATTATAGACGGAAATGGCTCCCGGAATAATCAGTGCCCATCTTGTATCATACAGGTGCAAACTCTTTATGAGAAGAAAGGAAGGGATCATTCCCCCGGAAAACCACATGGTAAAAGCGAAGATAAAAGAAATCTTGTTCCTGGCAAAAAAGTCCTTTCTTGACAATGGATATGCCGCCATAATGGTAATTGCAACATTTATAATTGTACCCACTACTGCATAATACAGGGAATTCCCAAATCCGGTCCATACCCGCTTATAATTCATTACAACCCTGTAGCCTTCCAGGCTGAAGTCAACGGGGAACAACCATACCCTTCCCGCCATTAATGCTTTAGGATCACTGAAGGATGCACTGACGACGAAGATGATCGGATATAGTGTTACTAAAAACATCAACGTTAGAAAACAATAATTAAATATAGTAAAAATTTTATCTCCCTTGGACTCGTTCCAATTTTTCACTTTACTCATTATACAACCTCATTTCTCACCATAAACTGTTTTCGGATACTTTTTTTGATATAAAGTTTACAAACACTGTCAATGAAAAGGTAACAACCGATTGGAACAGTCCTACTGCCGAGGCAAAGGAGTAATTGGGAAGCTGGGCTGCGATACCTACTTTATACACGTAGGTGTCAATCACTTCCGATGTGACAGAGTTCAATGGATTCTGCATTAAAAGCACCTTCTCAAAACCTGTTGTCAATATTCCTCCTGCATTGAGTATCAACATGATCACCACCGTCGGTAAAATTCCCGGCAGGTCAATATGCCATATTCTTCTTACCTTGCTGGCACCATCCATAATAGCTGCTTCATGGAGCTGTGGATCAATAGAAGACAGTGCGGCAATATATATGATTGATCCCCATCCTGCATTTTGCCATATTCCTGACCAAACATATAAATGCCTGAAAAAGCCGGGGTCAGCAATGAAATTGGTCCGCTCGCCTCCCAGCAGTTCGATAACATTGTTAACAACTCCGGTACGGAGGCTTAATATTTGAAATAAGAGCCCCACGGTTACCACCACGGAAATAAAATGGGGTATGTAGGTGGTCATTTGAACTACTTTTTTAAAACGCTCACGTCCCATGTAATTCAAACAGAGCGCAAGTATAATTGGGAAAGGAAATCCCGCAAACAATCCGTACAGGCTTAATATGATCGTGTTTTTTAGTAACCCTAAGAAAGAAGGGGATTCAAATAGTCGCTGAAAATTTTCAAATCCTATCCAGGGACTTCCCATGATTCCTTTTAAGGGCATGAATTTTTTGAAAGCGATGGTTGCTCCATACATAGGCACATATTTAAATACAATAATATAAATGAATGGTATAAGCATAAGTAAGCAGAGCTGCCAGCAGGACATGATCTTTTTTAGAGCGCTCTTAGGTTGATACTTTGCTTTGATGATTTTGTTTGTTTTTGCTTCTGATAACGATGAAGCCACGGTAATCCCCCTTTATGCATGTGATAGTTTGATCTCATCTGTCGACAGGCAAATTGTATAACAGCACCCTGAAGTATGTAAACAGCCATAATTTAGGCAGGGTACATCTGCAAAAAAAGAAGACCGTACAATTCTCAATCAGAGTACAGTCCTCAAGGAAACTAGTATAATCACTGGCTTTCCAGCACTTCCCGCTTAAAATCGGTGGGACTGATGGCCTTAGCCCTCTTAAAGGCTCTCCGGAAAGAATGGGCGCTGTTGTAGCCTACAACCTCCGCAATCTCATTGATGGGTACATCTCCTTTTTCCAACAGCCTGCACGCCTCTTCAATTCTTATATTTTCTATATAGGCGGAAAAGTTCTCCCCTGTTCTTTCTTTAAAGTAGTACGACAGGTTTGCCTCCGTAAGTCCAAAACGGGATGCCACACTGCAGAGTGATAATTGCGGATCCATGTAATTGCTATGGATGAACCGTGTCACTTCATCCACCAACTGGTTGTTGTAATTTTTCTTTCGACGGGTTACTATTTCACACAGCCTGCAATAACTTTCACATAATTCCTGGTACCACTGCTTGCTGTTCCTTCTGTCAAAGGCCAGGTTTTTGAATTCCTTCGCCTTTTCTCCCGCCTCTTCCTTCATCTTCAGTTTTGACTTAATCCGCACATAAGTAGCATAGAGGTCGTTGGTCAGTAGTTTAGCCATTTCATCCGATAGCTGGCGGTTGACATGGTTCTCCCTGTAGATTTCATCAAACAGCTTTTCCACGGCTTCCCTCTCACCGGTCTTTACCAGGTAGAACAACCGCATCTGTACCTCCAGGGGAAAATAGAACTCATTATTTACCTGTGGAATCTGATGGTATAGGAATATATTATCATCCATAACCTTCAAGCGGTAATCCAGCGCATAAAGTGCCTCATTGTAAGATTTATATACATCCGTGAGATTGCTGCAAGCATTTCCTACCCCGAATGCAAAGCGGAATTTCAATACATTGCATAATTCGCTGTTTACTCTTTCAATCAACTCCAGGATATATTTTTCTGTATCAGAGTCGGGAATTCCTTCGAAAGAATATAAGAGCATGATTTTATCATTTTCTATGTCATGTACAAATCCCTGCTCCTGAACACAGCTGCTGATCACGCTTTTGGCATAAACTCTTTTTCTTTCCAACTCGTCCAAGTATTCTGCATCAATCATATCCGTAAATTCAATAAATTGCATCATGATGACAACATGCCGGCTTCCCCTGATTCCGATTCCTGATAAGGAAGCAATGGTTTCCAGTTCCTTTAGTCCCCGGAATTGGCCTCGAATTAAGCGTTCAAAGAAAGTGGCTTTTATCAAAACTATCTGTTCCTGCATCGCCTGCTTCAGATGCTCATTATTGTCAATCAGACTTACCAGATTTCCTTCCAGGATGTCAAATTCATTTTTATTCGCTAGATCCAAATCGACTCCGAGCTTGCCTGACAATATTTTCAGCATCCGCTTGATGGGTTTGCCGTTTAGATACGCAGCCGCCAGTGCAATAATAACTCCTGCAAACAATATCACTATAGTGATGGAAATTGTAACTCTTTTCACGTGTTCTGCTTTTTCCATTACCACGCTGTAGGGTATTACGGATACATAGTTCCAGTTGTTTTTGGAGGATACTACGTAAGTAGCCAGCATTTTTTGGTTGTCGATGAGTAAGCTTTTTGCACCTGCAGGACCTGTAGAATCAAATTCTAAAACTTGTAACTGCTCCTTTTTTCCATCAGTGGAGGATAGGATATTTCCTTTCGCATCAACGACGTAGAACCATCCTCCCTTATCTGTGGAAATAGGGTCAAGAAGCTTTCGGATCTTGCTCTCATCAATCAGAATGGCAATACAGCCTTTGGAATATCCTACACTGGTAATAGGAATGGACTGCAAGGAGGTAATCACGGTTTTCTTCCGATTATTCGTATCCAATAGCTTATCTGAAAAGTACGCTTGGTTATGATACTGGTTTTTCATGCGGGACATCCAGGTTTCAAACCCTTCTATTTCGGCATCCAGGTAGTTCCGGTAAAACAACTCCGGATTCCAATAAGTCGTACCCTTTGTTATTATGATGTTGCTATCTCCAAAGTAAATATAAAAATCTACGATAAAATCATTGGTTACATTCAATACGGAAAAGTCCCTCTGCGCTTGAAAAGACCGATAGATGTCCATGCCGTCCATACTATTTTGTACTTGCAGCAACTGCGTGACTCTCGAATCAAAGGCCAATTGGTGAAAGATTTTTTCTACTGAAGCCATATATCCATCCACGACATTCTGGCTTTGTTCCAGAATTATACAGTTTTTCTCTTCAGTTTCTTTCTCGACAATCCGGATAACCTGCACATAAATTGAGCTTCCAATAACAATAGGAATAAGCAGAATCGCAAAATATGAAATGAAAAAACGAATAAAGATCCGCCGTCTTTTTATTTGCAGCTTCATAATTACACCCTTTTTATTTTATAGTCTATCATTTTATACGAACATGACCTATGCGTACTATCTTTATTTTATAACAAATCCTTCTAATTTTCTACAAAGAATTTTTAAAAGAAATAGGGGGACGGTTCTTGAATTGAATTTTCTATTCTGATACAATAAATCCAAAATTAACCCGAGGAGAGGATTTAATGCCCAGAACAGCAAGACATAAAGGGGAGTTCCAGACATACCATATTATCCAACGAGGAAATGAGCGAAAGAATCTATTTATTTCGGAAGAAGATCGCGTGAGATTTCTCGATACCCTGGCGAGGATGAGAGATAAATACAATTTCAAACTGGAGGCCTATTGTCTGATGGATAATCATGTCCACCTGCTCATTCACGATAACGGAAATGATATATCCAAGGTAGTAAAAAGCATCAATATCAGCTATGCTTATTATTTCAACAGAAAGTATAAAAGAGTAGGGCACTTATTTCAGGACCGCTTTAAAAGTGAGCTCATCGACAATGACAGCTATCTGCTCTCTGTCAGTGCATACATACACAATAATCCTGTAAAGGCAGCTGTGGTAAAAACGCCACAGGAATATAAATGGAGCAGCTTCAATCACTACATGGGAAAAGAGAAAAACAGGAGTGACCTGGTGGAAACTGAAAGAATACTTAATATATTCTCTCAAAGCAAGAGCAGGGCCATGGGGGGATATTACAATTATGTTCTAAAGTATGAAGCGCAATCTGATATCATCGATGTAGAGGAGGATACACTGGTTATAAAGAAAGAAAACGGGTATTATATGGAATCTGTAGGCCAAGCCAGGGTTTTTATAGATAAGGAACTGCAGGAAATGGGGAAAAGAGTGGAAGATTTGGCAGAAGATAAAGGGATGAGGCGTGAGCTGGCAATTAAGTTGAGAAGGAACTCTTCCTTAACACTAAAGGAAATCGGTGAGTTGGTAGGAGGAATATCGTCATCCATGGTGTGTAAAATGTTGAAAAATCAGGATTCAATTTAAGCGTCCCCAATTTGACTATTGATGATAGGCTCGGTAAAGGGTTGACTTGAGGAGCAAGGGGCAACCGATGCTTAAAAAAACCAATGGCAGACCACAGGGTCTGCCATTGGTTTTCAGTTATTGCGATGAATCGTTACCGTAATGGTTTACACACCAATACCCTTCCGGAGTGAGGACCCATCTTACGCACATCCAGCTTGTCGGTAAAGGTACCCATTTCCTCATCGGTCCAGAAATCAAAAACCTGGTAGCATCCATTCAGGCTGATTTCAATGTCTCTTGGACTTTCCTCCCAGTTGAACACGCAAAGCATCATGCAATCCTTTTTATAAATCCGTCCTACGGTGAAGGAAGTATCATCAAAAGCGGCTGCTACACCGGTGGAAAGAAGAAGCTTTTTTAATACACCGATATTCTTTTCCGATATGTGGGGCAGTCGGTCGCCGCTCAGTATCATGCCTCCGGAAGCTGCAATAAAGGCTTTATGGAATTCAAATTCGTCATCGGTCAGAGAGGATTTCCTTTCGATGACTTCGCCGTTTCTTATGCCGAACAGGTCCAGCTTTTCCAGCACGATACAGTCGGGGTCGTTAAACCATAAAGTGCCGTTCTGCCAGTTACGCCAGAAGAGCTCCCTGGCATTTCCGGAAACATGCTTCCAGTCTCTCAGGATATCATTGGTTACCCTGTTTCCGTGAATGAGACCGAGAATGGGCCAGAATGGAGCATTACAGCCCAGGATAAAGCTATCATGCCCTACTTCGTCTACAATGGCCTTTATACCCATGCGGAAAGCCTCGATTCGTGTTGCGTTTTTATCATAGCGGTATCCGCCGGGGAGAGCTCCGTAAGCAAGGAAATCCAGTTTAAAATACCGGATTCCCCACTGGTCGTGCATGACTTTGGCGATATGCCGGAAATAGTTCTGCACTTCCGGGTGTGAGCCGTCCATCATATACCATTTGCGGTTGTGTCCGATTTCATTATAGGGGTTTCCGTGCTCGTCCTTGACCAGCCAATCCGGGTGTTCCTTAAAAACAGTGGATTCCGTTTCCACGATGAAAGGAGAGATATAGCCGGCGGGTTCTACTCCCATTTTACGGATTCCGTTGCAAATGGTATTCATATCGGCACCCAAAGAGGGTCTGGCTGTCAACCAGTCCCCGTTATACGCCTCGTATCCGCCATCGATTTGAATGCGTTTCAGCTCCGGGATCCTTTGGGCCATGGCATAGGCATTTTCTATCAGTGCTTCTGCCGTCATGCGGCGCATGCAGTAGTAGGAACACCAGCCGGAAGGAATTTCCGGATAGACCCTGGGGGGATGGTTCCTGTTAATGCCTTCTGCAAGTGCAGAAAAGAGCCTGTTCCGGTACGCGCCGCAAAGAACTGTGAACTCCTCCAATTCCCAGGACTGGCCGGCTTCCAGCAGTAAATCTTCGGTGTCCATGACAGCTTCCATATAATTGTCTTTGAATCTAAACTCGCCGGAAAAACGGTTGCAGGAGGTGAAGGCCAGAAGTGTGTGGGCCTGATCCTCAGGGGATAGCAGAAGCAAATTGTATACGGTCCATAAATTTTCATTGAAAGCGTTTTTCGGTATTCTGAAAAAGTCCCAATCCGTACCGTAAGCGCTGATGACCTGCGGGGAGGAAAGTGTTCCGGAATACTGGCAAAGCATTTGATAGCCCTCGCCATAAAATTCCGTATCGGGACGCAGGGGCATATTTCCGGAGAAAAGGACGACTTCCTTTATTTTTAAAGCTTTGTTGGAATTGTTTAATACGCTGGTTTTGAGAAGATTTCCGTCCCAGTTTTTTTCTACAAGAACTTCATTTTCCGAAGCAATAGTTCCATCCGACAGACGGACACTGGAGAGAAGTCCTTTGATATGGTTTTCATTCAGCATGATGATGCCTCCTTTTAAGATTTATGAAAAACGGAGAGTAAGTTTGGAAGACTGTTGGACAAAATTAGAATTTCAGAGACTTGCCTCCACAATTTCATATAAAAGCAGCTGCAATGGTATATAAAAAGGATACCATGTACAGCTGCTTTTATCAAGTGAAAGCGGGAAATAACGAGCGTGAATTCCAGGACGAAGAAGATAAGATAAGCAGTTGCAGAGAGCCCTTTGAATGGAATACAGGCGGTGGATAGGAAAAGGGCTGAAAACAATAAAACCTGCATCCGGGATCACCCGGGTGCAGGTTTTACAGACCATGACTAAAGAAGCTTTTCGATCGCTGCTTCCATGTCCAGCGGAGATGTTGTAGGTTCGTATCTCCCAACAATTTCTCCGCTGCGATTAATTAAGAACTTGGTAAAATTCCATTTTATGGAGTCCCCGGCCATATACGCGGGGAATTTTTCCTGAATAAAGGCATGGAGCATTTTTCCCATGGAATTGTTTAGATCAAAACCTTTAAAAGGTGCATTTTCAGTCAAATACGCAAACAGTGGGTGTGCATCTTTACCCCGTACCTCAATTTTTTCGAAAAGAGGAAAGGAAACCCCGTAATTTAACATACAGAAGTTTTTAACCTCCTGATTATCTCCAGGCTCCTGTTCTCCAAATTGGTTGGATGGGAATGCTAAAATCTCAAAGCCCCGTGACTGATGTTTTTTATAAAGCTTTTCCAAATCTTCGTATTGAGGTGTAAAACCGCATTTGCTGGCCGTATTGACTATGATTAGCACTTTATCCTTATAATCGGACAAGGATATTTTTTCACCTTCGATGGAATTGGCTGTAAAATCGTAAATACTCATTAAAAAACCTCCTAACAATTTTTAAAACAATATAGGCCTATATGGCAAGTGATAGGGAGCACTTCCCTTTTATTGATAACTTATTACCCTGATTTTGCAGAAATAAACAGTACACCCTACTTCTATGATACAAGGACTCGTCGGTTTTTATGCTTTTTAACTTTTTCATGTGGACAGATGGAGGCGTGAGTGGTATTATTTTCCTAAGGTAGAGTTTGTTTTATAACGAGGCATAAGATGGGCCCCCGCCCCACCTCTATAGGTG
>JAEZXR010000088.1 GCA_023419605.1 Bacillota bacterium | reverse complement strand
TCTAGGGGGAACAGGGTTGAGTATCACAAACAAGACATTTAAAGCATTATTTATCTCTGATCTTCATGGGGGCTTTATTGAAGGACAGGATTCCCTGCCGGAGAATGTCGACATCCTTTTCTTCCTGGGAGACAACGGTGAAATGATAGTAAGGAATATCTTAGAAATCTACCCGGAGGCGCCTGCCTATGGAGTAGCCGGTAATCATGACGGTTCTACACCCTTTGTAAATACAAGGATCATAGATTTACATGGACAGGCTGCGGAAGTATATGGGTTGATAATAGCCGGGTTAGGTGGTTGTATTAAGTACAAAGGGAGTAAGTCTAAATGGTTACTCACAGAGAAAGAAGCAAATCAGGTATTGGAATCAATACCTATCCATGCGGATATCATTATCAGCCACTCGCCGCCGGCTAAGAAAAATAGCAATGGCTACCCTGTGACGCAAAAGAGAGACACCGAGTTCCCGGAAGCCCACAGGGGGTTTATAGAATTAGGAAAGTATCTGGATAAGCATAGCCCCCGTGCTGTATTTCACGGACATCTACATAAATGCCAGGATTATTTTCATAACAACACCTTGGTAAAAGGAATTTATGGGATTGAAGAGGTTTATTTCGAAAAATATCCTACATATCTCAGGATTAAATACTATACTACAAAGATATTGCGCCCAGAAAATCAAAAAGAACAAAACAACCGCTATTCATATATAAGAACCCATATTGAAGAAAGATTAAAACGTTTTGCAAGACAAATCCGATGGTGGCCATCACCGCCCGGTTCATAGTGGTTATCAACCTTAACAACTAGTATTGGGGCAATATCAAACTTATGTCCTTTTAACAGCAAAGGGAGTAAAACTCTACATTTTTTACTAAGCAGACAAAACGGTAATAGAAGTCTATATCTTGCAGAAAGAGATAAGGCGTCATGGATCATCTTAAACTCGGATTGATACTGTGGATTAAGAAACTTATACAATTTAATTATGGGACAGAAATAATACCCATTTTCGCTTAAAGAATCTGGATAATGAAGAATTTCTTTAGGACAAATTTTAGTTAGTTCATACATATTTTTACCTCAACATTTATATTGCTGTCCCAAATGGTGCCAATAAACAGAGAGTTAACAAGCACTCTGGGAACCTAAGAACGATAACAAAAGTACAATAAAGAGTAGTTAAATAAGCGTTTAGACCCATGGTTTAAACTAAATGCAAAATTCTTTATTCACATACGCTTAACAACAAATTCTATCACAAATATACAAAAGTTTTTGTAAAAAATTGTCGGACTACTTAAATAAAATTCTATTTGTTCACTCGGGTGAACGGCATGGGAAGGGGAATTAGGATGAGGGAGAAAGAAGCAGGATTTGTCAATGACTATCGGCCCGGACGCATCGCATTTACCTGTTTAAAGTGTGGTAAAAAGATATGGCTTGAACTCAAAATTGTTGAAATTTACAAAAGCAATGGAATGTGCCTGGACTGTAAAAATACCAGGAAATAAACCGTCTTCCACTAATGAGTCCCGAAGGACGAAACGGCGGACAGTCTAAACAAACCGCCGTCTGGAAGTGAATTGGTCCGGTTAGGAGGGGTATGGGTTCAATGAAAATAATCCTGGAGAATGAAATGGAGAGGAAGGCATGGGATATCATTCTTGAAGCCCATTATAAATGGGAAAAGAACCATGGAGATGAAATTCGGAATCAGATGGAGTGGTATTTCTTTGATCTATACAAGGAAGAAACGGACCAGATGATTGCGAAGGAGACCGGAAAAAGGCTGTTTGAGGATTACGGTCCCGATGGATTGGATGTTATAGGGGTCTCTGAAGCAATGCATATAAGCCGGGGAATGTTGAATAATGAGGATTGGCTAAAGGATGTTACCAAAACGGAACGGCAGGAATTTGAAAAAGAACTTGTGGAAGAATACCAGTCCTTCACGGAAGATTTTCAGTGGGATAAAGAGCGTATTGAGGAAAAGGTGCGAGACGATCTTTCCAATGTATATATATTACCGGCTCTTCAATGCCCCCGAGAATCTTACGGTGGAATATGGCGGAGTAATTGTTCAGGGGGCCGACCGGTGCATGCTTTAGAATACTGGGAATGACAATTGATTAAGGTGAAAGGACACATTTCAAAAAAAGAGAGGAGATTGCAAATAAAGTAATCTCCTTAATGGCAGAAAATGAATTAACCATCTGTGACGTCCGGGAAGTACTTTTTCCGGTTATCAGTTACCGTTGCCTTGGAAAGGGGGGGGAGTAAATGAATTTACTGGATGAAGTAGCAAGGAATGTAAAGCATAGAAATTATAATCACAATTCAGTTAATCAAGGACTCGTAACGGGTATTGATTTTTCGGAATTGGTTTTTTACCTTGAACTGGCTTCCTAAAAAGCTGTAACTGAAACAATTGACAAGTGTAAAGTTATTTAGTCCTTTTTCTTGTCGCAGATATCGGCGGGTAGCTACTCCGCTGATGCAATCTTATGAAAGGAGAAAATAGTAGCGTCTCCCTCCCTCTGGAGAACAACGCTATTATGCGTGACATGAAATGCGGTGCCTTGAGGAAACTATTTCAAAAGGAAAAAAAGAGGAGATTGTAAATAAAGTAATCTCCTTATTAGCAGAAAATGAGTTAACTATCTGTGATGCCCGTGAAGTATTACATGAAGTAGGTTGTAAGATTACTAAAAAGACTTCAAAGTTATCTGTTGGGGTTGCGTTGGATATCTTCCAATAATGACTTAATTTCTAATATAGAACACATTAATGCTGAACCTGTATACCATTGACAATTCTCTGAACAAGCTTCTTTTGTTAGTGGACAAAACCTCATGGATTTTCACCCCCTTCCTACAGTTTTTTGATGTGGTAGTTGGAAACTTCTGTGAAGAAGGTGAAAATCCTCCCCAATTATCTCACTGACGAGTCTGGAAGGACGAAACGGTGGCCAATATTACAGCCACCGTCTGGGATGAAT
>JAEZXR010000078.1 GCA_023419605.1 Bacillota bacterium | reverse complement strand
AGGATATACCTGTTATCCTAACTGTTGTATGTAGCTATACCTATACATTAGTCGCTGTACTACCTCAACCTCACAGTATCTAGTGATTGTCCAGCAATTTGTCTGCATCTTATATAGCATTGTCCGGTTTAGAACCGTTCCCCGGTTTGGGATTCCGGGAGGGATTGCCACTGGATTGTGGCGTTGAAGAATCAATCTACTAGCTTAATTTATATTTATATTTTAATCTATTAGATTAATTTTGTCAATGCCCATATTTAATCAAATAGATTAATCCAGTCCAATCATCTTATATTTTCATCCAATAGCTTAGAATATCTCCTGTTTTAATCTATTAGATTATTGATTAAATTTCCAATAAATGATAAACTATACTAAGAAAAGCACAAGGAGATAAATAAAATGAGTGAGCATCCCAATAGAATGAGAGAACTAAGAAAAAAGGCCAAATTAAGTGGGATTGAAATATCAAAAAAACTTGGAATATCAGTACAGTATTATTATGATTTAGAAAAAGGTGTAAAAAGGCTTAATGAATCACATATTAGTCAATTAGCAGATATATTTAATGTCACGATTGATTATTTATTATGTAGAGAGAGTGAAAACAATTCAGAAATACCGAGTAATGCTATCATACCAACAAATTTTATAAAATTACCTATATTAGGAACTATAAAAGCAGGAGAGCCTATATTTGCGGAAAAAAATATAATAGGATACAAAAATATAGCAGATATTAATATTCCCTCCAGCCAATGTTTTTTTCTTAAAGTTATTGGAGATAGCATGAATTTAAGTCATATTACAGAAAATTCTCTTGTTTTAGTCCGAACACAAAATGAAGTTAAAAATGGAGAAATTGCTGTAGTGTTAGTAGAAGGAGAAGAAGCTACTATAAAAAAGTTCAACAGAAAAGAAAATATAGTAGTACTAGAACCACACAGCACAAACCCAATGCACACAACAAGAATAATAGATACACAACAAAACAACGTAGAAGTTATAGGTAAAGTAATTCAAATATTTATTAAATTATAAATACAAAAGGAGTGTCTTTATGGAACTATTATTAATTTCATTGGCAATTATTGTAATTATAATCAGCATTTTGACCAAGAGAAAAAATATTACATTTTCTAAAAAGTCTGAAAATAAAGAAATAACTTTTTTGTACAAGAAAAAGGATTATATTTTTTCAAAGGCAGAATATCAATTTTTTAAAGCGCTACATTCAGCTATAGAGGACAAAAACTACTACGTGTTTTCAAAGGTTAGATTAGCAGATCTTTTATATATTCCAAAGGAATCTGAAAGCAAAGCCATACACTGGAACAAAATAAAATCGAAACACGTGGATTTTGTTTTATGCGACAAAAATAATTATACCCCCTTATTGATTATTGAACTTGATGACTCATCACACAAAAAAGATAACAGAAAGGAAAGAGATATATTTGTAGACAAAGCATTTTCAAGCGCAAACTTACCTATAATTCATATTCCAGTGAATTTTTCGTATGATATAAACAATCTAAAAAATAAGATTGAAAATGCTATGATTAAACCCGAGAAAATCCAGATGCCTGGATTGGCATAAATAGCACGTAACCGCCTAAAGGTAACGGGTTTCCCGGAACATACGTTCCGACTAACTTGTAATCAATAGGTCGGGGGTTCGATTCCGTCCACCAGCTCCATGATGTAAAGTCCTTGAAGTTTAAGACCTTCAAGGGCTTTGTTGTGTCTGTTTTGACACAGATGGTTCCAAATAAAAAAATATTTACGAGGAAGCAAGGTTACCTTGTGCCCCCGTAAATACTTTTATTTTACTACCCGTTATTCGGCATAAACAATGGAAGTATCTATGCCCATTCCATTACATTTGAACATTGCGGTAACAAAAAGGTTACTCTTAGGGCTGCAGATATATTTCGATTCTTTCCTTTCCCCCGCCCAGGTTATTTCTTTTTAAAGCTATTGAGCCTATTTCTCCTGTCTTCCTTAAATGTGTTCCTCCACAGGGTACTTGTGCAAACCCTTCTATTTTCCAGTATCTTTTTTCATTTTCCTCATCACTGAAATCACTGATTATGTCCAGGTCCGAGTCTACAAGATTGTTTACTTTATTCATAAGCTCCGGAAAAATCTCCGATATATTTCCCTTCCAAAAGAAATCCACCCTTGCTTTGTCTACAGTGATGTTTGCTCCAATTTTTTCAGGGTGATTATAATTCCGATAAACTAATTCCAAAATGAGTTCCGCTGCAAAATGCAATTTCATTAATCTGTACCTTTTCTCCCAATCAATTACAACCAGAACCTTTTGATCTGCGTTTAAATTATGATTTTGTTCAATCGTATAGAAAATTTCCTTTCCTTCTTTTTTTGCTTCAATAATCTGAAATCCAGCTATTGTTCCTGAATCAGATTGTTGCCCTCCTGAAAAAGCAAAAACCACGGTCTTATCAAGGGTTATAACATTATCATTTGCACTTGTTACCTTCGCTTCAATTTCAGTTAAGTATGGATTTTCCCAAAACACTTTCTTAACAGCCATTTCTAAACCTCTTTTCTAAATGCACTTTATTTCATAATTTCAAACCTTAATGCAAAGTCCAGGCTTTTTCTTAATTACTTTTCTGCGAGCTTGACGATTTGCTGCCATACATCCAGATGTATCCCGGCTTCATAATTGGGAACCGTACCCAACCGCCACAGCGAGATCCCGGTAACGCCAAACAGCTTTGCCATTTGAATCTTGGCTTGAACACTTCTCGAATCTTCATACCATAGGACATTATCAGTAGTATCTCCGGAATTGAAGTAACGCAGAAGTGGATTTTTAATGTTTTCAGGATACTGAACGCTTAGATTTTGTGTGGGGTCAGTGCTTACGAGTCTTTCCCGGATACTTGAATAATAGGGTAGATACGCGGACTGGTTAATAACTTTTCCGTCCTTTAATTTCCACTGTACCGAGCCAAAAGATATTTGGAGCCAAATCTTACCCGGATCGGAAATCCCGGAATTTTTGTCAGTGGCAGCCTTTAAAGCATAGTAAATTTCGTCGATGGGCGTGAGAGGAGTCAGTGTATAGCCCTGCTTCATCTCCTCCTCGGTCAGGCGCGTTGCATTATAATCGTGGGCCATGAGAATGACTTTATCAGCCAGTTGACCGATGGCTTTGTAATCATATCCATCATAGTACAGTTGCCCCGGTTTTCTTTTGGGGTGGACAGCAACATATAGCTTTTTATTCCCGTGAACCAACTCTTCTTTCAGTTCGGACAAAAAGATATTGAAGGATTGGCTGAGATAAGAACCTTTCGTAAAAGTATCTTTCATATTTTCAAAGTCAATGACCACACCGTCAAAAGAGGTTTTTTCACCGTCTTTTTCAGTGGAATCCAACTGCTGCATAATACTCGCGATCACGGATTTCCGCACCTCCGGGTTGGATACGATGTATTCGACCAACCCAACCTGGGATTGCTTTTGTGTATCGGTTACCAATTGATCCTGGGATGCAAAAACGCTGAGCTGCGCGGAAACATGATTTTCCCTGGCAAGGTCCACCGGCTCCCTAAACCCAGTGGGAAGTGAAAAACTATTTCCGTTTTGCTGGGACATATTGAGAATGACCTGATTCTTTACCGGATCGAATTCCAAGCGGCTCCATCCAAAGCTGACAGAAGACAGCGCAGGAATAAAGTCCCTTTGTCCGTAGGAACTGATGGCATAAAAAGCGTGCAGATCCTGGAGGCCGCTATTCAATTTATTATACATCCTCATCAGCATGGCAATTCCTTCTTCTCTGCTGGCAGTACCTGACGGTTCGAACAGATTGTTCCCTTTCCCGCTCACAATGCCCAGCTCCTTTGCAACAGTGATATATCCAATATTGGAATCTATGTCATCGAAAGTTCTTTCCATATTCCACTTTTGCTCCGCCAGCAGGCCATAGCCCAATCCGCGGACGATCATAACCACCATTTCCTCCCGTGTAATAGGCTCGTCCGGTCTGAAAATCCCGGAATCCTTTCCGAATACGCCGTGAGCTGCCGCTGTTTCAACATATTTGTAAAACCACTGGCTTTTATCCCTGTTATCATCGAAACTGCCGATAGCCGGATCCACCAATTCCCAATTCAACATACTGACCAAAGACTTCACAAATTCACTTCTTTTTAAAGGCATTCCCAGACCGAAACGATTGTTCTCCATACCCTGGGTGATGTTTTTCGTACGTGCTTCATGAATGATTTCATCGGCCCAATGGCCCTCAGGTATATCCGAAAAACGCTGTACAGCAGCAGTGTTTATCTGTGCATGAGTAGTAAAAGGCGAAAATACGATGATGATAGTAACTATGACGCTTATAATTTTATTAATCCTTTGACGCATGACAAACCCCCCATAAAAAATTTAGTCTTTCTTACTCAGCAGAGCCCTTCAATTTCAATAATTTTGAGCTTTAAATCCCTAATCTCTTCCTTTACATCAGCAGCCATAGAGTAAAATACAAACCCAGCCCCATATAAAATGATCAATGTCACCGCAAAAACATACTTTATATCCGCATACCTCCTATGTTGCTTTATAAAGCTTATAGGAAAATAGTACCATCTCCATTTCCCTTTGTCTACATTCGGACAAAAATAAAGCCCCAGCCGGAGCCAGGGCAGAAAATATTCTTACCGGTATCTTTATTCCTTCCTCAGGGCGTTGGCGGAGACATCGTCAAGCTTACATCATCAATATACGCAGCTCCCGTACCTGCCCATTTCTTAAGGTAAACCCTTACGCTGGATACGGTTGCATCTGTCTTAAAATTAACCGTATATAGTGTATAGGCAGTACTGTTGCAGGTTACTTGCTTGCTGCCGTTCCATTGATTGATGCCGCTTACTCCAAAGTAACATTCTTCCCCATTGGGAGATTTTACATAGGCCGTCAGGGTATAATTGGTATTTGGCAGTATACCGCTGATTACCTGTTCGAGTCCTGCTCCTTTTGTTGCTGTACCACTGTTCTTTGCACCATAACTGCCTGTATACGGATCGCTGTTCACTGCTGCCACCGGCCCCCATGAACTCGACCATCCACTGATGCTGCCTGTTTCAAATCCCGGGTTGACAACAAGATTACCGGATACGGGTGTTGGCGTTGCTGTCGGTACTGGTGTTGAGGTCGGGATTGGAGTAGGTGTAGGTGTGGGAGTGGGCGTCGGAGTTGGTATAGGTGTAGGTGTTGGCACTGGTGTTGGTACCGGACCTGTGCCTTCAGTAATACGGAAATAATCAAAATCACCGATTAGTCCCGTACCATTGCAACAAATCAATCCAACCCTGATATTACGCAGGCTGCCTGTTTGTGTTGTCCACACCTGCGTATAATTTGTACCATCCCCGGAATAAAATGCAGCATAATTGTCTCCGCTCTTCATCAGCTTAAGGTATACTGTGGTTGATGCTATAGGATCCGCCACATTTACATAGGTACGAATTCCACCGATTTCCCTGGTAAACTGGAACACACCGCCGCTATCATACAGCCTTGTAATTCTAAAGAAATTATCGTCATCCTGCCAGACAATCAGCCCTCCCTGTGACCACCTGGATGTCGGCTTGCCGTCCAGCTTGGTTTCAATGGTCCACTCTCCGTCTGAAGCTCCTGTAAGCAATATATTCTTGGCAGTCGTCGCCGCACCGACGATTTCCCCTGTTTGGCAGGTAATCCTCATGGATCCCGGATTTTGCGACAAACTCCATTTTGCAGCATCTTCCCTAATCCATATCCACTGGGAGTTTAAAGTGGTGCTGTCGAACTCATCACTGCTTCCTATGACATAATAAGGAGTAGGCGTAGGCGTTACGTCAGGAGTATCTCCCACCTGTATGAGTTGTATATCATCACAATATACGTTGCCTGTGCCGCTGGACTTGTATAAATAAATCTTTGCACTGGTACTGGTTGGTCCCGTTGTAAAGTTTATGGTGCCGGAGGAGTAGCTTGTGCCGGATAGACGTACGTTGGTTTCAGCCCCACCGTAATCCTTTACGCCTAATAATATTGATTGGCCGCTGTCTGCTTTTGCAAAGCCGGTTAATTGATAGGCTGTCCCCGGATACAGGTTGCCTACCACTTGTTCTGCCGAGGATATACTGGCGCCTACCTGCAATGAATAGCTCCCCGTATGTGGGTTTGTATTTACCACACTTGCTGTGCCGGTAGTGGTCCATGGAGAATTCACGCCGCTTTCAAATCCAGAATTCTGTAAAAGGTTTACAGGCACGGGAGTCGGCTTTGGGGTGGGTACCTGACCAAGGCCTGGACCGTTGTAGGCTCCCCTGTTGGGTGCTTCCGTCGAAGATACCGTATTGCCCCAGAAATCTTTTCCGCCATTATTGGCTACCAGCTTTCCTGAATTGAGCGCAGGTGAACCCGTCTTGAGCTGATAGACCCCACAGGAATCCAATCCCGTTCTTGCCTCACCCGGATAACCGATCAACGGGTCGGAGGTAAGTTTGTGTGGGTCATTGGGTTCACTGGCCGGGTGAGTTCCATAGAACACATTGTAATCATAGTCAACTCCGGTAGTACCGCCCAGGTCGTATGTACCATTGCTTCCCAGGTTGTAGAAGATGTTATTCCAAAAATATACATTTTGCGGGTAAGTAACACCGTCTTCGGACCAGGTCGAGACCATGGACGAATTTATTCCGGGCTTTACATAAATGGTATTGTTGTAAATATAAGTGTTGGTGGAAAGGGTAGAAAACTGGAATTGTCTTGCCTTGTTATTCTGTGCTATGTTGTAGCGTATGATGGAGCCATCATTATATGCCGGTTTTCCGTTAAAAGTTTTCGTACCTGCAATCAGTACGAATCCGCCTTCATTGTCATGAATATAGTTATACTGGAAGATGGTGTTGCGGCACTGGAAATCGCAGTCGATGCCCTGTCCGTCCAGCGTTGTTTTGGTGTTATAAGCTTCATTATACTGGAACACTGCATTGTCGCACTCGAAGGGCCATAGAGCTACACAATAAAGATTGCTTCTTATGTGAGAGCCATTGACCACATTATATTCCACCAATGGACCGGATGCACCCACTACTAAGATTCCATCGCCGCCGATGTCATACAGGTTATTATTTGCTATTCTAATACCTGTGGCTGGCCCTGCCCATTTTTCACCATTTACGTAGATTCCTGTGCTGCCTGTGGAATATACCGAATTATTTTCAATCAGAACATTGGAAAATGCTTGATTCCAGCCTCTTGACCATACACAAATGGCAGCAATGCGGGCGTGTTCTCCGTGATTCCCATTACCGGCTACATTCCGTACTACACAGTTTTGAATGGTAATCCCTGTGTGGTTGCCGCTGGAAGCATCCACATGAATTCCCTGTCGTTCTCCTGGCGTGGAGGAATCATTGATAACTTCCAGATTCCGTATGGTCCAATAATCCTGATCTTTTAAATATACGGCTGAATCAATGGGATCACTACTGGAATATACCTTGCCATTGCCATTGATGATGGGTTTGCTTCCCGTACCGTACATATCAATGGTGATAGGGCTTCCGCTTACTCCCGAGCCCTTAGGAGAAAGGGTTCCTGTCCAGGTGCTTCCTGCCTTGAAACGGATGGTATCACCGGGCTGAAATGTGGTACTGTTCACCTTGTCGAGACTTTGCCATGGCGCAGTTTGGCTTGTCCCATTGTTATTGTCGTTACCGCTGTTTGCATCTACGTAATAGGTCACTCCAGCCGCAAAAACGGGCACAGGAAGGGTCGAACATACGATCCCTGCCATCATGACAATAACCATTAGTACACTTAGCGCTTTTACTTTCCTACTTTTTTTCATTCCTTTACACTCCCTTCTATTTATTAAGTTATTGCGATATAAAGTATGAATTTCAGACTGCATTCCCCCTTTCCATACAAACATCTTTTATATCGCAATAACCCAAAGAAGCCTATTGGATCTGGAGGTTCCGATATGTTTTTTCATTAATCTCTATCGTTGCTTCCTTTATTCGTTTTTCCAGCAGCTCATTGTACTTTTCACTGGAATAGTTTAAAAGAAGTGAATCTTTGAACTCTTCGTAAGCTTTATATCCTCCGTCTTCTTTTTTTATTACCTTGATGATTTCTACCTTCCTTTGATTGATCTCATCCAGCACATCGCTCACCTGGTTAGCACCAATGCCCCGAACTGCTTCAAACAACTGGGGGGCTGACTTGGAATAAGCACTTGCAGAGTCATCATTCACTTTTTTTGTTTCCACTTTAATTCCATCCGGGTTACTTTTTGCTATATTTTCAAAGCTTTCTCCTTTGTCGATCCGTGCTTTTATTTCTTTCATTCTTTCAATGGCTTCTTTTCTTTCTGCATCCGTGAAGGCTCCGCCCTCTTTTCCATAGGATATGGAAATTGCCTGAAATTCCACTGTATCTTCCTTCTTGTAATAGATATCCTTTACCTTTTCGTAGTACTCTCTGAGCTCGGCATCGGACGGCTTAAATTCGCTGTCCAATAAATTTTCCTTTAATCGGTTCAGCAAATTGCTGAACATATGAGAAAAATAGCCATTTTCGTCATACTGCTCCGGCCCGTATATGACCTGATGATTTTTTACAGCATCTTTTCTCGCTTTATTTTCTTCTGTGAGCTTCTTTAAAAACGCAGTATAGGTTATGTCCTCAATAAGCCCCTGCTCTTTTGCAAGGGTTTGCTGGACTTTGATGCGTATGCATTCCTTGAGCGTCCGCTCCTTTGCATACTGAACAGGCACTTCTCCGCCAAAATCCCTGGTCCAAAAGTCTCCATTCACCTCTGCGTTATATTTTTGCTTAAAATAATTCGCTGTGACTGCCCGTTCTAAGTTGAGCTGCCTAAAAAACTCCTTCTCTTCAATGGACTCCCCGTTGACCTTTGCAACATATTCATGTTGCAGGGTAGGGCTAAAAAATGCGAGGACTGAAATAACAATGGCTGCAACAATAACGCTGGAAACAATGCCAACGAAAATAACAGCTCGATTCGGATATAACTGGATGATTCTGCGGCGGTCTTTCTGGATTGCTTTTGATCCGGTTTTTGTCATAATCAACCCATCCTTTTCTCCTTGCAGCTTTTATATATAGAGTACAATTGGCAACTGTATATTGGAAAATCATGCTCCAACAATTCCAAGTCCGCGTGATTCCGGAATGAGCAAGTTCTCCCTCGTAGCTTGTATAGTTAAGACAGAAAGGATTCCTAAGAACCCTTTCTGTAACTACTACTAAGTGATCTTACTTTACTCCCACTTCGGTAAAGTACTGGTCCACCTGTTTCTTGATTTCTGTAACATATTTATCCAATCCTGCAGCCTTGAGTTTCTCTCTGTATTCTTTCAGCGTCTTATCCGGATCCGGCACCAGCCCCATGATCAATGCACCTTCATATTTCGACTTCACATCGTTGATGGCCGCTTGCTCCGTTTTAATGGGATCATAGTCAATATAGATACCTGCGAAAATATTCGGCTTCTTCATGCCCTGGAATTCATTATTCAGTGTGTCCCAGCCCTTCCAGTCCTTCTCCGGAGGAAGGTTGTTCTTATCCACATTCCATCCCCATGAAGTTGTCCAGAAGCCGGGATTTACTTTGGGATCCTGTCCATTTGCCGGGCTGATCTTCTTCTTTCCGTCATCGGATACCTGCCAGTGATAGCCCTCAATCCCCCAGGTGGTCAATCTCCAGTAATTAAGATCATTTCGGAATAAATCCAAGACCATGAGTGACCTTTCGGGATTGGCAGCAGACTTCGGTATGGACATCCCATTGTTAATGGGTGAGTTCGGCATTACATACCCCTTCATTCTTGATAGAGGGAAGTACCCCATTTCCCAGTCCGGGTGATCCTTTTCATATCCCTGGAACTTGCCTCGTGCAGTAGCAGGATTCATCCACGCCATAGCTGCTTTCCCTGCATTCATTTCATTCTGTGGCGATGCTTTTGATGATATGGCATCCTTCGACCAATACCCTTTGTCTGCCCATTCCTTCATTTTCTTCACATAATCCTCGAATTGCGATGTCATTGGAAAAGCAACGATATCTCTGGGTGTGTTGTAGGATGTTGCTTGAAGCAAGGAGGTTTCGGATCCCTGGATGCTTTCAAATTTAGCGGAATTCAGGAAGATGGAATAGATCTCATTGTTCGGATTTCCACCGATGGGAGTCATCCCTTTTTCATTCTTCTTTATTCCATCCAAATACGCCTCGATGGAAGCCACATCCTTGATCTCCGGGAGATTATACTTCTTTCTCAGGTCCTCCCGGTAGTACAATCCGGAGGGTGTAAACTCATAGGTGGTGCAGGGTACTGCAAAAATCTTGCCATTATAGGTAACCCACTGCCAATCTTCCTTTGGAACAGCCGCCCAGGTTTTAGGCGCATATTTGGGAAGCATCTCCTTTAAATCCATAAAGGCCCCCCCTCTGGCGTACTTCGTAAAATTCGCCCAGGTGGCTGAGAATATCATGTCGATCTTTTCTCCTGATGCCAGAAGCAGGTTGTATTTGGTCTGCCACTCCGTCCAACTGGTAAAGTTAAGCTTCACAGTACAGTTAAGATCATTTTTCAGCCTCTTATTAACTTCGTCATCCACCATCTTCTGATCCTTATGGGGATCCGCAACCACATACCAAACAAGGTCTACCGGGGCTAACGGCTTTTTTTCCTCTACCGTTGCCGCATTTTGGGTATCCTTTTCCTTTCCGTTGGTGGAACCCCCACTACATGCAGTAAAGGATGCAGTAAAGAGCATCAGGGAAACTGCCCCGGCCAATACTCGTAATAATCTCTTTCGCATGAAATCTTCCTCCTGTTTTTTTATATTTCCTTTAGGCAGCTGTAAAAGGAATATCCGTGTTTTTTACAGCCGCCCTTATGTCAGCCGGAAAACCGGTTCTAACCTTTTACAGCACCCACTGTCAAACCTTTAACGAAAAATCTTTGAATAAAGGGATAAACAAATATGATAGGCCCCACAACCACACAGGCCATCGCCAATTTTAAGGTCTCGGCAGGCGGTTGATAATCCGGGGTCGATACCATGGTATAGGTCGCCGATTTTAAGAATTCCGCCCTTGAAAGGATTCTATATAGCAGATATTGCAGGTTAAGCTTTGATTCCGAGGTGATGAACAGGTTGCAGAGGAACCAGTCATTCCAATAGCCCAGTGCCATAAACATGCCGATGGTAGCCAGTCCCGGTACGGATAAGGGCATAATGAGCTTCCAATAGATTGTAAAATCCCCCGCACCGTCGATCTTTGCAGATTCGGTAATCTCATCCGGTATTGATTTCATAAAGTTTTTCAGCATGATAATGTTCCAGGCACTTACCAACTGGGGAACCAGCATCGCGAGAATGTTGTCCTTTAAGTGAAGGTATTGAACAATAAGAATATACCAGGGAATGAGTCCTCCCCCAAACAGTGTAGTAAAATAAATGAAAAATGCAATACCGTTTCTAAATCGGAAATCCCTCCTTTGCAGTACATACCCGGCCATGGATTGCATAAACAGGCCGATAACAGGTCCTGTAACCGATAGGAATATAGTGATTCCGTAAGCGGAAGCCACTTGCTTTCCGGATTGAAAAAGCAAACGGTAGGCCTCCAGAGACCATTTCGCAGGAATTAACCGGAAACCGTCTCGAATTACAGCCATTTCGTCTGTAAAAGATCCGATGACAATGAGGTAAAACGGTACAATACATAATATGGATAAAAAAGTAATCAGACCATACCCTATTGCATTAAACAGCACCCTGGACGGTTCCGTTCTGATTTTTTTCCTAGGTTTAGCATAGACCGATGACATAAGCATCTCCCCTTAAAATATTGAATAATCCGGTTGGATTTTCTTAACGATAAAGTTCACTACCATGATAAGCGCAAATCCAAAGAAGGATTGAAAAAGCCCTGCAGCAGTACCCATACCGATATCAAAATTTACGGCAAGAGACCTGTATACATAGGTGTCGATGATATCGGTAGCCTCATAGAGTAATCCATTGTTTCCGATAATTTGATAGAACAAATTAAACTGACCGTTCAATATATGCCCCAGGCTGAGCAAGGTCAGGATAATAATCGTTGGTTTCAGTAACGGAAGCGTGATATTCCATACCTGCTGAAATATGTTGGCACCATCGATGGTAGCAGCTTCGTAGTATTCATCGCTGATTCCCATAATGGCTGCCAGGTAAACCACAGTTCCATACCCGACGGACTTCCAGAGTTTGAAGGCTACGATGATATATTTCCACGGACCTGGCTCGGTATAAAAGCTGTAAGGTTCCATACCCAGGCTCTTCATGAAGGCGTTTACCACACCATAGTCTACATTAAATAAATTGTACACAAAGACACCGACTAAAACCATGGATATAAAATGTGGCAGAAACATGGCAGATTGAGAGATCTTCTTAAACCATGGGCTTCCAATTTCACTTAGGAATATGGCACAGATGATTTCCAGCACGGTTCCGAAAAAAATAAAAGCGAGGTTATAAAGGATCGTATTTCTGGTAATTAGGCCCAGGGTTCCTGACTTAAAAAGAAACTCAAAGTTTTTCATTCCGATAAATTCACTCCCGAACAACCCCCCGTTAAAATCAAACTTAGTAAAGGCATAGTAAACTCCTATCATGGGTAAATAACTGAATATCACAAAATAAATCAGACACGGCAATATCATTAAGAAGAGAACCTTGTTTTTATTAAGTTCACCAATAAAGCCCTTCTTTTGCATATGACTCCTCTCCCTTACGGTTCGTTCGAATCTACCTTAGCTTCATCTCCTCTGCCGGCTTTCTACTGCCTGCTTCTTGAAAAAGTAAAATATGATCGTAACCGAACCTTAGCTAAATTCTTAATAGGGTATCTTTTATGAATTCATATTGTCTCCAGATTCTTCTGGTAATTTCGTGTTAAGCCTTAAACACGTCGCTTCAAACGACACCTTCATTCTAAGAAAGAATAAACAAATCAGCAACTGCAAATCAGCGTAGAATTCTAACTTTTTTCTAAAAAAGGACTGTATACTATTGCGATTTATCTACTTTTTTACGATTCAGCTTCCCCTTTGCAGCAAAGTCCCACAAAAAAAGGACCCTAATTTCTTCCCTCAATTACGATCCTTTTTGCAGAGAGTATTATTCCTCTTTGATTCGTAATTTGATCCGTCCCCCTCCCCCCTTCCCGCGGAAGGGGAGACTTTATTTGGCTGCCGAAGCGGCCAACAGGGGACCCGTGAGGCAGTGCTGCAGTAGCCCTTCTTCAAAAGGGGGTGACAGGATGTTTACATCCGTCATTAGGGGGAATGCCCCCTATGAGTAGACCCAGCCCCCCTGTACCCCCAAATTACGAATCGAAGTTATTCCTTTACTAATCCCAGTTTTTCATCCAGTTGACGGTTTCTGGAGTTCTTCCTAAACTCAATGGGCGTGACACCGTTATACTTTTTGAAGGCTTTATAGAAATAGGGGCTGTTTGTGAAACCTGTTCTTTCAGCAATTTCTCCCACGGAATATTCCGTACTGAGCAGTAATTCCCTGGCCTTATTCATTCTGGTTTCGATAATACAGTCCAGGATGGTCTTCATGGTATACTTTTTAAACAGCCTTCCGATATAGGTGGCAGACATTCCAAGGGAGTCTGCAATGCTTTCGATGGAAAGTCCCTGGTCCATATACTCCTTATGAATCATTTCTAGGATTCTGAGCACCAGATCATCGTATTTGGAATTCTTTCTTTCCTCAACCTTTGAGGCAAGGCTGTCGAACACTTCAAAAAACCGTTTATATACCTCTTCCAGCGTTTCTGCATTATTAAGGTCCATAAGAAGCGTATTGATATTAAATTCCGGAGATGAGGAACTATTATTTTGTATGGTATAAACTACATTGTTCACTGTAAACGACAGGTGAGATATGGCTAAATTATATGACATATAAGGGTATTCCGCTGCATCTCCGATGATTTCCATCACTAGACCCTTCGCCTCATCAATCCGCCCCAGCATCAGCTCCTCCATCATCTGCTTCTCTTTGTTATCCGGATATATATACAGCTTCTTCTTTAATTCCATAATATCCTTTGTGTGAATCATGCAGCCATGCCCGTAAAACACCCGGTGAAAAGAAGCTGCTACCGCCTGTTTATATAAAAGATTTGCACTTTTGATGGTATCCCCCGTACTACTCAATACCGCCGATAGTGATACTTTTAATATTTCCGCAACGGAAGCCTGCGCCTTTTTGACCAGGCTTTCCAACAAGGCAATGACTTCCTCGGAATCCTGGCTGGGCACATTAAGCAGTACGGCAATTCTGTCTTCATACATATCCACCGCCTGCGTATGGAAACTTTCTGAAAGAATTTCGCTCACAATGTTCATGATGGCATATTTGAAGAGGTTTCTGTCTTCATTATTATATAAGTCGGAAAAATCCCTGTAATGGTCGATTTTAAATAATATAACCCGTACCGTGCCTCCGACATCCATGGCAATATCATACGTAGTAAATCTTTCCCGTACATTCGACAATTCGATCTTTTCTTCTCCTTGAAAAATGTTTCGGAGGTATTCCTGTCTCAGCTTATGAAGGCTGTCTCTTTTCTCCGACTCCAACCGCTTTAATTGGGAAAGCTTAGTATCCACATTTTTGAACAATTTCCGGGATAATATATAAGAAATGAGCAAGCCGCAAAGGAGAATGCTAACTCCAATAACCGCCGTCATCATCTTCATCCGGGCAACCCTGTCGGTAATATCACTGTAGGGGACGACATGCATGTATCTCCACTCTAAAAGATCGGGATTGGTAAATGCAATAAAGGATTTGACGCCTTTCACATCTGCGATAAAATAGCCTGAAGATTTGGTGTTCAAAACCCTCTGTATGTAAGATTCCCCTGATAGGTCGGCAAGCATGGGATACTTCGTACCGTTGGAAATTAAAACTCCACTCCGGTCAATCATGAAATAGTTCTGTTCCGTGTTGGAGATCATCCCTTCAATATTCCTGTGAAGCTTTGCTTCGGAAATATTGATAACAATTATATTTCTCCCTTCGCTGCTGCTCAGGGTATCATAAAGCAGGAAGGAGTAGACATCCACTTGCTGATTCGTAGGATATTTCACGTCAATTCGCCTCGGAATGGGTCCAAGGATCGGATACTCCTTATAATTTCTGACGATTTTGACGATGTCCTGGTCATAAAAATTCGATTCACTCTGAACGGAATTCTCTCCCACGTCCGCACTGGTGTAGAACTTTCCGGATTCACTGTTATAAATATAGATGGAGTCAATAAGCATGGAAGTGGCACGATAATAATTCAGTTGGAGTAACGCTGTATTGATTTCAATAACATCCTCCGTTGTATAGTTTAACACCTTTGAAATATGAATGTCAGTATAAATCTTTTTAGCAATTGTATTCGCTGTTTCTGACATTAATCCCGTTCCCAGGCTTGTCTGCGATAAGTTTTCCATGGTATAAGAGAAAATCTGTTTTCTAAGAATGCCTTCAAAATTAATATAAAGAATTGCAGAAAGAATAAAAATGGTTACAGCGATACTCGATGTCAGTGTAACAAAAATACTGATGTAAAACCTCTTGTCTTTTCCTGCTTTGCCTAACTTCATATTCATCATCCTATCATTCTTTCATATTGATAACTTCGTTCTACTAGCACACATGAGTATGAGTTATTTTTGTTTGTAAAAGTATAGTACTATTATCTTACTATATGCCCTTATAACAACAAGTATCATATTGCTTCATTTTTCATAAAATCAATCATTGATCACTATACTTTTACGATATCTATAAGCTTTTTCGTCAGTGATGCTCCCCCTTGCCGCATTTACCTAAAATTAGGGCCTGCAAAATAATAACATCGTCTATAATTTTGTTGCACGCCTCATGGATGCCATGGTGGCGCCACAAAAAAGACCCGTTGATTATTTTACAGCCCCTTAATTCAAATATATATTCAGGCTCATCATTTTTCAAATATAGCTTCCTCTTTATACGTTATCAAAGCGGCAAAACTAAGTTCATTATCCTATAATCTCCCACGAAATGCAATCATAATAATTTTTCCAGCTGCCGGCACTAAAGTGCAGTGAAAATATTGCCTCCGCCCATTCTAAAAGTGTCCGGGCAACCATCCCCGCTCGACACACTCCCGGAAATTCCAGGCCGGCGATACACCTTCTTCCAGTTTATAACTCCAGAAAAACCAACCTTCCCCCTGTTCAAAGGATAATAGTTGAGCAGCAGCATAAGCCCGCAAAGCAGTCTCTTTCTGAAAGGAATCAAACCCTTCATAAGTAGCGGGAGCTAGCCCTAAGGACCATTCTCCCACACAGACCGGGAAATATTCCTTCATTTCATCAATATCCTGTTTTCTTTCAACAGCCGCTCGATGGATATGCCGGCTTATATCAAAGGCTCTCTCCTCTTCCTTAAAGCACTGGTACATATGGGTATCCAGGATTATATTGGAATACCGGGACTCCTGCATGAAATCCTTCCATTCCTTCAACCGGAAGCCGTCATGGATAACCACAGCCGTCTTTTCTGCCGGTATATGCTCCCTCACTGCTTCATATCCCTGATGATAATACTCTCTCAGAATTTCCATGGGAACATCCCAGCGCGGTTCATTAAGCAGCTGAATCCCCAGTAGGTGATTACAGTCTTTATAGCGCTCTGCGATCCGGCGGGTAAAGGCTACGGACCGATCCACATTCTCCGGGTGCAGATGCCATTCCATGACACCCTGGATTCCTCCATTGTCGAACCCATTCTGGCAGCCCGGTGCCGCATGTAGATCCAGCAGCACATCCACCCCGTATTCTCCTGCCGTTTCCATGGCATGGTCCAATATGTCAATAGCGCCGAAATAGGGTTTACAATCCCCGAAAATCCAATGCCCGATAGGAATTCGTACCGCGTTGATTCCATGGTCTTTCAGCCATTTAAAATCCGACGGAGTAATAAAGCTCTCCCAATGTTCTCTCAATATCTTTTCCGCGCTGCTTCCCAGCTCCATGCAAAAAGTGGTTTCATCTACGGCCTTCCGGTTAGCGAACAACGTGGGGGTCATCCACTTCTCCAGCACCAGCCATCCTCCAAGATTTACTCCGCGAATTTTGCTTTTTGTATTCATTTTCTTCCTCCTTGCTGAATGTTTCCATCAGCGATTCATAAGTTAAACTCATTTCTCATTATCTTACAGCCTTTTCCGAAAAACAACTATATTAATTTTTAATCCCTATACTATTCTGTTATAATTTCGTATACTTCTCCGACATATATCACTTTTTATGCTTTAACAATCACGCACTTGAACAAAACTGACTTTTTTCTTTATAATAGAGGTGTAATGTGATATAATTTAAATAATATTGTACAGGAGGGGATATTTGTGGATCAACAAAAGCAAGATTCCAGTCTTCTTTACCAGACCCTGAAATGGCTTCACCGGGAAAGAGGGTTTCATATTTGTATTCACGATACCTCCGGCCTCCTTCATTCACAGCCGGAGCTTCATCTTCCGCTGGAGTATACAATACACAAAAGCTACTTCTGCGACTGTGCCAAAACCACGAATACGGGATTGCGTGCTTGTTTGCGCTGTAAACACCATAGCATCTCCAAAGCTTTGAAGGAGAAGGAAGCCTATACAGGACAATGCTATCTGGGTGTTGCCGAAATCGTAAAACCGGTTTTCTACCATGACCGCATGATCTGCATCATTTATGTCGGCAATTTTCAATTAGAGTTTTTTCGTCCGCAAATGGGGAAAAAGATTGAGAAAATTTGCGGCATCACAGGGGTGAAGCAGGAACTGCTGCTGGAAGCTCAGTCCTCCTTGAAGCCGGTTTCTCTGGAACAACTGAAGGAATATGAGGAAGTCACAAAAATAGTATGCCATATTATACTTTCCACTCTTAGGGAAAATCCTCATTTTAAGGGCAGGGCCAGCAGTACCTCTCCCATTTACACAGGTGCGACCCACTGGGTCATAGAGTCGGTGCAAAACTATGTAGCCTCCTATTATAACAGGGACTTAAAGCTCTCCCAGCTCGCTGCCCTGCACTTTCTTAATCCCCAGTATCTGTGCCGTTTGTTCAAAGCGGAAACAGGAACCAATTTCTCTGATTATGTAAATAAATATCGGATTCAGAGTGCCCAAAAACTCCTTAGGACTACAAAAGATGAGATTCTGGAGATCTCCCTTCAAGTGGGTTTCAATAATGTAACTTATTTTAACAGGCTTTTCAAAAAATATACGGGAGTAACCCCCGGTGAGTACAGGTTAAATGCAGGCGAAGAAAGAGAGAATGGGCTCGATTGACCCATTCTCTCTTTTTATTCTCCGCGAGTAGTTATATCCTTCACTTTATAATTTAACCCATCCCCCAACCCCTTCCCGGGGAAGGGGCAGTTTTATTTGGCCGCTGGAGCGGCCAGCAGGGGGGGGTATCACCCCCTGCACCCCCTAAAGCTTTACTTCAAATAAGCGCCTTCTTCCTTGAGCCTGCGGCGCAGTCTTTCGGTACTCACTTTGTGTACATCTGCCTCCGGCAGTTCCATTGCATGGGCTGCGGCCATTCCGGCAGCCTCTCCCATGGCGAGGCACACCGGCATTACCCGAACACTTCCTTGAATAATCCTGTCACAGGATATAGAGCGCCCGGCTACCAAAACATTTTTGAGTCCCTTTGGAGTCAGGCAGCGGTATGGAACCCCATGGGATTCCCCCTTGCCATAACGTGCTGTTCGCTGCTCATTCTCCGGCCGCCCATTGTTTACAACCTCAATTTCCTTCTTGGAGTGGTGTATGTCAATATAATAACTATTGCGGCAGATTTCATCCTCGAAGCTGCGTCTCTCCAGATAATCTTCTACGGTAATTACATAGTCTCCCAGGATTCTCCGGGTTTCCCGAATCCCCATAAGAGAACCCGTAGCTGCCAGAAAAGAATTTGCAAAAGCTTTCGGATGATACTCTACCAGAGCCGCATGGATGGATGCAGCAAGCTTTCTTCCCTGCATGAGAGCCTTGGAAACACTGATCGGGTCCGTATTATCTACATTCCAAATGTGACCTGCATTAAATCCTACAACACCGGGACCCATTGAATTATTACACAGGTGTGTGTCCGGGATTTCAGGATATTTGCCGGATTTTACAATATCATAGATTGGGCTCTGCCGATTGTTCGGGTGCAGTATGGGGCCATAAAGGTAGGCATAATCATCCACATTGCTCAACACAAAACAATGGGTTGCCGGCTGCAAATCTCCCGTTCCATCCTCTCCCTTCTGGAACTCTGCTCCAGCCCAGGCAGCCAGATCCGCATCCCCTGAACAATCGATATATACCTTTGCCTTATACACGGAGAGTCCTGCCTTGTTTGTCACAACAACGGCAGCAACCTGGCTTTCATTTTCCATCTCGACAGAGCTTAACACCGTATTAAACAACACGGTTACTCCCGCTTCCGTCACCATTTCATCATAGATTCTCTTGAGCTTTTCCGGGTCGATGGGTACCCAGTCCAGATCCTCAGTCTTCACATGGGCCATCCCTTTTTTTGCAGCATTAAAAATCTTTTCTGCCAATCCTCTATATATGATCTTTTCCTTGTCCGAAAACGGGCACCAGGCGGGAACCAACCCGGAGGTACCCATACCTCCCAGACAGCCTGTGGCTTCAACCAATAGGGTCTTTGCACCTTCGCGGGCAGCGGCAATGGCCGCCGTACATCCGGCAGGTCCCCCGCCTACAACAATTACATCCCAGCTATCATCCATCGGAATCGCACGCTGTGTCATCAGATAATTGCTCATATATAAGCCTCCCAGTCATTTATTCAACAACTTTATCGTAGCAGTTCCAGAAGGAAAGCGCTTATACTATATTGACAATTCTCTTACACAAATTTGACTTCCTGCAGGAATCGCGCAGCAAAATCCGTAGAATCGCTTTTTTACAACCGCCGGTCAACGGTGCGGCAAGCGATAATATCTACACCCGTCCCAAGCAGATCCCTCAATAAAATATCGCCGGCTCTCACCGGCGCCTCCACCCGAATCTGCCTGATGACTTCCATACATTCCATGATTCGAACCTTTGGCACCTCCCCTGCCGTTTTGACAGGGACAACCGGAATTTCGCCATGATCTATGGCTATGGTGGTGGTTAAGCTCCGTGTCGGATTTGTAGATTCCTTTACCGCATATTCAACGCCTCTTTTGCAGCCATTTCCTGTTACATGGATTCCCGCTCCTGCCTCTACATCCAGCCTGCATCCCAAAGGACAAACAATGCATACCATGCTTCGTTTTGTCATATCACTACACCTCCTGCAGCTCCAGGCAAATACTTACCGTGTTCACGGCATTCCGGACCACATCACGCTCCAGCCGGAGGTTCTGCATTTCACCGGGAGTAACAACTCTTTGCTTTTTACAGGCAACCTTTTGCCCATCGGAGTATACGGATAGGAAGACATTCGTATATACCTGATCCGACCGGAAATACACATCGACCTCCCCACACTCCTCTTTTCCATCAATGCGGGCAGGAACACAGTATTTAACGCCTTTCCCCGGAACTACAGCAACGGAGCCTCCCTTTGTGTGCCGCCCCGTTTTTAGATAGACAGCCGCATTCCGCCCTGCTTTTGCCCCTTCCTTCGTAACAAAATCCACAACATCATGAACATGAACACAGTTACCGCAGGCGAATATTCCTTCCATAGAAGTTTCCATTCCCTCGTTTACTACGGGTCCACCGGTTACTAGTCCGATGTCCACCCCTGCGCCTCTGGACAGCTCATTTTCAGGGATCAACCCAACGGAGAGGAGCAGGGTATCACATGCATAGAACTGCTCCGTCCCAGGAACCGGTTTATGCGCCTCATCCACCTGTGCCACAGTAACGCCTTCCAAACGTTCCCTTCCATGGATTTTTATTACCGTATGGTTAAAGACCAGCGGGATATCGTAGTCCTCCAAACACTGTACGATGTTCCGGTTCAGTCCGCTGGAATAGGGCATGATTTCGCACACCAGCTTCACCTCGGCTCCTTCCAGGGCCATTCTTCGCGCCATAATGAGCCCGATATCGCCGGACCCCAGAATTACAACCTTTTTCCCCGGCATATACCCTTCGATATTAACAAACTTCTGTGCAGTTCCGGCAGTATAGATTCCGGCAGGTCTGGAACCGGGAATATTGAGCGCTCCCCTGCTGCGTTCCCTGCATCCCATCGCTAATATAACCGCTTTTGCAGATACTTCCATCCATCCATCGAGAGAGTTTACGGCAATGACTTTTTTGCTTGCCGTAATTTCCAGAACCATAGTATCCAATTTATACTCGATATCCAGCGCTTTGACTCTCTCTATAAAACGCTCTGCATATTCTGGCCCTGTCAGCTCCTCGCCAAAATGATGAAGGCCAAATCCATTGTGGATGCACTGAAGAAGGATGCCTCCCAGATACTGCTCCCTTTCCAGAATAATGACCTTTTCCGCTCCGTTTTCCTTTGCTTCAATGGCAGCTGCCAAACCGGCAGGGCCTCCCCCTATGATAACAATATCGTACGCAAGCATCTTACCATGCCTTCTTTCCTATAAAATTCATCCGCTTTAGCAAAACCCACGGGTCTATCGGGTTTTTCCCACAAGAAGATTGGAATTCCCGCCTTTTTTCGTGATCTCCGTATAAGGAAGCTCCAGTTCACGTGCCAGGATTTCTACAACTCTGGGAGAGCAAAAACCGCCCTGGCACCTTCCCATACCTGCTCGCACCCGCCTTTTGACCGCATCCAGATTGGTTGCTCCACAGGGCCTTCGGATGGCTTCTACAATCTCTCCCTCCGTAACCATCTCACAGCGACATACGATCCTTCCGTACAGCGGGTTCTGTTTTATTAACTCCGCCCGGGTTCTGTAATCCATTTCCCTGAACCTTGGAATCGCTTTTCTAACGGGGTTAAAGCTTTCGTTTTTCACCAGTCTTAATCCCGCCACCTCCAGCAGGTTTTTTACATACTCCCCGATGGCAGGTGCCGCAGTCAAGCCGGGAGAGCATATGCCGCCCACATTGATAAATCCCTTTACCCGCCTTGACTCTTCAATAATAAAATCATTTCCGCTTATGGCTCTCAGTCCTGCAAAGGAGGTTATCACCGATTTTTGCGGAATCCCAGGAATAGTACGCAGTGCGCCTTTCATGATCTCCTGCAGTCCTTCCGGGCTAGTTTCGGTATCCATTTTATCCTCAACCTCCTGTGCATTAGGCCCAAGGAGTATATTTCCGTCCACGGTGGGTGCCACCAGAATTCCTTTTCCCATGGCTCCAGGTACGCAAAACAAGGTGTGCTTTACCAGACCCTCCGTTTCCTTATCCAGGATGCAGTATTCTCCTTTTCTCGGATGGATTGCATACTTTTCCGCCCCTGCCATTTTACTGATTTCATCCGCATATAACCCTGCCGCATTCACTACAAATCGAGCCTGAATCTGCCCTTTTGCCGTATCCACCCGGAAGAATCCGCCGTCTTCCCTGGATATACCCATAACACTCCGTTCCAACCAAATATCTACTCCGTTGGCCGCGGCATTTTCCGCCAGCGCCCAGGTCATTTCATAAGGACAGGTAATACCTCCGGTAGGTGCAAAAAGAGCCCCCTTAACACCCTTATTCACTGCCGGCTCTCTTTGGAGGACCTCCTCCGGGGAGAGAATTTGCAGCCCCGGAACCCCACCAGACCTCCCTCTTTCACGAAGTTCTTCCAGTGTTCTCAATTCTTCCTCTCCAAATGCCAGCACCATAGAGCCGTTTCTTTTCAAATGGAAGTCCAAATCAGCAGCCAGTGTGTCAAACATGGCATTTCCAGCAACATTTAACTTTCCCTTTAAGGTTCCGGGCCAGGCATCATATCCGGCATGGACAATGGCGCTGTTTGCCTTGGAGGTCCCCGCCGCAACATCGCTTTCCTTTTCCAGTATACAAACCTTCAATCGATATTTGGCCAGTTCCCTGGCAATGGAGCACCCCACGACACCGGCTCCAATGATTGCTACGTCAAACATTTTGTCCTCCATTCCTTTTGTTTGCGCATGTGCCTTTCCGAAGTATGAGGAAAAGCTGGCACGCACATAAATTCAATGTTTTTTTATTGTCTGGGAAAGAGAACTTTCCCAGACAATAAAAAAGTCACACGAAAACAAAGGCGGATCCGCCTCAGTTTTTATGTGACTCCAATTCTCCACAAAAGTATTTAGTTTCTATTTATAGTTTACCACAGAAACCCAGGTACTTCAATCCTTATTACATAAAGTATATCAAAGCGTCCAAAGTTCCTTTTTTCCCGTAGATGCCCCTATAGCTCCCGATTTCAGAATCTCTATGACCTCACCCTTGGTTTCTATCAAACCACCCGCGATGAGAGGCACATGCAGCTGCTGACTTATTTTTTTCAGTATTCCGGTCATCAGTCCCGGCATAATTTCAATCATGTGGGGTTGAACATTATTTACAGTTTTTATAACGGTTTCATAGGATAGGCTGTCTACGAGAAAAAATCTCTGGATGCTGAATAACCCGATCTCTACAGCGTATTTTATTTGACTGGTACGGGTACTTATAATTCCATCCGGCTGTATCACCTGCGCAATGTAATCAATAGCCCGGTTATCCTTCCCCAGCCCGTCGATGAAGTCCATATGAAGGAAAATGCTTTTCCCACTTTCCTTCACCCTTTCCACCACTTCTTTCAGCGTGAAAATCTCTCCATGCAAAAGGAATATGGCAGATACTTCCGATTTTATAGCATCTTCCATATCCTCTATCCTTCTAACAGCAGCTATCACAGGGTTCGCTTCAATGCTCTCGATGATTTTATGCATTTTATCCAATTATTCCTCCCATTTCCGGGATCGCTCAACGGCCTTTTTCCACTTTATGTATTTTTCTTCCTTCGTAATTTCGCTTAGCTGAGGAACAAAACTCTTCTGAATATCACAGCGGCTCCGGATTTCCTCCCGGTCCTTCCATAAACCGGCTCCCAGCCCGGCAAGACGAGCAGCTCCCAGCGCTGTGGTTTCTGTGACTGTGGGCCTGTTGACCTTCACACCTAGGATATCTGCCTGAAACTGCATAAGGAAGTCACTTACACTGGCACCTCCATCGACCCGCAATTCTTTCAGTTCAAATCCGGAATCCCGCTCCATAGCTTCCAGTACATCACGGCTTTGATAGGCAATGGCTTCCAAGGTAGCCCGAATGATGTGTTCTCTGCGGGTTCCACGAGTCAAGCCCACAATGGTACCCCGGGCATACATGTCCCAATAGGGCGCTCCCAGTCCAGTAAAGGCCGGAACCAGATAAACCCCTCCTGTATCCGGAATCTTCTCCGCTTCTACGTCCGCCTGCGGTGCACTGTCAATAAGCCGCATCTCGTCACGCAGCCACTGAATGGAAGAACCTGCATTAAATACACTTCCCTCCAGCGCATATTCCACACCGTTTCCAATATCCCATGCAATAGTGGTCAGCAGGTTATTCTGCGAAGCAACCGGAGTTTTGCCGGTATTCATTAAAATAAAGCAGCCGGTACCATAGGTATTCTTTGCGCATCCCGTTTCAAAACAGCTTTGTCCAAATAGAGCGGCTTGCTGGTCCCCGGCAGTCCCTGTAATCGGAATACGGGCACCCAATAGCTCCGGCTTTGTTTCCCCGGCCAAACCGGCAGAAGGTACTACCGCCGGAAGCATAGACCGTGGAATCTCCAATTCTTCCAGCAGGTCCTGGTCCCATTCCAGCTTGTTGATATTGTACAGGAGGGTCCTGGAAGCATTGGAATAGTCCGTTACGTGCGCTTCGCCTCCCGTGAGGTTCCATATCAGCCAGGTATCTATGGTTCCCGCCAATAGCTCTCCGGCCTCTGCCCGTTTCCTGGCACCCTCTACATTCTGAAGGATCCAGTGTATCTTGGTTCCTGAAAAATAGGCATCGATGACCAAGCCTGTTTTTTTACGGATTACCTCTTCCAGCCCTCTGTTTTTCATCTCATCGCAGAGGGAGGCTGTTCTTCTGCACTGCCAGACAATGGCGTTGTAAATGGGCTTTCCGCTGTTCCGATCCCATACCACCACTGTTTCCCGCTGGTTGGTGATACCGATACAGGCCACTTCTTCTATGGGAATACCACCTTCACCAATCACCTGTGAAGCAACTTCGAGTTGATTATTCCATATTTCCAAGGGGTCATGCTCTACCCACCCCGGCCTTGGATAAATTTGCCCGTGGGGCTTGCTTTTCTGCGCTACAACCCTCCCATCCCTGTCAAAGACGATTGCACGGGAACTGGTAGTTCCTTGATCCAGCGCCAATACATACTTTTTATCCACCTTTATCCCCCTCACTTTGATTTCTTCCTACTACTATAGTAACACAAAAGCTTTTCATTTTGACATACCCTATTTACACATGAATAAGCAGCTGATCCCGGTGAGATCAACTGCTTATTCATGCGTATGGCCTGTATACAATTTTTCAGACAATCCGATTTTTTTACTATACCTTTTTATTTCCCGCTTGCCCTTGAATTTGTCCTCCGGGCTATACTCCCTGATGAACCATCTTGCGCTGCTGATGGCGGGCACCGAAGGAAAGGGAATAGTTAATGATAAAATATGTCAGGGCAATCATGGCATAGATGGCAAAAACCTGTGTACTGGTTCCATACTGTCCCATGATAATCATTCCTTTTCCTGTCAGGTCTTCAATTCCCACCACCCATACGAAGGAAGTATCCTTTATCACCGTAATAAACTGGGAAACCAGGGGTGGAATCATATTCCGCAAAGCCTGTGGGAGAATGATATGGATCAGGGTTGAAAAATATCCGAAACCCTGTGATTTTGCAGCTTCCCACTGGCCTTTCCCGACGGAATTCAGCCCTCCGCGAACGATTTCCGCTATAATGGCCGTGGTAAAAATCGTCATGGCAACAATTCCTGCATTGATAGGCTTTAAGGGCGTCATAAACCGCACTGCCAGTATGAAAAGCAGCATAGGGATGTTTCTAACCAATTCAATATACAATACGGCAACGCGGCTGACCACCGGATAGGCCGAATACCTTGCCACTCCGATAATGGTTCCGAATAGTGAACTTAGCAAAATGGTGGTAATGGCAATCCGCAGGGTCGTAAGGAGTCCTTTTCCCAGAAATATGAATATTTCCGGCTTAAACAGTTCACTAATCATACTTTCACCTCCGCCTTCCGTTCCAGACTATGGGCATAACGAGCCAACGGCAGGCATAAAGCCAAATACAGTAATCCAGTCGTTACATAGGCCGGTCCATAATACAAATTATTACTGGACCAGGAATCTGCATGGTACAGAAGGTCCCCCCCTGCCACCATGGCCATAACAGAGGTATTCTTTATCAAACTTACCGCCTGGTTTGTCATGGGCGGAAATGCAACCCGTTTCGCCTGGGGTAGAATGATATAACGCATGGTATCCATGTAAGAAAAGCCTTGAGAGTATGCGGCTTCCGCTTGGCCTTTCGGAATTGCCTGTATTCCTGCACGAACCACTTCAGCCATATAGGCTCCATGGTAAATTCCAACACCGAGAACTCCAACGGCAAAGACAGGCAAATTCATACCGAACCGGGGTAAAACATTGTATAGGAAAAATATTTGTATCACTAAGGGTGTATTCTGTATAAACTCCACATAAACGCTGCTAATGCCGCGAGTGGCCTTCCACTGGGATGTCCGGAAAACCCCGAAGAGTACTCCCAATGCCAGTGCCAGAGAAAGTCCAAGCACCGACGCTAAAAGCGTGGTGCCGAACCCTGCAGCAAATACATGCCACTCTTTGAAGAGTGCCTGCCATTTAAACCATGCAAAAGGATTGTTCATTATTTGATCTCCCATTTCGCAATAAGTTTATCGAGTTCGCCGGACTTTTTCAATTCGCCGATGGTTTCATTGATAGCCTTTGCAAGGCCGTCACTTCCCTTTTTGGATGCGATTCCATAATTCTGCGGGCTAAATTTATCAGGAAGAATGGTAGTCGAATTATCCAGATATCCGAAAAGTATGGAGCCATCTACCGAGAAGCAATCAACACGGCCTGAATCAAGAGCGGATTTAATCTCCGGATATGTGCCGTATTCCAGGAAGCTGATCTTTATTCCGAGCTTATCGGCTTCGGCTTGTATGGCCTGTTTGCTGGTAGCACTCTGGGCTACACCGATTTTCTTTCCATCAAGATCCTTCAGACTCTTTGCACCGGAAGCCTTCTTTACCATCAAACCGACACCATCGGTAAAGTAAGGGTCAGAGAAGTTATAGCTCTGCTTCCTTTCTTCCGTTATGGTAAAGGTAGCCGCAACAATATCGATTTCTCCGTTGTCCAGCAGCGGACCTCTTGTTTTCGCAGTAACAGCCTGAAGGTCTACCTTATCCGGGCTTCCAAGAATTTTTTTGGCAATTGCCCTGGCTATATCAATTTCAAATCCGTCAATCTTATTGGACGCAGGGTCCTTATAGCCGAATTTAGGTACATCCACCTTACATCCAACCTTCAGTACGCCCTTCTTTTGAATTTCCTTTATATCCGGAGAATCACTCTGCAGTGCAGCGCTTGTCGCCGCAGGTGCTGTTGAAGGTGAAGGCGTTGCACTTTGTTTTGTGGAAGAGCCGCAACCCGTGAGTCCCAAACTTAGAAACATCGTTACCCCGACTGTTAAGCTTAAAAGCTTTCTCATATTCACAAACCCCCTGTTTTTATATATACTCTTTATCTCAAAATCCTGCTTAGAAACAACTGTGTACGTTCATGGGAAGGATTATTGAAGAAATGCTCAGGCGTCCCCTGCTCCAGTATTTCCCCTCCATCCATAAAGATCACCCGGTCCGCTACCTGTCGTGCAAAGCCCATTTCATGGGTAACTACGACCATAGTAATTCCTCCGTGGGCCAGGTCAATCATAACATCCAAAACCTCCTGAATCATTTCAGGGTCCAGCGCCGATGTGGGCTCATCGAACAGCATGATTTTCGGATGCATATTTAATGCTCTCGCAATGGCAACGCGCTGCTGCTGTCCGCCCGATAGCTGTGACGGATAGGCATCGGCCTTGTGTTTAAGTCCGACTCTTTCCAAATAAGCCATACCGGTTTCTTCGGCTTCCGCTTTCGGCACCTTTTTGATTTTAACGGGTGCCAAGGTCAGGTTTTGTAATACCGTCATGTGTGGATACAGATTAAACTGCTGAAAGACCATAGCCACAGATTCCCTTACTTTCGCCACTGGTGCTTTGTGTGAAGTGATTTCAACTCCATCCACAGTAACCTTCCCTTTGCAGGGTTTTTCCAGTAAGTTCATGCATCGAATCAAAGTACTCTTACCAGAACCGCTGGGCCCGATAACTACAAGTTTTTCTCCTGTTGGAACTGTAAGATCGATATCCTTTAAAACATGCAAATGCCCAAAATTTTTGTGTACTCTTTCTAAATCTATCACTTATCGCACCCCTTGTTTTGCAGTTTACAGCCCCGATTCCTGCACATAAAAAAGAATAAAAAAAAATAGCTTCAAAGCACATTCCATTTTAAAAAGGAATTGCGCAAAGAAGCATCTTGGCTTTTATGTTAGCGTACACCATAGTACGTACTAACCAGCTAAACATATACTTTTGTCGGGTTATTAGAGATAATTCTAGCACATGATTTCGTTTTTTGCAATATTAATTTATAAAAATTGCAAATTAATTTATGTTCACCCCGCCAAACCATATTTTCCGGTTCATAAGCTGTATTTCTGGTTTCTGATAACGGAATGACTTCAAACAAGGTTACCATAAGTTTAAATTGAGTAATCCGGTATCATCAACCCGCTTTTTACTGCCATCGTCTACCGACTGCAAGGCGGCCTCTATTGTACATCAACTTTTATCGACTTCAATGCAGGTCCCTCCACAATTTCTCCCTCATAGGTAAAACGAGAACCGTGACAAGGACAGTCCCATGTTTTTTCCGCTGCATGCCATTTCAGTTCACAGCCTAAATGGGTACAGGTAGTGTCAACAAAGTGCAGCTTACCTTTTTTATCCCTGTACGCCCCGACTTTTTCTCCATCAAGGGAAACAACCCGCGCTTCACCATCAGGTATATCCAAATCCGTTGGTACTTGAGCCAGCTTTCCGGTTATAAACTCCCTGGCCACATCCGCATTTTCCTTGAAAAACTCCTTTGCAGAGGCCTTAGGTGTAAACCGCGATGGATTGTAAGCATCCTGCCATGGATTCTTCCCTTTCAGTATCAGGTCCGTAATCATCATCGCCGATGCCATGCTGTTGGTCATGCCCCATTTGCAAAAACCGGTTGCTACATACACGTTTGGAGTATTTGAGGTCAGATGCCCTACATACGGCAAGCCATCCAGCGTCATGCAATCCTGAGTGGACCACCGATAGGGAATATCCGTAACCTCGAAAGTATCCTTTGCAAAATTGATAAGGTTTTCATAATGAATATTGGTATTCTCACCATGCCCCGTCTTATGGTGCTCCCCACTGATGATAATGAGTTCACCCGCTTCAAAAGGTTGTGCTCGAAGGGATCTACCGGGGTCTTCCGCCGTAATGTACATTCCCTTGGGGAATTTCTCCTTTATGGTAACTCCTAAGGCATAGGACTTTTCCGGATAAATTCTTGTAAAATATAGCCCTGGCTTATCATAAAAAGGATAGTGGGAAGCAATGATTACATTTTTGGCAATTACTCTTTTGAAGTCTTCCGTTAATACAGTGCATCGTTCTCCTTCTTCCAAGTCAACAATCCGTGTCTGCTGGAAAATATGACTTCCATCTCCCGGAATTTCTGCAGCCAGTGCCAGCAGAAACTTTCTAGGATGGAACTTTGCCTGATGATCAAAACGGACTGCTGCCTTTACCTGAAAGGGCAAGTCAATCGTCTCCTGATAGTGCGCCTTTATCCCTAGTGACGCCGCTGTTTCCGCCTCATCCTTAATTTGTTGTACGTATTTGTCCTCATGCGTATATACATAAGCCGGCAGTCTTTCAAAATCACAATCAATGTTTTTTTCCTTTATAATTTCTTCAATCTTATCAATAGCGGATTCATTGGCCTCTGCATACTGTTTTGCAATGTTCTCTCCCAGATTCTTTTTTGTCTTGTCATAGATAAGTCCGTGCTGTGAAGTGATTTTTGCCGTTGTGTGTCCCGTAGTTCCCTGCAAAATCCTATCCGCCTCAAGGACAGCAACTTTCAGTCCCTCTTTCTTCAGCAGATAGGCACAGGTAATGCCAACAAACCCCCCGCCTACGATGGCTACATCCACTTCCATGTTTTCTTTCAAGGCAGGATACTCCGTACCGGGCGTTGAAGCCATCCAATAAGACTGCGGAGGATCCTTGAATCCAAATTCGGTAAAAATATTGTCTTTTTCCATAAATACACCTCATTGCTATGAAATGCACATGTGTGTGCCTATTTCATAGCGTTTGCAAATTTATAGAAATTATCCATTTTTATTCCTGCGCTTCTCTCCTTGAGGACTTTATCGCATTTCAAATTTTTCTGCGCAATATTTGGGCAATTCTAGAATTAAAAGTCATATTATGATATAATGCTTATATCAATGGTTACGTAGTATTTCCTTTTTGATGTAGCACAAAACTAACATTGGGTAACGGCTGTGGAGGTAGACCATGAGTTTTAGCAATAACAAGGAATTGGCGGAGAACAAACTTATATTGCTTTATATTGTTGATAAAATCGGTATGCCGGTAAGTAACACGCATCTTACCCGGATCATACTTGAAAATAAATTTATGAATTATTTCCTGCTCCAGCAGTTTTTAAAAGAACTCTGCGACAGCAGCTTTTTGGAGCATAAAGAGACGGAGGGAAAAAGTCTTTATTCGATTACGGATACAGGAAAACAAACCTTAAGCTATTTCCACCATCTCATTCCGGCAGGAATTAAAGGAATTATCGACAATACTGTTTCGGATGTGAAGAGAACCATAAAGAATGAAACTCTGATCACGGCTAATTTTGTGCCTGAAAGCGAAAATGAGTACACTGTACAGTGCAAAATTAATGAGGATTCGTTTTCTTTAATTGATTTGAAAATATCCGTCGGAACGAAAAACGATGCGCGGTTGATATGCGATAACTGGAAGCAGCATTCACAATCGATTTACACTGAAATCATCGAGATTTTAACTCGCAAGAGAGGCTAAAACATTACACGCCGTTCGGGGCCGGGTGGCAGAATGAATAAAGCGCGGCCGCACTTTGTTCATGTACAGGAAATTATACCTTTTCGATTTCCTGTACATGAGGATTGCAAAGGGGAGGTTACCCTTTGCCGGTACAGGGCGCGTATCTCGCTGAAGGGAACCCTGTGGTTCCCTAGCGAAGAATAAGGTGCGTTAGCATTTTGCTCTATGCCTTACCCCTTACCCAAAACACAATATCTAGGAATCAGGATAGAAAAACTGGCGTATCATGTCACTGTTTTCCCATGGAACACCCTTCTCCCTGGCCTCCTGCATCAGACTTAAAAGTTCATGCCTGGCAAACTCAAATCGTAACCGTGCAATCTTTTGTTTTCCGTAATCATCCCCTACATCTTTGAGAAACATCTCACTCAGTTTATAGATTTTATAAGCTTCTTCCAACTTGTTTATCAGCTCTGTATTGTCACTGCCCACAGGGGGTTCACAGTTAAAATTTTCACGATACTCTTCACACATACTTTTCACTCCTTTTTACTTCTAAGACAACATGGCTTCCTCTATATATTATGTAAATCTGTCGGAAATGTTAAGGTGTAGCGAAAATATTACTTACACTTTTTGCGGGCCTTTCATTGGAGTCCATGCTGAGTGCAGCAAAATGATAGTGGAGGTTATATTTTCGCAAATCCTAAATACTAATTTTATAGTTCGTACTAGTATATGTCCCTCTTGCTAAAAAAAGACCCATCCTTATTTAATCTCAAAAAAAAGTTAGCCCGAAAGCTAACTTTTCAAAAGGGGGTCAAAATGTATTTTGTGAGGTCATACTTATTATTATCCAAATTCGGAGAATTTAAACATGTTTTAGAAAGTTTTTGGATAAAGGACTAGACCTCACCCCTGCACCTCCTAAACTCATTAGGCTTTCTTAGCGGTAAACCGGATACCATATCAAAGAAAGACCCTCCTACCTTCCCTAATAGGAAGCAAATAGCAGGGCTTTGGGGCATCTCTACTTCTTATTCCCACAAAAGCCTCACAGTTCACGCCTCGTTAGAGCAGATAGGAGGGTCTTCTTTAACATTTCCGTTTTCCACAAACGACATACCGATATTGCCGGTAAGCTGCCTAAGGAATAAAATACCCTTGTAACTCCTTAGGGAAGTTCGATCACCTTATGCTCCTTGGATTCACGGTAAAGAACAAATTTATTTCCTATAACCTGAACAACCTCTGCATTTGTCTGGGCTGCTATTTCATTACAGATCTCCTTGGCACTGGACAGCGAATTATTTAACACGGAAGCCTTTATCATTTCCCTGGCTTCAAGGGCATCACTGAACTGTTTTACCATATTCTCATTTACTCCGCCCTTTCCCACCTGGAAAATAGGCTGAATGGTATTGGCCAGAGCTCGTAAGTAACTTCTTTGTTTTCCTGTTAACATGCATTTATTCTCCTTCTGTATAGATCATAAATATAGGGATAGAATAGCTTCTATCCCCCACAAAATCAAACCTCAACTTCTTTACGTGTTTTTCTCCTGTGTATCTCGTATTCCGGATCGCCTTTTTTCCAGCCGCTTCTGTTTTTCTCAAGGATATTCGACTGGACTTCTTCATTCAGAACAAAATCGTTCTTCATCACACAAAAATACGCTGCACTGTCCGTTTTGCAGTTTTCACACTTTAAGCATTCCATACAGTCTACTACTGTCCTCCATTATGGTAAATAATGTTTGATACGTATATTTTACAATAGAGGGTGCGTTTTTGTCTATATGGTATTTAGGGCTTGTAAAATAATAACCTGATTCATACTTTTGCTGTATCTCCTTCATTGAAATAATGAACGACAGGCAGAAGACCGGCTAATTATTCCATAGCGCCTTATCTGACGTAATCGAACTCAGCACCGTATATTTTAACAGTCTCACCTTCATTAATCCCCATTTCCTCAAGGGCATCTATAACGCCTTTCTTTTTAAGGGCTCTCTGGAAATATTGAAGGGATTCATAATCGGTAAAGTTTGTGGAGCCCACCAGCTTCCTTGCCCAGTTTCCTTCTACCACATAAGCCCCATCTTTCCTATGGATTTCAAAAGGCTTCTCTTCTTCAGCCGTATAAACAACCTCTTCTTCCTCTTCCTGGGTCAGAATAGTTTCCGGAAGCTCCTTCAATACCTCATGCACGTGATACATCAATTCCTTCAACCCGCTGTTGGTTGCCGCTGATACGGAAAATATCCGATACCCCTTTGGTTCAATGGCCTCCCTGAAGCGTTCCAGGTTTTCCTCCGCCCCTGTAACTTCCATCTTGTTGGCAGCAATGATCTGCGGCCTTTCCGCCAACACCGGATTGTATTTCTTCAATTCCTCATTGATCACCTTAAAATCCTCTACAGGATCTCTTCCCTCGGTGGCAGCCATATCAATGACGTGGACCAGAAGCTTTGTCCTTTCTATATGCTTTAAGAACTCATGTCCTAATCCGATGCCTTCATGGGCACCCTCAATAAGTCCGGGTATGTCGGCAATTACAAAGCTTACATCCTCACTCAGACTTACCACACCCAGGTTAGGGTCAATGGTAGTAAAGTGATAGTTGGCAATTTTAGGCCTTGCAGCCGTAACCATGGACAATATGGTGGACTTGCCTACATTGGGAAACCCGATGAGTCCCACATCTGCCAACAGCTTTAACTCCAGCAGAACCCACCGCTCTTCTCCCGGATCGCCTGCCTTTGCAAAATTAGGAACCTGCCGGGTAGAAGTGGCAAAATGCTGGTTTCCAGCCCCCCCCTTTCCACCTTTGACAACGACAGCACTCTGTCCTGCCTTTGACAAGTCTGCCAGAATCCTTCCGGATTCTTCATCCTTTATCATGGTTCCCACGGGCACCTTGACAACAAGATCTTCCGCACTGCGTCCGGTACATTTCGCAGCTCCGCCATCCTGCCCATTATCAGCAGCATACTTTCTTTTATACCGAAAATCAGCGAGAGTTCGAATATCGTCGGTAGCTGTAAAAACAACACTTCCACCTCTGCCACCATCACCACCATCGGGGCCTCCGGCAGCAACATACTTTTCCCTATGGAATGAAACGCTTCCGTTTCCGCCGTTTCCAGCCTTCACAAATATTCTCGCATTATCTATGAACATAATTTTACTCCTTGCTTTAGTTACTTTAGTAACTACTATTATTCCCCTAGGACTTGTAAAATAATAATCGGGTCTATAATTTTGCTACACCCTTCATGGAATGACAAGCCCGCAAAAAAGACCTGCTAATTATTTTACGGCGCCTTATGTATAAAAATAAATCCCGGCATAAAGCCGGGATTATTATTTGTTACTTATGCATTTACTACAGGGATAATGTCAACCTTCTTTTTGTCCCTACCTAATCTTCCGAATTTAACTTTTCCGTCAGCCAGGGCAAAAAGTGTGTCGTCACTACCGATCCCTACGTTTTCACCGGGATATATCTTTGTTCCTCTTTGCCTTACGAGGATATTTCCGGCTAATACGAACTGCCCGTCAGCTCTTTTAACACCCAATCTTTTGGACTCACTGTCACGGCCGTTCCTTGTGCTACCTACCCCTTTTTTGTGGGCAAACAGCTGTAGATTCACCTTAATCATTCGATCACACCTCCTCATCCAAAATCGAAATATACCGCTTATATGAAGGAGTATACCTTATCTGCTTAAGTCCAATTGCCATAGTATCAAGAATAATCCTAACCATCGGCTTTTTTTCCTGCGCTATGTCTGATGGAATATTGCACTTTATGTAACCATCCCGTTCAACATAGTTTTCAATTCCTGCAAGCTCCTGGAGTGCTCCAAGTCCCGTATAAGCAATTGCCGAAACAGCTGCACACACGATATCCCTTCCCGTTCGAGCCGCACCTGCGTGTCCCTCAACGGTAAACTCCCAGATAAAGCCTTCCTTATCTCTTACTATGTGCACTTTAATCATAGCAAATCCCTTTTCTATTCAAGTATGGCCTTACGCCCTACCTGCCGCCTATACTTTACTTATGCATTGATCTTTTCGATCTGCACTTTTGTATATGGCTGTCTGTGACCCTGCTTCTTTCTATAACCCTTTTTAGGTTTGTACTTGAAAACAATGATCTTCTTATCCTTGCCATGTCCAAGAACCTTTGCACTTACTGTTGCGCCTGCTACTACAGGAGCACCGAAGTTAACTGCACCTTCCTTTGATACAACAAGAACCTTGTCGAAATTAACAACAGCACCTTCTTCAGCAGCGAGTTTTTCTATGAAAACAACCTCGCCTTCCTGAACTTTATACTGCTTTCCGCCAGTTTCAATTACTGCGTACATCCAAAGCACCTCCTCAATCCAGTCTCGCCGGTGAAGGCAGCGCCATACGCAATGGAAAATTGAGAATTGAAAATGGAAAATGAATCTTCCCATCAATATTCAAATTTCTATCGCATGCGCATTTAATGTCCATTGAAGAAAGTTGAATAGAATTGCTTAAAATAAATTCTCCATTTTCCATTCTCAATTCTCCATTAGGCTGTTGGCCTTTGCCCGTGCGGCTACCGAATCATTTTAACACACGAGGTTGTTGATGTCAACCTCTTTAATTTTCATTTCCTCATGTCTTACATTATTAGAAGCCCGTATGCATATTTTTTTATTATAGGCATTTTCGAGTCGTGAGAGATTCTCTCCATCATCACCCTTCAAAACCTGGGCTACAGAAGGGTGCACCTCCACTTCAATGGCTGTTGCAATGGTTTCGTTGAAATATTTGTGGATTTCCTTTTCAACATTCCTCGCAATGGATTCAGGAGAAAGTATCTTCCCTGAACCGTGGCAGTAGGGGCAATCAATATGAACGACAGAATCCAGTTCCTGTCTGACCTTTTTTCTTGTCATTTCAATCAAGCCTAATCCTGTCATCCCCAGCACGATGGTTTTGGTTCGATCCTTCTTTAACGCTTGTTTCAGCGTATCCATCACCAATTGCTTGTGCTCGTGTTCATGCATGTCGATGAAGTCAATGAGGATGATCCCTCCGATATCCCGCAGGCGCAGCTGTTTTGCGATTTCCCTTGCTGCGTCCATATTGGTCTTCAGCACCGTTTCCTCCAGATTATGCCCACCTACATATTTTCCTGTATTTACATCAATGACGGTCAAGGCCTCGGTTTTGTCAATAATCAGGTATCCTCCGCATTTGAGCCATACCTTTCTGGACAGTGCCCGGGCAATTTTGGTCTCAATCTGGTAATACTCAAATATATCGTAATTTTTGCTGAAATACTCCACTTTTAGCTTCAGCGCCGGTGAAATCATTTCAACAAACTCCAATACCCGATTGTACTGCGGTCTGTCATTGATAATAAACTTATCAATTTCCCATGTGAACAGGTCCCTTACGGCCCTGTAAATCAAATTTTCATCCTTGTGGATACACCGTGGAACCGCCCCGCTGCGTTCCTTTTGCTTAATTTTATCCCATAGCTTTACGAGAAAGCTGATATCATTTTCAAAGTCTTCGGCACTTTTTCCTTCCGATGCCGCGGTTCTGACAATCAGCCCCATTCCCTTGGGTTTTATCTTCTCCGCTAATTTCTTTAATTTATTTCTTTCCCCATCGTTCTCTATCCTCCTGGAAACACCGATATAATCAGCGTTTGGAAGTAAAACCATATGCTTCCCGGGAAGAGTAATATGGGTGGTTACCCTGGGCCCTTTCGTACCGATGGGCTCTTTTATAACCTGTACGGTAATCTCCTGCCCCGGCCGTAAAATCTCGTCAATATTATATCCCCTGAAATCCTGGTATAGATCATCACCCTCCTCTGAAAACTCCTTTTGAGGAATCGCATCGCCCACATATAAAAAGGCGTTTTTCTCATGCCCGATATCAATAAAGGCGGCCTGCATTCCAGGCAATACACTGCTTACTTTTCCTCTATAAATGTTTCCGACCAATCTTTCATGATGGGTCCTTTCAATGTATATTTCAACCAGTTCCTTATCTTCCAGCAAAGCAACTCTCGTCTCTTCCGTGCCAACATCTACGATAATTTCATTAACCATTCAACACCACCTCTAGCTAGGACAGTGCTATTGTATCAAGCGGGTCGAGTACTCTTCCCCCCTTATTCACATACAGCCCAATCCTGTGAATTTTAACTGCTTTCAAATCAAGTACATACTTTTCGTTCAAAGCCTTTAATACCAGTTCCGGCTTCAAATTTGCCGCACTGCCGGCACTGAGCAGCATAGAAACGGAACAGAGGCTCTCAGCCTTATAACTGAGCCCTGGTATACTTTTTTCCCTAATGGCGTCTGCATACTCCTTTACCCACACGCCTGACCTCTCGGGCATAATAGAAGTATTGCCAGTATCTACCCGCTCTGATTCATTCGTAAATAAATTTTTTATCTCCACAGCGTATATCATGGGCTTGATATCGATAGGACGGGCCCCTTTTTTTCCTTCTTTCATAACACTGATCTCTGTCTGGTTCAACAGTTCCCGCAATTTCTCACTAATACAATTTATTCCCTCTTCCCCAGGAAGTGAAACTAAAACATCATAGGCCGCTGCTGAAATTTCCTTCATGATATTGGAACGAGTGTTCAGGTACTCCGCCCCAGTCACTCGCAATCCGGAGGGAAGGCTCCCGTTCAGCATTTCCATAAACAGCTCCGGCGTCATGTCTACTGCCAGGTCAAAGTCCGCATACTCTGCCTCGCTGGTTACTCCTACGGACAGCGGCAGGCCGAATACCATCTGCGGATGGGGATTAAATCCCTGGGAGTAAGCGATGGGTACATTGGCACGCCGCAAGGACCTTTCGAATACTTTCATTAAATCCAGATGGGATATGTATTTTACTTCCTCACCCCGGATAAATCTTGCTCGTATGCTACTCAATACAAATCCCTCCTTCGAAGACCGTTGCTCCACAGCCTGAACAGTTGGCACGACAGTTTTCCGTCAACTCTCCCTCTAGTGCTTTTTCGCTTTCCTTTATGAAGAACTTTTTGGACACCCCTACATCGATATGATCCCAAGGCAATACTTCATCATAGGCTCTTCTCCTGTTGGCATAGAATGCCGGATCCACCCCGCATTCCCTAAAAGCTTCCATCCAGGTGTCGTATTTGAAATGTTCTCCCCAACTGTCGAATTTACAGCCTTTTTCCCAGGCCTTAATCAAAACTGCACAAACCCGTCGGTCTCCCCTTGCAAATACGGCTTCCAGGAAGCTCAGCTCCGGTTCATGCCAGTTATAGGTTATAAATTTGCTCTTTATTTTACTTTTGAGGAATCTCTGTTTTTCACGCAAAACCTCCATGGTGTCCTGAGGCTCCCACTGGAATGGAGTAAAGGCCTTCGGTACAAAGGATGCTGTGCTGATGGTAATATTCAATCCCTTTCCCCTCTTCTCCTTAGGTACCTTCATATAAATATCCACAACCTTGCTTCCCAGATCTGCAATCCCTTCAATATCCTCAAAGGTCTCGGTAGGCAGTCCCAGCATAAAGTATAATTTGACGCCATTCCACCCGCCATGGAAGGCCAGTGTTGTGGAATTCACCAGATCTTCTTCCCTGACTCCTTTGTTGATTACATCCCGAAGTCTTTGTGTGCCTGCCTCAGGTGCAAAGGTCAATCCACTTTTTCTAACCTTTTGGGCCTTCTCCATCAATTCTAGTGAGAAGGAATCGATTCGCAAGGAAGGCAGTGAAAGATTCACCTTCTTTTTCTCCGTTTCCTCCATAAGTCCTTCCGTCAGTTCCCTGAAACGGGTGTAGTCACTGGTACTGAGGGATGCCAGAGACATTTCCTCATAGCCGGTACTTTCCTGCAGCTTTTGCGCCAGTGATATAAGCTTCTCCGGTGTTCTTTCCCTAACAGGCCGGTAGATAAACCCCGCCTGGCAAAAGCGACATCCCCGGGTACATCCCCGAAAAAGCTCCAGCATGATTCTGTCATGGACAATTCCTGTAAAAGGAACGATGATCTTTTCCGGGAAGTAGGTTTCATCCAGATTCTTGATGATTCTTTTCTTGATCTTTGCCGGGTAGCCTTTTTCTTTGGGAGTCACCGCAGCTATAGTTCCGTCGGCGTTATAATCCACCTGGTAAAACTGAGGTACATAAATCCCCTCGATCTTTACTATTCTATTAAGAAAGTCCTCTCTGGATGAATCTTCACGCTTCCATGCTGCGTAAACATCCATAACCTCATTGAGAATTTCCTCTCCTTCCCCCATCATGAAAAAGTCAACAACATCCGCTAGAGGCTCCGGATTATACGCACAAGGCCCTCCTGCACATACAAAGGGATGCGCCTTTGTCCTCTGGCTGCTGAGGAGAGGTATTCTGCCGAGGTCCAGCATATTGATAATATTGGTATAACTCATTTCATACTGCAGCGTAAATCCGATAAAATCGAAACCCGTGACGGGATCTTGTGACTCCAGGCCAAAAAGAGGAATGCCATGCTCCCTCATTTTTGCCTCCATGTCGGTCCAGGGAGCAAAAACCCGCTCGCAGTAAGTATCTTCCCTGTCATTGAGCATATGGTAGAGAATCTTCATCCCCAGGTGGGACATTCCGATCTCGTAGGTATCCGGAAAACAAAAGGCAAACCGGATATCTACCTTCTCTGGGTCCTTTTGAACGCTATTCCATTCACGTCCTGTATATCTCGAGGGTTTTTCAACGCTTCCGAGAATCTCATCATTTATTCTGTTAAAAAACATTGTATCCTCCAATTTTTGTCTGAATCGTACATTACATATAATACCCAATGGATGAATTTTTAGCAACACAAAGTTATATTAATCTCGCACGTTGCGGTATATAAATTATGCAGAATGCAAATAATTTTTGGAAGAGGTGTTTTACTTTGCCACAGAATCAATCACAATTTAGTTCCATTAGCGAAATAATGAAAATAGTTAACAATAAATTTACCGATTGTCCGGATCTGATAAAAAAGCAGGTATATAGTAGTGATGGCCGGGAGGCGTATTTTATTTATATAGAGAGTCTGGCAGATAAGGATCTGGTTCAAAGAGATTTTATTACTCCTCTGCTGGCATTGGACTATGAAGATTTGCTGAATGAAGTCTATGTCAAAAGTCAGATTGGCACTGAAATTTTCATTATTAATGATAGTAATCGGATGATCCGGCAAATAGAGTCCGGTTTCTCTGTGTTTGTCTGTGATGGACTTTACTATGCCATAGGCTGCAAATTAACCCAGTTCGCGGAACGAAGCATTGAGGAACCTATCGTCGAAAAAAATGTAAGGGGCCCCCACGAAGGGTTCGTTGAATCATTGCCCACAAACATTTCCATTTTACGGCGAAAGATAAAGAATAGCAATCTTAAGTTTAAAATGTTGGAGGTTGGAACCGTTACACGCCAGCCTGTGGTTATTGCCTATATTCAGGGGATAGCCAATCCGGTTCTTGTGAATACTCTTTATAAAAAAATACAATCGATTCAATTGGATGGTGCTACCGCAGTAGGGTATATTGAACAGTCTATCACTGACTTTCCGAACTCTATTTTTCCGCAGTATCAAGCTACCGAGAGGCCGGATAAAGTAGTTGCCGGATTGTTAGAGGGAAGGATGGCTGTTATATTGGACGGAACACCCGTGGCACTTATAGTCCCCGTCACTTTCTTTTCATTTTTTCAAGCCCTGGACGATTTTAGCGCCAATTGGCTGCACGGTTCCTTTTTACGTTTACTTCGGGTTGCCTCCCTCTTTACTGCGTTGATCCTCCCTGCACTTTATATAGCTGTAACTTCCTTCCATTATTATGCAGTTCCCTTGAACATGTTGATCCCTCTGGCAGAATCAAGATCAAGGGTCCCCTTTCCTCCTATTTTGGAAGTACTTATTTTAGAGCTTACGGTGGAAATGGTTCGTGAAGCAGCCGTTAGACTGCCTACATATATCGGTACTGCGATTAGTGTTGTAGCAGGCCTTATCATCGGAGAAGCTGCGGTAGGTGCAGGAGTGGTCAGCAACCTGTTGATTGTTATTGTTGCTTCAACTGCAGTTGCCACCTATGTAATTCCCTCCTATGACATGTCCTTAGCTATACGGTTGCTGCGGTTCGCATTCATGATTTCTGCGTCTGTTTTTGGTATGATTGGTATTGCTGTTTGCGTGTCTCTGACTCTTGCCCACTTAATGACGCTGGAGTCATTGGGTCAACCGTATTTTCAGCCGCTTTCCCCCTTAAAGCCTCGCGATTTGAAGGATACCTTTTTGCGGTTTCCTCTTCCTTTCCACAAAAAAAGGCCGGATATAGCCAAACCTTTGAAAAAAAAGAGAGGGGAAAGGGACAATGGATAAGATCGTCAATATAACCTCTACCCAATTAATGACGTTACTCCTTTCTGCACAGGTTGGCATTGGAATTGTCATGCTGCCGTCACTCATTGCTCAAAAAGCAGGACATGACGGATGGATTTGCATGTTGGTCGGAAGTGTATTTGCAAGCCTCAGTCTATTTTTGATCCTGAAATTGCTGCAAAGGTATAAAAACAAATCCATCTATGAAATTACGCATTTACTCTATGGTAAGTTTTTGGGAACGGTACTTAATATAGCCATCATCTTATATCTGATTATAACTGCTTCAATGACATTACGCCTTTTCGTCAATTTTGTTCGGGTTACGGTTCTGCCGAATACGCCTCCTCTGGTTATTACATTCTTCATACTCCTGCCCTCCACCTATGTAGTCCGTTACGGATTAATCTCCTTGAGCAGAATTAACAGTAATACTTACGTCACTTCAGCATTAACAGTCCTTTTTCTTTTAGCAACCCGCAAAAACTTGCACTTCTCCTTCCTTTTACCTATTGGCGAATCGGGCATACTCCCTATTTTACAAGGAAGTCTCTCCGCCTTCTTTGCCTTCCTCGGGTTGGAGCTGGTCACGATCTTTTATCCTCACGTTTCGGATAAGGATAAAGTAATGAAGTTCTGTTTTCTTGCTAACACCATGAGCAGTCTGTTTTTCTTCGTGATTGTGCTGTTCACAACAAGCTTGTTCGGAGAAAACCTTCTTAAAAATCTATTGCTTCCTGTTTTTACTCTAGCCGGAACAATCAATGCTCCTGTATTGGAAAGAGTGGACCTTTATTTTGCTGTCATTTGGTTTATGGCAGCGGGCAGTTCCATGCGAATGTTTCTTTTTTCGGGTTATCACAGTATTTGCCAGGTATTACATTTTGCCAAAAGTAAAAAGCTCCTCGCTTCTTATGTCATTGCAGTGGCTTTACTAAGCAGAATACCTAAAGATAACAATGGGTTGCTTACATACTTAAACATTACAGGCTATTTGGGTATTGGTGTTATCATTTTTCTGATTATTTGTCTTCTTCTTTCATTTATTCTTAAAAAAGGAGTTGTAAAACAGTGAAAAGGATGCTCTACGTTATAATAATAATTGTAATTCTTACAGGTACTCTTACCGGGTGTTGGGATCTAAAAATATATGAGCAGATCGGGTTTATTCTGCAGGTAGGACTGGAAAGAGATGGAGAAGGTAATATCTTATATACGGTCACTCTTCCTGTTGCAACGACTCCAGGGAAAAGCGAGTCCGAGGTCTACCAAACTACAACCAATTTGCTTCGGAAGGGAAGACAGGGTACACGGTTAGCCTCCGGAAAATTATCGGAAGGCGGGAAAACCCAGCAGGTTCTTTTCTCAGAGGAACTGGCCGCAGAAGGTGTTCATGAGTATTTGGAAGTATTTCAAAGAAGCACGGAAAACCCTCTTTTGGCGCATGTGGCTGTAGTGGAGGGGAGCCCTTCCTCCATGCTAAAAGCTGCCCATGGTTTTAAGGAGAAGCCCCGTCCGGCTTTTTATATCAATCAACTTCTGACAAATGCGTACAAAAATGCCTATGCACCTGAGACAAGAATCTTCCGGTTTGATATTGACTATTCTGCCACAGGCATCGACCCTGTAACTGCGCGCCTGCGCCTGACCGACCAGGAGATCGAAGTATGCGGTTCCGCGCTGTTTTCAGAAGATCAAATGGTAGGCAAACTAGATATACGACAAACCAGTCTTCTCCTCGCCATGATGGACTCCGTAAAAAGGTGGGAGTATGCAAATGATTCCATGAGTTTACCCGGTGTATTAGAATCACCAAAGGGTGGGGCGGCTCTTACACTCAACTTGAAAACGCGTAAAATAGATGTTTCCTTTAAAAATGATATCCCTGTGGTTAAAATAAAAATGGATTTACAGGCCGATGTAAGTGAATTCAAATTCAATTCCAAGTTGAACGAGAAGGATATAGAGCAACATTTCGAAAATGTAGTACAACTGACCCTTCAAAAGGAATGTGATGATATTTTGAAATATGCACAGTCGGTAGGAAGTGACCCATTGGGTATCGGTGAGGTCATCCGGTCAAGATATAGCTATCTTTGGAAAGCCCGGAATTGGAAGGAAACCTATCGAGATATCACTATCTCCTCGGAGGTAAAACTCGACGTCAACCACTATGGCGCCATTTACTAATGATACTTGGGTAAAGTAAATTAAGTACCTGATAAGTCCACTTATCAGGTACTTGATTTATTCAAAGTAATTATTCCTTGTTGTTATATTAGTTTTTGTAAGATGCACCGTAGCTTAGAATCGCCTTAGCTACAGCTTCCGCACATTTTCCCTGCCCACTTTCCGATGTAATGAATTTCTCATCGGAAGAATTGGTTAAAAAGCCCAGTTCTACTAATGCGGATACGGAATCAGTAAACTTTAATACAGCCAATGATTTCTCAGATTCATATTTTATTCCTCTATCTGAGGTATAATTATAACTTGAAAGCTCCTTTTGTATGGTTTTGGCAAACTCCTCCCCCTCCGTATTGGGAAACCTGCACCAGGTTTCTATACCCTTATAGGAAGAATTCGTGTTTCCATTACAATGTATAGACACAAACAGGTCTGCTTTAGCATCATTTGATATTTTAGCCCTGGTCCTCAAATCTTCCTTTTCATTCGAAGGCCAGGGTACTTTATCACTGTTTCTTGTATAGATTACTTTAATGTTATTTTTCTCCAATATCTTACCTACCTTAAGAGCGATCTCAAGCGTTACATTTTTTTCATAAATCCCGGATAAGCTTTTAGTGCCCACGTCATATCCTCCATGGCCTGGGTCAAGGCAAACAGTGAGTTTATCGTCTTTGCCCGGTGCCGGATTAGTGCTCGACTGCTGCTGCGATGTATAAGCGGCAGTGGTCTTTTCTATTATAAATTTGCCGGAAAATATAAATAAAAGTATTCCTATAAAAAATAAAATTAATGGCAAAGTTATTTTAGCCCGCATTCAATTTCCCCCATTTTATACTGTTTTTTATTTTTCATCTTTTTCTCTTCTTTTTCAATGACATTTTTATTCTACTATATGTCATATTTCTATTATAAAATACAATTGTTTCAAAGCATGTATCAATTGTATCCAAGTTGTAAATTATATTTATTTTTATTACTATTGAGCTGAAAAACATCCTACAACGATATTATTCAATACTGAACCTGTCTTATGTTTCCACAATTCGTCATGGCACTGTAAAATTTCAAGAACTTTTCAAATCATAAATTTATTTATGAAAAATACTTGTAGTTTTATTTGGAATGCATTATAATATATTTGCTGGTTTGACACCGGGGTGTAGCGCAGCTGGTAGCGCGCTTGGTTCGGGACCAAGAAGCCGCAGGTTCAAGTCCTGTCACTCCGACCAGAGAGAAATAGCAGGTTCCAGGAAAATTGGAGGCCTGCTATTTCTTTGCTTTTTCCCCTAACTTCAACCCTGTATGCTTGCATATCTCTCGAATTGTTGGAGAATACCCGTTTTCATTCTTGTTCATTGCCTTTGTATAGTAATTTACACAATAGAATCCCTAATATACACTAAAGAAACTTGGGAAATAGCAAAAATTCACTTGTAAAAAGGCGTTGAATGAAAAACTAAATTCCAGTAGCCGAGAGTTCCTATATTTTGCAGGACTAACGTCTACTTTTCTTCTTAACAAATCAATTTTTATCGTATATAATTGCCTTACTAGCGCAGCTATCATGAATTTTCTGCACGACAAACGGGCAACTGAAATTAGTGTGCGAGACTAAATTCCACTTGCCTAGGTGCATAACTAAATTCAACCCCATAAAATCTGCTTGTACTACATCTTAATTAATAACCATCATAGGCGCTACCGATTTTGAAGTTCTATTACATAACGCTGTATGATAAACCAATTAAAGAATAATATATAAAGATTGTGAAACAAGCCTTTTTTTATTAACACATCAATTATTTCAGCAAAGACACAATTATGTCCTTAGATTTTATTATATCAGAATTTTCTTTTACTATTTCTAAAATAATTTTTCCATCATAATTACACAGCACTTTATCGAATATGTATTTAAAATTTATTTCACCATATCCTATTGGTAGGTGCTCATGAATTATGTTAAAATGCTTATCCGCAATATGAAGTGCATATTCCGGCGTATCCGGACGGCGATTCCGGATTTATCCGGACAGTAAACCGGAAGCATCCGGACACCTTGTCGTGTAAATTGATTTTATGATAGTGCGTCATCTTTTTCAATACTCTTTATT